>LQBE01000019.1:69310-120110 GCA_002029975.1 delta proteobacterium ML8_F1 | reverse complement strand
GGGCAGCCCTCAATCTATGGCGATCCCGCCACGTATGTCTACGCGGCACAACCCACTGTCAGGGGAATCCTTGCCGGCATCCGGGTGGGGGATGTGGTGGTATCCCGTTATTTCAAGCCTCTGCCAGACATTGCCGAAGGCAATATCCGGCCTGGAAGCGCCCTGGAAGAGCTCTATCCCTTTGATTATCTAGTGACATTTGAGGGCTTTGAAAAGCCCCGGGACGCTGATTCCCATACCTGGCAATTTGTTTTCAACGGTGCCGTCATTGATTCGGGAACCCTGACGGGGCAGCCCGTCAGACTGGCCAGGGCCGACCTGGTTTTCAAATCCTCAAGGACCTCCTTCAACTGGCTGGCCTTTGAGGTGAGAAATGAATCCGGCGAGGTCATTTCCTGGATCAATCCAATCTACAGCGGTGCACTCAATCCATCCAACCCCGCCCTTCACCTTCTGATAAGGGAGTTCTCACATGACACGGTTTAAGGGGATTCTCTTCGACAAGGACGGGACCTTATTCGAGTTTGAAACCCTTTGGCATGACATCATGGGCAAACTGTTCAAAAGGCTCTCTGAGCGCTATGGGGTGACTTCCGAGCAGCTCGGTGCCCTCAAAGCCTACTCGGGGTACGGGGAGGAGGCTTTTGAAAAGGAATCCCCTTCCCAGTATCTGTCCACCCATGAGTTGACAAGGGCCTGGGGGGACATCCTTTTCCCGGGCAAGCCCGGAATCGCCTCAGAGCTCATGGCACTGTTTGAAGAGGTCGCCTTAGAAGCAGCGGAGCAGGTGCAGCTCCTGGAAGGTGTGTCGGAAATCCTTGAATTTTTGAAAGCCAGAGGGTATGCTTTAGGTATCGCCACGGCAGATACCTGGGGTTCAACCTATAAGGGACTGAAGCAGTCCGGCATCTTAGACTACTTTGATTATGTCGGGGTGGATGACGGCGTCACCCGGCCCAAGCCCCATCCGGAACACGCCCTGAAATTTTCCAGGCGGGTGGGCATTGAGCTCAAAGAGATGCTCATTGTCGGAGACAGCTTCAATGATTTCAAATTCGCACAAAACGCCGGGGTGCCCTTTGTCGGCATCCAGGCCCGGTACAATGATTTTGAGAAAATGGAGGATGAGGCCCTCTTCGTTATTCACAAGGTAGAGGAGTTGAAAGGGGTCCTCGAAAAATTATGAAGGAGATACTGCTTAATCTGATGGGCTGGCTGTTCTTTCTTTTGGGGAGTCTGGCCTATACCTTTCACGGCCTAGTTCATAAAGACCCCCTCTCGGCCTTTGGGGGAATGGCCTTTGTCCTGGGCTGTATCTTCTTTATGATTCCCCTGGGTCACCATCTGAAAAAGAAAAAAAAGCGATGATTGACATCGCTTTTTTTATGCTTTGCACTGGTGTGAGTCATAGTAGCGTTCTTTGATCTGGGTGATTCTCGGACAATTGGAGAGGCCCAGGGACCCATGTTCAATCAGGTCGTACAGATAGCCTTCCACCCGGGCGAGCTTGACACATCCGATTTTCCGGTCCCTTACGGCGATATCCACCTTAATGTCATCGAGGATCCTGGCGGGCCTCGTGCTCAGGGCGATGACCCGGTGGCCGATGAGCAGAGATTCCTGGATGTCGTGGGTGACAAAGATAATGGTTTTGTTTTCCTCTCCCCAGAGTTTCCGGGTGAGCTCAAGCATCTTGTGACGCAGGGGGGCGTCAAGCCCCTTGAAGGGCTCATCCATGAGCAGAACATCGCTGGGCAGAGCGAAGGCCCGGGCCAGGGCCAGACGCTGCATCATGCCGCCGGACATCTGTCTGGGATAATAATCTTTGAAGGGGAGCAGCTCCACCTTGTCCAGCCACTCCTTGACGTAGTGGTCCAGTTTGAGGGGGGCGACCTTGTCCCTTAGAACAAATTTCAAATTATCCTCGGCGGTTTTCCAGGGGAGGAGCCTCGGTTCCTGGAAGACATAGCTGATAAGGTCCTTGTCAAGGTTTCTGACTTGCCCCTTATCCTGGACCTCAAGCCCTGCCAGGATATTAAGCAGGGTGGTCTTGCCGCAGCCTGAAGGCCCCACAATACAGGTGATTTCCTTGTGGGGCAGGGAAAGGGTGAAATCTTCAAGCACCGGCAGCTCCTGGTAACTCTTGGTGATATTGACCAGCTGTATCTTATCCATGGTTGTATTTCCACCTTTCAAAATGACGTTCCAGCCCCAGCAGCAGCTTCTGGAAAAGCAGTCCGATCATGACAATCATCAGGGTGAGGCTCAGGATTCGGTCCGTTGAAAAGGAGGTCTTCGCATAGGCCATTTCCGCCCCCAGACCGTTTTGCACCGTGAGCAGTTCCGCCATGACCACGGTTTTCCAGGTGATGCCCATGGCGACCTTCAGCCCTGAAAAAACATGGGAGGATATTCCCGGGAGGATAATCCCCGTGGTGATTTTGCTTTTTTTGATTTTGAAAACCCGGGCCATTTCCAGGAGAGAACCGTCGATTCCCTTGAGACCCTCCAGGGTATTGATGGTGATGACCGGCAGGATGGTCATCAGGATGATGAAGATGACAATCTGAGAATTCAAGGGAAACCAGATCATGGCCAGCAGAATCCAGGAAATCCTTGGAATCACCTGCAGCGCCAGAAGATAGGGATAGAATATCCTCTCAAAGGTCTTTGAATAGTGGATGATGAAAGCCAGAACCATGGCAGCGGCGGCGGAGAGGAGGTAGGCAGCAGAGCCTCTGAAAACAGTTACCCCCAGGTCCGCATAAAAGGCGCTGTCTGTGAGATAGGTCCCCATTCCCCACAGGACCACACCGGGAGCGGGAAGGATAACCGGGGAGGTGAAAAATGAGGCCAGCTGCCACAGACCGAGAAAGACCAGGGCAGAGGTATAGCTGCTTTTGTGGAGCGTGATTTTCGACATGAGGTCAAACCCTTTCTAATCCAGGTGATAAAATTCGTCTAGGGGCATTTTTGAGCCCACCATTTCAGGATTGAAGGCCAGCCATAGGCCGATGTAATCCTTCAACTGTTCTTCAACCGCCCCTTCCATCAAGCTCAGGTTGAGGTTTTCAATCGAGGAGCGCAGGATGGCCTCGCTTTGCCCCTTGAGGTATTTCGAACCCAGAGCGGCGGCTTCCCCGGGATTGTCATTCATCCAGTCGATGGCTTCCTTGTACGCCTCATTCAAGGCAGTAATGAATTCCGGATGGGTGTCAATGAAATCCCTGTCCATGGCAAGACCTGAATTGGGAATGCGGTTGCCAAAGGCCTTCTCCCATTCCTCGTCAAAGTTCAGAATAATCCGGGCCTGGGGTTTTTCGGCGAGAATCTGGGAAACATAGGGGTCCCTGAGGCTGTAGACCTCGATATCCTTGAGGTCATTGAGGATTAGGTTGGTGAGTTCGCCGAAGGCCATGAACTGGTAGCTCAGGTCTTTTTCCGGATCAAGGGAAGTCTGGTTGAGAATCAGCTGATTCATGGTAAAGGCCACAGGCCCCCCCTTCATGGAGGTCCAGATCACCCTGTCCCTCAGATCCTCATAGGTATTGATGGCTTCATTTTCACTAATCAGAAAAAAGCTGGCTCCGTAGGTGGCATTGACCAAAACTACCGGGAGGCCCTTGTTGAATATATTGGCAGATTCCTGTACACTCATCATAGAGCCTTGGACATCTTTTTTCAAGATTTTTGCGGTGGCTTCCTCCCGGGTGATGTGGATCTGGGCATTCAAGTCAAAGTCCTCGCCAAGGGTGTCCTCCTCCATGATATACAGATAGGGTATGGCATTGGCGGACATCGAGAGGGTGAGATTGACCGTGACAGATTCTTCCGGCACCGTATCGGCAGCCTCTTCATTCTGACAGCCTGCAAGAATCAGACTGAGGGCCAGGACACTCAGCAACAGGGGTTTAATGGATTTCATATCGGGTATTCCTCCTTGTAATCAATAATCGTTATCAATAACATATACAGTGTATAGAAATCTCTTCTCCAAGTCAACGGTTGAGAAGGACATCACGTGAATTTTGCGGGTTAATCTTTTCACAAACCGGGAACTCAGGGGCACAGGGATTCGTCCAAGTATGGGAAGGTGATCAGATTGAACAAGAAAATTTGGATTATTGCCATGGGATTGATCATGGCCGCAGCCGGCCTTATGGCCTGTCAGTCAAAACCTGAAGAACCGCCGGCAAAAACCCAGGTCCCGGAGATTGCCTATGAAATCATCGGTCCTGAAGCCCTTGAGGGGGAGAATGCCCGAAACTGGTATGAAGAACATCGGCGAAGCTACGGCACCCATTTTTTCTCATCCAGTGAATTTGACCAGG
Source organism: delta proteobacterium ML8_F1 (assembly GCA_002029975.1). GTDB lineage: Bacteria > Bacillota > Clostridia > Peptostreptococcales > Acidaminobacteraceae > ML8-F1. The sequence continues at coordinate 115,779 of LQBE01000019.1, read as the reverse complement.
ATTATCTCCTGTTTTCAGCGGGAGAAATGCCCACAGCCGGCTATCAGATCACTCTGGAAAAGGTTGAGGAAAACGACAGCCTGGTGCTTTTTGAAGGCAGGATCAATCCTCCGGGTGAAGGGGAAATGACCGCCCAGGTCCTGACCTATCCCACCCTGCTGATTGAAATCGTCGATCCCCTGGAGCGGTCCATGGAAGCGGCACTGTCCGCCCCGGAGGTCCCTCTGGAGACCGGGCGCCATGAAAATCTCGAGGGTCGGTATGTCGGGGCAATTGACGGCAACTCCGTGGAGATTGAAATCCTCGAGGAGCCCTTTGCCGGGGTCTTCATGGCCCTGAGACTGACAGACAAGACCATGGATATCAGCCAGGTGGTGCCAGAAGGGGAGCATCTGGAGGTGACCCTGTACCGCAACAGCCAGGACCAGTGGATACTCGATGACTACCGCCTGCCCCAGGAGGGCGGGGTTTTGAAAGGCATCTACGTCGGCCGCATCGACGGCAATTTCATTGAAGTGCAGACCGACGAAGTCCCCGAGGGATTTGTGGTCTTCAGTTATCCCCTGGCTTCGGAGAACAGCTCAGGGGTCTCCCTTAAGGACTATTCGGCGGCAGCCGTCAGATATCTGGACGACGGGGGCAGTCACTGGGAGGTTCTCGATATCAAACCGGCGCCGGCGCCCCGGCACCATGAAGAAGAGACCTGGACTCAAAGCGGCGTCTATCAGGGCATGGCCTACGTGGATGTTCACCGTTTTTCTGACAAGCTCTACTGGTTTGATGAATCCCTTGTCCCTGTGGACCATCTGAAAATGGATGAAAGCTATACCTTCGACGGCTATACCGATGAGTACCATCGCCATGTGATCATACGCTTTGCACCGTGAAAACCACAGCACAACAAATGTCCCGGCTCCTCGTTTTCGAGAAGCCGGTTTTTTTGGGGTTAAGTTCCGATTTTTTTCGGCCTTTAATCTTGACAACTTTACTAGGGTATACTATACTGAAGCAGAATCCACAGTAAAGTACTTGGAATTGAGGTGACAGACCATGAGATTGTCGACTAAGGGACGCTACGGCGTCAAAGCCATGTTTGATCTGGCCCTGCACTATGGAGAGGGGCCGGTTTCCCTGTCCCATATTTCTGTGAGGCAGGACATTTCCCTGAGTTATCTCGAGCAGCTTTTTGCGCTGCTCAGGAAAGAGGGCCTGGTCAGCAGTATCCGGGGTGCCCAGGGGGGGTATGTTCTGAAGGTTCCTCCTGATAAAATCACCGTGGGGACGGTCCTCAACATTCTGGAAGGGACCCTGGCTCCCGTGGCCTGCGTCTCGAAGGGTCACCACCAGCACTGTTCTAAGTCCGGAGAATGTGTCACCCGAAGGGTGTGGGAGGACATTCATCAGAGTGTCACCCAGGTCGTAGAAGGAATCACTCTTCAGGACATGGTCAACGATCATCTCAACCTGAAAACAATACAATCCCCATCGGAAGGAGCTTCATCATGAAAAAAGTCTATCTGGATTATTCAGCCACCACCCCTGTAAAACCCGCTGTCGTCGAGGCCATGCTGCCCTATTTCAGCGAATATTACGGCAACGCCTCGAGCATCTATGAAGTGGGCAGAGCTTCCAAGAGCGCCCTTGAAAAGGCCAGGGAGCAGATTGCCCAGCTTATCGGGGCCAGGCCTTCGGAAATCTTTTTCACTGCAGGCGGCACGGAGGCCGACAACTGGGCTCTCAAATCCGTGGCCTACGACTTGAAAGCCAAGGGCAGGGGAAACCACCTGATTACCACGAAAATAGAACACCATGCCATTCTTCACACCTGTGAGTATCTTGAGAAAAACGGCTTCGAGGTCACCTACCTGGATGTGGATGCCCAGGGGATGATTGATTTGAAGACTCTTGAAGAAGCCATCACCCCCCAGACTATCCTGATTTCCATCATGTACATCAACAATGAAATCGGCACCATGCAGCCCATCAGAGCAATCGGCACAATCGCCAGGGAAAAGGGGGTCCTCTTCCACACCGATGCGGTCCAGGCCCTCGGGAATGTGCCCATTGACGTCAATGAGGACCGGATCGATCTGCTGAGTCTGTCGGCTCACAAGATCTACGGACCAAAGGGTGTCGGTGCCTTGTATGTCAGGCAGGGGACAAGAATCACCCCCTTCATCCACGGGGGCGCCCAGGAGAACAAACGCCGGGCCGGAACGGAGAATATCGCGGGAATCGTGGGCTTCGGTGAAGCGGCACGGCTTGCCGGGGAAAACCTTGAGGAACACATTGAAAAACTCACCGCTCTCAGAGAGCGGTTGAAGGACGGTCTGTTGGCGGCGATTCCAGAGGTGGTCTACAACGGCCACCCGACGATGCGCCACCCGGGCAACATCAACCTGTGCTTTAAATATGTCGAGGGCGAGGCCATGATTCTCATGCTCGACCACCTGGGTGTGGCGGCCTCGAGCGGCAGTGCCTGCACCTCGGGCTCCCTCGATCCCTCCCATGTCCTCATGGCCATCGGCTTGTCCCACGAGTATACCAATGGCTCCTTGAGACTGTCCGTGGGGGATTTCACCACTGAAGCGGATGTGGACTATGTCATCGAAAAGCTCCCTGCTGTCATACAGCGGCTCCGGGAGATGTCTCCCCTTTACGAGGCCGCGGAAGGAGGACGGCAATAATGTATTCTGAAAAAGTAATGGACCACTTCATGAATCCCCGGAATGTGGGGGAAATCCCCAATGCCAGTGGCGTGGGGGAAGTGGGCAACGTTTCCTGCGGGGACATTATGAAAATATACCTTCTCATAGACGAGAGGGAGGTCATCACAGACATCAAATTCAAGACCTTCGGCTGTGGTTCCGCCATTGCGTCGAGCTCCATCGCCACGGTGATGATCAAGGGCAAGACGGTCACTGAAGCCCTCAAGCTCACCAACAAGGAGGTGCTTGAGGCCTTGGGCGGACTGCCGGCGGTGAAAATCCACTGCTCTGTCCTGGCAGAACAGGCCCTCAAGGCCGCAATTCTTGATTATGCCAACAAATCCGGCAAGGTCTACGAGGCTCTCGAGGGCTTCGACCCCGAGGAGGACGGACATCATGACCATGATCTCGTCCAGTTGGAGTTTTAATTGGCGCAAAGAGGTGAATCATGTTAGATAAAAAAGTCGCCGTCGTGGCGATGAGCGGCGGGGTGGACTCCACTGCTGTCGCCATGATGCTTTTAGACCAGGGATACCGGGTCACAGGTCTTCACATGCGGGTGGCCCCCGGAGTGGGGGAGGAGGCTCACCAAGATTTTTTGAAGGTGGCTGGGGCTCTGGGCATCGAGGCCCGGGTGGTGGACCTTTCAGAACCCTTCAAGCGGCATGTCACGGATTATTTTGTCAGAGCCTATGCCCGGGGACTGACTCCCAATCCCTGTGTGGCCTGCAACCGGCATATCAAGTTCGGGGCTCTCTTAGAGGAGACCCGGCGTCTGGGGGCCTACTACCTGGCGACCGGTCACTATGTGAGGCTGCTTGAAAACACTGAAGGCGAAATCGAAGTGCGTCTGCCGCGGTTTCGTGAAAAGGACCAGACCTACATGTTTTACAATCTTGACCAGGAGCGGCTCAGGCATATTCTGACGCCCCTGGGGGAGGTGGACTCCAAGGAGGAGCTCAGAAACCTGGTGAAAACCCTTGGCCTGCCCCTGCATCAAAAAAAGGACTCCCAGGAGATCTGCTTCATCGAAGACAATGATTACGGAAGGTATCTCAAAGAGCAGGGGATAGACGAGGGAAAGGGCCGCTTCATTTCAACCGAAGGGGAAGACCTGGGCCCCCACCGGGGAATCGTCCACTATACCATCGGCCAGAGAAAGGGGCTGGGCAGAAGTTTTGGCAGGCCCATGTATGTCCTTGAAATCCGCCCCGGGACCCGGGAAGTCGTCCTCGGACCCGATGAAGCCCTGTACAGGAAAGAACTCATCCTCAACGAGGTGAACTTTATCTCCCGGACCCCCGGATTTGAAAACCCCACCCGGGTGAGCGGAAAAATCCGCTACGCCCACGAAGGGGCGCCCTGCCTTGTCACAACCGAAGGGGACAAGGCAAGGGTGGTCTTCGATAAGCCCCAGCGGGCGGTGACGCCCGGACAATCCATGGTATTCTATGAAAAGGACCGGCTCCTGGGCGGCGGCATTATTCTTTGAAATTTGGGGATATTCAAAGGGCCGCTCCTCTGATATAATGGGGACAACTTCAAAATGTCACGACGGTGATGGAAAATAGTAGATAATAGGAAAAAGAGAAAGGGGTCCCAGGCTGAAAACCCTTGAAAATTATCGAAGGCTGCTCCATCCATAAGTCCCGGCCCCAATAAGGCTGGCGTTTCAGTCGCGTTAAGGACTCAATGAACCTCTAAAGATGACGGCTTCACCTGCCGTCAAGTAGGGTGGTACCGCGGTAAAGCGCCCCTACGGATTCATTTGGGGGTTTTTTTAATTTGCCAAGGAGGAATCGACTATGAAAAATCTGGGTCTCAATGAAATCAGGAAGGCATTTTTGGATTTTTTTGAATCCAAGGGGCATTATGTGGCCTCATCCTATTCCCTTGTCCCGAAGAATGACAAAAGCCTGTTGCTTGTGAATGCCGGCATGGCCCCTTTGAAGAATTATTTCATCGGCGCCGAAGAACCTCCGGCCAAGCGCATGGCCACCTGCCAGAAATGCATCCGCACCGGCGACATTGAAAATGTGGGCAGGACCGCCCGTCACGCTACTTTTTTTGAAATGCTGGGAAATTTCTCCTTTGGAGATTATTTCAAGGAAGAATCCATTGCCTGGGGCTGGGAATTTGCCACCCAGGTTCTTGAAATACCCGAGGAGAAGCTCTGGGCAACCGTCTATTACGAGGATGACGAAGCCTATGAAATCTGGAAAAACAACATCGGGATTCCAGAGGAAAGGATTGTCCGCCTGGGCAAAGAGGACAATTTCTGGGAAATCGGTGTGGGCCCCTGTGGTCCCTGTTCTGAAATCTATTATGACCGGGGGGAGGACTACTCCTGTGGTGATCCCGAACACAAGCCGGGCTGTGAATGCGACCAGTTTCTGGAATTCTGGAACCACGTCTTCACCCAGTTCAACAAAAACGAGGACGGCTTCTATACAGAACTCAAGAACAAAAACATCGACACCGGAATGGGTCTGGAAAGAATCGCCGCCATTCTTCAAGGGGTGGATTCCATCTTCGAGGTGGATACCATCCGGGCGATTCTTGACAAGGTTGTCGCCATCAGCGGCAGACCCTATCAAAGGGACGAATCGACGGATGTCTCTTTGCGGATCATCACCGACCATATCCGGGCGGTCACCTTTCTGATCAGCGACGGGGTCCTGCCGGACAATGAAGGCAGGGGCTATGTTCTGAGAAGGCTGCTCAGAAGAGCGGCCAGACACGGCAGGCTTCTGGGCATCGAGGGCCCTTTCCTTGACCAGGTGGCCGAGGTCGCCATCGAAATGTCCTCCCAGGCCTATGAGAACCTCGCCAGCAAAAGGGATTTCATCCTCAGGGTAATCGCCCATGAAGAGCAACGGTTCAGTGAGACCATTGACCAGGGTCACCAGATTCTGTTTGATTACATCGAAGCCTACAGGCAGAAGGGGGTTCTTCCCGGCATAGAAGCCTTCAAGCTCTATGACACCTACGGTTTTCCCCTGGACCTGACCAAAGAGATACTGGAAGAAATCGGCATGGAAGTGGACGAAGAGGGGTTCAGTGAAGCCATGGAAGCCCAGCGCAGCCGTGCCAGAAAAGCCAGGGAAAAAGGAGAGGGACCCGGCTGGGAGGAAGAGCTCACCCGGTTGCTGAGGGAATTTCCCAGGACAAGCTTTCTGGGCTATGAAACCCTGGAGTCAACCGGCAAGTGCGCCGGAATCCTCCGGGGCAATGAAAAAGTTGAATTTGCAACTGAAGGCCAGAAGGTCCGCATCATCACAGACCAGACCCCCTTTTATCCCCAGAGCGGCGGACAGGTGGGGGACCGGGGCGTCATCACAGGGCCCGGGGTGGTCATCACCATCAGAGACACCCACAAAAGCGCCGCCGGTGTGATCCTCCACGAGGGGGAACTGACCCGGGGAGACCTGGAGGTGGGGATGACTCTGACCATGACCGTGGATGGTCCCAGCCGCAGGGCGACGGCGAAAAACCACACCACCACCCATCTGCTCCACAAGGCCCTGAAAATCGTCTTGGGTGACCACGTGGAGCAGGCCGGGTCCTATGTGGACGCCAGTCGGCTGCGGTTCGATTTCAGCCATATCGGCCCCATGACCCCTGATGAAATCCAGAAGGTGGAAGACATCGTCAACGGGGAGATTCAAAAGGGCCAGGCAGTGACGGTGGAGGAAATGGGACTTGAAGAAGCCAGGGCGGCAGGCGCCATGGCCCTCTTTGATGAAAAATACGACGAGGTGGTCCGGGTGGTCCGGGCCGGGGACTTTTCCACGGAACTCTGTGGCGGCACCCATCTCACCAATACCGGTGAGGCCAACCTCTTCAAAATCCTCTCGGAAACAGGCATCGCCGCCGGGACAAGGCGTATAGAAGCCCTGACGGGCCAGGCGGCCATTGAATATTATCAGGAGCTTGAAAACACCTTCAATGCCGTGCTGGAAATCATCAAGGTCAACAAGGATGAGATTCTGTCCCGTTCCAAGCACCTGGTGCAGGACATGAAGCATTTGATGAAGGAAAACGAACTGCTCAAGAGCAAGGTGGCCGCCAGGCAGCTGGAGGCGGCCCTGGACCGCAGGGTGATCCTGGAGGGCATCAGTATTTTCTCCCACGGTTTTGACCAGGTCGATGTCAACGTCCTCAGGGAAATGGGGGACCGCCTTAAAAACCAACTCGGCGAGTATCTTGTCGTCCTGGGCACAACCCTTGAGGAGAAGGTGGTTTATATTGCCATGGCTTCCCCGAAGGCCATTGAAAAGGGTCTGCACGCCGGGAATGTGGTCCGGGAGGTGGCGAAACTCTCCGGAGGCAGCGGAGGGGGCAAACCGCATATGGCCCAGGCCGGGGGCAGTGAACCTCAATCCATGGAACAGGCCCTTGAAAAAGTTGTGGAAATTGCGAAAAATATGCTTAAATAAGGGGAGCAGGGTATATAATAGGATTAATAGGGGGTGCGTTTATGAGTGACAATAAAACGTCGAGTTTTGAATTTGACCACAGTTCCGAGGAGGAAATCAGGTCTGTCCTGACTCAGGTCTACAATGCCCTGAGCGCCAAGGGATACGATCCTGTGAGCCAGTTGACGGGATATCTGATTTCCGGTGATCCCACCTATATAACCAGCCATCATGATGCCAGAAAACTGATCCGGGAGATTGACCGGGACGAAATCATCATTGAGCTCATCAAGTCCTACATCAACGGGGAGTAATGGAATTTTCAGTCTATCAGCCCCTGCTCGGCAAATATGTGTCAAAGCTTTGCTACGGTACGTTGACCATCGGGCCCTTGCAAAGAAACTACGAGGTTTCTTTCGGGGCCTTATTAATGGAAAAAGCCGTAGGAATGGGCATCAACTTTTTTGACACGGCGGAAATATACGACAATTACGGTTTTTTCAAAGCCCTGCTTGAAAAGGTCCCCCGGGAAAAGGTTGTCATTGCGACAAAATCCTATGCCTACGACGCCGTCACGGCGAGGGAGAGCCTTGACAAGGCGCTTCGGGAAATGGGAACGGATTACATTGACATCTTTCTCCTTCATGAGCAGGAGTCCATTCACACCCTGAGAGGCCATGGGGAGGCCATTGAATTCTTTCAGAGGGCGAAGGCCCGGGGACAAATCCGGGGCTTTGGCATTTCAACCCACCACAACGCCGCCCTGGAGGGCGCTCTCAAAACCCCGGGAATCGACGTGGTCATGGCCATTACCAACGCCAAGGGGCTGGGAATCGCCGATGGCACCATGGCTCAGAGCATTCCCCTTCTCAAGGCGCTCAAGGCAAGGGGGACGCTGATTTACGGGATGAAGCCCCTGGGGGGAGGCCATCTCATAGCCTCCTATGATGAAGCCATGGCCTATGCCCTGGGACTGGAATTTATCGATTCTGTGGCCGTGGGCATGCAGTCCGAGGCTGAGATCACCGCCAATGTCATGACAGCCAGGGGACTGGCGGTTCCGGAGGATGTCAGACGCCGGATTGACGAGACGGAGCGCAGACTCCTGATTCATGACTGGTGCACCGGCTGCGGTGCCTGTATTTCAAGGTGCCACCAGAAGGCGCTGAGACTGGAAAAGGGCAAGGCGGTGGTGGATGCCTCCAAGTGTCTGATCTGCGGTTACTGTGCCGGGGTCTGCCCCCACATGTGCATAAAGGTGATATAATGAGCCGGATTATGGGATTGGATATCGGAGACGCGACCATCGGGATCGCTCTTTCCGACGAAACACTGACCATTGCAAGCCCACTGGAAAACTACAGAAGAATCAGTCAAAAAAAGGATGTCCAGCATCTAATTGGTTTGATCGACGCCTACAATGTCGACACCATTGTGGCTGGAATGCCTTACAATATGAACGGATCTTTGGGCCCCCAGGGTGAAAAAACCAAGGTTTTTCTCGCCCGTCTGCGCAAAAAGATCCTCTACGGGGAGGTCTCCGGACGAACTGTACAGATTATAACCTGGGACGAGCGGCTGAGCACCAAAGCGGCGACAGCGGCCCTCATCCAAGGCGACGTGTCCAGGAAGGACCGCAAATTGAAGGTGGATATGGTGGCGGGCGCCCTCATACTCCAAACTTATCTGGATCATAAAAACGGAGGGATCACATGAAAGAATCACATGAGCATGATCACAACCATGACCACGACCATGACCACGACCATGACCACGACCACGACCACGAGGGACACAACCACATCACCCTCCTCGATGAAGAGGGCAATGAAGCGGCCTTTGAAATGGTGCTTTCCTTTGAGAATGAAGGGGAGGAATACGTTGTGCTTTTCCCCTTGGACGGCTCGACGGAGGATGAAGGCATTATCCTGAGGGTCCAGGAGGATGAGGAGGGCGATGGCGCCACATTCCTCAATCTATCTGAAGAGGAGTTCGAAAAAATCCTCCCCGTGTACCAGGAAATCATGGAGGATATCGAGGATGAAGAAGAGTAGACTTGTAAATCCCCACAAAGGGTGGTAGAATAGCACAAGATTACAGTTACCCATGGAGAAATGGACGATGAATGAAATATATTATGATATTTTGAACAAGGTCAAGGAAAAGGGCTACAAGCTGACTCCCCAGAGGAAGGCCGTAGTGCTTGCCATTCTGGATCATGATCATATGCATCTGAATACCGAGGAAATATACGCCATCGTCAAGGACCAGTATCCGAACATCGGCCTGGCCACGGTGTATCGCACCTTGATTGTTCTTGATGAACTCAATGTGATTACAAAAATGAATTTCGATGACGGCTGCGTACGCTACGAAATCAATTCTGAAAACCATCAGCACCATCATCTGATTTGCCGCAACTGCGGCAAGGTGATAGAGGTGATGGAGGACCTGCTTGATGACATTGAAGCCATGGTTGAGGAGAAATACCAGTTTAAGATTATCGACCATAACTTGAAAATCTATGGATTGTGCAAGAATTGTCTTGATAACCAGTGAACTGTTGCTGGTTAATTTTTTGAAAAAATAGGAGTGACACATGAAAAAAAGCAAAAAGCTGAAGATCATCCCACTAGGTGGTCTAGGAGAAATCGGAAAGAACATGACAGTGTTCGAGTATGACAATGATATTATCGTAGTGGACGCCGGACTGAAGTTTCCAGAGGATGAAATGCTTGGGATAGACATTGTCATCCCGGATATCACTTACCTTGAGAAGAACCAGGAAAAAATCCGCGGGATTATCTACACCCACGGCCATGAGGACCACATCGGGGCGACTCCCTATGTCCTCAAAAAATTCGATGTCCCCCTTTTCGGGACCAAGCTGACCCTCAATCTCATCATCAATAAACTGGTTGAGCACAAGGACCTCAAAAAACCCAAAATGCATTTCAAGAATCCGGGGGATCGTTTCAGACTGGGTCATTTTGACATCGAGATGATTCATGTGAGCCATTCCATTCCCGATGCCGTGGCCCTGGCAATCCGGACCCCTGTGGGCAATGTGCTCCACACCGGGGACTTCAAAATCGACTACACCCCCATTGACGGCAAGGTGATGGACCTGAGCCGCTTTGCCCAGATTGGCCGGGAAGGGGTGGACCTGCTGATGGCGGACTCCACCAATGTGGAGCGTGAAGGACACACCATGAGTGAAAGCTCTGTGGGAGAGACCTTTGAGAAAATTTTCCGTCACGCCCAGGGGAGGATTGTGGTGGCTTCCTTTTCCTCCAATGTCCACCGGATCCAGCAGGTGGTCAATGCGGCGGTATTGGAAAACCGGAAGGTGGCCATTTCCGGGCGGAGCATGGAGAATGTCACCGGGGTCGCCATTGAGCTGGGTTATCTGAAACTGCCCAAGGGCACCACCATCGACATCCAGGATATTGACCGCTATCCCGACAATGAAGTCGCGGTGATCACCACCGGCTCCCAGGGGGAGCCCATGAGCGCCCTGACCCGGATGGCCAACAAATCCCATCGCTTTATCAATATCCGTGAAAACGATACCATTGTCCTCTCCTCGTCCCCCATACCCGGGAATGAAAAGAGCGTCAAGAATATCATCAACAAGCTCCTGGAAACCGGTGCGGAGGTCATTTACACCTCCCTGGCGGACGTGCACGTTTCAGGCCACGCCTGCAAGGAGGAGCTCAAACTGGTCCATAGCCTGGTCAACGCCCGGTCCTTCATGCCGGTCCACGGCGAATACTCCCACCTCAAACACCATTCAGATCTGGCAAAGGATCTGGGGATGTCAAACAAAAACATCTTCATCCTGGAAAACGGCGACTCCCTGGAACTTGACAAAGAAGGCGTCCATCCAGGACCCAAGGTGGATTCGGGCCATGTGCTCATTGACGGCCTCGGCATCGGGGACGTGGGCAATATTGTCCTCAGGGACCGGCGCATTCTCTCGGAAGAGGGTCTGATCATTGTTGTGGTGGCCCTCGAAAAGGCCACCGGAAAAATGAAGTCGGGTCCTGATATCGTCTCCAGGGGCTTTGTCTATGTCCGGGAGAGCGAGGACATGATTCAAAGCGCTGTCCAGGTGGCGAAAAAAGCCATGGAAAAATGTGACCAGAAGAACATCAGGGAATGGAACCAGATCAAGAACGCCCTGAGAGACGACCTCAAAGAGTATTTCTGGCAGCAGACCAAGAGAAGACCCATGATTCTGCCCATTATCATGGATGTCTAGAAGCAGGGCAAGTGAATGACTTGATTTTCCTGAAACCCTCAAACATTTGAGGGTTTTTATGGTAAAATGAGATGATCCGGTGGAGGTGGTAGAATGTTGAGAAAAACTGCATGGCTTGTGCTCCTTGTCCTCCTTCTGGGGGGCTGTTCTAAGGGTGAGCTTCTGGAGAACTTCAGCGGCCCCGTGGATCCCGAAAGCACAGAGCTTGTCACTGTCGTGATTCCGAGCGGTACCGCAGTCGACGGAATTTCTGAAATACTTTTTGAACAGGGCCTGATCCAGAACCGACTGGTATTCAAGGAGATGGCCAGGGAAACGGGCTATGACACAAAGCTGCAGGCAGGGGAATATGCCCTGAGTCCTGCCATGGACCTAAAAACCATCCTGGAAAAAATCGCCAGGGGGGATGTCGTGACCCACACCGTCAAGTTTACGGTTCCCGAGGGCTACGAGCTGGTCCGCATCATTGAAAAAATGGTGGCTGCCGGCTTCGGCACCGAGGCTGAAATCGTTGAAATCCTGAGAAGTGGAACCTTTGACTATCCTTTTATGGACCATATTGACAGGACCTTTATGCTGGAGGGCTTTTTATTCCCGGAAACCTACACCTTCAAGGAGGATGCGACCCCTTACGAGGTGATCGATACCATGCTGGCGCAGTTTGACAGGGTTTTCAAAGCCGACTACTATGACAGACTGGGGGAGCTGGACATGGACTTGAATCAGATTGTCACCCTGGCTTCCATCATTGAACGGGAGGCGAAGCTCGATGAGGAGCGGGCCCTGATTGCCAGTGTGTTCCACAACCGTCTTGGTAGCGGCATAAAGTTGGAGTCCTGCGCCACGGTCCAGTATGTCCTGGGAGAAAGAAAGGCTGAGCTGACCTACGAAGATGTCGCCATTGAAAGTGATTACAACACCTACAAATACCCGGGCCTTCCCCCGGGACCCATTGCTTCGCCCGGGGAAAAGTCCCTTGTCGCCGCACTTTATCCGGCCGATACCGACTATTTCTTTTTTGTAGTCAAGGATGAAGTCGAGGGTTCCCATTACTTCAATGCAACCTACAGGGAACATCTCGACGACCAGAACAGGGACTAGGGGGCTTTAACACGTGAAGGTCATTGAACCCAGGGTCGAAGCCTTTCTCCGAAAGACCTATCAAAAGAATTCCAGGGCTCTGGAGGATCTGAGAGCGACGGCTCTGAAAAAGCACGTGCCCATCATCGACCGGGACGTGGAAAATTTTCTGAAATTCACGGTGGTCTCCCATGACGTTAGCCGGGTTCTGGAAATCGGCTCCGGGGTGGGCTACTCCGCCCTGGTTTTTGCCCAGGCCATGGGAAAAGGCCTGGTCGTGACCGTCGAACGTCACCGTCGACGCTATCGTGAAGCCGAAGCCAATATCGCCGCCTTGAAGGGGGCGGTGGATATTAAGCTCCTGGAGGGGGATGCCCGGGAAATTCTGCCTGCCCTGGAAGGGTCCTTTGACCTGATTTTCATCGACGGCGGCAAAAGCCACTACCGTATTTTTTTCGAGCTGGCGCTCAAACGCCTGTCACCGGGGGGCATGATTGTCAGTGACAATGTTTTCTTTCAGGGACAAGTTTTCCCGGAGGCTTCTGTTCCGAGAAGAAACCGCACCAGCAGCCGGGCGATGCAGGAATTTTTAGAGCTGGTCTTCAAAGAGCCCTACCATTCGGTGATCCTGCCCCTGGGCGACGGACTGCTGCTGACAACACTTTCCAAGGAGGAAAGATAGGACATGACTGGAAAAATCGAACTCCTGGCCCCGGCTGGAGACCTGGAAAAGCTCAAATTTGCGGTGCTTTACGGCGCGGATGCCGTTTATCTCGGCGGACAGATTTTCGGCCTCAGGGCGGCGTCCAGGAATTTCACCCACGAAGAAATGCTCGAGGGGGTGGCCTTTGCCCACGACCACGGAGCAAAGGTCTATGTGACCCTCAACATCATCCCCCACAATGAGGATATAGAAGCGCTTGAGGGGTACCTGGACCTCCTTGGGACCGTACCCTTTGACGGTGTGATTCTTTCGGACCCGGGCACGCTGCTGCTGGTGAGGGAGCATTTTCCCGGAATGGAAATCCATCTGAGCACCCAGGCCAACAATACCAACTACATGAGCGCGAAATTCTGGGCGACCCAGGGGGTCAGGCGGATCGTCCTGGCCAGGGAGCTCTCCCTTGAGGAAATCACACAAATCACCAACCGCACCCGGGATCTTGATTTGACCTATGAAGTTTTTGTCCACGGGGCCATGTGCATTGCCTACAGCGGCCGCTGCCTCTTGTCCAATTACATGAGTCACAGGGACGCCAACATGGGAGACTGTGCCCAGTCTTGCCGCTGGCAGTACAGGCTCGTGGAGGAAAAGCGTCCCGGAGAATACTACCCCGTCGTCGAGGATGACAAGGGCACCTATATTTTCAACTCCAAGGATCTGTGCATGATCAACCATGTCAAGGCGGTCATCGAAACCGGGGTCCGGAGCCTCAAGATAGAGGGGCGCAACAAATCCCTCTATTACGTGGCCAACATCGTCAGAGCCTATCGCCGGGCCATCGATGCCTACTACGAACAGGGGGAGGACTATCGGGTGGACCCGAAATGGTTCGAAGAGGTTCAAAAGGCCTCCCATAGACATTTCACCACGGGTTTTTACTTCCACAGGCCTGACAAGGAGGACCAGCTCTATTCCCGAAGCGCCTATATCAGGGAGTACGATTTTGTCGGCCTTGTCCTGGATTACGACCCCCTGACCAAACTGGCCACCGTAGAGCAGCGGAACAAGTTTTCAGTGGGGGAGACCCTGGAGGTCATGGGGCCCGGATTCTTTGAGGACCTGCTTGAGGTCAGGGCACTCTTCGCCCAGGACCTCACCCCCCTCCTCACGGCCCCCCATGCGAAGCAGCTGGTGAAAATCCCAGTGAAGAGTCCCCTGGCGCCCTATACTATCTTGAGAAGAAAGCGGGAGGTGCAACATGGGTAAGCCCATACTCATCGGCATCGCCGGAGGAACCGGCAGCGGAAAGACCACTGTGGCGAAAGCGATTTACAACGCCCTGCCTGAAAACACCATCACCATGATTGAACAGGACTCCTACTACAAGGACCAGAGCGAGCTGAGCTACGACGAAAGAATTCTGACCAATTACGACCATCCCCTGGCCTTTGACAACGGGCTTTTAAAGGAGCATCTCAAGGCCCTGCTTCAAAGAAAACCCATTGACAAACCCGTTTACAATTTTGAAATCCACAACCGGGCCAAGGACACCATCCGGGTCGATCCCACGGATATCATCATTCTGGAGGGGATTATGATTCTGGAGGACAGGCATCTCAGGGATCTGATGGCCATCAAGATTTTTGTCGATACCGACCCGGACCTGAGAATCATCCGAAGAATCGTCAGAGACATCAATGAACGGGGCCGGACCCTGGACAGTGTCATTGAACAGTACATCAGAACTGTGAAGCCGGCTCATGACCAGTTCATTGAGCCCAACAAGAAATTTGCCGATATCATTATCCCGGAGGGCGGCTACAACAAGGTCGCCGTAGACATCATGGTGGCCAAGGTGCAGTCGGTGATTAAAGAAAAAATGGATTGAGGGGGTGTGGAGATTTTGGGCAATATTGTATTCATCGGACTCTATGGCAGTGAAAAATCCAGGCTGGGAAAAGAGCTTTCCAGCCAGCTCAAATGGTCCTTTTATGATACCGATGCCATGATTGAAAAACGTGAAGGCAGAAAGCTAAGGGAAATCTGTGAACTTTACGGTGAAAACTACTACCTCAAAAGAGAGGAAGAGATTCTCAAAGAAGTCACACAGCTCGAAAATGCCGTCATAGCCATGGGGGACGCTTCCCCTCTGGGACCCCAAAGCCTGGAAAAACTCAGGGAGAAGGGTACCGTGGTTTATATCAAAGCCCCCCTGGAGGGGATTGACTCAAAAGACATCCGCTGCCTGGGCCGCTACGGCGCTGAACTGAAGATGACCCTGAACTCCCTCGACCGGATTTATCACCAGGGAGCCGATGTCGTGATTGAGTCACATGAGACGCCCTCCGCCCTGGAGACCCTGCGCCGGATGAATCTTTTCAATGAGGACCGTTGAAGTTAAGATAGGCACCGGGGTCAATCTGTGTTAAAATATGAGGGTAGCAAGATAAAACTTTTGGAGGTAAGCCAATGATTTCAGCTGGAGAATTCAGAAAAGGGATCACTTTTCAAGTGAACTCGCGACCCTGTGTGGTCATCGATTTCCAACACGTCAAACCCGGGAAGGGAGCCGCCTTTGTCAGGACCAAGTACAAAGACCTCATCACGGGAGCCATCAGGGAAGAAGCCTTCAATCCTTCAGAGAAATTTCCCCGCGCCAGCATTTTGACCAAGACCATGCAATACCTCTACAGTGACGGTGAACTTTACTATTTCATGGACAACGACACCTATGAACAGATTCCCGTTCAGAAGGAACTGATGGAGGAGGCTGTTCTCTACATCAAGGAAAATGACAATGCGACCCTCAAATTCTACGAAGGCAGCTGCTTCATTGTGGAGCCTCCGAACTTCGTAGAACTCAAGGTGGTCGAATCGGAACCGAGTGTCAAGGGGGATACGGCGTCCAATGTGACAAAAAAGGTTATTGTGGAAACCGGTGCAGAAATCAACGTCCCGCTCTTTGTTGATGAAGGGGATACCATAAAAATCGATACCCGGACGGGAGAATATCTGTCCAGGGTGTAAAAGGGGAGAAAATCATGAACAATATTTTAGAACGAGTGGCCTATCTCAGAGGTTTGTCTGACGGTCTGGCGCTGGAATCCGATACCAAGGAGAGCAAGCTCATCCTGGAAATGATCGAAGTCATGACCGAGATGGCCGAGTCCATTGAAGAACTCAGCGAGGAAATGATGGAAATTGACGACTATGTCGAGCTGATTGATGAGGACCTGGATGAACTCGAGGACTTCATTTATGATTTCGACGGGGATGAGGAGGAAAAGGACTTCGATTTTGAAGAAATTGAATGTCCCTACTGCGGCGAAATCATTGCCATCGACAAGGACCTCTTTGAAGAGGGAGAATGTGAAAAGGAAATGGTCTGCCCCAACTGCAGTGAAACCTTCATCGTCGACAACGACGCCTGTGATGAATAACCCGCTTGCGGGTTATTTTCTTGTTGACGCCGGGTATCTTTGGTATAATCAAGTGAAGGGGAGGAATTAAGATGAGTGAAAAGAAGGTCAATGATTTGACTCAGACCAATTCCCTGGGATTGGTCAATATTTCTGAAGAGGTTCTTGAAACCATCACCAACATCTCCACAAAGGAAATCGAGGGTGTCATGGGGCTTTATGGCCATATCACCGACGATATCGCCGGAATTTTCACAAAAAAGAACCATACCAAGGGGGTTCACGTCCAGGTAATTGATGAAAAAGCCGTCATTGATCTGGATATTGTCGTGAATTTCGGGGTGAAAATTCCAGAAGTTGCCTGGCAGGTGCAGGAAAATGTCAAGAATGCCATCGAAAACATGACCCAGATCAAGGTGGAAACAGTCAATGTCAATGTGGCGAGTATCAATTTTGTAAAATAGACT
Organism: delta proteobacterium ML8_F1; assembly: GCA_002029975.1. Taxonomy (GTDB): domain Bacteria; phylum Bacillota; class Clostridia; order Peptostreptococcales; family Acidaminobacteraceae; genus ML8-F1. The sequence continues at coordinate 98,759 of LQBE01000019.1, read as the reverse complement.
AACTCACCTGGAGTTAGTTACTTTTTTGAGGTGTCGATTTGAGCAGAAAAAAAGCCAGAGAAGCGGTGATGATCCATTTCTACCAGATGGAGATTCATCAGGAATTTGATTATTCAGAGAACTTCAAGGAGCGCTATGAAGGCGTTCTCGAGGATCCCAGAGAGGTCAGCTATGCCCTGGAGTTGATCCGGCAGTTTACTAGGAACAAGGGGGCGGTGGATGAACTCATCAATCGCTACAGCGACAACTGGACGGTGAAACGCATGGCCAAGGTGGATCTCTCCATCCTGAGACTCTCGATCACGGAAATGCTCTTCGCCAGAAATGTGCCGGGTTCGATTTCCATCAATGAAGCAGTGAATCTTTCGAAAACCTATAGCGACGAGGATGGTTACAAGTTTGTCAACGGTCTTCTGGGAAAGATTCTAAGAAGTGAGACCAGTGGTTAGTCTCGGCATTGACACTTCAAACTACACCACCTCAGTGGCCCTGAGTCACGGGGACAAGGGTCTGTTGTTTGAAAAAAGAATCCCTATACGCGTCAGAAAAGGGGCTGTTGGAATCCGACAGTCCGATGCTTTTTTTCAGCACATGCAGCACCTTGACGGCCTGCTCAGGGATATCGGCCCCTGGCTTGAGGCTATTGGGGTCATTGTGGTATCCGTAAGTCCGAGAAATGTTCCGGGGTCCTATATGCCGGTTTTCCGGGCCGGTGAGATTTTTGCCGGGACCCTTGCCGCCGCTCTCAAAGTGCCGGTGATCGGGCTTTCCCACCAGGAAGGCCATATTCTTTCAGGCTGGCCGGAGGAATTCAAGGGAATCAGGGGTTTCAATGTGCTGCAGATCTCCGGGGGGACCACGGAACTGCTCTACGTCAATAGCCGCCCCCGCCGGTGGGAGATTGAGATTCTCTACCGGACCCTGGATATCAGTTTCGGCCAGCTCATTGACAGAATCGGTGTCATGATGGGCTGCGATTTTCCCGCCGGAAAGGCACTCGATGCCAGGGCGGGAACCTATGAGAAAACCCGTCTCAGAATAGCCCTCAAGGAAGACGGCTTCAATCTTTCGGGGATTGAAAATCATCTTCAAAAACGGATTGACAGGGGCGAGGACCTCACAGCCGTCTCCGGGGTGCTCTTCAGTTATCTGCTCGAGGTCATCACCGCCATTGACAAAAACTACAGGCGGGAGGGCCCCCTGCTCGTCATCGGCGGCGTAGGGGAGAGTCAATTCATTCGCAGGGCCCTTGAACCCAGAGGGGTTTATTTTGCCCCTGAGGGTCTTTCTTCGGACAACAGCGTGGGTCTGAGCCGGTATCCCTTTATCATGGAGGTGGCAAGTGAACTATAGAACCCTTACTGTAACCGAGACCAACCACTACATCAGGGGAATCCTGTCTGCGGATCCCATCCTCAATGCCCTCAAGGTCCAGGGAGAAATTTCAGGATTCAAACCCCATGCCTCGGGGCATGCCTACTTCACCTTGAAGGATGACAAAAGCCGCATCAACTGTGTGATGTTTGCCAGTCATTACCAGACCCTGACCTTCAAACCGAAGGAGGGGGACCTGGTGGTGCTTTTCGGCAAGGTCGGCATTTACGACAAGAACGGGACCTATCAGCTGTATGTGACCCGCATGACCCTCTCGGGGATGGGGGCACTCTATGAAAAATTCCTCAAGCTCAAAGAAGACCTGGGCAAAGAGGGTCTCTTTGATGAAGCCCACAAGCGGCCTTTGCCCCAAAACATAAAGAAGGTCGGCGTCATCACATCGAGAACCGGGGCGGCCCTTCAGGATGTCATTGCCGTTTGCCGCCGCAGGAATCCGCTCCTGGAGCTGATAGTGATTCCAGCAACGGTTCAGGGGGAGAAAACAGAAACCGAGGTTCTGGGGGCTCTGGATGAAGCCCGGCACCTCGAGGGGCTTGACTTAATCATCCTGACCCGGGGAGGAGGCGCCTATGACGAACTCAGCGTCTTCAATTCCGAGGCCATTGCCAGGAAAATCTACGGGATGAACCTTCCGGTTATCAGCGCCATCGGCCATGAAACCGATTTCACCATTGTGGATTTTGTGAGTGACTTAAGAGCGCCCACCCCTTCGGCTGCTGCGGAAATCGTGGCGGTGGATCTTGGGGCCGTCCTCGGAGAGCAACGGGCGGCGCTTAAGGCCATGAAACGACTGGTGACGGATAAGGTCAGGCGCCGGGAAGAGGCCCTTGCCGGATACCAGCCCCAAACCCTGGGATTCCCCCTGGAGAAACGACTTGCCGACATGCATTACAGCTTTGCAGAGTGGGCCCAAAGGACCGTGGCCGTCATGAACAAAAGGATAGACGCCATCTCCTACGAACTCAATCTGACCATGGAGAGAATCAACGGGGTGAACCCCCTGAATATCCTGGACAAGGGGTATGCCAGGCTTGAAAAGACCGGGGGCGGATTTATCAGGTCGGTGAAGACCGTCAAAGCCGGCGATGCCATAACCAATGAACTCAAGGATGGGAAAATTCTGTCCGTCGTTGAAAGAATCGAGGTGAGTCATGAAAAAGAAGAGTATTGAAGAGCGTCTCGAGGAACTGAAAGAAATTTTGACCACCCTGGAAAAGGAGGAAACCTCCCTGACGGACTCTCTGCTTCTCTTTGAGAGGGGTCTGAAGACCTATCGTGAAGGCCTCCAGGAGCTGGAGCAGGTCAAAAGCAGGATTGCCCTGCTGGTGGAGGGGGAACTGGTGGATGATGCAACGGGTGAAGTCAATGAATGAGGCCTATGAGGCAGCCAAATCCAGGATAGAAGAGGGTCTCAAGGGGGTCTTCACCCGGGCGGACAATGCCTATGAGGCCTATTTCAATGAGGTTATGAACTACTCATTGCTTTCCGGGGGCAAGCGGCTCAGACCGGTTCTCATGCTCAAAACCACCGAAATCCTGGGGGGGCCCGTGGATACGGCCCTCAGGATGGGACTGGCCATCGAAATGATCCACACCTATTCACTGATCCACGACGACCTGCCGGCCATGGATGATGACGCCCTGCGCCGGGGTCAACCCACGGCCCACAAGCAGTTCAATGAGGCTCTGGCGATTCTTTCCGGGGACGGACTCCTCAACAAGGCCTATGAAATCATGACCGAAGCCGTCTGTACCGCGACAGATCCGAGAACCACCGCCCTGTGCGTGGCCACCATAGCCGGCGCCGCCGGTGAAAAGGGCATGATCGGAGGGCAGGTAGTGGATATCGAGTCCGAGCACATTAACCTGGAGCCGGAGCTGCTGGATTACCTGATTATCAATAAAACCGCCAGACTCATCACGGCTCCTCTCATTGGGGCGGGAATTCTCTCGGGCCTTCCAAAAGAAAAGCTGACGGCTCTTGAAAGGGTCGGACTTTTGATGGGGTTCAGTTTTCAGCTCCAGGATGATCTTTTGGACCTTGAAGGAGAAGCCCGGGTCATGGGCAAGGCCTCGAATCGGGACGCCCTCCTGGGAAAAAACACCTACCCCGCCCACTATGGTCTGGAAAAAACCAAAAGGACCATTGAAGCCTCCCTGGAGGAAGCCGAGTCGATTCTCAGGAATATGGATGAATATGACTGGTCATTTATGATAGAATTGATTCAGGAACTTCAAAAAAGAGAGAAGTAGATATGATGGTTGTCAAAGACATTTTTTCAAATCCATATTTTTCAGTGGCGTTTTTGTCCTGGTTTATTGCCCAGATCGCTAAGGTGGTCCTCACCCTGGTTTTCGACAAAAAACTCAATCTCTACCGGATGGTGGGTTCCGGAGGCATGCCGAGCTCCCATGCCGCTATTGTCATGGCGGTGACCACCGCCGTGGGACTGGACTTTGGCTTTGACAGCGGTCTTTTTGCGGTTTCCCTGGTTTTTTCCCTGGTGGTCATGTACGATGCCTCCGGAGTCAGGCGTGCCGTGGGGAAACAGGCCATTATCCTCAATACCATGATTGAAGACCTGTACAAGCACCGGCACATCGGTCAGCAGAAAATGAAGGAACTGGTGGGGCATACCCCCTATGAAGTTTTTGTCGGGGCACTTTTAGGCATTTTAATGGCCAATATTATGATAAAATAGCAGTATAAGGTGGCGCAGTATTCTAGTCAACAAAAGCATCCTGAAGGCGGGGCTAAAAATCCGTCGAAGGGCACATCGATGAAGTTCCTGGTTGCGGGCTTGTTACGCCCAGTAATGGGTCCTGGCTGGGAGTAAGGAACTGGGGGCGAACCGCAATGGCATGCGGTCAACGACCCTTATTCCGTGGAGACCCGCTTGATTTCAAGCGGGATGAAACCTGTAGGCAGTGATCCTGCCTGCAGTGTAGCCTGCCTTGAGTGGCGTTTGGTGGACGATATTGCATTTTGCTAATCTAAACCATCACTGCAAAAGAGGCTAAGGATGTCTGGCGTTGTTGAGGAAATCTCCTAGACTGTTCCTTTGTGAAATGGAATGGGGATTGAAGTGTGTACTGAGTGGTAGTTCAGTCTCGTTGCTGGCAACAGAACGAAGCCATGAATAATAGGAAACTGCTGATACGGCGACGCATCAGTTCGTGGTTGGGAAATCCTACTGGACCTAAGGCACAGAGTTTACCCATTCTATTGCCACCTTTGTTTTAATATTTTCTTTAATATTTATTTTAAAATGGAGATTTTATGAAGAAAAAAAATAACCGGAGCACCAAAAAGAAAAATAAGCACTGGATAATAAGAATTACCCTGGTCAGTTTCTTTATGGCAATCGTTATCGGGGTCTTGGCAGAATTATCGGTGAAAAACCTGAATATTCCAGGAGCCTTCCTGGTTTTTCTGATTATTATTTTTATCGGGGTTTTCTTTGATGGCATCGGCATTGCCGTGGCGGCGTCCAATGCCAGACCCTTCAACGCCATGGCCGCCCGAAGGGTCAGGGGGGCTTCAAAGGCCGTGGAGCTGGTTCACAACGCTGACCAGGTCTCCAACTTCTGTAACGACGTCATCGGAGACATCGCCGGAATCATCAGCGGGGCGGCCATCGCCGCCATTGCCCTCAAAATGTATCTTTTTGATGTCTCCATCTACAATATCTCCCTGATTGCGGTGCTTCTCAGTGGTCTGGCCGCCGCTTTGACCATCGGCGGGAAGGCATTTGGCAAAAAAATTGCCCTGACCCACTGGAAAACCATCGTCTATTACTTTGCGCTGGTCTTGTGGACCTTAGAAAACAACCTGCTGTTTTTCAAAAAAGAAAATTAAGGAGACATCATTAATGGGCTATCTGGACATGATCAATGAACCCAAAGACCTTAAAAAGTTCTCCTTGGAGGAGCTGTCGATGATCGCCTCGGAATTGAGGGATTTTCTGCTCCAGGAAGTTTCCAGGACCGGGGGACATCTGGCACCGAATCTGGGGACGGTAGAACTCACTGTGGCACTGCATTACGTCTTTGATTCACCAGTGGACAAAATCATCTGGGACGTCGGCCATCAGGCCTACAGTCATAAAATCCTCACCGGAAGAAAAGACCGCTTCAACACCCTGAGGCAGTCGGGCGGCCTCAGTGGTTTTCTCAAGCGGAGTGAAAGCGTGCATGACATTTTCGAAGCCGGCCATTCTTCCACCTCCATCTCAGCGGCCCTGGGCATTTCCTATGCCGACAGCTTCAAGGACGGCAGCCACTATGTCGTACCGGTAATCGGCGACGGGGCCCTGACAGCCGGGATAGCCTTTGAGGCACTCAATTTCGCCGGAGAAGCCAAGAGTCCGCTGATTATCATCCTCAATGACAATGAAATGTCCATTTCCCCCAATGTGGGGAGTGTTTCCAATACCCTGAGCCGCGTGCGGAGCTTCAAGGGCTACAACCGGCTCAAGCACGCCACGGTGACTTCCCTGGGCAAATCCAAGCTCGGAGGAATGACCTACAAGGTACTTGCCAAGGCCAAAAGCAGTCTCAAAGAACTGGTGATTCCCGGAATGTTCTTCGAGCACTTCGGCCTTTCCTACATCGGCCCTGTGGATGGTCATGACCTCAGGGACTTGATCACCGCCATGGGAATCGCAAAAAAAATGGACAAGCCGGTGCTGCTCCATGTCAGAACCATCAAGGGAAAGGGCTACCCCTACGCCCAGCTCAATCCAGACCTCTATCACGGGGTGGGGCCCTTTGACCTGAGATACGGGGTCCAGCCCAGGGTTCCCCAGGATTTTTCTTCAGTTTTAGGACAGACCCTCATTCGGATGGCCCGGGACCATGAGAATCTCTATGCCCTGACGGCGGCCATGACTTCAGGCACTGGCCTTAGGAATTTCGCCCTGGAATTTCCAGAGCGCTGTGTGGATGTGGGCATCGCGGAACAGAATGCCGTCACCATGGCCGCCGGTATGGCCACGGCCGGCCTCAAGCCCTATGTGGTCATCTACTCCACATTTTTGCAGCGGGCCTTTGACCAGCTGATTCACGATGTGGCCCTTCAGAATCTTGATGTGGTGGTGTGCATCGACCGCTCCGGTATCGTGGGGGAGGATGGGGAAACCCATCACGGCGTTTTTGACACGGGGTACTTGAACCTCATTCCCAACTTCAAGGTTTTCGCCCCCAAGGATGCCCGGGAGCTGCAGCGGATTCTTTCTGAAAGCTACTTAATGACGGGTCCGGTGGCCATCAAATATCCCAGGGGCAAGGCCTATGAGCTTCTAGAGGACAATACCCCCCTAAGTGAGCCCGAGCTGTTGAAAACCGGGGACCACACTCTGATCATCACCTACTCCCGCATGGTCAAAACCGCCCTCGAGGTGCATAAGCTTTGCGAGGAGCCAATAGGGGTCCTCAGTGTCCGCCAGATCAAGCCCCTCAATATGGAGGCTCTTCTTGCCCGGGCCCGGGGCTATGACAGGATCATTCTTCTCGAGGAGGCGCCTTATCAGGGCGGCATCAACCAGTTGATTGAAACGGCGCTGCTCAGGGAGGGTTCCTTCGAGGTCACCACCATCAACCTTCCCCAGGACTTTGTGCCCCATGGCGGGACAGACCTGCTGCTGGAAAAATACGGTCTTGACCCCCGGGGGATTTTAAAAGTCATAAAGGAAGGGACTGTCAAAGGGTGAAAATCAGAATCGACCAGAGGGTTCACGAGCTCGGTTATGCCGATTCCAGGGAAAAAGCCAAAAGAATGATCATGGCGGGGGAAATTTATGTCCAGGGCCTGATGGTCAACAAACCAGGCACCCGGGTGGACAGCGAGCTTCCCGTTGAATACCGGGGCAACCGACCGGAATTTGTTTCCAGAGGGGGCTACAAGCTCCAAAAGGCCATAGACCTGTACCGTATTGATCTGACAGACAGGGTATGCATGGACATTGGCGCCTCCACAGGAGGGTTCACCCATGTGATGCTCAATAACGGGGCGGCCAGGGTCTACAGCATTGATGTGGGGTACGGTCAGCTGGATTACAGTCTTCGGCAGAATCCCAGAGTTGTCAGCATGGAAAAGACCAATGCCCGTTACCTTGCCTTTGACCGCATCGGGGAAAGGGTGGATTTCATTAGCGTCGATGTCTCCTTCATTTCAGTCAAAAAAATTGTCGGTGCCCTCAAGCCCTTTATGAAACCCTCCACCCGCTGGGTGATTCTTATCAAGCCCCAGTTTGAGGCGGGCAGGGAGACCGTCAGGAAAAAAGGCGTCATCAGGGACAAGAACATTCACAGGGATGTCCTGGAGGACCTCCTGGCCTTTCTTGAGAAGGAAGGACTTCTTGTCCAGGCGGCCACCTATTCGCCCATCACAGGCCCCAAGGGCAATATTGAATTTCTGGTCACGGGCACCCTTGCCTTGAAGGATGCTGCCCGCCAGGCCATTGATGTGAAGACACTTGTAGACGAAGCCCATGAAAATCTTTCAGTAAAAGGGGGACCACATGAAGTATAACCGGCATTCAAAGATACTCGAAATTATCGGCACCCACGAGATTGAAACCCAGGAAGACCTCGCTGAAGAACTCAAGCGTCAGGGATTCAATGTCACCCAGGCAACGGTTTCACGGGATATCAAGGAACTCAGACTCATCAAGGTCCTTACCAAGGAGGGTCGCTACAAGTATTCTTCGATTCAGCACACCGATGCGCCGATTTTGAAACGGTTCATTACTCTTTTCAAGGATTCCGTCCTCAATATCGACCATGCGGGAAATATCATTGTGGTCACCACGATGATCGGTGCGGCCCAGGTGGCCGCAGCCGCCATCGATGCTTTGAAAATTGAGGAAATCGTAGGGTCCATTGCAGGAGATGATACCATTTTCATTCTGGTGCGCAACGAAGTGGACTGCCAGAAGGTTCTGGAAATTTTCAGAGAAACCATTGAATAAAGGGTGAATGCATGTTACGTGAACTCACGATCAGTAATTTCATCATCATAGACCGGATCAATGTGCAGTTTGACCAGGGGCTGAACATTATCACTGGCGAGACCGGGGCGGGCAAATCCATCATCATTGAAGCCATCAACCTGGCCCTGGGAAAAAAACTCAAGAACGGCGGGCAGAAAATCAAGCACAATAAAGCGGTTATTGAGCTTGTTTTTGATGTGGATTCTTCCAGGCTGAGCCGGGAGGCGCACCTTGGAATCCCCCTCAATGACGGACTGATTGTCATCACCCGGGAGATCTATCCCTCGGGAAAAAGCCTGTCGAAGCTCAACGGCGAAATCATCACCCAGAATGACCTGAGAATCCTCACCGAGGAGCTGATTGATGTCCACGGCCAGTACATGCACCAGGCCCTCCTGGATGAAACCACCCATCTGAAAATTATCGACCAGTACGGGGGAACCGACCTGAAAGCGGTTCTTCAGGAGGTGGAGAGGACCGCCACGGCCCATGCTGAAATCCTTGATGAAATCAACCACCTGGAGGATGATGGGGATGAGAGGGCTCTGGAATCACTCCAGTTTGAACTCAGAGAGCTCTCCCGAATCCAGTTGGACCCCCGGGCAGACGAAGAACTCTTTTTGAAATTCGATCGGCTGAGTCATCTTGAAGAGCTCATGGACCATCTCGGCCAGTCTCTGGAAATCATTGACCAGGACCCTGGAATCCTGGAAGCCCTCCAGCGGCTGAAACGCCACCTTGCGGGCGTGGAGCGCGTGGACAGTGATTTCACACCTTTGATTCAGCGGATTGACAGCACCATGATTGAAATCTCGGACATACGGGATGAACTTCGGGACAAGGAGTCCGGGTATGATTTCGACCCCCAGACCTATCAGCAGCTTGAAAACCGACACACGGCCCTGAGTCTTCTGATGAAAAAGTACGGCATGACACTGCCGGAGCTCAAGGCCTTCGAGGAGGAGCTTCAGGAAAAAATCAGGAGGATTGAAGGCAGGGACCTGCTTTTAAAAGATCTCAAAAATAGAGAAAGGCTTCTCTACCAGGAATACCTTGAGGCGGCCACGGTCTTGAGTGACCATCGGAAAAGACTTTTCAAAGCCTTCAGAGACCGGGTCATTGGGGAAATTGAAGACCTTAATCTCACGGGAGTTCTTTTTGATGCCTCTTTTACTGTCAAGACCAGGGGAGGCCGACACCGGGTGGACACCGGGGGCTTTGATGATGTCAAATTCCTCCTCAGCGCCAATAAGGGGATGCAGCCCCTGCCGCTGAAGACAGTGGCTTCCGGCGGCGAGATTTCCAGAATCATGCTGGGAATCAAAATAGCCATGTCCCTTCAGGATCCCATTGAAACCATGGTCTTCGATGAGATTGATACGGGAATCAGCGGCAATACGGCCTACCAGGTGGCCAAAAAAATGGGGGCCCTGAGCGGATTAAAGCAGTTGATTGTCATCACCCATCTTCCCCAGATAGCCGCCGCCGCCCACCGCCATCTGAAAATCGAGAAGCTTGAAGGCTTGTCCCAGTTGATACCCCTGGACCCCGTCGAGTCCACAAATGAAGTGGCCCGGATGCTTTCAGGCGATAAACTGACTGAGATAGCCATTGACAATGCCCGGCATCTCATTGATCAAATGAAGGGTTAGAAAGAAGGAAAACCATGGAGAACCGCATTGAAAGCTTTGCCGACCAACTGAGAGAGGAGAATCTTTCTCCCAACACCATCAATTCCTATCTTGGTGACATCAAGGATTTTTTGTCATTTTTAAAGGCAAAGGGAGTGATGCTCTGTCCCCAGGTCGAAAAGAGGCATCTTGACGCCTTTACGGAGGAACTGACCAGCCGGGGAATGAAAAAATCAACCCTTTATCGCAAGTCCACCACGGTGAAAAAATTTTTCCACTTTCTGATGGTCAGGGAATTGATTGATGACAATCCGTCACAGACCCTGGAACGACCCAGGGTGGAGCGGAAAATTTCCCATTGTCTCCTGAGAAAAGACATTGATGCCATGGTTGCAGCCATCGACCCAAACCATTCTGCAGCCTTGAGGGACCGGCTGATCATTGAAATCCTCTATGCCACAGGCATCAAGGTTTCGGAGCTCATCCAACTGGAAATAGGGGATTTCGATTCCAACCGGGGACACCTGGTGATCCAGGGCCCCCCTTCACCCAGAACTCTCGGGCTTGAAGAGGACCTCATTGGACTGCTGGAGGATTACATCGGGACCCTGAAAATTCAAGGGGACGCATCGGGTTTGTTTGTCAATCAGCGGGGCGATAAAATTTCCAGACAGAGTATCTGGAAGGTGGTCAAGAAATATGCGCACAAGGCGGACCTCAGCCAGGAAATCAATCCCCACAGCTTTAGAAATGCCCATGTGGTGGGGGAGATACTCAAGGGAGTGCCTCTCAGAGAAATCATGTCCAATCTGGGAATCCAGGGGAGTCTGGACACGGCCTATTACCAGCAATGTCTCAAAAGGGAGGAAAACAAAGGATGAAACGAGCCATTTTGATTGTGATTGACAGTGTGGGCATCGGCGAAATGCCCGATGCGGCGGCCTTCGGTGATGCCGGAGCCGACACTCTGGGACATATTGTTGAATTCGATCCCATGATTGAAATCCCACATCTGAAATCCCTGGGCCTCGGAAAAATCCAGGGACTTGAGTATCTTTCGTCCAGTGGTGATATCCGTGGCAGCTACGGCCGTTTGAAAGAGCTCTCAAAGGGGAAGGACACCACCACCGGGCACTGGGAAATAGCCGGTCTTGTCCTGGAAAAGCCTTTCAAAACCTATCCCCATGGATTTCCAAAACCGGTCATCGACGCCTTCGAGAAGGCCTCCGGTAGGGGAACCCTGTGCAATCAACCGGCTTCAGGTACGGAGGTCATTGAAGCTTATGGACAGGAGCATCTGGATTCGGGAAAACTGATTGTCTACACTTCAGGGGACAGCGTTTTTCAAATTGCCGCCCATGAAGGGGTGGTTCCCCTGGAGGAGCTGTATGCGATCTGCCTCAAGGCTAGAGAAATTCTTAAGGGGGATTATCTGGTGGCCCGGGTGATTGCCAGGCCCTTCATCGGTGAAAAAGGCAGCTTTGAGCGTACCCACAACCGCAGGGATTTTTCCATCAGTCCCTTTGCCCCTACAGTACTGGATCATCTCAAGGAAAGCGGGTGGCCAGTGGCCGCTGTTGGCAAAATTTATGATATCTACAACGGGCAGGGGATTACCGATGAAATCCATACGAAGAGCAATGACGACGGCATGGACCAGACCCTCAAGATGATGGAAAAACACGATACCGGACTGATTTTCACCAATCTTGTGGACTTTGACTCGAAATACGGTCATCGCCGGGATGTGGCGGGCTACCGGGACGCCCTCGAGGCCTTTGACCATAGACTCGTGGAAATCATAGAGGCCCTCGGGGAAGAGGACCTGTTGATTGTCACGGCGGACCACGGCAATGATCCCACCTTCACTGGAACCGACCATACCCGGGAGATGGTGCCGCTGCTGATTACCGGTCCCCGGGTGAAAAAAGACGTGGATTTGAAAACCAGGGAATCCTTTGCGGACATAGCCGCCACCCTGGCAGCGTACTTCAATGTGAAAGCGCCGGAAAACGGCAGCTCTTTTTTGAATTTGATCTGGGAGGACAGGGATGACCAATAAAGTTGAAAATGCAACTAATTATATCATGACTCAGCTTGACTGCTCAGAACCCATTGAAGCCGCCCTGATTCTCGGTTCCGGTCTGGGTGTCTTGGCGGAGGAAATCACGGAACCCGTAGTGATTCCCTACGAGGATATCCCGCATTTTCCCCGGTCCACGGTGGAAGGCCACAAGGGACAGTTTGTGGTGGGACGGCTTCAGGGAAGACGGATCATGGCCATGCAGGGACGGGTCCATTTCTACGAAGGCTATCCCATGGCTGAAATCACCTTCCCGGTGCGGATTTTCAAGGCTCTGGGAATCAGGACACTCATTCTGACCAATGCCGCCGGCGGTGTCAATGTGGATTTTGTCCCCGGTGACCTGATGCTCATCAAGGACCATATCAATTTCGCTTTTGACAATCCCCTGATCGGCCCCAATGATTCCTTCTTCGGACCGAGATTTCCCGACACCTCACGGGTCTACACCAAAGAACTGGCAAAACTGGCCGCAAGCTGCGCCAAGCACCTGGGACTCTCCCTGAAAAAGGGCGTCTACCTCTTCAATACCGGCCCGACCTATGAAACCCCTGCGGAAGTACAAATGGCACGGATTCTGGGTGCTGATGCGGTGGGAATGAGTACTGTCCCCGAGGCTATCGCTGCCGCCCACAGCGGCATGAGGGTTCTGGGGATTTCACTGATTACCAATATGGCGGCAGGCATACTGGACCAGCCCCTGTCCCACGATGAAGTGGTTGAAACCGCTCAGAGGGTGAAAGCCTCATTCAGCGCACTCGTCAAATTGATTGTTGAGAGGATGGAAGACAATGATTGAAAAAATACTGGCATCGACAGAATTCATTCGGCAAAAGCACCCCGGGGTGCCCAGAATCGGTTTGATCCTCGGATCAGGCCTGGGGGATCTGGCAGACGAAATTGAAAATCCCACGGTGCTTCCCTACAACAGTATTCCTTCCTTCCCCGTATCCACTGTGGAAGGTCACAAGGGGCAACTGGTCCTGGGGACCCTCATGGGCAAGGAAGTCATCGCCATGCAGGGAAGATTCCACTATTATGAAGGCTATGACATGCAGACCGTCACCTATCCCGTGAGGGTCATGAAGGAACTCGGCGTGGAGATTCTCATCGTTACCAATGCCTGTGGCGGGATGAATCCCAAACTCTATCCGGGGGGGCTGATGCTGATCAAGGACCACATCAACATGATGGGCTCCAATCCCCTGATTGGAGAGAATCTGGACAGATACGGCCCGCGTTTTCCGGACATGTCCAGGGCCTATGATCCGGAACTCATCGCCCTGGGGGTCGCCGTGGGCAAAAAACTCGAAATTGAAGTTAAAAAAGGCGTCTATGTCGGAATCAGCGGACCCTATTACATGTCCAGGGCCGAGCTGAAAATGCTCAGAATCCTCGGTGGAGACGCCCTGGGGATGAGCACGGTGCCAGAGACTATCGTGGCCAATCACTCCGGCCTCCGGGTACTGGGGATTTCCCTGGTGACGGACATGGCGGTTGCCGACACCCTCGAACCCATAGACCACAGTATCGTGATGGCCATGGCCGAGGAGTCAAAGCCCCGGTTCATCCGTTATGTCAAGGGGATACTGGAGGCGGTATAAGTCATGAGAATTTACGATATCATCTTAAAGAAACGGGACGGCCACCCGCTGACCCATGAAGAAATCCAGTTTTTCATCGACGGCATCACCCATGACACCATTGAGGACTATCAGGCGGCGGCCCTGTTGATGGCCATCTATCTCCGGGGCATGGATGAGGAGGAAACCCTTTTTCTCACCAGGGCGATGATGCATTCGGGACAAATCGTAGACCTGTCTTCCATTCAGGGCGTCAAAGTGGATAAGCACTCCACGGGGGGAGTGGGGGACACCACTTCACTGGTCCTGGCCCCTTTGGTGGCCTCCCTGGGGATCAAATTTGCGAAAATGTCCGGCCGGGGGCTGGGCCATACCGGTGGGACCATTGACAAGCTTGAAGCCATCGAGGGCTTCAACACCTCCCTCGGAGTTGAAGAATTCATGGACCAGGTCAGCAATTATGCCATTGCCCTGATGGGGCAGACAAAAAACATAGCTCCGGCGGACAAGATTCTCTACAGCCTCAGGGATGTGACGGCCACGGTGGATAATATCAGTCTGATTGCCAGCTCCATCATGAGCAAAAAACTCGCTGCGGGCTCGGATGCAATCATCCTCGATGTCAAGGTGGGGTCCGGCGCGTTTTTAAAAACCTTTGAAGATGCGGTGGCGCTGTCAAAGGTGATGGTTGACATCGGAGAAGGCATGGGCCGAAGGACCATGGCGGTCATTTCGGAAATGGCCCAGCCCCTGGGTGAGGCTATCGGCAATGCCATCGAGGTGGTCGAAGCGGTGGAGGTTCTCAAAAACCGCGGTCCCGCAGATCTCCGGGAGCTGACTCTGACCCTGGGGGCCAATCTTGCCCTGATGGCCGGGGTGAGCGAGACCTATGCAGCCGCCTATGGAATCCTGGAGGAGCAATTGAAAAACGGCAGGGCCCTGGAAAAGTTCAGGACCTTTATTGAAATCCAGGGCGGCAATCCGGCCTTTATCGAGGATTACTCGAAACTGCCCCAGGCTTCCCATGTGGTTAAGGTCTTTCCCAAGCGTGGCGGGACCATCAAATCCATTGCCTCGGACGATGTGGGAATCGCCTCCCTGATTCTGGGCGCCGGCCGGGAGACTCTTGAAGACAGAATTGATTTTGCAGCAGGCATCCGACTCATGAAGAAAATTGGAGACACGATTTCGCCCGAGGAACCCATGGCGGTCTTTTACACCAACCGTCCTGAAAAAATCGATGAGGCCAGGGAGCGCTTTTTAAATGCCTTTGAAATCTGCGACGGTCCTGTAACGCCTCCGGAACTGATCAAAGCCACAGTATCAAAAGACGGTGTTGACAGACTTGAAAATTAGGGTAAAGTCATTATACGAGGAGGTTTTTATATGAAGGAACAGGAAATCAAATTGATCAAACAGGCCATTGTCAATGAAGTCGAGGGTTATGAATTCTACCAGCTGGCTGCCGAGAAAGCCGTTTCAAAGGAGGCCAGGGAAACCCTGCTCAATCTGGCCAAGGAAGAAATGACCCATATTGAATACCTGCAGGATCTTTTCAACAAGGTCAAGGATGACAGGGCCGATGACTACAATCTGGCCACGCTGGAGCCGCCCAAGACACAAAAAATCTTCAAAGTGGCAACCCTGGACAAGGCGGATCTGAGTATGGCCATGTCGGTCTTCAGTATCGGCATCCAGATGGAAAAGGCTTCCGTCGCATTTTACACAGAGGCCAAGGCCAGCACTGAAATTCCCAAAGCCAGGGAACTCTACGACATTCTAATCGACTGGGAGACCCTACACATGCACCAGTTCACAGAGGAATACCAGCAGTTGCAGGATGAGTGGTGGGCGACCCAGAGCTTTGCACCCTTTTAGACTGCACAGCACCCGGATGGGGTCCAAGGCCCCATCCCTTTTTCGGAAGGAATCCCATGCTTGAAAATCTGAGTTCCCGACTGTTGGGGTTTTTAAGCCCCTATACCTCCTATTTTTATTATGTCGGCGGGGTCACAAGAGATCATCTTCTGGGGTTCACTACCCGGGATATCGATGTGGTGGCGCCAATTTCCTTTGCCGCAATGAGGCATCTTCACGCCTCACTGAAGGATGAGGCTCTCAATCAGCTTCATTTTATTGAAGGGTTTTCCAATATTCGTTTTGAACTCGAGGGCAACCACATTGACCTGGTTCCCTTGAGAAAAGAAAGCTACAAGCCCCAGTCTCCCTATCCCGAGGTCAGCGAGGGCAGTTTCATGGAAGATGCCTTGAGACGGGATTTTACCGTCAATGCCATTTACCTCAAAGTCAGCCGGGGCTCAGCGCCTAAGTGGATTGATCCTTTCAACGGCATCAAGGACCTTGAGGACAGTCTTCTCAAAACCATCAGAGAAGAGGCTTTCGACGAAGACCCCACCCGGATTATCAGGCTCTACATCTACCACTACCGCTATCAGTTCAGGATTGACGCAAAAACCCTTGATCTGGCCAGGTCGGCAACCTACGGGAAGCTTCAGCCGGGACTCCTCTTGAAATATCTTCAAAAGGTCCTTGATGAGAAAAATCCTCTGCTGTTGAACCAGCTGATTCACATGGGGGTCTTCAAAGGCATCGGCATCCACCGCTGCCTGGCGCCCGCCACTTCAGCCGCCGGGGAGGAACTGCTCTTAGAGCTGTTCAAAGCCAATCCCGGAGCGCTGGCAGGCTTTGAGGAACATAAGCTTTACCGCCTTTTGACACAGGCATCCAAAGGGGGAACCTAGCCGTGGGCATGGAAATCAGAATCGGGGAATTTGAAGGCCCCTTTGACCTGCTTCTCAAACTGATAGAGGGGGAGGAGATGGATATCTACAACATTCAGATCCATCAGATTACCAGGGATTACATCGCCTCTATCAGTGACATGCAGATATTTGACATGAATCTTGCCGGCGAATTTCTCGTCATGGCTACGATTCTTCTGGAAATCAAATCCAAAATGCTGCTGCCGGACCATCAGTACGACCCCATCACCCTGGACGAAACCCAGGATCCAAGATATGAACTCATCACAAAACTTGTCGAGTACAAGAAATTCAAGGCCCTGGCAGGGGAAATGGCCAGGGGGCAGCTTCACGAGGCCCTGGTCTTCACCGACACCCAGACCGTTTATCTGGACCCCCAAGCCTTCAGGGAGGACTACGAGAACATGTCCTATGACATCGAGGTTCTTTCCAGAGCCTTTACCCGCATGATTCAGAACCTCAAGCGGTTTGATGCGGACAAACTGGACTTTTTCAAGAACATCCGCCGGGAGCGCTTCACCACGGAGAACAAGGTGTCCATGATTCAAGCGCTGTTCACAACCACAAACCGCATCACCTTTGAGAGTCTTTTCGAGGGCGCCCTGATTCTGGAGGAGTTCATCACCGTGTTTCTCGCCATACTGGAGGTGGTCCGCACCGATGGAATCCGGGTCGTGCAGGAAAGACCCTTCAGTGAGATTCATCTTTACAAGGAGGGATGGCATGAACGTGACCCAGTATACCAAGATTCTTGAAGCCCTGTTGTTCTCTTCTTCAGAGCCCCTCAGCTACAAGAGGATCGCCCAGATCATGGAGGTGACCCTGACCGATGCCCGGAATCTTGTCATGGAACTCAAGGATTTTTATCTGAGGGAAGACAGCGGGGTGATGATTTATGATTTCAAGGACAAGGTGCAGATCGGCACCAATCCCAAATACACCGACTATGTCAAAAAACTCCTCAACACTTCTCGAAGCAAGGGCTTGTCGGAATCGGCCCTGGAGGTCCTTTCCATTATCGCCTACAAGCAACCCATCACAAAAAGTGAGATAGAATACATCCGGGGCATCAATTCCGACCGTCTGATTTACCAGTTGATGGACCGCCTGCTGGTGGAGGAAAAGGGTCGTCTGGAAAAAATAGGCCGGCCTAAAACCTACGGGACGACAGATATTTTCCTGAGAAATTTCAATCTCAAATCCCTCAAGGATCTTCCCCAGATCCAATATGACGAGATTGAGGCTTGAGATGATATGAGACTTCAAAAATTTCTGGCCCAGGCGGGCATCGCTTCAAGGCGCAAGGCTGAAGAGCTGATCAAGCGGGGAGAAATCTCAGTCAATGGCACAATTGTCACCCGGATGGGGCTCAACGTTGAACAGACCGACACCGTCACCTATCAGGGACGACGGGTGGTTCTGGAAAACAGACTGCTGGTGGTCCTGCTCAACAAACCCGTGGCAGTGGTCTCCACGGTCAGGGACCAGTTTGGACGCACCACGGTGATGGACCTCTTAGGGGATCATTATCCCCTAAGACTCTATCCCGTCGGCCGGCTGGATTATTCTTCAAGCGGCTTGATTCTTCTCACCAATGACGGAGATCTGACCTATGCCCTCACCCATCCGAAACACCATCTGGCCAAAACCTACAGGGTCAGGGTTTCAGGATCGCTTGCCCAGTCGGATCTGGACAGTTTTGCCAGGGGACTTGTGATTGACGGCTATGGTACAAAACCCTGCCGCATCAGGGAAACCGGCCGCCATACCTATGAAGTGGTGCTCTACGAGGGACGCAACCGCCAGATCCGAAAAATGATGGCTGTCCTGGGTTTTGAAGTGCTGGCCCTGGAACGCAGGGCCATGGGCACCCTCACCCTTGAGGGGCTGGCTTCAGGGGAACATCGCCTGCTGAGTGAAGCCGAAATTGAAATTCTGAAAAAGGAGGCCGGGGGATGATTGAAATGACCGTGGCGAAGGAGCCTTTTCGCTTCCTGGGAGAAGATTATCAGCGCTATTATGAATACTACATCATGCTGGAAAATGACAGGGTGCAGGGCGTGCTTCACTTTGAAGTCTTTCCCACCCGGATTGACACTGTTCTGACCCGCAAGGCCAAGGATGATTTTTTCCACAAGGACGCCCTGTTTCGGGGGGCTCTGAACCATATGGCCATCAAGGGCATCACCCATTGCAAGCTAGAGGGGGAGGTTCTGGAATTCTTCGAAACCCACTACAGGCAGAAAAAGGTCCTCAAAGACCATGTAGTGGATATTCCGGCGTTTTTTGCTGAAGGCTGTGGTGGCCATTAACCACCATGTGTCAGCCTATGTCGATTTGATTCTGAGTGACATGCCAGAGCCCCGGGTCATCGTGGACGCCACCCTGGGCAACGGCCGGGACACCCTGAAACTCATGCAAAGATTCCCCAGGGCCCGGCTCTATGCCTTTGATATCCAGAAGAGGGCTCTTGAGATTTCAAGGCAACGGCTCCTGTCCCACGGGATTACAGAGGGTTTTACCTTCTACTGCGCCTCCCATGAGGCAATTCCCCGTTTTGTAGACCGGCCTGTCGACCTGTGCCTTTTCAATCTGGGTTATCTGCCCGGGGGCGACAAAAAGGTGCATACCACCCCCCGAAAAACCATCCAGGGGATTGAAGGGGCCCTTTCCATACTGAGCCCCGGGGGAAGGATTCTCGTCACCCTGTACCCGGGAAGTCTCCCTGGGAAAATTGAGAGCATCGAGGTAGAGGCTTATGTCAGGGGACTGGACCAGAAGAAGACAACTGTCATGAGTGTGGCCCCCTTGAATCAGAAAAACCAGCCCCCATACCTCTTGGTTCTCAGCCCTTACCAGGGGTGAATTGTATACAATCATATAAAAAGTAATGCATTCAAAATGCAATACTTTTTTCATAAGAAAATTTATACAGGTTATTGAAATATTTATTGCATTTATTTGGCGGGATTGATAAACTGTTGTCAGAGAGTTCAAAGGAGGTAAAAAGGTGAAGTCTAAAGATCAATTGGAAGTTAAAATCAATCCTGACTGGTGCAAGGGATGCGGCAATTGTGTCTCATTCTGCCCCACCAATGTCTTAGCCATCGACCACCATGGCAAATCAACCATGGTCAACCGGGAAGGCTGTATTTTATGCGGTATGTGTGAAAAATTATGTCCCGATTTTGCCATTTGGATAGGAGGTAAAGAGGATGAGTAAAAAAACCGTCAAACTGATGCAGGGCAATGAGGCCTGTGTTGAAGCCGCCTTGATGGCTGGCATGAAGTTTTTTGCCGGCTATCCCATCACACCCTCCACTGAGCTGGCAGAAATTTCTTCTGAGAAACTGCCCCGGGTAGGGGGAAAGTTCATCCAGATGGAGGATGAAATCGCAGGAATCGCCGCCGCTATCGGCGGATCCATCGCCGGTCTGAAATCCATGACCGCGACAAGCGGACCCGGTTTCAGTCTCAAGCAGGAGAATATCGGCTACGCCGCTATTGCTGAAATCCCCCTGGTTATTGTCAATGTCATGCGGGGAGGGCCTTCCACCGGCCTGCCCACGTCACCGGCCCAGGGCGATGTCATGCAGGCCAAATGGGGGACCCATGGGGACCATGCCATTATTGCCCTGTCTCCCCAGTCTGTCATGGAAACCTTTGATATCACCATCAAAGCCTTCAATCTGGCTGAAAAATACAGGACTCCGGTCATTGTCCTCACGGACGAAGTGGTTGGCCACATGCGTGAAAAGATCGAGATTCCCGAGCCCGGTGACATTGAAATAGTCAATCGAACGGTCCCCGGTCCCGGTGAAGACTATCTGCCCTACCGCTTGGAAGCGGGGGATATTGTTCCCAAAATGGCCCCCTTTGGTGCCGGCTACCGCTACCACATTACGGGACTTTTCCACGATGAAACCGGTTTCCCAAGCAATTCCACGGAAAACGCCGACATCATGCTCAAGCGCATGATATCAAAAATCGAAGACAACCGGGATGACATTGTCATGTTCGATGAGTTTATGATGGAGGATGCCGAGTACGCCATTATCTCCTACGGCTCCACGGCCCGTACGGTCAGAAATGCCATCAAGACCCTCAGGGAACAGGGCATGAAGGTGGGACTCTTCAGACCGATCACCATCTGGCCCTCTGCTGAAAAAGAAATACGCGAAGTGGGCCGCAAGGTCAAAAAAATCATTGTCGCTGAAATGAACATGGGACAGTATGTTCAGGAAGTTGAACGCATTGTGAAATCCGATGCCGAGGTATTCCATCTGGGAAGAGCCAACGGAGAGGTCCTGATGCCCTCTGAAGTGGTTCAAAAAGCAAAGGAGGTCTTCTAATGACTTCAGAAATTGTTCAAAAGTATTTTCGCATTGAAAATCTTCCCCATATCTGGTGTCCGGGGTGCTCCAACGGGGTAGTGACCCGGGCCCTGACCGTGGCGATCGACGAGCTCGGACTTGACCAGGACAATATTGTTGTCGTTTCCGGCATCGGCTGTTCTTCGAGGGCACCGGGTTACCTGGATTTCAACACCCTGCACACCACCCATGGCCGCGGGCTGGCCTTTGCCACCGGGATTAAACTGGCCAATCCAAAACTCGATGTGATTCTGATTGCCGGAGACGGGGATGTTTCCGCCATCGGCGGCAATCACCTGATCCATGCGGCAAGACGCAATATCGATATCACGACAATCGTTTTCAACAACAACATCTACGGCATGACCGGGGGCCAGTATTCCCCCACGACGCCGACGGACGCCAAGGGAACGACCGCTCCCCACGGCAATATCGACAAACCCTTTGACATTGCCCAGCTGGCTACTGCGGCAGGGGCCACCTATGCCTCGCGCACCACAGCCTACCATGTCAACCAGATGGTGAAATACTTCAAGGATGCCATCACCAACAAGGGCTTCTCCATGGTGGAGGTGGCCAGTATCTGCCCCACCTACTACGGCAGAAAGAACAAGTCCGGTTCAGGGGTGCAGATGATGCAGACTCTGAAGAATGATTTCATTGACAGAATGGCTTACGACAAGCTGCCCGAAGAGAAAAAAGCCGGCAAGCATCTCATGGGAGTCTTCAAGAATATCACGCTGCCTGAGTACACTGCCGAATATCAACGAGTCATAGAAGCACTGCAAGGAGGGGAAAGCAATGAGTAATCAAACCCAGATCAGATTGGCCGGTTCCGGTGGACAGGGTATGATCATGGCCGGTGTGATTCTGGCAGAGGCCGCCATTCTTGACGATAAAATCGCCATCCAGTCCCAGAGCTACGGTCCAGAAGCCAGGGGCGGCGCCTCCAAGGCAGAAGTCATTATCTCCAATGAAGAAATTGATTTTCCCAAGGTCATTGAACCCGACCTGGTATTGTCCCTGACCCAGGAGGCCACCATGAAGTACGGCAATTCCCTCAAGGAGGGGGGACTGCTGATTATTGACGAAGATATCCTTTTGCCGGAGGGCTTTGAGAGTTCCAGGGTCATCAAGGTGCCCATTCTCAGAACTGCCAAGGAAAATGTGGGCCGCGCCATTGTGGCCAATATCGTCGCTGTGGGATTCATTGCAGAATTCACTCAGCTGGTGAGCCGGGAAAGTGTGGAAAAGGCCGTTCTCGGAAGGGTACCCAAAGGGACCGAGCCTATG
The DNA here is from genome assembly GCA_002029975.1 of delta proteobacterium ML8_F1. GTDB lineage: Bacteria > Bacillota > Clostridia > Peptostreptococcales > Acidaminobacteraceae > ML8-F1. The sequence continues at coordinate 76,626 of LQBE01000019.1, read as the reverse complement.
AATAAAAAAGCTCTGAGTGAGGGATATGCCCTGGCTCAGTCCGTCAAGTAGGAGAATGACTATGACTCAGGAAGATACTTTGAAGGATCTCAGTACGAAGTATGCGAGGCTCAGCAAAGGACACAAGCGCATTGCGGATTATGTCATGGGCAACTATGACAAGGTGATTTTCATGACGGTTCACGAACTGTCCACCACCGTGGGCATCAGTGAATCCACCGTGGTCCGTTTCGCCCATTCCCTCGGTTACGACGGTTATCCCTCCTTCCAGAAAAGTCTTCAGGAGTCCATCAAGAACAGGCTGACCACGCTGCAGCGCCTCGAGTACATGAATACGGGGCAGCAGGAGGGGAATGTGATTACCAAAATCATGCATTCCGATATTCGCAATATCCAGGATACCATCACCAATATGAGTCTTGACCGGATGAAGGATATTGCCGACACCATTCACCAGGCAGAGCACGTTTATATCTTTGGCTTGAGGAGCTCCAGAATCCTGGCGGATTATCTGGGCTTTTATCTGAAATTCATGCACTCCAGTGTCACAGTGCTTCCCCAGGGGGTCAATGATACCTATGATGAACTCATCAACATCCAATCGAAGGATGTGATGATTGCCATCAGCTTTCCACGGTATTCCACTCATACCATCACCGCCATTGAGCACCTGAAGACCAAGCGGGTGGAGGTGATTGGGATCACGGATTCCTATCAGTCTCCCATCGCCAGGATTGCCGACAAATTCATTCTGGCCAACTTCAATGTGGATACCTTTGTGGACTCCCTCACTGCCCCCATGAGCCTGATCAACGCCTTGATTGTCACCATGAGTCTGGGCTGCAAGGGCAATATGGAAAAACGGTTCAATGAACTCGAGGAACTGTGGAAGGACCAGGGAACCTATATCTGAACCCGAAAAGGCTGACCGGCGTCAGCCTTTTTCATTGACTAAAAATCCAGTATTGGGTATGATTGAACAGGAAAAAGGAGATGAAATACCCATGCAGATAGCCATTGACGGCCCCGCAGGGTCGGGTAAGAGCACCATTGCGAAAATCGTGGCCCAAAGAATGGGTTTCACCTATATTGACACAGGCGCCATGTACCGGGGCGTCACCCTGTACTTTCTGGAAAAAAGAATTGAACCTGAAAATACCCGGGCCATTGCCGAACATTTGAAAAACCTAAAGCTTGATTTCATCAACCACAGGATGCATCTGGACCACCGGGATATTTCCAAAGCTATCCGCTCACCGGAAATCAACCGCCGGGTGTCCGACTATGCCAGGATTCCACAAATCCGGGAAGCCCTGCAGGAGCAGCAGCGGGCAATCGCCGGAAGAAAATCCGTGGTGATGGACGGCAGGGACATCGGAACCTTTGTTTTAAAGGATGCCGAGGTCAAGATTTATTTAAGTGCCAGTGACCATGAGCGGGCAAGGCGCCGTCAAAAGGATCTTAGGGACCAGGGATTCGACGCGTCCTTCGAGGAGATTCTGGAAAATCTCAAAGAGCGGGATGCCATAGACTCCTCCAGGAGCCATTCGCCACTAAGACAGGCCGAGGACGCCATTGCCATAGATACCACCTCCATGACCGTCTCCGAGGTGGTGGAGGCCATCACAAGAATTGTCGAGGAAGTGTCCCATGTTTAGCCTGATAAAATTCCTGGTCAGGACCTACTACCGGCTGCTTTTCAGAATCCGCATCGAAGGAGAAGAAAACCTGCCGCAGCACGAGGGGTACCTGCTGGCGGCCAACCACATCCACCTCCATGACCCCCTGGTCATCGGCGCCTTTTTCCCTGTCCGCATGCGGGTCATGGCCAAAAAGGAGATTTTCAAGAATCCTCTTTTCAACTGGGTGCTCACCACCATGGGAGCCTTCAGTGTGGACCGTGGGGGCAACGACATCAAGGCCATCAAGCAGTCCTTGAAGATTCTCAAAAACAAAGAACCCCTGCTGATTTTTCCAGAGGGGACAAGAAATCCCTACAAGGGCAGACGTCATTTGCCGGGAAAAGCCGGGGTGCCCCTGATCGCCCTCAAATCCCGGGTCAGAATCGTTCCTGTCACCATTGATTCCAGCTACAGGCTCTTTGGCGTGGTCAGAATCCTATACCATCCCCCCATAGCCCTGTGGGAGAAATATCCCTCGAAGCTCAGCGCCAGGGATTACGAAGAGATTGCCGAGGAGCTTCTGGACCAGATTTACGAAAGGGTGGCACTCAATCAATGAAAATCTACATGGCCCGGGAGGCGGGCTTCTGTTTCGGTGTCAAGCTGGCCATGGACATGGCCAGAAAAAGAAGAGCCTCTCTTGATGAACCGCTGTATACCTTCGGTCCACTCATCCACAATTCCCAGGTGATTGAAAGACTGGAGGAGGAAGAGATTTTTTCAGTTGACTCCCTGGAGGAGATTGAGGACCATGCGTCAGTATTGATCCGTTCCCACGGGGTTCCCCCTGAGGTCTACAGGGCCTTTGACAAGCGGGGGATTGCCTACACTGACGCCACCTGTCCCTATGTCAAAAAAGTCCACGATATTGTCCTTGAACACAGTCGGCGGCATCATCAGATTCTGATTGTGGGGGATCCGAATCATCCCGAAATCATAGCCGTCAAGGGATGGGCCATGGGGAGGGGTCATGTGGTCCTCGACCCGGAGGATCTTGAAGCGATTCCCCTGGAGTCCTATGTGGTGGTGGTAGCCCAGACGACCCTCTTGAAATCAAGGCTCTCAGCCATTGTCGCCGCCCTGAAGGAAAGGGGCCTTGAGATGGAAGTGTACAACACCATCTGCAATGCCACGGCCTTGAGACAGGCGGCCGCCGAGGAACTGTCAAAAAAAGTGGACCTCATGATTGTGATTGGGGGCAAACACTCCTCAAATACCAAAAAACTCTATGAAATCGCCTCGAAATACTGCGCCAATGCGGTTCATATTGAAACCCATCATGAAATTTTAATGAAAGATTTGATAAAATATGATAAGATAGGAGTAACGGCTGGTGCATCGACTCCAGACTGGATTATTGATGCCGTCGTCAGAAAATTGGAAATTGAAGGTGAGGGAATACTAATGATTGATAATTCTGAAAAGAATGAGTTAACGACAGAGCAAGAAGAGCAAGAAGAGCAAGAAGAGCAAGAAGAGCAAGAAGAGCAGAAGATTGAGACGCCCCAGGACAACGGGTTTGAGGAAGGCAGCGCTGACAAACCTGAAGAAGCCGTTGAACCAGAGGCTTCCGAACCGGTCATGGGCGAGAATTCCGGCATGAATGAACTGATGGAACAATTCGATGAAAGCTACAATGTTCCTAGAACCGGCAAAAGTGTCGAGGGAAAAATCGTATTGATTTCAAAGGACGAACTGATTGTCAATATTGGCTACAAGGCCGACGGCATCATCCCCAGGGAAGAAATCAGTGACTCCGAAGACCTCGATTTAAATATGGAATATGAGGTGAACCAGACAATTGAAGCCGTTGTCATTAAAAAAGACAATGGTGAAGGCAATGTCCTTTTATCCATCAAGCGAATCGCCCAAAAGCAGAAATGGGATGATCTGGAGGAAAAGTTCAACAACCAGGAAACTGTGACAGTCAAGGTCAACAAGGAAGTCAAGGGTGGGTTGACAGCCTACTATGAACAAGTCAAAGGATTCATTCCCGCCTCCCATGTGGATGTGAGATATATTGAGAATCTTTCGGCCTTTGTCGGTCAGGAAATGGAAGTCGAAATCATTGAACTCAACCGCAGGAAAAACAAGGCAGTCTTCTCCAGAAAGAATGTTCTGCAAAAGGAACTCAAGATTGCCGTTGAAAAAGCCTGGGAGAATCTCGAGACCGGGGCTGTTGTCAAGGGCATCGTCCGACGCTTCACCGATTTTGGCGCCTTTGTGGATCTCGGCGGTGTGGATGGTCTGCTGCATGTCTCTGAAATTTCATGGGGCAAGGTCAACAAACCACAGGATGTCCTGAAAAAAAACCAGGAAATTGATGTGAAAATCCTGGATTTGAACCGTGAAGAGAACAAAGTGTCTCTGAGTATGAAACAGATGATTGAGAATCCCTGGAAGGTTGTCGCCCAGAAATACGCACTGGACACGGAATACGAGGGCACCATCACTGGCTTGACGGATTTTGGCGCCTTTGTGGAATTGGAGCCCGGTCTAGAGGGTCTTGTCCATGTTTCCCAAATCGCTGTGGAACGGGTGGAGAAGCCCTCCGACCTGTTGAAGGTGGGCCAGGTGGTCAAGGTGAAGATTCTCGAAATCAACACTGAGGACAACCGTATCAAACTCACCATGAAACCCAAGGAAGCTCCAAAGCAACCCGAAACTAAAGCCAAAAAGCCGGCGAAGGAGCCTGTAAAGGATCCCGTAGACAAAGTTCTGGAGGAGCTCAAGGAAAAAGAGCCCATGAGCGCCTTTGCCGACGAAGCCTTTGACGCCTTTGATGCCGCTTTGGCCAGAGCAGCTGCTGAAGAAGCAGAAGAGGCCCAGGCAGTCGAAGCAGCCGCTGTGAAAGAAGAAGCAGTTGCTGAAGAAGAAGCAGTCGCTGAAACAGTTGCTGAAGAAGAAGCTGTTGAAGAAGAAGCCGCCGAAGAAGAAGCTGAAGAAGCCGAAGAAGAAGCTGAAGAAGCCGAAGAAAAAAAATAGATCTTGAAGCTATAAAAAGAGCGACTCATGGATGCCATGAGTCGCTCTTGATATTTTGGGATAATTATTTTTTGCCGGGATAGCTTTCAAGACCGCGTTTGAGTATTTCCATAGAGGCTTTGAGGTCATCTTCATTGAGGACATAGGCAATGCGGACCTCATCCACACCGAGACCAGGGGTCGCATAGAAGCCTTCGGCAGGGGCCATCATCACAGTGGCATTGTTGTATTGGAAGTCTTCCAGCATCCAGATGACAAATTCCTCGGCATTGTCAACGGGGAGCTTGACCACCATGTAGAAGGCTCCCTTGGGTTCTTCAACGATGACTCCGGGGATTTCTCTCAGCATTTTGAACACAAGGTCTCTTCGACGACGGTACTCGTCATTGACGCCCTTGAAATAGCTCGGATCCACTTTGTAGAGCTCCTTGGCGCCAACCTGCTCAATGGTGGGAACACAGAGGCGGCTCTGGGCGAGCTTCATCATATTGGCCATCAGTTCCTTGTTTTTTGAAGCAATTGAACCGATACGGGCACCGCAGGCGCTATAGCGCTTGGAGATGGAATCCACGATGATGACCCGGTCTTCAATCTCTTCGATGGTTCCAAAGCTCGTGTATTCGAGATCGCCATAGATGAATTCACGGTAGACTTCATCGGCAATGATGAAGAGGTCATGCTCTTTTGCCACCTCGGCGAGCATGGTGATTTCGTCTCTGGTGTAGACAACTCCGGTGGGATTCCCCGGATTGGACAAGAGAATGGCTCTGGTCCTGGGATTGATGACCTTGACAAGGTCTGCCTTTGCAGGCAGTCTGAAGCCGTCCAGGGGCGAGGTGGTGATGGGCTTGACCGTAACCCCCACGGGGACGCTGAAGCCGTTGTAATTGGTATAGAAGGGCTCCGGAACCAGCACTTCCTCCTCGGGGTCGGCCACGGCGATTATGGCAAAGAGCAGGGCTTCACTGCCGCCGTTGGTGATGATGATGTCACTGGGCTCATAGTCGATACCATACTTCTTATAGTAATCCACCATGGCCTTTATGAGTTCCAAATCACCGTGGGAGGAAGAATAAGCCAGGACCTTTTCATCAAAGTGCTTGAGCGCGTCAAAAAAAACCTTGGGGGTTTCAATGTCCGGCTGTCCAATATTCAAATGGTAGACTTTTTTGCCTGATTTTTTTGCTTTTTCTGCGATGGGGACAAGCTTTCTAATAGGTGATGCCTGCATCGAAAGAATTCGATTTGAAAGTTGCATGGTGTAACCTCCTTAATTTAATGTTGAAATGTCTGTTTCCCTCAGAGTAATCATATCATATTGTATACAGGATTTGAATATGGTCCTATAGGATATTTTTGAATCATCCGGGCAGGGCATTAATCCTTTTTCAGGAGCAGGGGATAGCCCCGGTCAATGGCGATGGCGCCCAAGGGGGCCGAAATCATAATGGAAAGCACGGCAACGGTCAGGATGAGTTCTCCACCCCCAATCCCAAGGGACAGGGGAATGCCGCCGATGGCGGCCTGCACTGTCGCCTTGGGCAGGTAGGCCAGGGCGCAGAACAGTCTTTCCTTGAAATTCAAAGAGGTCCTCAAGAGACTGGCATAGACCCCCAGAATTCTGAAAACAAGTGCGCCCAGAACCAGGAGGACAGCGCTGAGACTGGCTTCACCCAGGGTTGCGATATTGACGGCGGCACCCAAGAGGACAAAGAGCATGATTTCAGCCCCCACCCAGACCTTGGAAAACTTGCTCAGCAGACGCATGGCCAGATTGGCGTAAAACCGCAGTATCGTCGCCCCCAGGGCCATGACCCCGAGAAGCCCTGAGAGGGGGACATGGGGTTTCAAGGTGTTTTCCAGGGTCACCAGCAAAAAAGCTGCACTCAGGGTGATGAACACCTTGATGGTATCCCGCATGTGGATTTTTTTATAAAGGAACACCAGAAAAAGACCGGTCACAATCCCGGATAAGAGACCCAGGACAATGGCGTAAGGGACATTGAGAAGACTGAGTAAAGAAAAATCCTCCCCCAGTGCCATTCCCAGAAGGGAGGCAAAAAGAACAATCACATAAATGTCGTCTACAGAGGCACTGGCCATAATCAGGTGGGGGATACGCTTTTTTTTGCCGTAGCCGGTCTCCATGAGTTGGAGCATCCGGGGGACCACCACTGCCGGGGACACCGCCGCCACCACAGTTCCCATCAACACAGCTTCTATCCGGCTGATGGGAAAAAGCAGGGGAGCCAGAAGACTGATAGCCAGAATTTCCAGAGTTGCCGGCACAAAGCTCATCAATACCGCCGGTCGACCCACCCGTCTGAGATCTTCAAGGTCGATGGACAAACCCGCCCGGGTCAGTATGACAATCAATGAAATCTGTCGCAGCTCCGCTGAAATATCCAGGATATCCGATGCAATCAGATCAAGCATAAAGGGTCCGAGCAGCATGCCGGTGAGTATCATCCCCAAAAGACCCGGGATTTTCAGGCGGTTGAAAAGACCGCTCAGGGAAAAGCCGATAATCAAGATAAGGGCAAGACTAAGAAGCAAGACAGTTCCTCCTTCAATTAAAAATAGAGCTGGTTCCTCCGCGAAACACATCGCAGAAGTCATCAGCTCTTTGAATGAGCGGTTCAGGCTTTC
>LQBE01000019.1:0-69185 GCA_002029975.1 delta proteobacterium ML8_F1 | reverse complement strand
TCTACGTGAAGCCAATGTGAGGAGAATTCTGCCATGGAAAACCATACCCATCACACCATCAAACTGGAAAACCTGTACACTGAGAACGATCACATCATCCAGATGGTGAAGCATATGAATGAAGCGTACTACGAACAAACCGGAAAAAGAAGGACCCATCATACCATCACCTACGGCTGTCAGATGAATGAGCATGATTCTGAAAAAATCAATGCCCTGATGAGGGCCATGGGTTATGAAAGGGTGGAGGAGCCCGACAACGCTGATTTTGTGCTTTTCAATACCTGCGCCGTCCGGGAGAATGCCGAACTCAGGGTTTTCGGCAATCTCGGCCATATGAAGCATCTGAAAAGCAAAAGACCCGGGATGATTCTGGCGGTCAGCGGATGCATGATGCAGCAAGCCCAGGTTGTGGCATTGATCAAAAAAAAATATTCCCACGTGGACCTGATCTTCGGAACCCACAATCTCCACTATCTGCCCCGGTACCTCCATGAAATCCTGGAAAAGAAGACCCGCCACTACGAGGTCTGGGATATCGACGGAGAAATCATCGAGGGCCTGCCCTACGAAAGGAAATTCGGGCTCAAAGCCTATGTCAATATCATGTTCGGATGCAACAATTTCTGTTCCTACTGCATTGTCCCCTATACCCGGGGGAGAGAGCGCTCCAGACAAAAAGAGCATATTCTTGAAGAAGTTTCCCTTCTTGCCAGGGACGGCGTCAAGGAAATCACCCTCCTGGGTCAGAATGTGAATTCCTACGGCAAAACCTTCGACCGGGAGTATCGGTTCAAGGACCTGCTCCATGAGGTTTCCAAGGTCGAAGGGATTGAAAGGGTGCGGTTCATGACCTCCAACCCCAAGGACCTGAGTGAAGGCCTGATGGATGAAATCCAACGAAATCACAAAGTGGTGGAATCAGTCCATTTGCCCATCCAGGCGGGTTCCGATGCCCTGCTCAAGAGAATGAACCGGGGATACACGGTTGAGAAATATCTGGGGATTGTCGCACAATTGCGTCAGCGGATTCCCGGAATCGGCCTGAGCACTGACATTATCGTGGGATTTCCCGGTGAAACGGAACAGGACATTGACGACCTCATCGACATCATCAGGAGCGTCAGATTCGATTCCGCCTTCACCTATATCTATTCCCCAAGAACCGGGACGCCGGCGGCGGATTACCCGGACCAGATTCCTGAAAAACTCAAGCACCAGCGATTTGAAAGAATGCTCAAGGTCCTCAACGAAGAAGTTGTCCGCTTGAACAAGTCCCGGGAGGGCCGGGTCTACGAGGTCCTGATAGAAGGCTACAAGGATGAAGACCGGGGAATTCTGACTGGACGAACCCGGGAGAACTACATTATGACCCTTGCCGGGGACAAGGCCCTGATCGGCAAAACCGTCAAAGTCGCAGTGACCCGGGCCAGGAAGTTTTCCCTGGAAGGCCAGATAATTTGACCCTGTATCATCCAGGGTTTTTTTGTTATAATTCTTCTAGGTGAAGAGGGTGGAATACTGTGGATTATGAGCAGCTGACGCCGATGATGCGGCAGTACTTTGAAATTAAAAACCAGTACAAGGATTACATTCTGATGTACCGTCTCGGAGATTTTTACGAGATGTTTTTTGATGACGCGAAAATTGCCGCCAGGGAACTCGAACTCACCCTGACGGGACGCAATGCGGGCCTTGAAGAAAAAGCCCCCCTGTGCGGTGTTCCCTACCACTCCGCCCAGGGTTATATTTCAAAACTGGTCAACAAGGGTTACAAAGTCGCCATCTGCGAACAGCGGGAGGACCCCAGGACAGCGAAGGGACTTGTGAAACGGGAAGTGGTCAAACTGATCACCCCCGGAACACTGACGGATCCCGAAATGCTCACTGACAGCAGCTACAGTTATATCCTGTGTGTCTTTTTCCATCAGGACCAGGCAGCAGTGGTCTATGCGGACATTTCAACCTTCGAGATACGGGGAACAACCTTCCGTGGGCCCAAGGCCCCGGAGGAGGCCCTCCAGGAAATTTTAAAGCTCAGCCCCAGGGAAGTACTCCTGCTGAGGGAATCTGTCCCCCAAAGGCTTTTAAAGGTCCTGGAACAGGAATCCCTGATGCTCACCCCCCTGGAAAAGACCAGTTTCTCCTTCAAAACCAATCAGCAGAGAATCCTGGATACCTTTGGAGTCAAAAGTCTTGCAGGACTTGGAATCCCCGAGGACGCCGGCCTGGTGGAAGCCCTGGGTGCCCTGATTGAGTACATCAAAGAGACCCAGAAGGTGGTCAAGGCCCATTTCGGAACCTTGAAAATCAATCTGGAGGATGAATATCTGATTCTGGACCAGAACACCCTCACGAATCTTGAACTGTTTAAAACCATGAGAACTCATGAAAAAAAAGGTTCTCTGCTGTGGGTCCTGGACCATACCAAAACTGCCATGGGCCAGAGAACTCTGAAAAACTGGATGCTGCGGCCCTTGAAAAACAGAGTGCTCATAGAGGAACGTCTCGATCGCATCAGCTTGCTGATCCAGGAGGCCATGATCCGGGACGATCTCATTGCCAGCCTCAAATCCATTTACGATATTGACCGACTGGTATCCAAATTGATATATTCAAACATGCTTCCCAGGGATCTCATTGCCCTTAAACACTCTCTGGAAGAACTGCCTCGAATCAAGCAGAATCTCAAACTGTTCCCCTCGGACAGTTTCAACAGCCTCGAAGAGGACCTTGATCCCCTTTTAGCCGTTACGGCACTGATTGAAAAAGCTATTGAACCGGAGCCCCCGGCCCTGATGAAAGAAGGAGGGTATATCAAGAGCGCCTATCATGAAACACTGGGCTATTTGAGAAATCTCATCAAGGATTCCAAAAGCATAATTTTGAGTATTGAAGCCAAGGAAAAGGCTGCCACAGGTATCAAAAATTTAAAAATCAAATACAACCGCGTCTTCGGCTACTACATTGAAGTGACGAAATCCAACTTGGAAATGGTTCCCGAAAACTATATCCGCAAACAGACCCTGGCCGGAGCAGAACGCTATATCACCGAGGATCTCAAGGCGGTGGAGAATGATATCCTGTCAGCCCACGAAAAAATTCTGAGTCTTGAAAACCGGCTTTACACGGAACTCATCGAGGAACTCAGGGGCCACACCGATGAATTCCTCGAAGCCAGCCGCATTGTGGCTCAGATTGATGTGCTCATCAGTCTTGCCCTTGCCGCAAAGCATCACGGCTACTGCCGGCCCGAAATCACCAATGAAGGAAAAATCGAGATTGCCGGTGGCAGGCATCCCGTTATTGAAAAAAACCTGCAAAGGGAAAATTTCATCCCCAATGACACCCTTTTGAACAATGCCTCCCATCAGCTTAGTATTATCACCGGACCCAACATGGCCGGCAAATCCACTTATCTCAGACAGGTGGCCTTGATTTGTCTCATGGCCCAGATGGGTTCCTATGTCCCTGCAGCCCATGCGGTCACGCCGATCCTCGACCGGATCTTCACCCGGGTAGGGGCCTCCGACGATCTGAGTCAGGGCCAGAGCACCTTCATGGTGGAAATGAGCGAACTGGCCAATATTCTCAGATACGCCAACGCCAGATCATTGATTCTACTTGATGAAATCGGCCGGGGAACCAGTACCTACGACGGCCTGGCCATCGCCTGGGCGGTGGTGGAGTTTCTGACCCAGAAAGCCAATCACAATCCCATGACACTTTTCGCCACCCACTACCACGAACTGACGGAACTCGAAGGAGTCATTGAAGGGGTGAAGAATTATCACATCACCGTAGAGGAAAGAGCAGAGGATATCCTCTTTCTCAGAAAGATTGCACCGGGCTATGCCACCCACAGCTACGGCATCCAGGTGGCCAGGCTTGCGGGAATCCCCAAAGAGGTGGTGCAAAATGCCCGGGGAATCCTCAATGAACTTGAAAAAACTGATATTGCAAAGCTTCCCAAGGTTGAAGTCCCGGATTACCAGGTCACCTTTTTCAGGGACTATCATGATGAAATCATTGAAAAACTCAGCCGGGTGGATCTCAACGAAACCACTCCCTTAGAGGCCTTGAATATTCTCAGCGACCTGCTAGCCATGACGAAAAAGGAGTCCCCATGAAGAGAATCCAGAAAATGTCCCCCCATTTGAGCAATAAAATTGCAGCGGGAGAGGTGATTGAATCACCGGCTTCCGTCATCAAGGAATTAGTTGAAAATTCAATTGATGCCAACAGTACCCAGATCCAGGTTGAAATTGAAGGCGGAGGCAGACGAAGCCTCAAAATTTCTGACAACGGCGACGGAATCCATCCCGATGACATCCCGCTGATTTTTGAACGCCATGCCACATCGAAACTCCTCAAAGACGAGGACCTGAGTCACATTGCCTCCCTGGGCTTTCGGGGTGAAGCCCTGGCCTCTATAGCCGCCGTGTCTAAAGTCCAGCTGCTTTCAAGGGTCATGGCACTCCCGACGGGTTTCAAGATACAACTCCTCAGAGGCGAGACCTTTCATCAGGAAACCATCGCGGCGAACCCTGGAACCACCTTGATTATTGAAGACCTTTTCTACAATCTACCGGGGAGGAAGAAGTTTTTAAAAAGCGAAAAAAGCCTCAACCGCGATATCCATGAGGTCATGAATCACTTTGCTCTCTCCCATCCGGACATCCAGTTCAACTATGTCAACGAGGGCAGACTGATTTTCAACACCCCAGGCGGCAATGACCTGCCGGGGGTGATTTACACCCTGTATGGCCGGGAGCTTTTTGAACATCTGCTTGCCTTCGAAACCCAGATTGGAGACGTCCAAATAACGGGTTATGCCTCGGACCTCGGCTACTATCGCGGGAACCGCAGTCTTCAGTACCTCTTTGTCAACCGTCGATACGTAGAAAACCGGATTCTTCTGGACAGTCTCAACGAGGCCTACCGCGCCCTGATTCCCGGTCATAAGTTTCCTGTTTTTTTCCTCTACTTGAGTGTGGACCCGGGGGTGGTGGATGTCAATGTCCATCCTTCAAAGCTGGTTGTCAAAATTGAAGGAGAGGAGGGGATTGGTCTTGAACTCAGCGGAACTTTCCGGGAGGAACTCTACAGGAAGGAAAGTCACTCCAGGGGAGTGATTGCCAAAGAACCCACGCCTCCAGCCAATGCGCCAAGAGAAATTTCCACAGAAACCATCCAGCCCCCCCTGTACGACCAGCTGAGCCTGAAGGAGACCCGGGGGGTTAAAGAGCGGCAGGAAATCCAGACACTGAGCCGGCACATTCTGGACAGGAATCAGGAAGCCGCCCGGGACAAATACCAGGTTTTCAGAAACCTGAACTATGTCGGCCAGGTCCTCGGCACCTATCTCATTTTTGAAAAAGAGAGGGCGGTATTTTTCATTGACCAGCATGCCGCCCATGAAAAAATTTTGTATGAGGGTTTCATGAAGCGCTACGCCACGGATTCCCTGGACTCCCAGGGACTCGTCACCCCTGAAATCCTGGGATTGTCCCATGAAGAGATTCGTCTCATTGAAAACAGGATGCAGGATTTTTCCCGTTTCGGCTACGACCTGGAAATTTTCGGCCCCTCAGATCTGCTTGTCAGGGGAATTCCTTCACTTTTTACCCTGGACCAGGCCAAGACCCTGCTGGTGGAGCTCCTGGACAACTACCGGCAGGAGGACTACCGCTATGAAAAGCTCACTGAAGAGGCAATCATTCAGCATTCCTGTAAAAAAGCCATCAAAGGGAACTCCAGGATTGAGCCTCTTGAAGTCGAAAAACTGTTGGAGGATCTCATGACCCTGGAGGATCCCTTGACCTGTCCCCACGGCAGACCCTTGATTGTGGAACTCAGCTCCCGGGAACTGGAAAAAATATTTTACAGGATACAGAGGTAAAGAGATGAAGGTTATCGCCGTCGTGGGACCCACCGCTGTGGGAAAAACAGCACTCACTTTGGATCTGGCAGAGGCCCTGAAGGGTGAAATTGTCAATCTCGATTCGATCCAGATTTACAGGATGCTCGATATCGGGTCGGCTAAGCCGGCGCCAGAAGAATTCAGAGGCATCGGGCACCATCTTTTCGGTGTCATCAGTCCCTTTGAGGATTTTACCGTCAGTGACTATCAAAAAAGGGCTGCTGAAATTCTTGAAGCCGTCGCCGCCAGGGGAAAGGTTCCGATTCTCAGCGGCGGAACCGGCTTGTATCTCAGTGCCCTCTATTATAAAATGGATTTCAACCAGGCTCAGGAGGACCCGAAGCTCAGAGCCTCCCTTTACGAAATGGCGGCAAAGGAAGGAAAGCAACGGGTTCACCAGATTCTTTGCCGGCAGGACCCAGCTGTCGCTAAGACAATCCATCCCAACAACCTCAAAAGAGTTGTCCGGGCACTGGAAATTCTATCCAAGAAAGACCAGGGCATCAAAACCTACCGGGAGGACCTTGAGAAGAATCCCCTCTATGAGATGTCTCTGATTGGTTTGACCATGGACCGGAAAACACTCTACGACAGGATTGATCAGCGGGTGGACCTCATGATGTCACAGGGTTTGATTGATGAGGTGAAATACTTGAAATCTTTAGGATTAGATGATAGTTTTAACAGTATGAAGGGTATAGGTTATAAAGAGGTTGTTGCCTATCTCAATGGCGAAATGGACCTTCAAAGCACCGTCGCCGCAATCAAGCAGCATTCCAGACGCTATGCCAAAAGGCAGTTGACCTGGTTCAGGCAGTATGATGCAATGGCGTGGTTTCAAGTAGATGCCTACCCTGATTCCGGCCAGTTGCTCGAAGATATAGAGGACCATCTCCGGCAGGAAGAGGGTCTATAAGAGGAGGGGTACTATGAAAGGAACAATCAATTTGCAGGATGTCTTTTTAAATCAGGTGAGAAAGGACCACACCATGATCACCGTTTTTTTAATCAGTGGATACCAGATTAGAGGCCTGGTCAAGGGCTTCGATAATTACACCATCATCCTGGACAGCGACGGCAAGCAGCAGATGATTTACAAGCATGCCATCTCCACGATGATCCCGGCCAAGGAAGTCAATTTCATGAGTAAAGAATCGGATGACAACGACAACTGATGAAAATAACTAAGGTGAAAAGCCTTAGTTATTTTTAGGAGGATTTTAAATGTATGAAAGCTTTGGCATCCCCAGGAGTCTCGTCAATCTCAAGGAGACAGCGGAAAAGGCCCTCAGGGATGAATTCAACACCCTCGACACTATCAAGGAACACAACCAGCTCAAGGTCATCAAGGCCATGCAGACCCACCGTCTGGCGGAATACGATTTCAACTGGACCACGGGATACGGTTATCACGATATTGGCAGGGACAAGGTGGAAAGCATCTACGGGACCCTGATGGGTACTGAGGACGCACTGGTGCGACCCCAGATTGTCTCAGGAACCCATGCCATCAGTCTGGCCCTGTGGGGAGTCCTCAGGCCAGGAGACCACATGCTGTGCATCACGGGAGAGCCCTATGACACCCTCAGAGAGGTCATCGGTACCCGGGGCGCGACAGATTCCTCCCTGATGGCCTTCGGAATAGCTTTTCATGCCCTGGACCTTACTCGAGAGGGACAATTTGACGAAGCTGGGATTCTTCAGTTTCTGATGAAGCAGCAGGTGAAGATGGTTTATGTCCAGCGTTCCGGGGGTTACAGCACCCGGGGGGCCCTCACCATTCAGATGATAGGTGACATCATTAAAAGCATTAAAAACCATCACCCCGATGTCATGGTGATGGTGGACAACTGCTACGGTGAATTCATTGAAATCCTCGAACCCACCCAGGTGGGAGCGGATTTGATTGCCGGCTCCCTGATCAAAAATCCTGGGGGCGGACTGGCCCTCAGCGGCGGGTATATTGCCGGAAAGAAAGAGTGGGTGACCAGGGCGGCGGAAAGACTCACCGCTCCGGGTCTGGCGAAGGAAGTGGGCACGACCTTCGGTCAGACAAGGTCAGTACTCCAGGGACTTTTTCTGGCCCCCGGGGTGGTCAATGCCGCATTGAAGGGAGCCTTGCTCCTGGGCTACATGGCCCAGTCCCTGGGCTACGAGATTGTGCCGAAAATCAAGGACAAACGCAGTGACATCATACAGGGTATCGTTTTAAAGGATCCTTTGAAGGTCAGAAAATTCTGCCAGGGGGTCCAGAACGCCGCTCCGGTGGACGCCCATGTCCACCTTGAACCCTGGGCCATGCCCGGCTACCAGTCCCCGGTGATTATGGCCGCCGGAACCTTTGTTCAAGGTTCCTCCATCGAATTGAGCGCCGATGCCCCCATGAGAGAACCCTATACCGTCTATTTCCAGGGCGGTTTGACCTATGAACATTCCAAACTCGGTGCCTTGATGGGACTCGCCTCGATTATGGAGTGAACAGGCCGTCAGTAAACAAAAGGGAAGTGCCCGGCTCAGGCACTTCCCTTTGTATCATCCTTATAAAATGAATCACATGAATCTGAAAACACCCTTGACAATGCCGACTACCTTTACATCCTGGGAATAGATGGGTTTCAAGGCGTCATTCTGTGGTTGCAGTCTTATCATGTTTTCTTCTTTGTAAAAAGTTTTCACTGTGGCGGAGTTGTCCAGCATGGCCACGACAATTTCCCCATTGTCGGCATAATCCTGTTGCTGTACAAGGACATAGTCGCCATCGAAAATGCCGGCCTTGATCATACTTTCTCCGGTGACACTGAGCATGAAATAATCCTTTGACTTGAGAAAATCTGTGGGAACAGGGTAGTAGTCCTCGATATTGTTGGTGGCGAGAATCGGTTCCCCCGCCGCAATCCGGCCGAGAACGGGAATTTTCGTGTATTCCTTGGAATATTTGAAGGCGAAATCGTCTTTTTCGTTTTCTGTCAGGACGATGGAGCGGGTTTTTGAGGCGTCCTTCGAGAGAAAACCGCTTTTTTCCAGTCGTTTGAGATGGCCGTGAACCGTTGAAGTTGATTTCAAACCAACGCCCTGACAAATATCCCGGACACTGGGAGGATAGCCGTTTGAATGGGTAAACTCCTTGATGAAGTCCAAAATAACTTGTTGTTTGGCGGTAATTTCATTCTTCATAACGATTCCTCCTCATCTGTAAAACAATTATACAACAACCGAAAAAAAAAATCAAACATTCGTTCTTTTTTTCTTTACAAAGAACAGGTGTTCCGGTATACTGATATCAGAACACTAGTTCGGAGGCGAGGAAATGAAAATTAGAGACTACAAGCGATTCATTATCAGCCTGACACTGATTCTGCTCCTGGGAACAGGGACTCTCAACCTTGCATTCAGTCTAATACCCGCTCATGGTGACGAAATCAGGACCTATACCACCTATGAAGTGGTCAGGGGAGACACTGTCTGGGATATCGCCAGAAGCCATACCCAAAAGGATGTTCGGGATCTTGTTTATGAAATTTCAGTGGTCAACAATCTCAAGAATTTTGTCATCAAGCCCGGCGATATCCTGCGGATTCCGGACAACTTCTAATCTTCCTCCTGACGGTCAAGCTCAAAATGGGCAATGATATCCTGTTTGGCATTCTTCTTGTGGGCCGCATACAGTTGTGTGGTCGTGACATTTTCGTGGTCGAGAAGATTCTGGACATCGTAAATCGAAAAGCCGAACTCAATCAAGGTACTCGCGGCTGTCGCCCGAAGCTTGTGGGGGCTGTAGCCGTCTTTGCGGGGCTGGTCCATAGCGATGGCAGTATATTTTTTAACCAGGATACGGATGCTGCGTTCAGTCATCCGTTTTTTCTGCAGGGACAAAAATAGGGCATCTTCCTCCAAGGCATCCCTGGGCCTTTCCAGGTCCAGATACTCTTTGATCACTTTGGAGATGGATTCATTGAGAGGCATAGTGGACTCCTTGCCGCGTTTTCGGTAGATGGTGAACTCACGACGTTTGAAATTGAAGGAGGACAGGTTCAACTCCTGCAGCTCTTTGAGCCTGAGGCCGTAGGTTATAAAGAGAAGGAGAATTGCCTTGTCTCTTTTTTTTGTCTTTTCCCAGTATTTCAATTCTGTCTCGCTCAGACCGATACCCCTGGAAACCACTTCGACAAGGCGATACATTTCCTCTACATACAGCCGTTTTATGGCTTCAGGCTGGGGCTTCGGCAGTTTGATGGGATTGAAACCCTCCACGATATTCTTGTGGATCATTTCATTGCGGTACAGAAATCTGAAGAGGGAGGTCAGTGAAGACTTTTTTCGGGAAAGGGCCCGGTTGTGGTTTTCATAAACGGTAAGCTGGTCCCCGTGGGCCCTGTAATAGCGGGCACAGTAATCCCCTATGAAATAATTGACATCTCTGGCACTGATGCCATCGATTTCTTCAAGGCTGATTTCTTTGAGGGTCCGGGCTTTGGTCAGGGGACTCTCTTCTAGCAGGTAAGTAAAGAAAAATCGAATGTCAATCAAGTAGGCATGGCGGGTGGCCAAAGATACCGCCCCCTTCAGGTAGAGAAAATAATCTGCCATGAAAGAGGGGAGGGAGGCTTCAATACCGAGAATTTTTTCAATTGTCTGGTGCTCCTTGAGGACGATATTGTCAGGTTTTGAGGATTTATTGTGTATCTTGATCATAGTCATCACCAAGTCCATTATAACAAAAAAACTCCCGTTTAAGGGAGTTTTCGATTTAGAGCATCAAATTTTTAACCATTGCATCCTGCTGCGACTGAAGGACATACTTGAGATGTTTTTTCTCTTCCTTGAGAATCTTCTTCATTTCTTTCGGAGCAACCTTCGGGAATAATTCCATAACCTCCTGGACGAGCATGACAGCGTCACGTTCTACCTTCTCGGCAACCATGAGGGCGTTCTCCTTGACATCCTTGTCCCTGACGGCTTCGGTTCTGAAATAATTATAGCGGATCATGGAATCAATGTACTCATAATCCTCATCCTCGAGTTCAACTTTCAAGTCCTGGTCGAGGTCGGCCATCAATGCCTCATACATTTTCTGATGGTTCAGTTCGTCACCGGCGAGTTTCATGAATAAGTTCTTGGCCTTGTCATGATCGGTTTTTCCGGCCATGTCGGTGTAAAGCTGGGCAACTTTTCCTTCTGATTCCACTAAAAGATTCAAAATTTCCATACCGTTAAATTCCTTCATTGGACACACTCCTTCAATAATTTATTTCAATTGAATTGTTACCCAGTAGAAGAGGGGTCTAATCATCGGGTCTGGAAGATTCTGGCTTAACTATTCCTTAAATGTATATTTTGGGAATAGTTAATAGAGGGACCACTCACTCAGCCATTTTAGACTGCACTCTCGTTGAATGAATGCCAGAAAGCTTCTCCTGTTGCCAGTTGACTGGTAAATAGCCACAGCCCGCCAGACTGCAGTTTTCACTGGCTCTCAAAAGCCAGGGCTACTTTTTTCAAATCATCGATAATGGAGATATTCTGGGGACACTGGGGCTCGCACTGGCCGCAGGCCACACACTGCGACGCTCTGTTGTCCCTTGGGACCTCTCTGAGATACTTTTCCTTAAATGTGTCCAGCTGTTCGAAAAGATGGCCATCATTGAAGATTTTGAAGGCGCCTGGGATATTGACTTCGTAGGGACACGGCATGCAGTAACCGCAGGTGGTGCACTGGTTGATTAGTCTTGAGAGATATGCCGCCTTGACCGCATAGACGGTCTGGATTTCTTCCCGGGTCAAGGCATTGGGTGTGGCCCTTGAGGCGATTTCAATGTTTTCCTTCACCTGCTCCAGGCTACTCATCCCACTGAGAACCAAATCCACCTGGGGATAGTTCCAGACATATTCAAGCGCCCATTGTACAGGAGTCCGTTGAGAAGCGGCCCCCTCCCACAGAGCGGCTATATCCGCCGGTTGTTTGCCGGCAAGGCCCCCGCCCCTCAGGGGTTCCATGACAATGATTCCCAGACCCCTGTCTCGGGCGTAATAGAGCCCTTTGAGACCCGCCTGGTAGTCATGGTCCAGATAATTGAACTGAATCTGGGTAAAACTCCAGGGATAGGCGTCAACAATCTCTTTAAAGAGTGAGAGCTCGTCATGAAAGGAAAAACCGACGTATTTCACCTTTTTACTGGCCAGGGCCCTGTCCAGAAAACTGAACAGACCATTTTTTAGAAGATTGTGATGCCATGTTTTTTTGTTAATGGCGTGAACCAGATAAAAATCTATGACTTCTGTATTGAGCCGGAGCAGCTGTTGGTCCAAAAAGTACTCAAAATCCTCAGGTCTTTTGATTTTCCAGCTGGGAAGCTTTGTTGCAAGATAGACCTTCTCACGGTAACCTCCCCCAAGGGCCCTGCCCAGGAAGGGCTCGGATTCACCGTCATGATAGGGCCAGGCCGTATCAATATAGTTGACCCCCTGGTCTATGGCATAGTGAATCATTTCTATTGCAGGTTTTTCGTCAATGGTGCCGTCGGCCTTGAGAGGAAAACGCATGGCTCCGAATCCGAGGATAGAGACTTCTTCCCCAGTGTTTCCCAGTTTTCGCTTGTTCATTAAGGTTCCCTCCTTCTTCTTCTTCTTCTCTGGTCAGTCTATCCTATGATATAATAGTGTCGGTGATTTTAATGAAATTTTCTTTGAAAAACGACTGGCGGGATATCCTCGCCGGGGAATTCCAAAAGCCCTATTTTCAAGCCCTGGAGGCTTTTATTGCCGAGGAGGAAGCGCACTACAGGGTGTATCCCCCTCAGACGCAGCGTTTCAGGTCCCTGGAACTGACCCCCTGCCACAGGGTAAAAGTGCTGATTCTGGGCCAGGACCCCTACCACCAGGCCCACCAGGCCAACGGCCTGGCCTTTTCAGTCCCCCAAGGGGTGAAACTGCCCCCCTCCCTCAGAAATATTTTCAAGGAGCTCAGGGACGACCTCGGGGGTGAACTCTCCACAACAGGGGATCTGAGCCCCTGGGCGACCCAGGGGGTACTGCTCCTGAACACCGTCCTCACGGTCAGAGACAATGCCGCCAACTCCCACAAGGGACGGGGCTGGGAAACCTTCACCGACGCCATCATCCAGGCCCTCAATCATCGCAAAGATCCAGTGGTCTTCATCCTGTGGGGATCACAGGCGGCCAAGAAGCTTTCAATGATTGACCAAAAGCGCCACCCGGTCATCACGGCCCCCCATCCGAGTCCCCTCTCCTCCTACCGCGGCTTTTTCGGCTCAAAGCCCTTTTCTACCGCCAACGACCATCTCGAGCGCCAGGGTAAGGAACCCATCCACTGGCTAATCAAAAACTAGACCCCTTCGGTCTAGTTTTTCCTTTCAAAAAGGTAATGGGTCTTCTCTCCGGGAATAACTTTACTGAATCTGAATTCCAGGAGGTTCACAATTTTCAGCATGGGGATGTCCCCCTCGTAAAGGGTGATTCTTTTGGGCTGAGGGTTTTTCAGACAGACCTGCTGCAGGAGTTCGTAGTCGTAGCCGTGACCCCGGTGCTTTTCTTCCAGGTAGAGTTCGTCGATATTGAGAAAGCCCTCCTGTTCATCCAGGGCGATATAGCCTATGAGGCTTTCCTTGAGGAAATAACCCCAGTAGATGCCACCGGGTTTCGGCTTGAAATCCTTCCGCAGCGCCTTGATGTCATCCCCCGGTACAACTTCAATGTGGCCGGTTTTAAAATAGACTCTGGATCTCACCCAGTCCTTTTCGATATTCTTGTCGATTTTCACTAAAAAAGTCTTCAAATCCATCTGGTCTCTCTCAGTAAAACCCATCAAGGCCGTTTCCAGCAGCTCCTGTTCCACCGAAAGAATCTGTTCATAGACGGCCCTTCCCCTGGAGGTGGGAAAGGTTTCCATATATCGCTGGTCCTGTCTGTTTTTCTGGCGTATGATCAGGCGCTGCTTTTGAAGCTGGTTCAAAGCCTTGGTGACGGTCGTCTTGTCAATATTCATCTTCTGGACGAGGTCGAGCTGGCTGAGTCCGGGGTTTTCATTGATGAAAATCACATAGGTATGCTGACCCCTTTTGAGACCCATTTCAGTGAATTTCGCCGCCATGATGGTCTGGAGACTTCTGGCGATTTTTTCAATATTTCTCAGGGATTGATCCATGGCATCCTCCTGTGGAACCTGCCATCATTATACCTGGTTTTAGTTGCTCTTTCAACTAATCAATCCTACACCTTGAGCTCGCGTTTTTTCCGGTCAATCAGGCTTTGATGCCTGTTCAAAACCGGGTCAATATGCTCTAGGATGAATTCTTCAACCTGTTGACTGGACCTTCCGATATAATTTTCAGGACTCAGCAGCTTGTCAAGGTCCTCCCGCTGTATGGCAAAAATCGGGTCTTCAAGGATTCTTTCCATGAGGTCATTCTCCCCGCCGTATTCTTTGACATTTTTCCCCGCCGCCATGGCGTGGACCCTGATGGCTTCATGCAGATCCTGCCGGTCCCCACCTCTTTTTACCGCTTCCATGATAATATTCTCTGTGGCCATAAAAGGCAGCTCGGCCTGGATGTGCTTTTCAATCACCCTCGGATAAACCACCAGATTCTGAGTGATATTGACAGCGATATTCAAGATGGCATCCGTTGCCAGGAAGGATTCCGGGACTGCCAGACGCTTGTTGGCACTGTCGTCGAGGGTGCGCTCAAACCACTGGGCGGCCTGGGTCCACTGGGGATTCATACTGCTGTTGATGATGAATCGGCTCAAGGCGGCGATGCGCTCACTTCTCATGGGATTTCTCTTGTAGGCCATGGCAGAGGATCCGATTTGATCCGCTTCAAAGGGCTCTTCAATCTCTTTGAGGTGCTGCAGCAGTCTGATATCGTTGCTCATCTTGTGCAATGACTGGGCAATGCCGGACAGGACACCCAGAACCTGGCTATCCACCTTGCGGGAATAGGTCTGTCCCGTGACGGGCATGGTGGCCGGAAAATCAAAATATTCAGCAATTTTCGAATCCAGGGCCTTGACCTTTTCATGATCTCCGTCAAACAGGTTCAAAAAACTGGCCTGGGTGCCCGTGGTCCCCTTGATTCCCCGGAGTTTCAGCCCCCCAAGAACAAATTGCAGGTGTTCATAGTCCAGCAGCAGGTCCATCATCCAGAGGGTGGCCCTTTTGCCCACTGTGGTCAACTGGGCCGGTTGAAAATGGGTGAATCCCAGGGTGGGCAGGTCGCTGTGAGCAATCGAAAAATGCTTCAACTGATCCAAAAGGTTGATCAGTCCCTTTTCAACCAGCCGCAGTCCCTCCCGCATCTGAATCACGTCGGTGTTGTCCCCTACGAAGGCACTCGTGGCACCGAGATGAATGATGGGCTTGGCCTCCCTGGCGGCTTCACCGAAGGTGTGGACATGAGCCATGACATCATGACGGAATTTCTTTTCATAGGCGGCAGCCACTGAATAATCGATGGGTTCAATATGGGCTTTCATGTCTTCGATCTGTGTGTCTGTAATGGGCAGTCCCAATGCCTTCTGGGCTTCGGCCAGGGCAATCCAGAGTTTTCTCCAGGTTGTGAATTTGAAGTCCGGAGAAAAGACAAACAGCATTTCCTTTGAACTGTATCGTGTTTCCAGGGGATTTTCATAGGTTGGTTTCATAGGCCCTCCCTTAATCATAAGTGTAGGATTTCATAACGCAATCATTTTAACTGAATACTTTCACAAAATCAAGATTGAAAAAGGCCAGGTAAACTGGCCTTAACGCGGTTCAATAATCAATTTGATTGAAGTTCTTTCTTCACCATTGATTTCAATGTCCGAAAAAACCGGGACAAAGACTAGATCGATTCCGGCCGGAGAAAGAAATCCCCTGGCGATGACAATGGCCTTAATGGATTGATTGACAGCCCCTGCACCGATGGCATCGATTTCAGCAGCACCGTGTTCCCTGATTACCCCCGCCAGGGCGCCGGCAACTGAGTTGGGGTTTGATTTCGAGGACACTTTCAAAATTTCCACCAGGCACCTCCCTAACGCGGCTGAACCAGCAGTTTGATGGCTGTCCTCTCTTCACCGTCGATTTCTATATCGGTGAAGGCAGGGATGCAGATCAGATCAATCCCTGTCGGTGCAACAAAACCTCTGGCAATGGCAATGGCCTTTACCGCCTGATTGATGGCGCCTGCCCCAATAGCCTGCATTTCAGCCGTACCGCTCTCGCGGATGACTCCAGCCAGGGCGCCTGCCACTGAATTCGGGTTGGACTTTCCTGATACTTTGAGTACTTCCACAAATATTCCCCCTTAAAGTGTCTCTATTTCTATATTTTCCTGATACGTCAGTATTCGACAACAAAGGACCAAAACCCTTTGTTGAATAAAAATAGTCCCTTGGGGGACTATTTCGCAAACTCAATGGCTCTGGTTTCTCTCACCATGTGGACCTTGATCTGCCCCGGATAATCCAGTTCGTTTTCAATTCGCTTGGAA
The DNA here is from genome assembly GCA_002029975.1 of delta proteobacterium ML8_F1. Classification (GTDB taxonomy): domain Bacteria; phylum Bacillota; class Clostridia; order Peptostreptococcales; family Acidaminobacteraceae; genus ML8-F1. Next base: position 52,772 of record LQBE01000019.1, on the reverse strand, counting down.
ATATCTCTAGCAAGAAGCACCATTTCGTCATCCGTGATTTTATCCGGTATGACCATTATACGGATTTCTCTTCCCGCTTGAATCGCGAAGGAGCTTTCCACCCCATCGTAACTGTTGGATATTTCTTCGAGGGTCTGCAACCGTTTAATGTAATTATCAAGGGTTTCCCTGCGCGCCCCTGGCCTTGCGGCAGATATGGCATCCGCGGCTGTCACCAGGATTGCTTCAATGGTTTGGGGTTCGTAGTCCCCGTGATGGGTGCTCATGGCATGAATCACCGCACCGGATTCCTTGTATTTCTTCAGGAGGTTCATACCGATTTCGATATGGGTTCCTTCCATTTCGTGGTCCACGGCCTTGCCGATATCGTGGAAGAGTCCGGCCCGTTTGGCAATTTTTACATCTGCACCGAGCTCCTGGGCCATAAGGCCTGACAGCTGGGCGACTTCAATGGCGTGTTTCAACACATTTTGTCCGTAGCTGGTTCGATACTTCAGTCGTCCCAGGAGCTTGATCAGCTCAGGATGCACATTGTGGATTCCCAGATCAAAGGTGGCGTTCTCCCCTTCTTCCCTGAGATTGTTGTCCATCTCCTTCTTGGCCTTTTCCACCATTTCCTCGATGCGGGCCGGATGAATGCGGCCGTCGACAATCAGTTTCTCCAGGGCCATGCGGGCGATTTCTCTTCTGACAGGGTCGAAGGATGACAGAATAACAGCTTCAGGCGTGTCATCGATAATCAAGTCAACGCCGGTGATGGTCTCAAGTGCGCGGATATTGCGACCTTCCCGTCCGATAATTCTACCCTTCATTTCTTCATTGGGCAGCGGCACTACGGAAACCGTCGATTCGGCTACATAGTCTGCGGCGCATTTTTGTATGGCATACGCCAGAATTTCCTTCGACCTCTTGTCGACTTCCAGCTTGGCCTCGTACTCCATTTCCTTGATTTTGACAGCTTTTTCATGGGTCAGATTCCGGTCGATGTCAAAGAGCAATTTATCTCTTGCCTCATCCATGGTCATGGAGGCGATTTTTTCCAATTCAATCAATTGTTGATCATGAAGAAGACCGATTCGTTCTTCCTTCTCTTCAATAGCCGCTTCCTTAAGGGTATAGTTCTTTTCCCTGGCTTCCATGGATTGGATTTTTCTATCGAGATTTTCCTCTTTCTGCATGTTTCTTCTTTCGACTTTCTGTAGCTCTGCGCGTCTTTCCCGGGTTTCCTTCTCGAGATCGATTCGCATTTGATGTATTTCTTCCTTTGCTTCGATAAGCATTTCCTTTTTCGTTGTCTCAGCTTGTTTTTTGGCTTCCAAAGTAATGAGATCCGCTTGTTCTTCAGCACTTTTTATTCGCTTTTCTGCAACAATGCGTCGCATTAAGTATCCAACAAACAATCCAAGGGGAAAGGATATGCCTATGCCAATTATTACGTATAAATTAGTAATAGTGCCACCTCCCTTAAATTACAGTAGAGCAATATGCGGTTCATTTCATTATAACATAAAAAAGAAGTAGTAAACTACTTCTTTTTTTATCACTCCTGAGGTTCCTGTTCCTCAATCAAACCATTCAATTCCCGGACTTTCTTTTCAATTTCCTCCATGATTTCAACATTCTGCTCGAGAAACTCCTTGGAGTTCTCCCTGCCCTGACCCAGTCGTTCTTCATTGTAGCTGAACCAGGAACCGGATTTCTTGATGATTTCCGAGGTGACCGCCGCATCAAGAATACTCCCCGATTTTGAAATACCCTGGCCATACATGATATCGAATTCCGCTGTTTTAAAGGGAGGTGCCAGCTTGTTTTTGACCACCTTGATCCGGGTTCGATTGCCGATCATCTCATTGTCTTTTTTGATTGAATCAATCCGTCGAACGTCCAGACGCAGAGATGCGTAGAATTTCAAGGCATTGCCACCGGTGGTGGTTTCCGGATTCCCAAACATCACGCCAATTTTCATTCTCAGCTGATTGATAAAAATCACTGTGGTATGGGACCGGTTGATAATCGCCGTCAGCTTTCTCAGAGCCTGGGACATCAGTCTGGCCTGGAGTCCCATATGGGAGTCCCCCATCTCACCGGTGATTTCAGCCTTGGGGACAAGGGCTGCCACGGAGTCGATGACAATGACATCCAGGGCGTTGGACCTCACCAGGGCATCCACAATTTCCAGTGCCTGTTCACCCGTATCCGGCTGGGATAAAATCAAGTTGTCTGTATCCACGCCGATTTTGGCGGCATAATTGGGGTCCAGGGCATGCTCGGCATCGATGAATGCGGCAATGCCGCCTCTTTTTTGAGCTTCTGCGATGATGTGAAGGGTCACTGTGGTCTTTCCTGAGGACTCAGGTCCGTATATTTCGATGACCCGGCCTCTGGGTATCCCCCCCATTCCCAGGGCAATATCAAGCTCCAGGCAACCCGTAGGTATCGTCTGAATCTTTGCAACCGGGCCCTCATCCCCAAGCCGCATAATGGAACCCTTCCCGAACTGTCTTTCAATCTGACTAATGACGCTATCCAATGCTTTCGCCTTGTCTTTCATCCAATCTCCACCTTCCGTGCGAACGTTTGTTCCAATTCATTATATCGAATTCAAGCCCATTATTCAAGAGCCATTTCAACAATTTCCAACCGGAGCATATTGAGTGCATTCAAGGCTCCTCTGAGACGAATGGTATTGCGGTCCCCGAAGAACTGAAACTGCCTGACAAGGGTTCTGTCGGGAGTCTTCAGGGCGATAAAGGTAAGACCCACCCTTTTGTCCGGAGTTTCGCCAGTGGGGCCGGCAATTCCTGTGATTCCCAGGCAGTAATCACTCCCCGACCGTTGATAGAGACCCTCGACCATCAATCTGGCAACAGCTTCACTCACCGCACCCTCTTTTGAAATCACTTCAGGAGCCACCCCGAGTTCCCGTGATTTGTAGTCGTTGGAATACACAATGAAACCGCCATCGAATATTTCCGATGAGCCGGGGACAGAGACCAGCATGGAGGCAATCAGTCCTCCGGTGCAGCTCTCCGCCACAGAAAGGGTCCTTCCCGTTTTTTTCAGAAGCTGCTGCACCTTTTCTTCGAGGAGGCAGTCATTCCGGCCCACCACAGAATCTCCAAACAATTTTTCCAGGTCTTCAACGGTGTCCTGTATCAGGGTCTTGTCAGTTGACGTCAGACGCAGGGTGACATACAGCGGTTTGACATAAGTGGCCAGTCTGAGACCGTCAGGCACCCGGACCCCTTCCTTGACCCGGTCTTCAACATCGGATTCCCCGATGCCGAAGATCACAAGATCCTCAAGATAGATAGGCTTGTTCTGAAGGGCTTCAAGCAGGGGCCTGGTCTCATTGTCAAACATGGGAATATTCTCCCTCGGAGGCCCCGGCAGAGCGATAATGATTTTTGACCCGTGTTCCAGATACATCCCGGGAGCGGTGCCGACTGCATTGGGAAGGACCACCGATTCTGCCGGAAAATAGGCCTGGGACCGGTTGTTTTCTCCCATTTTTCGATGAAAACGTTTGAACTTCTCTTCAATATCCCGGATTACCTCTTCATGAAATACAAGCTCTCGGCCCAGAGCCCTGGCAATGCTGGCAATGGTGATGTCATCATAGGTGGGTCCCAGGCCCCCGGTGGTGATCAACAGGGTCACGTCCTTCAACAGTCTTTTCACCGCAGTAATGATCATGGCCTCATCATCCGGAATCGTGAGCTGTTCCACCACATCAAAGCCCAGGCCGTTAAGGGATTTTGAAAGGAACTGGCTGTTCGTGTTTAAAGTTTTGCCCGCAAGGACTTCGTTGCCCAAAGTCAGAATGGCAGCTTTCATGGCTATCTACTCCTTAAGAACCTCAATATTTTTGACAATATAGTCCACTGCGCTGACAACAGTCAGTCCCAGGGTCAGCCAGGCCATAATCCGTCCTATGACCATGAAGTTCCCCAAAGCAGAGGGGAAGCTCATGATAAGAAGCATCACTATGATGGTGAGCATCTGGGTGACGGTTTTGAATTTTCCCCAGCTGCTCGCCGCAATCACCCTGCCCTCTGAGGCGGCGATGGCCCGAAAAATACTGACGATAAACTCCCGCGAAATAATGGCAATGACAATCCAGGGATTGATCTGTCTGAGATAGGTCAGGGCGATAAAGGCGGCAGCCGTTAGAATCTTGTCCGCCAGGGGATCGATAAGCTTGCCGAGTTTTGTAATCAGATGGTATTTTCTCGCAATATAGCCATCCAGAAAATCTGTAATTGAGGCCAGGATGAATATCACCAGAGCGGCCAGGGGATTTTCCAGGGACTCAATCAAAAGAAAGACCAGCATTAACGGGACCATGAAGACCCTCAGAGTACTTAGCATATTAGGCAGGTTCATTGATTCTCACTCCTATCAGATCATATTCCATATGGTCTGTAATCCTCACAGTGACAAAATCTCCCGGTTTCAGAGCCGTGTCACTGCTGATGTAGACCACCCCATCCACCTCGGGGGTATCATAGGGGGTCCTGCCGATATAGGTTGTCTCCTCCTGGGTGGGGGCCACCTCATCGACGACGCAGACCAGGGTCCTGTCAAGCCACCGGCTGAGAAGTCTTTCAGAGATTTCACTCTGCCGGGCCATAAGTCTTTCGTAGCGCTTAAGGGCCGTCTCCCCGGGGACTTTGTCCCCGAGCTTGTGTGCCGGAGTCCCCTCCTCGTCGGAATACTTAAAGGCTCCCAGTCTGTCAAAGGGGTGGGCCTGGATGAATTCATACAAGCCGCCAAAATCCTCCTCGGTTTCACCGGGGAATCCCACCATGACGGTGGTTCTGATCACCGCCCCGGGCATCAGTTCCCTGATCATGTCATAAACCCTGATAATTTGAGCCTGGCTGGTGTGGCGATTCATTTTTTTCAGAATCCTGTCGCTGCTGTGTTGTATGGGAATATCAAAGTACTGGACCACCTTTTCAAGCCGGCTGATGCCCTCAATAAGTCTTCGGTCCAGAATATCCGGATACATGTACTGGATTCTGATCCATTTCAAGGAGGCCACTGAATCCAGGGCCTGGAGGAGTTCAAGCAGTCCATAGCCGCGGTTGAGGTCCAGGCCGTACCGGGAAGTGTCCTGGGCAATCAGGATAATCTCCCTGACCCCCGAGGAAACCAGCTCCCCGACCTCCTTGAGAATCTCTTCCAAGGGTCTCGACCGGTATCGGCCCCTCAGCTGTGGAATAATGCAGTAGGTGCACCGGTTGTCACAACCCTCTGCAATCTTGACATAGGCGTAATAGGGAGGACTCAGCGTTTTTCGGGGAACCTGAGGCGGGAAAACCCTGTCGATATCCCCCGTCTCGACAATGGGCCCCTCCCCCCTTTCCAGACGCCGGATGACTTCGGCAATCTCCAGAAACTGGGTGGTTCCGACGAAGGCTCTGACCTCCGGTATCGCCTCTAAGAGCTCTGCCTGGTAGCGCTGGGCCAGACAGCCTGTCACAATCACTCCGGCCCGGGGGTTCCCCACAGCCGCTATGATGGCATCCACGCTTTCAACCTTGGCATCGTGAATAAAGGCACAGGTATTCACAATAATATAATCGGCTTCCTCTTGTATTGTTGTAAAGTCATAGTCTGAGGAAAGGATTCCCAGCATCTGCTCGGCATCCACCTGGTTCTTTGAACAGCCCAGGGATTCCATGTAAATCCGTTTTTTATCCATTGACAACCTCTTGATAGAATTTTGTAATTTCCCCGACAGCTTCACGGATATGCTGATAGTCAAGTCTCATCACATAATCCGGGTATTTTTGAATCGAATGATCATACAGGGGGTCATAGTAGTCCACAATCAAAGTTTCAATGACCCTTTCAAAGGAACCCTCTTCAATCCACTGAATCATTTCATCCACTTTTTTGTGCCCCAGGCGCTTTCTCAGATGCTCCAGGGCTTTTTTCAGCTGGTCCTTTTTGATTTTTTCCAGGTACAGGTCGGCAATGACCGCCACGCGATTTTTCAAAGTGGTTTCCACAAGGATATGCCTGCCTCTGACCATGGTTTCCATAAAAGTTTCTGAAAGGCTGACCTGGCCGATCCGCTTGCTTTCACTTTCCATAAAAACCATCGGACCAAGGGTCGACAGCTCGTGGTAGACAAGGTTTTCAAACATTTTCTGGGAGGGCGGTTTCTCCTGGTAGGGAATCTGTCCAAAGACGCTGCCGGCGTTTTTGGCAAGGTCTTCAAGGTCCATCACCGGCAGCCCCCCGGCCTTGAGGGCCTTGAGGATAGCTGTCTTGCCGACACCGGTCCTGCCGTGAATCACGACAAAGTCTTTGTTTTTCAAAAGCTCCTCGGTGTTGCTGAGCACGTGCTGCCTGTAGGCCTTGTAGCCCCCCTCCAAGAGATAGAGATTGTCAAGGCCGAGACTCTCCCCGAAGGCATAGAGAGTCCCCGAGCGCATTCCCCCTCTTGAACAGTAGAGCAGGACATGATTGTATCTTTGACTCAGAGCGGTAATTTCACTGTAGAAATTCGGGAGTTTTTCCTTGACGTGCTGGATTCCTGTTTCAATGGCTTTCTCCCGGCCCATGGTCTTGTAGATGGTGCCCACTGCCTCTCTGGCTTCATTGTCCAGAATGGGCCAGTTTTTCGCTCCAGGAATATGAGAATAACTGAATTCCTGGGGACTTCGGACATCCACAAAAACTAAATCTTTGTGTCGGAGTGCTGCTTCAACGGTCAAACGCGGCATAGGGGTCTCTTCTCCTTAGAGGTATTTTTCCATCTCTTCAATGGTCATAATGACATCTCGCGGCTTGGAGCCTGTATTGGGGCCGACAATGCTCTTTTCTTCGAGTTCATCCATGATTCTGGCGGCCCTGTTGTAACCAATCCTGAACTTTCTTTGCAACATTGAGACACTGATGGTCTTTTGGTTCACCAAAAACCTGATGATTTCAGGAATCAGATCATCGGAATCCATGGCCATCTGCATCTGCTGGGTTTCATCAAGGATTTCGTGGTTATAGACCACTTCTCCCGCTTGTTTTTTGATATGGGTGACAATCTTGTCGATTTCCTCTTCGGAAATGAAGGCGCCCTGGAGACGCAGGGGCTTTTGCGCCCCTACAGGACTGAAGAGCATGTCCCCCTTGCCGAGGAGCTTTTCAGCCCCCGCCGAATCCAGAATGGTTCGTGAATCCACCTGGGAGGAAACCGAAAAGGCGATTCGGGAAGTGATGTTTGCCTTGATGAGTCCGGTGATGACATCCACTGAGGGTCTTTGTGTCGCCACAATCAAGTGGATGCCAGCCGCTCTGGCCATCTGGGCCAGCCGCGCAATGGCGTCCTCCACCTGGTTGGGGGCGACCATCATCAAATCGGCCAGTTCATCAATGATAACCACGATTTTCGGCAAAGCGGCTTGCGGATTCTTTCGATTGTACCCGTCAATGTCCTTGACCTGCTGCTGGGCAAAGGACTCGTAGCGGCGGTTCATTTCATTCACTGCCCAGCCCAGGGCAATGGAAGCCTTCTTGGGGTTGGTGACTACCGGCAGAATCAAATGGGGAATCCCGTTGTAGACATTGAGTTCCACCACCTTCGGGTCAATCATCAGGAGTTTCACTTCATCCGGTGTGGCGTTGAAAAGCAGGCTGGTGATGATGGTATTCACACAGACACTTTTACCGGAACCGGTAGCCCCTGCAATGAGCAGGTGCGGCATGTCTCCAAGATCAAAGACCACCGGTTTGCCGCTGATGTTTTTGCCAAGGGCCATGGTGAGCTTTGACTTGGAGCTTTTAAAAGCGTCACTTTCGAGAATCTCCCGGATTTGAACCATGGAATTTTCTTCATTGGGAATTTCAATCCCCACGGCGACCTTGCCGGGGACCGGAGCAATTCTAACCTGGGAAACCGCCATGTTAAGCGCCAAATCATCCGCCAGGGCGATGATCTTCGATAGCTTGATGCCCGCTTCCGGCTGGAGTTCATACCGGGTGATGGTGGGTCCCCTGCTGATTTCCATGACTTTGCCCCGGATGCCGAAATTGCCCAGGGTCTTTTCTAGGTGCTCGGCATTCTTTAAAATCTCGGATTTGTCCAGGGAATCACTGATTATTTTTGGCTTGATAAGCATGGAGCTTCTGGGCTTCACATAGTTTGTGATTTTGGAAGTCACGTTTTTATTGAGCTCCTGAAGAATCTCCTGTTCGCTTTTTCCCTCCTCAGGGTCCTGGTTTCTGGGATTGAAGTCATTATAGCTGAATATTTTGATGTCCTTCGGAGGCTTAGGCGTCACCGGAGTCTCTTCCCTGGTCACCGGTTCAGACACATCGGCAGGCCTTTTCTTTTGTGAAAGAGCCTTGGTGGGTGTCCGGGTCTTTCTTTTCAACCCCTTGAGGCCCTCGTAGGTCACCCGGTAGTTGACCACTAGCAGGAGGCCTATCATGGCAAAGGCCATGGTGACGATCAGCAGCCCGTATTTTCCCATGGTTGAATACAGGAAAAGCGCCAGAGTGTTGAAAATGACCCCGGCACCGGTCAAGGCCACTCCGGCGCTGTAGGAAGCCTTGAAAAAATCAAGGTTGAAATAGCCGGCACCGCTTGAAAGATAACTGTCCCGGATCTGATTGAAATCATCGATGGCCAGGGCCAGGGCCAGGGCAAAAAAAATGGCGGCAAGTCCTGCGGTGTAACGGATTTGAACTTCTTTGAAATTTTTATTGATTTTCAGGAATATTATCAGAAAAAGCACATAGGGAAAGACCATTCCTCCCCTTCCGAAGAAGCCGAGGGTCAGGGACCGGATCAGTTTTCCCAGGATTCCCACGGATTCAGTGTGCAGGGAAAGGATTGAAATAACGGTAAAGGACAGCAGCAGTACCAGGGTGATTTCATAGCGTCGTTTCAGGGATTTTGCCGTGGCCCTGCTCTTTTTTGTCCCAGGTCTTTTCTTGTTTTTTGTCTGGTTTTTACTGGTCAATTGTCTCACCCCTTCTACAGGTCAATTATAACACAACCAAAAAAAATGATGGCTGCTAACCCTCATTTTTTTCCATGTCAAAGGCCTGATGCAGATAATTGACGGCATCACTGGCACGGTCATTCCGGATGAGACAACTGATGGTCATGCTTGAATCCGAAGTCTGCAATATGGTGATTCCGTTGCCCTCGAGGGCATTGACGATGCGTCTCATGATGCCGGGCACCCCGTGGATGCGATGACCGATGACAGTGACCTTGGCACAGTCTTTTCGTTTGTCATAGGCAATGCCCAGGGCCTCAAGGGCTTCATCAAGGCTGTCCTCCAGCCGGGAATCAATGATGAAGTATTTGGAAGCCTCAAAAAAGTTGATCATGTCGATACTGATTTTCCGGCGGCTCAGTTCATCCATGAACCCTTTGTCATCAAAGGATTCCTTGAGATTCTCAAGCTGATACTGGGTCCAGGGTTCATCCGAGGTGATGGCCGTCAGCACCCGTTCATCCAGTACCCGGTCCGTGACAGTGGTGCCCGCGAAGGAGGAACTGGAATTTTTGATGACCAGCTTCAATCCGGAACGCTTGGCAACATCCACGGCATTGAAATCCAGGACCTTTGCCCCGTGCCGGGCCATTTCGTACATTTCCTCATAGGTCATTCCTGAAAGTATCGTTGCATTTTCAACTATTGTTGGGTCGGCAGTCATGACCCCCTCCACATCGGTGTAAATCTCAACCTTCTGGGCTTTCAAGGCTTCTCCGATCAGGGCGGCGGTGGTATCCGACCCTCCCCGACCCAGGGTAGTGATTTCCCCTTCCACAGAGATTCCCTGAAATCCACTGATCACCGGGATAATGCCCTCAGAAAGCAGTTTTTCAATATATTCCGGATTGACAGCCAGCACCTCAGCGCCCCCATGGGTGTTATCGGTGACAATTCCCGCATGAAACCCTGTCAAGGCCCTGGAGACCAGGCCGGCAGCGTTCAGTGTCGCCGAAATGAGGGTTGCTGAAATGATTTCTCCACAGCTCATCAACAGGTCGAGATCCCGGTGATTTGTGGCTTGATGGATCTGCCGGTAGAGTCCTATCAGGGTATCCGTGGCATAGGGAGCGCTTTGCCGACCCATGGCAGATACCACCAGGACGGGAATGAGTTCTTTTTGGAGGTCTAGCAGCACCAAGTCCCGAATGCGGCTTCGGTCCCCCTGCGTCATCACCGAAGTGCCCCCGAATTTTTTGACGATAATCCTAGAGTTATCGACCTGTCGAGCCAAATCCACCCTCTCCTCTATCAGAATCCTCCAGGCTGTCCACCTCTTGAAGAATCACCCGGTCATAGGGCGCCACAATCATCTGGGCGATGCGGTCTCCGCTGTGGATGGTGAAGGGCTCTCTGGACAGATTGACGACTGGAATCCTGAGTTCCCCCCGATAATCACTGTCGATGGTGCCCACGGCATTGATCAGGGTGAGACCGTGCTTGATGCTCATACCGCTTCTCGGTCGAATCTGAGCCTCATATCCGGGCTGCAGCTCAATATACAGGCCCGTGGGCACAAGGGCCCTCTCGAGGGATTCCAGGGTCAGGGGCTCCTCAAGCCAGGCCATGAGATCCATTCCCGAGGAACCGGGGGTTTTGTACTCCGGCAGGGGATTGACCCCTTTGTTGACAATTTTGACTTTAGACATGTTTTTCCTCCAGGGTGTTTGATAGTTTTTCATAAAGCGCCTCGAACTCCGAAGGTACAATCTGGCCCACGGCGCCGAAGGCCACCGGATGACTGAAAAGGAGATCGACGACCTGACCGACTTCCTCGAAACGGGTCGCTTCAATCCGACTCAGGATTTTTTCAACACTGGGGACAGGTCTCCTGTAAAGAAGGTCCTTCGCCATGAGACTCATGAAATCCTCCGGCGTTTCAGTTTCCAGGAGCATATTCCCGACAAGATGCTTCTTGGAATGGTGAAACTCCTCTGGGGTGATGCCCTGGTCCCTGAGACGGACCAGTTCCTTTAAAATCAGATGTGTGGCTTTTTCCACCTGGGATTTGTTCAGGGAATAGCTGATCATCAAACTCCCGGCGCTTTCATAGGCATTGATCTGGGAGTGAATACTGTAGACCAGCCCCTTCTCTTCTCTGATTCTTTGAAAGAGTCGCGAACTGATGGTTCCTCCCAGAATATTATTCAAAATGCTGGCTGCGTAGTAGAGCCGGTGCTCCTCCTCAGGGCCCCAGAGTGCAATATCCAGGTGGGTCTGTTCAAAATTCCTGGTCTTGAGAAATTTCCCCCCCTGGAAAGGGACCCGTTTTACAGCCGGCAGATAGTGGCGCCTTCGGACTTTATTGGTGCCAAAGGTACTGTTCAACAGGGCCAGCACCCGACCGGCATCGATTTTTCCGGCGACACTGATGACCATGGCCCCCGGGTCATAAAATCTGTTGAAATAGTCCCGGAGCACTTTTTCATCAATTTTCTCAAGACTCTCCCGGGTACCCAGTATGGGGTGGACCAGGGGGGACCCTTTATAAATCACCTTTGAAAGCCCGTCGTAACTGATATCCTCCGGGGAATCCTCGTAGGACAGGATTTCTTCCAGAATGACAGCTTTTTCCTTGATCAGATCCTCTTTTTCAAAACGACTTCGAAAAAGCATTTCTTCTACCAGGTTGATGGGAACCGCCAGATCCTCTGGAAGCACCCGGGCCAGAATACCGGTACACTCCTTTGAGGTGTAGGCGTTGAGTTCTCCTCCGATGTGGTCCATGGCAATGGCAATATCGTAGGCGCTGTAGTGCTGTGTCCCCTTGAAAAGCATATGTTCAATCACATGGGAAATCCCCGAGGGATAGCCCGCCTCATGAATAGTGCCCGCGGGGATAAAAAAGCCGATGGATACCGTTTTTGCCTCCCCCATGGGATAGAGGGCGACGGGCATTCGATTATCCAGATAATGTATTTTATGCAAATGATCTCTCCTGAACCTTTGAATTCTAAAGGGTGCAAGTCAGGCATCTTCCCAACTTGCACCCTCTTTTGGTGTGCCGCCGCTTATTTCTGGGGACTCTCACTCCTGGGATGTTCTTTTTTTGCCGTTTCCTCCAGTAGCACCTTGCGTGAAACGCTGACTTTTCCCTGAGCATCGATTTCCAGAACCTTGACCACGATTTCATCCCCGACCTTGAACTCGTCCTCGACATTGTTGAGGCGTTTCATGGTCAACTGGGAGATGTGGCAAAGCGCATCCTTGCCGGGAAGCAGTTCCACAAAAGCGCCAAACTTGGCAATTTTAACAATTTTGGCATTGTAGATTTCGCCTTTCTCAACATCCTTGACAATTTCTTCTATGCGTCGTTTGGCTTCATTGCCGCCTTTTCCGTCCACGGCGGTAATCAGAACCATTCCCGAGTCATCTATGTCAATCTTCACATTGCATTCAGAGGTAATCTTGGTGATGACCTTGCCACCCGGTCCGATGATTTCCCGGATTTTGTCGGGATGGACTCTCAGGTTGAAGACCCTTGGCGCGTACTGGGAAAGCTCTTTTCGGGGTTCTTCAAGGGTTTCACTCATTTTGGACAGGATGTGCAGTCTGCCGATGCGTGCCTGTTCCAGAGCAGTCACCATGATATCACGGTCGATTCCCTGGATTTTAATATCCATCTGAATCGCTGTGATGCCTTCTGTCGTCCCCGCTACCTTGAAATCCATGTCTCCCAGGAAATCTTCCATTCCCTGGATATCGCTCAGCACGGTAACCTTTTCATCCTCTTTGATCAGTCCCATGGCTATCCCGGCGACCGGGGCCTTGATGGGCACGCCGGCGTCCATCATACTCAGGGAGGAGGCACAGATACTCGCTTGGGAAGTTGAGCCGTTGGAGCTCAGTACTTCAGAGACGATGCGGATGGTATAGGGAAAATCCTCTTCATTGGGAAGCACCTGCATGAGGGCCCTTTCACCAAGGGCGCCGTGACCGATGGCCCGACGATTGGGTCCCATCATCCTGCCGGGCTCTCCCACAGAAAAAGGCGGGAAATTGTAGTGGTGCATGAACCGGCGGGTTTCTTCAAGATCAATACCGTCCAGTCGCTGGGCTTCTCCCAGTGCGCCCAGAGTCGTAATGGAAAGGGCCGAGGTTTCCCCTCTCATGAAAAAACCGCTTCCGTGGGTCCGGTTGAAAATTTTGGCCTCACTGGTTATCTGACGGATTTCATCTGGTCGGCGCCCGTCAGGTCTGAGATTCTCATGGGTAATCATCCGGCGCATCTGCTTTTTCTCCAGAGCTTTGAAAAATCCTTTGGCTTCTGGAATCAGATCCGTATAGTCCTCGGGATATTTTTCTTCCAGGGCTTGAAGCAGTTGGTCCATCAAGGCCCCTTCAAAATCTCCCCGTTCAGTTTTATCCTGGATTCTAACCGCCTTGTAGAGCGCCTCATCAACCACTTCTTTGACGAAGTCCCTGAGTGGTTCATTGACCTCGGGGGGCAGGTAGGCTTCTTTGACAATTCCCAGTTCTTCCTGAATCGACTCCACAAAAGCGACAATCTCCTTGATGGCCTCATGGGCGAACATGATGCCGTCAAGCATCTGGTCCTCTGAGACGAACTTCGATCCCGCTTCCACCATCATAATGGCATCTTTGGTGCCGGAGACAACCAGGTCCATGAGTGATTTTTCCATTTCTTCCACCGAAGGATTGATGACATACTTCCCGTCGACCAGACCCACTTGAACCGATCCCGTAGGGCCGTTGAAGGGTATGTCCTTAGCGATGGACAGTGCAATGGATGACCCTACCATGGCGGTCATTTCAGGGCTGTTGTCCTGGTCCACGGCCATGACCTGTGCCACGACCTGGACCTCATCCTTGTAGGATTCAGGGAAAAGCGGTCGAATCGGCCGGTCAATCAGCCGAGAGGTCAAAACAGCATTTTCAGAGGGTCTGCCCTCCCGTTTAATGTAACCTCCTGGAATTTTCCCCACAGCGTACATTTTTTCCTGGTATTCACAGCTCAAAGGGAAAAAATCAAGGCCTTCCCTGGGCTTTCCCCTTACAGCGGTAGTCAGCACGGCCGTGTCACCATAGCGGAGCATGACAGCTCCGTGGGCCAGGGGGGCGTAACGACCGATTTCCGCAATCAACTCGCGATTGCCAAGGGTCATTTTGAATGTCTTTTGCTTCATATTTCTCCTCCTCTTTTTGAGGATTTTAGAATTTATCCTACTTTTACTAGACAATCGGCCTTGTCCACTAAAAGTAGGACAAATCAAATAAACTCTAAAATCCCAGATGGTAAACAAATAGCGGGGGTAACCCCGCTATTTAGTTACTTCCTCAAGTTAAGCTTCTGTATGATTTCCCGGTAATGTTCAACGTCGTTGTTCTTGACATAGTTGAGCAGTCTTCTTCTCTGGCCAACCATTTTCAAAAGACCCCGTCGGGAATGATGGTCTTTTTTGTGAATCTTGAGATGCTCATTGAGAGAATTGATGCGATTGGTCAGCAGGGCAATCTGCACCTCGCTGGAACCGGTGTCCTTGTCATGGGCCTTGTGCTCATTGATAATCTGAGTTTTGGTCTCTTTTGTAATCATTCAACTACCTCCATTTTTTTTATCCCTCAGGACCAAGTAAATCGTTGGAGTTTCGATAAACATAGTTCTAAGTTCTTAACGATTAATTCTACCATATTTAATCGGTGAAGTAAACCAGTTCGCTGTCAAAGGCTTCAGTTTGTGTCAAGACTGGCAAAAAACTGCTTCGCCACATGCAGATCCTCCTTGAGTCGCCTGCTCAGCGCCGCCTTTGATTCGAACTTCACTTCATCCCTCAGGCGGTCAAGGAATTCCACGACAATCTCCTTGCCGTAGAGATTCCCTTCAAAATCTATGATGTAGGTTTCAAAGCTGAGCTCACTGGATTCAAAGGTGGGATTGAAGCCGATGTTGGTAATGGCATTGTAGCGTTTGCTTTTTGCCAGCACCTGGGTCAGATAGACACCCGGCTTCAGGGTATGCATGCTGATATCGATGATCAGATTGGCAGTGGGAAACCCCAGCCCGGTACCAATTCTTTTGCCGGGGGTCACAATGCTTCTGAAGTAGTGGTTGCGTCCCAGATAGCGGTTGGCCTCAATGATTTTTCCCTCGGTGAGCAGTCCCCTGATCAGAGTGGAGCTGATTCTTTTTTTGTCTATGACCACCGGGGGGACCACATCCAGTTCATAGTCGAATTTCTTCTGAAGCTTCTTCAGGAGGGTCTGGTCCCCTGAGGCTTTTTTTCCGAAGCGGAAGTCATGGCCGATCACAAGGTGTCTGACGTCCAGGGGCTCCAGCAGAATCCCCTCAATGAATTTTTTGGCACTGAGTCCCATGTGCTCCTCAGTGAACTCAATCAGTATCAGGTAATCCACCTTCAACTGGCTGATGAGGCGCACCTTTTCATCCAGGGTGATGATTTTTTTCACGGGTCTGCCCTCAGTGACCTCCCGGGGAATATTGGCGAAGGTATACACCACGGATTGGATTTTTTCATCCTGACACTTGCCGACAAGATTCCTGATCACGGTCTGATGACCGATGTGCAGGCCGTCAAAGGTGCCGATGGTGACCCCCACCCTGCCTGTGATGTGTCTGATTTCATCCTTGTCAAATAGGACTTCCATTTTCAGCCTCCCTCAAAAAACGCTGGCAGATGACATTGCCCGACGCCCTGCGGTCTCCGATTGCCACGAGCCGTCCCCTGTAAAGCAGGCGGGTCAACCCGTCAAAGGGTTCCAGTGACGGGGTTTTGCCATGCTTTAAATCCAGAAAATCCTCCGGCGTCAGAGCCACCACCGGCCGCTCCGGAAAAAGCGCTGCCATGGGAATGAGAAATGAGGTGTCCCCCTTTGCCATCTTTTTTGCGACCGCCTCCAGGGAAGCCGCCTCCTCCAGGGTATATCCGTCGCTTTCCAGGCGGGTCAGGGAGGTCATAATCCCCCTGGTGTTGAGGGCTATGGCAATATCGTCCATGAGGGTCCGGATGTAAGTGCCCTTTGAACACTGGATTTCCAGTTCAAAGAGATCCTTTTCCACCGGCTTGATTGTCAACTCCCTGATCTGGATTTTCCTGGGCGGCCTGTCCACTTCAACGCCCTGCCGGGCAAGCTCATAAAGCCGCTTCCCCTGGTGGCGGAGAGCGGAAAACATGGGGGGAATCTGAGAAATCTCCCCGGTAAACTGCGGAATGACTCCCTGGATTGCATCCCAGGAGACCTCCCGGTGTCCCTTAACGGCAACAACCTTTCCCCAGGCATCAAGGGTGTCACTCTCGTACCCGAGTCTCATGCGGCCCCGGTAGCGTTTGAAGGGCTCTTGATGAAAACGGATTGTTTTGGTGGCCTGCCCCACAAAGACATTGAGGACCCCGGTGGCCATAGGGTCGAGGGTGCCGCTGTGGCCCACTTTTTTGGTTTTCATGATTTTTCTGATGGCATTGACCACATCGTGGGAGGTCATGCCCGCTGCCTTATTGATGATGATCAGTCCTGAATCCAATGGCACTGAACTCCTTTATAATCCTGTCTTTAGTCTCTTCGATGCCCAGTTCGCTGCTGAACCCTGCGGCATTCACATGTCCCCCACCCTTGTATTTCAGGGCGATTTCACTGACATCGACCGCTCCCTTTGAACGCATGGAAACCTTCACAAGCCCGTCCCTTTCAACCACCAGCACCGCAACCTCCACGGAATCGATGTTCCTGAGGGCCTCGACGATATTGTCTGTATTGGTGCAGTTGAACCGTTTCATGTCCTCGGCCTGCACCACCGCCAGCCCCAGTCCCCCCAGGGCGTGAAACTCGGCCTTTTCCAGAACGTAGGCGTTGAGCCGGAATTTGTTCATGGGTATGTTCTGGTACAGATGGCGGTTGATTCCCTCGAGGTCAATCCCCAGGCCGAGTAGTTCTCCGGCAATCAGATGGGTCCTCTTGGTGGTGTTGGCGTACATAAAGCTTCCCGTATCCGTCGAGATAGCGACATAGAGGGCCGTGGCCATGGCGGCGCTCAGGGGGACATCAAGGGCCTTGATCAGTTCGAAAATGATTTCACCCGTGGCACTGGCAGTCTCGTCCACCCAGTTCAGAGCACCGTAGCCGGTATTGGTCTTGTGGTGGTCGATATTGATCAGAGGGGCCTTGAGCCGGTCCAGGCGGTCCATAAGACGGCCCTCATCACTGGCATCCAGGGCAATGACATAATCCAGGGCCACGTCGGCTTCAAGGGTGCTGACCCAGAAATTCTGGGTCTTAAGAAATGCAATGTCGTAGGGAATGGGATCCAGGGAAAAAACCCTCACGTTTTTGCCCAGAGCCTCCAGGGCCAGGGCCAGGGCCAAGGAAGACCCCACAGCATCCCCGTCGGGATGCATGTGGGGCATGATCAGAAAATCATGATGCTGCACGATGGCTTCGACAATGCTATTTTTCATCATCGTTCTCTTCATCCTTGGCCTCATCACTATCCTGTTTGATATCCAGTTCCCTGATGACTTTTTCCAGGTGCATGGCATTTTTCATGGAAGCATCCACCTTGAAGACCGGTTCGGGGGTATAGTGGAGTTTAATCTGGGCGCCGATCTCCCTTCGGATATAGCCCTTGGCGTTGTTGAGACCCTTCAAGGCTTCCTCCGCATCAACCCCGTCATCGAGAAAACTGATATAGATATTGCAGTAGCGGTGGTCCTTTGTGGTGGTGACCTCCGTCACACTGGTAAAGGGAGGAATTCTGGGGTCCTTGATTTCCTTTTGAATCAACTCGCTGACGATTTTTTTTATTTCCTCCGAGATTCTCTTGTTTCGGTCAAAACTCACGGGTTTTTCCTCCTATCAGTCGAGGGTTCTCTCAATCTCTACGATTTTGTAGGGTTCTATGATGTCCCCTTCCTTCAAATCATTGTAGTTTTCAAGGCCCACGCCACATTCAAATCCAGTCAGTACTTCCTTGGCATCGTCCTTGAATCGTTTCAAGGAAGAGATTCCTCCCTCAAAAATAACGATACCGTCACGGATGAGTCTCACCTTGGACTTTCTTGAAATCTTCCCGTCAAGCACATAAGCTCCGGCAATGGTGCCGGCATTGGGTACCTTGAAGGTGGTCCGTACCTCGACCCTGCCCTCAATCACCTCCCGGTATTCCGGATCCAGGAGTCCGCTCAGGGCATCCTTGACCTCTTTAATGGCTTCGTAAATGATGCGGTAGGTCCGTATCTCAACTTCCTCCCGGTCCGCCGTCTGCTGCACACTGGCGCTGGGTCTGACATTGAATCCTATGACAATGGCATTGGAAGCGCTGGCCAGAAGAATATCCGATTCCGTAATGGCGCCGATCTGGGAGTGAATGATTTTGACCCGGACTTCCTCATTGCTGATATTCTCCAGGGACTGCCTCAGGGCCTCTATGGAACCGTGGACATCGGCCTTAAGGACAATATTCAGGTCCTTCACTTCCCCGTCCTTGATCTGGTCAAAAAGATCTTCCAGACTGATATTTTTGCGATTCGAACGCATGGCCTGCTCTTTGAACACATTCACATTGGCTTCCGCATGGAGCCTGGCAGTCTTTTCATCCCGGGTCACATAGAATTTTTCCCCGGCCACGGGGACACTGTTGATTCCCAGAATCTCCACAGAGGTGGAGGGCTTGGCACTTTTTACATTTTTGCCCTTGTCGTTGAACATGGCTCTGACCTTGCCGTAGCTGGTCCCTGCAAAAATTGGATCGCCGACCCGGAGGGTGCCGTTTTGCACCAAGGCGGTGGCCACAGGACCCCGGCCCTTGTCAAGATTGGCTTCAATGATGGTTCCGATGGCCGGCCGCTTTGGATTGGCCTTGAGTTCTTCCATTTCCGCAACCAGAACCACCATCTCCAGCAGGGTGTCAATACCTTGACCCTTGATGGCTGAAATCTCGACGGCTATGGTTGAGCCTCCCCACTCCTCGACTACGAGACCGTTGTCGCTGAGCTCCTGCTTGACCCGGGTGGGATTGGCATTATCCTTGTCAATTTTGTTGATGGCCACAATAATGGGCACCCCGGCGGCCCGGGCATGGTCGATGGCTTCAAGGGTCTGGGGCATCACCCCGTCATCGGCGGCAACGACTAAAATGGCAATGTCCGTCACCTGGGCCCCCCTTGCCCTCAGTGTGGTGAAGGCCTCATGGCCGGGGGTGTCCAGAAACACGATTTTCTTGTTGTTGATATAGATTTCCGAAGCGCCGATATGCTGGGTAATGCCGCCGGCCTCTCCTTTTGTGACATCCGTATTGCGGATGGCATCCAGCAGGGAGGTCTTACCGTGGTCGACGTGACCCATGACCGTCACCACAGGCGCCCGGTAAACCAGGTCCTCTGGCTTGTCCTCGAATTCAAATTCCAGTTCATCCAGCTGAACCTGGGTCTTTTCCATTTCAACCTCGAAGCCGAGGTCAATGGCAATGAGCTGGGCGACATCGGATTCCAAATTTTCGTTGATTCCCACCATTTTTTCATAGTCGGTCATGATTTTCATGATGAGGTCATTGACGTTCATTTTCAGAAGATCCGCAAATTCACCCACAGTGAGTTCCGGGGGCAGGACAATCACATCACCCGGCTTTGGTCCCTTTTCCTCTTCTTTGGGCAGGCTCTTGTAAAAGGCCTTCGATTTTTTGGTTTTTTTGGAATAGTCCTTGCGGGAAGATTTTGTCTTGTTTTTAATCGGGGCCTCGGCTTTAGGTCCCCGTTTGATTTTTTCCTTGGCGGCGGCGATTTCCTCTGGCGTCTGTCTGGGGGCTGCAGTCTTTGCCGGCGTTTTGGGGCGCGGCTGTCCGCCCTTTTGAGGGGGTTTCGACGCTGTCTTTTGCGGGGGCTTCGGATGGGACTTGGCCGTCTTCTGGGAATCGCTCCCGGTCCGGGAAACCGGTTTCTGGGGTTTTTTCTCCGGTGCCGGCGTCTCCTTGGGCGCTGGTGGGGTTTCCTCTTTCTTGATGTATTTTTTTCTTATTTTCAAGGCATCCAGGTCACTGATAGCACTCATGTGATTTTTAACTTCAATGCCAAACTCCTTCAGTTCGTCCATGATTACCTTGCTCGATAAATTCAGTTCTTTTGCCAATTCGTAAATTCGAATTTTCGTCAAAAGATCACCTCCGTTATTCTTTTTTTCCTGAGTGAAATTCCAAAATCTTCTGCGCAAAATGCCTGTTCTTCAGAGCGTAGACCGCCGTAGGCTTGAGGCCCAGTTCTCTGGACAGTTCAAGGGTGGCGAATCTATCGATGAGGGGGATATCCTTTTGTGCCGCCAGTCTTTGAATCTTTTCCCGGGTGTTTGGGGAGATATCCTCGGTCAGAACCACAAGGTAAACCCTTTGCTTGATCATCATTTTTGAGACCGCTTCGTAGCCATAAGACAGCCCACCGGATTTCCTGGCGAATCTCATCAAAGATAGGATTTTATTCTCCATCGAGGAGTTCCTTTTTCAAGGCCTCATAGATCTCCTCGGGGACTTTGGTCTCCAGCGCGCGACTGAAAGCGTCCCGTTTATGGGCTTTTTCAAAGCAATCCAGCCTGGGGCAGATATAAGCGCCCCGACCGTTGGCTCTTCCCGAAAAATCCACGGAAATATTCCCTTCTTTATCCTTGACAACCCTGATCAGTTCCCGTTTCGGGTGCTGGGTCTGGCATCCGATACATTTTCTCAGTGGTATTTTTTTTGTTTTCATAACTTACCTCACATCCGCCTGTCCTTCAAACGGCTTATTCTTCTTCAGTTGCGGACTCTTCAATCAATTCTGCAGTCTGTGTCTCTTCTGGCGCTTGCTCTTCAACACTCTCCTGCCGGACCGCTCCGCCCTGGGTGAGATTGTTGTACTGGGTGGTGCTTTTGATATCAATCTTCCAGTTGGTCAGTTTTGCAGCAAGCCTGGCATTCTGCCCTTCCCGGCCAATGGCCAGGGAAAGCTGATAATCCGGTACCACGACAGTCGCCGCATGGTGGTCCTCCACAACGATAACCTGCTCCACCTTCGATGGACTCAGGGCGTGGGTGATGAAAATTGCCGGGTCGGAGTTCCACTCAATAATATCTATTTTTTCCCCGCTCAGCTCGCTGACAATACTTTGAACCCTGGATCCCTTTTGTCCGACACAGGCCCCCACTGGATCGATGTTTTCATCCTGGGCATAGACGGCAATCTTGGTCCGGGAACCCGCCTCCCTGGAAATACTCTTGATTTCCACAATGCCGTCGTGGATTTCCGGCACTTCGAGTTCAAAGAGTCTCTTGATCAGACCCGTATGGGTTCTAGAGACCAGTATCTGCGGATTCTTGGAGGTCTTTTTCACCTCAGTGATATAGGTCTTGATCCGGTCCCCGGGCTTGTAGGTTTCTGTGGGAATCTGTTCGCTCGGCAGCAGCAGCGCTTCGGTTTTTCCCAGGTCAATATAGATGACGCCCTTGGATATTCTTTGAATGATTCCCGTGACAATCTCCGATTCCCGGTTGATGAATTCATCAAAGATGACATTTCTTTCAGCCTCTCTGATCCGCTGCACCACAACCTGCTTCGCCGCCAGGGCGGCGATTCTTCCAAAATTCCTGGGGGTGACCTCCTTCTCGACCACATCTCCCAGGATGTAATTCGGGTCGATGTCTCTGGCGTCTTCATGAGTGATTTCTTCCTCGGAAGCCGCTTCACTGACCACGGTATACACTTCATAGACTCTGAAATCACCGGTGCTTGAATCAATTTCCACCTTCACATTCTGGCGGTTGCCAAAATTCTTCTTGTAGGCGGTAATCAAAGCCGCCTCGACAGATTCCAAAAGCGTTTCAGCCTTGATGCCCTTGTCTCTTTCAATCTGATAGATGGCTTCCAAAAGTTCATTCTTCATGGCTTCCTCCTTACGAAAAGTCAACCATCAGTTTGACTGAGGCCGCTTTTTTGTGGGGAATCGTAATCAGACTGTTGCTTATATCCCCCCTGATGATAATTTCTTCGTCCTTGTAATCGTCAAGGGTGCCCTGGATCACTTTCTGGCCGTTGATGGTCTGGTAAAGCTTGACTTCAATCTTTTTCCCCATGAATTTCCTGAAATCACTTTCTTTTTTCAGGGGACGCTCGATACCCGGAGACTCCACCTCGAGGAAATAGTTTTCCTCAATGGGATCGCGACTGTCAAGCTCCTTGGACAAATACTCGCTGACAACCTGGCAGTCTTCCAGGGAAATCCCCTCTTCCCGGTCTATGGTCACCCTGAGAAAGCGATGGGGACCCTCCTTGACAAAGACCACATCCACGAGTTCATAGGGCTTGTCCTTCAGATAGGGAGTGAGAATATCCTCCACCAGTTTTGATACCGTTTTTTTTGCCAATTTCTAACACCTTCCTTGTTGACATTAAATAAGAGTGGGGCCGGCCCACTCTTTTGTCTTTGATGATTTCTGTTAAAGATATTGTAACATATTATCCCAGGGTTTGCAAATCCATAAATTGAAGTTGATTGGTTTTCGGCAGGTCATTCAAAGCCCCGTGGTTTTCCAGAGCTTCCACCACGGTTTTGGAGGCTTTGGAGCGGGTTCTGAAATCCTCCACAGAGAGAAACTCTCCCTTGAGCCGCTCTGCGGCAATGGCCTGGGCCACTGACTCCCCAAGTCCGGCAATCCCCCTCAAAGGAGGCAGCAGTCTTCCCCCTTCAATGACGAATTCACTGGGATGCGACCTGTATAAATCGATTTTTGAAAAATTCAATCCCCGGGCGAACATTTCCAGAACCACCTCCAGAAGGCTTCTGAGATCCTGGTCTTTCTTGGAGGGATTCGGATCCTTGTCGATTTCCAGCAGCCGGGAATGAACGGTGTTCTTTCCCATGGCAATCAGGGACGCGTCGAAATCGGCTATCCGGGAACTGAAATAAGTGGCGTAAAAGGCCAGGGGATGGTGAACCTTGTAGTAGGCGATGCGAAAGGACATCATCACATAGGCCACGGCATGGGCTTTGGGGAACATGTACTTGATCTTGTTGCAGGAATCAATATACCAACCGGGAACCCCCTTTTCTTCCATGAGGGCAATGTTTTCAGCAGTAAGTCCCTTTCCCTTCCTCACCCTTTCCATGATGCCGAAGGCTTCCTTGGGAGGCAGGTCCCTGTCAATCAGATAGTTCATGATGTCATCCCTGGTGGAAATCACGTCCACCAGCTGAAGACCGCCATTTCTGATGAGTTCTTCGGCATTGTTGGCCCAGACATCCGTTCCATGGCTGAGACCGGAAATGCGGATGAGTTCTGTAAAAGTTGAAGGCTTCGTATCCCTCAGCATCTGCCTCACAAATTTTGTCCCGAATTCGGGAATTCCCAGAGAAGCGTCCTTCATGGCATAGGTGGGGTCGACAATTCTCAGGGCCTCCTGGGAGGTGAACAGGGACAGGGTCTTTGGATCATCCAGGGGGATGGCGTCAATGGCCACTCCGGTGAGATTTTCCAGCTGCCGGATGATCGTGGGCACGTCATGCCCGAGAATGTCGAGTTTGAGGATTCTGCCGCTGATGGAATGATAGTCGAAATGGGTGGTGATGACTTCGGAATTCATGTCGTTGGCGGGATGCTGGATCGGTGTGAAATCGTGGATGTCCTTATTGTCCGGCACCACCATAATGCCTCCGGGATGCTGTCCCGTCGTCCTCCTGATACCGGTACATCCCTTGATCAAGCGATTGATTTCCCTGGAGGAGACCTTGAGTCCCCGGTCTTCAAAATAATTTTTGACAAAGCCGAAGGCCGTACGCTCGGCAATGGTGCCAATGGTCCCAGCCTTGTAGACCTTGCCCTTGCCAAATAGTTCTTCAGTGTACCTGTGGGATTTCGACTGATAAACCCCGGCGAAATTCAAATCAATATCCGGTTCCTTGTCTCCCTCGAAGCCGAGAAACACCTCAAAGGGAATATCGTGGCCGTCCTTGACCAGGGGACTTCCGCATCCGGGACAGGTCTTGTCGGGCAGGTCCACCCCGCTGACGCCACCGGTGACCTGGGGAAATTCACTGTAGCGACACTCAGGGCATCTGTAATGGGGCGGCAGGGGGTTGACTTCAGTGATCCCGCTGAAGGTGGCCGCCAGGGAAGAACCCACCGAACCTCTTGAACCCACCACATAGCCGTCTTCAAGGGACTTGGCCACCAGCTTCTGGGCAATGATGTACATCACTGCGTAGCCGTTGGAAATGATGGACTCCAGCTCTCTTTCCAGCCGCTGTGCCACCTCCGAAGGCAGGGGGTCGCCGTAAAGCGCCCTGGCCCTTTCAAGGCAGCTCTGCCTGAGATTTTCATCAGACCCTTCTATCCGGGGGGGATAAGTGCCTTTGGGTATGGGAAGAATCCCCTCATCAATGGTATCCAGCACCGCATTGGGCTGGTCAATGACCACGGAAGCAGCCTTCTCCTTCCCCAGGAAACTGAAATCACGGAGCATTTCCCCGGTGGTTTTGAAGTAAAGAGGGGGCTGTTCGATGTCCCTGAATTTCTGCCCCGCCAGGATAATCCTTCGATAGATTTCATCCTCGGGATTTAAAAAATGGACGTTGCTGGAGGCCACGACGGGTTTGCCCGTCAATTCTCCCAGTCTGACAAATTTCTTCACCACGGTTTCCAGGGCTTGATAATCCTTGACATTGCCGGCTTTTACCAGCCCCAGGGCGTTCTGTGGCGGAAAAATCTCGAAATAATCATAGAAGGCGGCTGTCTTTTGGACCTCCTCGGGTTCAAGTCCCCTGATGAAACTCTGGTAAAGCTGGCCTGACTCGGTCCCTGAGCCAATCAAAAGCCCCTTGCGGTACTTCTCCACCACGGCTTTGGACAAGCGGGGCTGCTTGTAAAAGGTATTCAAATGGGAAATGCTGATCAGGTGATAGAGATTTTTGAGTCCCTCCTGGGATTTTGCCAGAATTGTCACACTGTAGAAATCAAAGGTATCAATCTCATCATCTCCCTGGGGAAGATGATTGAGGTCTTCGAGGGTCGTATACCCCCGGCTTTCGAGGTCCTCTATCTGGAACAGAAAAATCTTGGCCGTCGCCAGGGCATCGTCCACAGCCCGGTGGTGGTTTTCAAGGGTAATCCCGTAGTGCTTGACCAGGCTTGAAAGTCGATGGCGCTTGAGCTGCTTGAGGAGGATTCTTGAGAGTTTCAGGGTATCGATGACGATGGGGTCGAAGGTCAGTCCAAGATTCTTGGCATTGTTGCGCATGAAACCCATATCAAAGGCGGCATTGTGGGCAACCACGGGACAGTCGCCCACAAATTCAAAGAATTTCGGCAGCACCTCTTCAATGGCGGGTTTTCCAGCCAGATCATCGTCGGTGATCCCTGTCAGTTCAATAATCTTCTGGGGCAGGAGGCGATGGGGATTGACCAGCTGGGAAAAGGTGTCCACAATCTTTTTATTGCGCACCAGGACGCCCCCGATCTCAATGATATGGTCATCCGTGGGGGAAAATCCCGTGGTTTCAATGTCGAATATCACAAAGGGCTGGTCGAAGTCTTCCTGGTTGGCCCTGAGAATCAAGGAGCCTTCATTGTCATACAGGGAGCCTTCTACGCCGTAAATCACCTTCAGACCCCATTTGGCAGCGCTTTCCATGGCTTCTGGAAATCCCTGGATTACCCCGCTGTCAGTCAGGGCGATGCCGCGGTGTCCGAAATCCCTGGCCCGCTGTATGATTTCCTGGGGGGCATGAATGCCGTTCATTTCACTCATGGCACTGTGCACATGGAGTTCCACCCGCTTCCTTGGAGCGTCATCCTGACGCAGTCCCTTGAGGGGGGGAATCTGGTGAATGGCGACGGGTTGAAACAGCAGTTCCTTCGAGTAGGTGTCATAGCGGGTGCTGCCCTCGAAGCTGTAGGAACCGCCGATGCTGAGAAGACTGTCATATTTTTTGAACTCCTCCGCCTCCAGGAAAAATTTCACCCCGATGGAATCAGAATAGTCTGTCACAGAAAGATTGAGGATGAATTTTCCACCTTTGAGCTCCCTGAATTCCTTGTCGAAAATCTCTCCTGAAATGGTGGCCCTGGATTCTTCCTGAAGCTCCCTGATAGGGAGGGTTTCGCCCCGGGTACGCCGTTTGTAAATGATTTTCTCCTTAAAGGTTCCCGTGCCATTCCGGGAACTGTCCGATGACTCCGAAAGCAGATTTCTGGCAATGGACCGGGTCTTTTCTCTTTGGCTGTGATCGAACTCCTCCAGGGAGTTCTCCCCTTCGAGGTTCCATTTGAGGACCACCTTCTGGTCATGGAGTCTGCGGTATTCCTCCATTAAAAAAAGAGCAATACGGGATTCCTCCATTATTTTCAAAGTCATTTCACTCTCAAGGGTGACAATGATTTCATCCTTCGAATAGCGCCTTTTTGACTCCTTGAGCAGGTGGTAGACCATGGGCTTGTCCTCAGACAGCGGCCTGATGACCTCTTCAAAAAAATCCAGGGGTGAGGGTGAAGGTTTCCCGGACTCGATGCTCCTGTGGACCTTGACATCGGCAACCCCGTCAAGATTCGCTCGTGAGGCTTCCCGAAGGGATTTGAGCGCCCCGGCAGTCACGGGTACCCCGGCTTTCAAATAGAAATGGAGGACCGCCTTGTCCTTTTGAAACACGATTTTTTCATAGACATCCCTGGTTTCAAAAATTGCTTGTGTGATATTTTTCAGGTCTTTTGCCATATCCCTCTCCTAGATCTTCTCAATTTCTTCCAGCAAGGCCTCAAGGAGCTCTTCTTCCCTGACCTTTCGAATGATTTTCCCTTTTTTGAAAATCAGTCCCATCTGCCTCCCCCCTGCAATGCCGATATCCGCATGGGCGGCTTCTCCGGGACCGTTGACTCCGCAGCCCATGACGGCGACGGTGAGGGGCTTGTGGTAATCCTTCAAGGCTGCCTCCACGGCATTGGACAGGGCCACCAGGTCAATCTGGGCCCTGCCGCAGCTCGGACAGGCAATGAGTTCCACACCGAAGCGCCTGATCTGAAGATCCTGGAGAATCAGTTTGGCCACCCGGATCTCTTCCACGGGATCGGCGCTCAGGGAGACCCTGAAGGTGGCCCCTATCCCCTTCATCAACAGAGGCCCTATTCCCAGGGCGCTTTTGACAGTGCCTCCCAGGAGGGTGCCGGCTTCAGTCACTCCGAGATGCAGGGGGTAGGCCGTTTTTTCGCTGATGAGTTCACAGGCCTCGAGGGTCGTTCGCACATTGGAGGATTTCAGAGAAATGAAAATATCGTGAAAATCCAGGGATTCCAGAACAGCGACCTGCTCGAGGGCGCTTTCCACCATGGCCCGGGCCGTGGGTCCCCCGTGTTTTTCAAGGATCCTTTTGTCCAGGGAACCCCCGTTGACCCCGATTCTCAGGGCGATATTCCCGGCCTTCATGGCCTGGACAATGGCCTGGAGCTTCCAGGGATCAGAAATGTTCCCCGGATTGATTCTGATTTTGTCAACGCCCTGATGAACCGCCTCCAAAGCCAGCCTGTGGTCAAAGTGAATATCTGCAATCAAGGGAATATGAATGGCCCTTTTGATCGCTCCCAGTTTTTTTGCTGAGGACATGTCCGGAACGGCAACCCGCACCAGCTCACAGCCCGCATTTTCCAGAGCATGGATCTGACTGACTGTCGCCTTGACATCAGAGGTTTTTGTGTTGGTCATTGACTGGATCCGCACCGGCTGGGTGCCGCCCAGAACCAGATCCCCCACCCTCACTTCTCTGGATTGTGAATGCATCTCAAGACTCCTTAAAACAGCTTCATGATGTCCTGATAGAGAACAAAGACCATCAGGGCCATCAGAAGTGCAAAACCGATAAAGTGGGCCATCCCCTCCTTTTCAGGGGGAATCGGCCTGCCGCGGACGATTTCGAAAAACAGAAACAGGATTCTGCCCCCGTCCAGGGCTGGAAAGGGCAGAAGATTGATAATTCCCAGGTTGATGCTGAGGTAGGCCGCAATGAAAGCCAGAGAAAGAATCCCGGTACTGGCGGCTTCTCCCACAATGCCCACAATGCCGATAGGTCCGATAATCTCCCCTTCAACCTCCGCACCTGAAATCAAATCACCCAGGAAATCAAAAATACTGCCAATGATAAAGCCCGTCTGCTCCACCCCGTATCCCACAGACGACCACAAGGCCTTCTCCAGAACGGGGCTGATGCCGATGATTCTTCTTCCGGAGCCTTCCTCGATTTCAGGCATCATGGCCAGGCTCAGGGAAGTGCCGTCTCTCTCAAGCACCAGGGACAGCTCCCCCTCGCTCCTGGAAATCACCTCCGTCACCTCATTCCAGGAATCAATGGGTTCACCGTTGATGGCGACGATTCGGTCTCCGGCCACCATACCCGATTGCTCAGCCGGCAGGCCCGGCTGTACTTCGTCAATGATCTGGGTGGGAAATCCAACACTGAAGGCAATCAGAGCCAGCAGCAGGATACTCAGAAGAAAGTTCATAGCCGGACCGGCAATCACCACCGAAATTCTTCTCAGGGGGGATTGATTGGAGAAACTCCTCGGACTGTCGCTGGCTTCGTCCTCCCCTTCCATCTTTATAAAGCCGCCCAGGGGCAGCAGTCTTAAAGAGTATTCCGTTTCTCCCAGGGTTTTGTAGAAAATTCGGGGGCCCATGCCAATGGCAAATTCATTGACCTTGATGTGATTCAATTTGGCAACAAGAAAATGGCCCATTTCATGGAAGAGTACCATCAGGCCAAAAACAACAATAAAGCTGACAATCGTTACAAACATATCTTCACCTATTTCATTTCAGTCTATTTTTGAGTTGGATTTCTAATTCCCGGATACCGGCATAATCCAGATTCTTCACGGCTGCATGCCTTGCCATTTCCAGGGCTATGGTATCGGTGATGTCGTAGAAGGCACTTTCGCCCCTCAAATACTTTGCCACCATGATTTCATTGACCATGTTGTAGACAACAGGCATGGAGCCTCCCACACTAATGGCTTGATACCCCAGGCCAAGTCCGGGAAACACTTCATTGTCCACCGCTTCAAAACTCAGGGTCCTGATTTCATCGAAGCTGAAGGGTTTCAGGAGGCTTGGCTTTCTCTCAGGATAAAAAAGACCGTAGTGAAGGGGCAGGTGCATGTCGGCAAAGCCCATCTGGGCGAGGACGGAAGTGTCCTTCAAGCGCACCAGGGAGTGGACAATGCTCTGGGGGTGGACCACCACTTCAATATTCTCCGGGGAGAGACCGAAGAGCCATTTGGCTTCAATGACCTCCAGACCCTTGTTGACCAGGGTTGCCGAATCAATGGAAATTTTGCGTCCCATGGACCAGTTCGGATGCTTCAGGGCTTCCGAGGCCCTTTTGGGCCGGATCGCCTCTTGGGACTGTCCCCTGAAGGGCCCGCCGGAGGCTGTGAGAATCACTCCTGAGAGTCCTTTTTTTTCCTCCAGTCCCTGAAGACACTGGAAAATAGCACTGTGCTCGGAATCCACAGGAATCAGACGGGAGGTGGACCGGTTCAGCGCCTTTTCTATCAAGTCTCCCCCGGTCACCAGGGACTCCTTGTTGGCCAGGGCGACATCGATCCGGTGGTTGATGGCAATCAGGGTCGGGAGAAGCCCGGCGGAACCCACCATGGCATTGAGAAGCAGGTCCATTCTTTCCGGCTCAAGAAACGCTGTCCCGTCGGACACGAGCCGTGCAGAAAAATTCATCGTCCGGGCCAGGGAAAATGCCTCGGGATCGCTCACCCAGACAATCTCAGGTTGAAAAGCCTGATCGATTTCCAACAGTTTTTTCAGATTTCGATGGCCGCTGACCAGGGTAAGCTTGAATTCCCCGGGATGCCCGGCCACAATATCAAGAGCCTGGGTCCCGATAGAACCCGTGACTCCAAGTATTCCTAGGCGTTTCATCTGCAAACCTCCCTGATTACATAATCACAGTAAGCACCACATAGTAGACAACGGGAATCAGAATGATGACACTGTCAAAACGGTCAAGAATCCCCCCATGACCGGGCATCACTTTTCCGAAATCCTTCACATTGAGGGTCCGCTTGATTTTCGATGCCACGAGATCGCCAATCTGGGAAAGCGCCGTCATTCCTATGACGAACACACTGAAGAAGACCACGGGCATGTAGGCTTCAAATCCCATGACCTGATAATACACAAGACTCATGAAAAGGGCCCCAGCAATACCGCCGATGGCACCTTCGATGGTTTTTTTGGGACTGATGGCAGGGGCCAGGGGATGCCTGCCCAGAAACCGCCCCGTGAAAAATGCAAAGGTGTCGCTGAACCAGGCAATGAGAAATATCAGACCGATGAAGTTCATATAGCCCATGACCTCGAGGGACAAAAGCATGTAAATGGGAATCATGATATAGAATACCGACACTTGGAATTTGCCGATGACATCGAGTTTGAGATTCTCTGAAAAAAGACCGGCCACCAAAAAGGCCATCATCATGAAGGTCAGGGCGATGATTAGATCCTCAAAACCCCTCAGTTCAAGAAAAAGCACCGTCAACAGCCCCCCCAGGAAGGTGTAGGTGTTCATAATCCCCGCGGAAGTGTAATATTCATAGAGGGCCAGGGCTATCACCCCGTAACCCATGAGTCTGAAAATCCATCCCCCGTTGTAGATGGCGATAAACAAAAGCACAATGGCAAAGGCCGCAGACAATACCCTGTTAAGCATTGCGTAATCCTCCATAACGACGATCTCTCCGGGTGTATTCCTCCAAGGCCTTCTCAAAGGACTTCTCGTTAAAATCCGGCCAGTATTCCGGAGTGAACAAAAGTTCGGTATAGGCCAGCTGCCATAACAGAAAATTACTGAGCCGGAGTTCTCCGCTGGTGCGGACCAGCAAATCGGGATCGGGGAAGTCCCGGGTGTAAAGGACCTGATTGAGGTCCTCCTCGGTAATTTCGGATTTTCCCTGGGCAATCAGGCGGTTCACCCCCCTGACTATCTCCTGCCTCGACCCGTAGTTCAGGGCGATTATCACGGTGATGGCCCGGTTGCCGGCGGTCTTCTCCCTGGCTTCTTCAATGGCCTGGACCAGGTCCGGGCTGAAGGCCTCAAGGGATCCGATGGTACAGAGTCTGACGCCTTCTTTGTTGAAGGTATCCACTTCTTTCATCAGATACTGCTTGAGCAGCTTCATCAGCGCCTGGATTTCATCCTGGGGGCGCTTCCAGTTTTCTGTTGAAAAAGCGTAGAAGGTCAGATAACCGATTCCCTTCTCCTTGGCGTAGGCAATAATCTTTCTGATGTTTTCAGTGCCAGCCTTGTGACCCAGACTTCTGGGAAGATTTCTTTTTTTCGCCCATCTGCCGTTGCCGTCCATGATAAATGCCACATGCCGGGGAATCTTCAAGCCTTGGTCCATAGCTACCTCCAATGAAAGACCCTCCCTTGACATCAGGAGGGCATCTTCTGTGTCTGAGCGTATGCCTCAACTAGACTTCCAGAATTTCAACTTCCTTTTGCTGAATCAGATGGTCCACAACCCCGGAATAGTGATCGGTCATTTTCTGCACTTCTTCTTCCGCTGACTTGAGATTGTCTTCTGTGATTTCCTTGTCTTTTTCCATTTTCTTGAGGATGTCATTGGCTTCACGGCGTTCATTGCGAAGGGCGACTTTTGAAGTTTCGCCAATCTTCTTGACCACCTTGACCAGATCCTTGCGACGTTCCTCAGTCAGAACCGGTAGAACCAGACGAATAATTTTACCGTCATTGGAGGGATTGATGCCCAGGTCCGAAGTCAGTATGGCTTTTTCGATATCTCCCATGGCTGAGGGATCGTAGGGCTGCACCACAAGCATCCTGGCCTCAGGCACGGAAATATTGGCGATTTGATGGATGGGGGTCGGCGTACCGTAGTAATCCACTACCACGTGGTCCAAAAGGGCCGGATTCGCACGTCCCGCCCGGATGGAGTGAAGCTCATCCTTGAGCACTCTGATGGTTTTTTCCATTTTTTCCTTGAGCAGATCATGAACGACAGTTTTCATTCTGGTTTCCTCCTTATTTCAGTGCCGATTTTTTCCCCCTTGAGCACCTTCAAAATATTTTCAGGCTGGTCGAGGCCAAAAATCATGGCTTTGATATTGTTTTCTCGAAGCAGGGTTGCGGCTGTGGAATCAATGACCTTCAGGTCCAGTTCCAGAATTTCTCTATAGGTTAGTTTATCAAATTTTCGGGCATCTTTAAATAGCTTCGGGTCTTTATCGTAGACCCCGTCGATATTTTTTGCAAAAAGAACCAGGGAGGCGTCAATCTCCGCCGCCCGCAGTGCCGCCGTCGTATCCGTGGAGAAAAAAGGATTTCCCGTCCCCGCCGCAAAAATGACCACCCTTCCCTTTTCCAGATGCCGCACGGCCTTGCGTCGGATATAGGGTTCAGCAATCTTGTTCATTTCGATGGCGCTCATGACCCGGGTGGGTATCTCAAGGGATTCGACGGCACTCTGAAGGGCCAGGGCATTGATGACCGTGGCAAGCATTCCCATGTAATCCGCCGTGGAACGGTCCATTTCAGGATTGGACCGGCCCCTCATGATATTGCCTCCGCCGATAACAATGGCGATTTCATAGTCCAAAGCGTGGATTTTCCGGATTTCTTCGGCAATCCCTTTCAAAACCTGATTGTCGATGCCCAGTCCGTGGCTTTGGGCAATCGCCTCCCCGCTCAGCTTCAGGAGTATCCGATTTGAATCTTGGTTTTTCATCCTTTCTCCCTCCAGTTTTTCTAAAAAAAGAGAACACAAATGTGTCCTCCTATTGCAGTTGCTTGGCGACTTCCTCAGCAAAGTTTTCTTCGGCCTTCTCGATGCCCTCTCCAAGTTCATAACGGACAAAGCGCCTGATGTTGATGTTTTCACCGATTCTGGCAATCTTCTGGGTCAAAAGCTCCTCAACGGTGATATCGGGATCCTTTACAAAGGGTTGCTCAAGGAGACAGATTTCTTTATAGAATTTTGATATCCTGCCTTCAATCATTTTTTCAACGATTTTCTCAGGCTTCCCTTCATTGAGAGCCTGGGCTTTCAGGATTTCTTTTTCATTCTTCACAAGCTCCTCGGGCACGTCATCCCTTTTGACATACAGGGGATTGGACGCCGCAATGTGCATTGAAATATCTTTGGTGAATTCAACGAATTCGTCATTTTTAGCCACAAAATCCGTCTCTGCATTGATTTCAACCAAAACCCCGATTCTCCCGCCGTGGATGTAGGAAGCAATGAGTCCTTCCGAGGCCACGCGGTTGGCTTTTTTAGCGGCCTTTGCAATGCCCTTTTCCCTGAGGTTCTTCACAGCCTCTTCGATATTTCCCCCGGTTTCCTCCAGGGCCTTCTTGCAGTCGAGCATGCCGGCTCCCGTCATTTCTCTGAGTTCCTTCACATCCTTGGCACTGATTTTCGCCATGGTCTATTCCTCCTTATATCAGTCTAAAGGCAAGGACAGGGTCCTTACCTTGGCAATTATTTTTCAGTTGACGCTTCCTCCGCCACCGCTTCTTCTGCCGGCGCTTCAGGGGCACTGCCCACGGCTTCAGCCGCTTTGGGGGTTTCTTCCTGAGCGTCAATTCCCTGCTTCCCTTCAATGACTGCATTGGCAATGGTCGCTGAAATCAGCTTCACGGCACGGATTGCATCGTCATTGCCGGGAATCGGATAGTCCATTTCATCGGGATCGCAGTTCGTATCCACCACGCCGATAACCGGAATGCCCAGAAGCCGTGCTTCATGGATGGCAATCTTTTCTTTTTTGGGGTCGATGACGAAAATGGCATCGGGAATACCCTTCATTTCCTTGATGCCGCCGAGGAATTTCTCAAGCCGGTCTCTTTTATGCTTTAAATCCAGAACTTCCTTCTTTGGAAGAGAATCAAAGGTTCCGTCGCTTTCCATCTTGTCAATGGCATACAACAGGTCAATCCTTTTTTTAATGGTTTTGTAGTTGGTGAGCATGCCCCCCAGCCAGCGCTGGTTCACATAGAACATGCCAGCCCTTTTGGCTTCAATCTCAATGGACTCCTGGGCCTGTTTCTTGGTTCCTACAAAAAGAACCGTGCCGCCTTCCTGGGCGATGTCCCGAACCACATTGTAGGCCTCTTCGATCATTTTCACTGTTTTCTGCAGATCAATGATGTAAATCCCGTTTCTTTCAGTAAAAATGTAGGGAGCCATTTTTGGATTCCATCTTCTGGTCTGGTGACCAAAGTGAACCCCTGCTTCAAGCAGCTGTTTCATACTGATAACTGACATTACTTTTCCTCCTTTTGTTTTGACACCCGGACCCGTCATCCCGTTCCACCACCTTAAAGGCACCGGTGAAACTGTCAGAATCCGTGCTTATTTGACCTTTAGTATTGTATCACAGACCTCAAAGGTTTACAACGGTTTTTCCCTCAAGGACTTTAGACCTGCTTGAAAAGTTCATCGAGCAGATAGTCGTTGAGTACCTTGATATGGGTGCCCTTCATGCCAAGACTTCTGGATTCGATGATGCCGGCGCTTTCGAACTTTCTGAGGGCATTGACAATGACACTGCGGGTGATCCCCACCCGATCGGCGATTTTGGAAGCCACCAGAAGGCCTTCGCCGCCCTCTAGCTCCCTGAAAATGTGCACCATGGCTTCAAGCTCAGAGTAGGAAAGGGTCTCAATGGCCATTTTCACGACGGCCTGCTGTCTGATCCGGTTTTCCATGGTCCTGCGCTCTTCACGGATGATTTCCATGCCCACTACCGTGGCGGCGTATTCAGCCAGAACAAGATCCTCGTCATTGAACACATCCTTCTGCCTGGCCAGGACCAGGGTGCCCAGACGATTCCCTCCCCCCTGAATGGGGACAATCGTGGCAAATTTCAGATAGCTGTCGATTTCATTTTCAAAGATTTCAAGAAGTTTTTCCTTGGTGATATTGTATCGGGTGTCCTTGATCTCAAGGAGGGAATCATTGTAGGACTTCGGGAAATACTGTTCCTGGGTCGCCTCATCCACCAACACCGCACTTTCCTCGACATTGACAAAGCTCGTGCCCAGCACCACTCCCCTGGCATCGACAATATACACATTGGAATCCAGAACATCCTTCAAAAGTTCGCACAGGTTCGCGTAAACCACAGGGGTTTCATCCGTCGACTGCAGCACTTTATTGAGCTGTCTTGTTTTCGCCAGTAGATCGCTGATCAATTGTCATCACACCTTTCTCTCCTTATAATCGCACTCTTTATTGGAACACACAAGATAATCCTTGTTTTTCCCCTTCCCTTGCACCAGAATTGAACCGCAGGTGGGGCACGACTTGTTAACGGGCCTGTCCCAGCTGACAAAGCGACAATCCGGAAAATTCGAACATCCGTAGAATATTTTGAATTTATTCGTTCTGCGCTCGACAATCTCACCGGTTTTGCACACGGGACATTTTACCCCGATTTCCTTGAGTATCGGTTTCGTATTGGTGCATTCCGGGTAATTTGAACAGGCCAGAAATTTTCCGTAACGACCGTGTTTGATGACCATCTTGGCCCCGCATTTTTCACAATCGATATCGGTTTCTTCAGCAAGGTCCATTTTTTCGAGATCCCGCTTCGCCTTTTCAATCAGGGTTTCAAAGGGATTGTAGAATTCTCTGATGATTTTTTTCCAGGATTCAGACCCCTGCTCGACCTTGTCGAAGTGCTTCTCCATTTCGGCGGTGAAATCAATGGCCACAATGGGATTGAAGTGCTCATCCATGATTTCGTCAATAATGAAGCCAAGCTCTGTGGGAGCCAGTTGTTTGCCGGTCTTTTGCACATACCCGCGGCTTTGAATAGTGCTGATGGTAGGGGCGTAGGTGCTGGGTCTGCCGATGCCCTTGTCCTCCATCTCTTTGACGAGACTTGCTTCGGAATACCTGGCGGGGGGCTGGGTGAATTTCTGCTGTGCCTTGATATCCTCGGGAAGAAGTTTCTCTCCCGCCTCAACCAGGGGAAGAAAGGTGTCCTTTTTCCTGGTGCTCAGCACCTTTAAATAACCGTCGAATTTCAAGGTCGATCCCGTGGCCTTGAGTTCATAGGCTTCGGCTTTGATGGCAACACTGAGATGGCTGTAGACCGCCGGCGCCATCACGGAAGCCACGGTCCGCTGCCAGATCATTTCATACAGGCGATACTGGTCTTTGCTGAGATAGGCCTTGATCGACTCCGGCGTGCGATGGATGTTGGAGGGGCGAATGGCCTCGTGGGCGTCCTGGGCCCCACTCTTGTTTTTTGTATCGGCAAAGGTCCCTAGATAGGAGTCTCCAAAATTTTCAAGGATGAATTCCTTAAGAGCGCCCTTGGCTTCATCGGACAGGCGGGTGGAATCGGTCCGCATGTAGGTAATCAGACCCTCCAGGCCTTCCTTGAGTTTGATCCCTTCGTAAAGCTGCTGGGCTACCATCATGGTTTTCTTGGTCGAAAAATTGAACTGGTTGGAAGCCTCCTGCTGCAGCGAACTGGTGATGAAACTGGGGTTTGGCTTGTAGCTCTTTTCTTTGACGCTCACATCCTTGACAGCATAAGCGGCCTTTTCCAGCGCTTTTGTATGTTCAGAGGCTTCCTCCGCCGTGGCAACCACCAGGGGCTTGTCCTCGAATTCCATCACCCTGGCTTCAAAGGTTTCTTTTTTGAGGGTGTTTAAAAAAGCACTCAGATGCCAGTATTCCTGAGGTTCAAAAGCCAGTATTTCCCTTTCGCGCTCACAGATCATCTTGGTGGCAACTGACTGCACTCTGCCGGCACTGAGTCCCTTTCTGACCTTCGACCAGAGTATGGGACTGATGGAATAACCCACCAGCCGATCCAGAATGCGTCGGGCCTGCTGGGCATCCACCAGGTCCAGGTCCACTTTTCTGGGATTTTTCACGGCTTTTTTGACGGCTTCCTTGGTAATCTCGTTAAAGGTGACCCTGAAGGAATCCTCCAGGTTCAGACCCAGAATATGGGCCAGGTGCCAGGCAATGGCCTCCCCTTCCCGGTCCGGGTCGGTGGCTATCAGAACGTGGTCATGCTTTGCAGCAAGTTTTTTGATTTCTTTGATCACAGGCCCCTTGCCCCGGATATTGATGTACTTCGGTTCAAAATCATTTTCAACATCGATACCCATTTTACTCTTCGGGAGATCCCGGATATGTCCAACGGAGGCTACCACCTTGAAATTTCTGCCTAGAAATTTTTCGATGGTCTTTGCCTTGGCCGGCGACTCTACAATGACAAGATATTTCGGCATAGTAACCCTCCAATTATCTGAATCTTTTCACAAGTGACAAAACAACTAATTCCTAGTATATTATAAAGAATTAAAAAATCAACAAAATATTTTCAACCGGGCATTTATGGGTAAAGAACAACATGGAGGTGACACCATGAAAATCTATACTAAAACCGGAGACACCGGACAGACGAGTTTGTACTCTGAACAGCGGGTGGACAAGGATTCTGCGCGGGTGGAAGCCTATGGCACCGTTGATGAACTTGGAGCGGCTCTGGGTCTGGCTAAAAATTTTTCCGAAGAATCGGTGATTAAAAGCGAAATCACTGCTATCCAGAAGAAATTATTCCATGTGGCGGGGGATCTTGCCACTGTGGGGACTCCGTTTCCCTACAAAATCCAGCCAAGGGACGTAGAGGCCTTGGAATCAAAAATGGACATCTATCTGGAAATCATGAACAAGGAACAGAAAAACAAGTTTATCCTGCCGGGATCAAACGCGTTTTCAGCATCACTCCATGTCGCCCGGACGGTGTGCCGCAGGGCTGAAAGAAGAATCCTGGCCCTGTCGCGCAAGGAAGAGGTGGATCCCGTGCTCATCAAGTATGTCAACCGCCTCAGCGATTTTATCTATGCCTTGGCGAGAATCAATGAGACTGACCTGGAGTACATGGAATTTACATCAGATTCAGATAACTGAGAATATCCATGGGGGTGGTCACGGGGACTGCCCCCATTTTAATCAGGGCATTGTTGCCTTTTTTCATGGGATCCTCGACAGATCCCGGTATCACGAATATGGGCTTTGCCTGGTTCAACCCGTGATTCACCGTGGTCATGGTCCCGCTGTTGATTTCAGCCTCCACCACCAGGACCCCCATGGACAAACCGCTGATCAGCCGGTTGCGGTAGGGGAAATTCTGGGCTTGGGGTTTCGCCGTGGGGGAATATTCCGTCACGAGCAGTTGGTCCCTTTTCATCAGCTGGCGCAGCTGGCGGTTTCTTTTGGGATAATCCCTTTCCAGGCCGCATCCCAAAACCCCGATGGTCCTGCCTCCCGCCATATGGGCGCCCCAGTGAGCCATGGCATCGATGCCCAGGGCCATGCCGCTGACCACAGTGACCCCCGCCCTGGCCAGGTCATAGGCAAAGGAAAACGCCAGGCGGCACCCCTCCCGGGTGGCCCTTCGGCTGCCCACAATGGCCAGGCTGTCCGCTTCATGGAGATAGCTGATTTTTCCGGCATAATTCAAGCTTGCCGGTGGGTCTGTGATGTGATGCAGTCTCGAAGGCATCTCATTTCCTGTGATTGTCAACAAAAAAACCACCCTTTTCATTATTCCACAAAAGATGGCTTCAATCCCCGATGCTTAAAAAGTTTCCTTCAATTGTCAATATTTGTCCAGAATCACAGGCACATGGCGATCCACATAGATATCGGGATTGTGCCTGGTTTTTTTTATCAGTTTTTCTATCAGGTCCTTGCGGCCTTCAACGGTATTTCTGATAGTGAGCATCTCCTGCATATTCCCGACCATGATGTATTTCTTGAATTTTCTAGAAATCGTGATAAAGGTGATTCCCTCATAGGGGATGCTCCTAAGGGAATTCCCCTTGATTTCCTTGATTCCCTCTTCGTCCAGAATCAGATGGTAGTTCCGGTTGACAATCTGGTCCTTGATGAGCAGTATCCCTAGAATCAATACAATTCCCCTGAAAAGCCAGTAACTCGGATAGACGGCAAAGGAAACCAAGAACACAATCCCGAGGTTTTCAAGAATGACCGCGCTGCGCTTTTTTGTATATTTCAATGCCGGTAGCCCCCTTAGAGATTTTTGATAAAGGTTCTGCGATGGATTGCTGTCGGACCGTACTGTCGCAGCGCCTCATAATGCTGGTGTGTGCCGTATCCCTTGTGGGACATGAACCCGTACTGCGGATATCTGAAATGATAGGCTTCCATGAGATGGTCGCGGGTGACCTTGGCCACAATGGAAGCCGCGGCGATGGAATTGCTCAAGCTGTCGCCCTTGATGATGGCAAACTGATCGATATCCACCTCCAGTTCCAGGGCGTCAATCAGAAGCAGATCCGGTTGGGGCCGTAGATTTTTCACCGCTTTGACCATGGCCTCCCTGGTGGCCTCGAGGATATTGACGGCATCAATCCGCCTTTCATCCACGACACCCACCCCCACACTTCTGGCCTTGAGATTGATCTCCTTGAAAAGCTCCAGACGCCTTTTGGGCGAGATTTTTTTCGAATCATCAAGTCCTAGAATCATCTCGTCCTCTCTGAGGATTACAGCCGCCGCCACCACAGGTCCCGCGAGAGGCCCGCGGCCGGCTTCATCAATCCCGGCAATCAGTCGGTAACCGGCTTCCCCGGCTTTGTTTTCGTAATGGTTCAAACTCTGATAATGCTGTATATAGCGCTGCTTCATAGCGTGTTTTTCTTCTATCTGGTAGGCAATCCGCTGCACCGAAAGACGGTGGTCGTTTTTGAGGACTTCCAGGATTTCCTGGTCGATTTCAACCATTTCCTCCAGGGAATTCTTGATTTTTTTTACCGGCAGTTCCAGCCAGTTGAACTTACTTTTCTTCATAGACAGGCCACTCCAGTGAGATTTTTCCGATTTTTCCTCTCCTGAATTCATCCAGAATAATGTGGGCGATTTTATTGTGGTCCACAAGACCTTTTTTCAGGAGGGTCCCCCGGCTGACGGCGATGGCTTCCATCAGTTCAAGCGGTGGTTTGTCCCTGGGGTCTACCCCGTATCTTTCCAGGATGAGCTGCGGATAGTGCCTTTTGAGGAAACCCAGCAGGTCTTGGGCAATGGTTTCAATATCAATGACATCGTCCTTGATGGAGCCTACAAAGGCGAGATGCCTGCCCACCATGGGGTCTTCAATTCTTGGCCAGAGAATCCCCGGTGTATCAAAGAGCTCCAGTCCTTTTCTGATTCTGATCCATTGTTTTCCCCTGGTGACCCCGGGCTTGTTGCCGATCTGCGCTGTCCGCTTGCCGGCAAGCTTGTTGATCAGAGAGGACTTGCCCACATTGGGGATGCCTACAATCATCACGCGGATGGGCCGGTCAATCATCCCCCGGGAGCGTTTGGCCTCGAGTTTTTCCTCGGCCCTGATTTTTATTTCGTGAATCAGCCGGTTCACCCCTTCACCGGTCAGACAGGTGACGGGAATTGAAAATATCCCCTTTTGTTTATAAAACCGTATCCAGTTTTCCAGAACATCGGCGTCGGCAAGATCTGATTTATTGAAGACAATAATCCGTTCTTTCCCCTGAATCATGCGATCAAGCTGGGGGTTTTTAGAACTGACGGGAATCCGTGCATCCAGGAGTTCCACCACGACATCAACGAGTTTCAGATGCTCCTCGATAAGCTCCTTGGTCTTTTTCATATGTCCCGGATACCAGTTGATTGACATTGGTCTTCCCCCCTCGAAATACACCCCAATTATATCATAAAAACAAACAAACTGGCATCAGCCAGTCCGTTTATTATTTGCGTTCTTTTACTTTGGCGGCTTTACCCACCCGGTCTCGGATGTAGTAGAGCTTCGCTCTTCTTACCTTGCCCTTTCGGACCAGTTCAATCTTTTCGACCTTCGGTGAATGAAGCGGAAGGGTTTTTTCAACGCCCACGCCTGAGGAAATCTTTCTTACGGTAAAGTTTTCAGAAATCCCACCGTTTTGCCTCTTGATGACGAGGCCTTCAAAAATCTGAATTCTCTCTCGCTTGCCTTCCACAATTCTCAAGTGGACCTTGACGTTATCACCCACGCGGAATTCAGGAATTTCAGTTTTCATCTGCTGCTCTTCAATCTCTTGAATGAATCTTGGTTTCATTTGTCATGCCTCCCTTCTTCTTAGCCGTTCATCCACCTCGAAAAGGGCCAGCGGAACGTCCGTATTACCGACCTATTATAACACAGGGCCCATGCCATCACAAGGTTTTTTTAAGCCTTGTGATCAAATCCAGGGTTTTCGAATCAAAGACTTCTTTTGCGATTCCCTCTTCAATGAGATCCGGTCGTTTGAGGAGGGTTTGGCGGATGGCGGCCTCCAGTCTGAAATCCTCAATATGCCGATGATTGCCGCTCAGAAGCACCTCGGGTACCGGCTGACCCTCAAAAATCCTGGGACGGGTGTACTGGGGATACTCCAGGAGATACCGGGTGAAGCTCTCTTCTTCCAGGGACCCCTCTGACAGGACACCGGGAATCAGCCGGGTTATCGCATCGGTGAGGACCAGAGCCCCGAGTTCCCCGCCACTGAGGACATAGTCGCCGATGGAGATTTCCAGGTCGACATAGGTCGAAATAAATCGCTCGTCCACCCCTTCGTAGTGACCGCATACCATAATGAGCCCTGTTTCCCTGGAAAGAGTCATGGCCATCTCCTGCGTCAGGGGTCTGCCCTTGGGGCTGAGATAAACCACCAGTTCCTTCTCCCTGATTTCACGGATTGCCCGGGCCAGCG
This sequence comes from delta proteobacterium ML8_F1, assembly GCA_002029975.1. GTDB lineage: Bacteria > Bacillota > Clostridia > Peptostreptococcales > Acidaminobacteraceae > ML8-F1. The sequence continues at coordinate 11,007 of LQBE01000019.1, read as the reverse complement.
GCTCCGGGGTGAGGACCATGCCCTTGCCGCCGCCAAAGGGGGCGTCGTCGACACTCCCGTGCCTGTTCAAGGCAAAATCCCTGAAGTTGATAGCCTCAATGGCCACCAGCCCCTTGTCCTGGGCTCTGCCGACAATGCTGGCCCGGGTATAGGCCGTGATTACCTCGGGAAACAGGGTGAGAATTTTGATATTCATCGCATTCCCTCAATAAGGGCGACCTTCATATAGCCTTTTTCAATATTGACTTCCCTGATAAAACGCTTGACCCCGGGAATCAGAATTTCTCCCCCAGTCCCCTTGACCACGTAAAGGTCCTGGGGACCCTGCTGGATGACATCCTGAATCCTGCCGAGCAGCGCCTCCCCCTCATAAACCTCAAGACCGATCAGATCCATAATCAGGTACTCGTCCGCCTCGAGTTCGGGTTTTTCATCATAGGGAATCAGCACCTCCTCATTCTTGAGAAGATTCACCGCCTCCGGGGTATCGATACCCTCCAGCTTGATGATGGGGGTATTCTTATGATAGGCCACGGACTCAATCCGATACGCCTCACCCCTGACATACAGCTGGGAAAAGTCTTCAAAGCGTTCCTTTTCGTTGGTATAGGGATAGATTTTCATCTGTCCCTTGACTCCCTTGGTATTTACAATTTTTCCAATTTTAATCCATTTCATAAGGCGCTCCACATGCAGTAAACCCGGCTTTTTCGGGTTTACTGAATAATTTCAACATTGACTTTTTTATCTTCTTTCATTGCCGCCGCTTTGACCACAGTGCGGATGGCCTTGGCGATTTTCCCCTGTTTTCCTATGATTTTACCCATGTCATCCGGTGCAACCCGCAGCTCGATGGTGATGCTTCGATTGCCTTTGATTTCCTTGATTTCGACCAGCTCCGGATAGTTCACCAGGGACTGGGCAATATATTTGACAAGTTCTCCCATCACGACACCTCCATTAGCCCTTTCTCAGACTACTTCTTCCCTTCGATTGCCTCGTAGACGCCGTTCTTTTTAAGCAGTTCTCTTACGGTGTCCGTGGGTTGGGCCCCTTCGCTCAACCACTTGACAGCGCTTTCTGTGTTGATTTTCAAATCAATGGGCTCCGTGAGGGGGTTGTAGTAGCCAATCTCCTCGATGAACCGGCCATCTCTGGGGCTTCTTGAGTCAGCAACCACGATTCTGTAAAAGGGTTTCTTTTTGGCACCCATTCTTTTCAATCTGATTTTTACGGCCATATTATGGCACCTCCTAAAATTTTTATCATATTCTAATCACTGTATTTCAAGTGTGAATAGCTTAAAAGGGCAGGTTCATTCCCCCGCCGGGAAACTTCCCCTTCATCTGACCCATTTGCCGGATCATCTTTTTGGTCTGTTCGAACTGCTTGATCAGGCGGTTGACCCGGGGGACATCCGTTCCGCTGCCAAGGGCAATCCGCTTTTTCCGTGACCCATTGAGGATTCCTGGATTTCTGCGTTCCTTCGGAGTCATGGATTGAATGATGGCCTGCATGAAGACGAATTCCTTTTCATCCACCTGGATATTTTTCATGGCCTTGTTGTTCATCCCGGGAATCATTCCCATGAGATCTCCGATGGGTCCCAGATTCTGCATCTGCTGCATCTGCTCAAGAAAATCCTCCAGGTCCAGCTCCTGGTTTTTCATTTTCTTCGTGAGCTTTCTGGCTTTTTCCTCGTCAAAGCCGGCCTCAGCCTTTTCAATCAGGGAGAGCAGGTCCCCCATGCCGAGAATCCTGGAAACCATGCGTTCGGGGTGGAAGGCTTCAAATTCCGTGTATTTTTCACCCGTCCCGGCAAATTTGACGGGTTTGCCGGTGACGGCCTTCAGGGACAAGGCTGCCCCGCCCCGGGTGTCTCCATCAAGCTTTGTGAGGATGGAACCTGAAATATCCAGGGCTTTGTCAAAACCCTCCGCCACCTTCACGGCATCCTGGCCTGTCATGGCATCGACCACCAGGAGGATTTCATCGGGTTGGACCGCCCCCTTGATGGCCACGAGTTCATTCATCAGATTTTCATCAAGATGCAGGCGCCCCGCCGTGTCCAGGATGACCACGTCATAACCCTTGCCTGTAGCCTCTTTTACAGACTGGGTGGCGATTTGTACGGGACTTGTCTTGTCTCCGAGGGAAAACACCGGCAGGGAAAGGGCCTCCCCCACCACCTTCAGCTGCTCTATGGCGGCAGGTCTGTAAATGTCTCCGGCCACCAGGAGGGGATTCTTGCCCTCTTTTTTCAGCAAGGCCCCGAGCTTGCCGGCGGTGGTGGTTTTGCCGGCGCCCTGAAGTCCCACCATCATGATTACCGTGGGAGGCCGGGAGCTGAAACGGAGCTTTTCATTGTGGCTCCCCATGAGGGTGATGAGCTCTTCTTTGACAATCTTGACCACCTGTTGCCCCGGGGTCAGACTTTTCATCACAGACTCTCCCAGGGACTTCTCTGTCACGTCCCTGATGAAATCCTTGACGATTTTATAATTCACATCCGCTTCTAAAAGAGCAAGCTTCACCTCTCTCATCGCTTCCTTGATGGTCTTTTCATTGAGCTTGCCTTGTCCGGTGATGTGCTTGAAAGTACTCTGGAGTTTGTCGGACAATCCTTCAAATAATGCCACTTAAGAACCTCCTAGGATTCCAAGATTTTTTCCATTGCCAGGAGCTGCTGCTCCATGAGTGCCAGGCCCTCTTCCTGTGACGGGTCCTTTTTGAAACTTTCAAAGGTCATTTTCAGCTTCACAAGAGCCTCTTGCAGGGCGTAGAGCCCCAGCTTGTCCTCCAGGTCCATCAGGATGGCCTCTGAGCGTCTGATACTGTCATGGACGCCCTGGCGGGAAATTTTGTGATTTTCGCTGATTTCCTTTAAACTGTGGTCTTCATAGAGATAAGCCTTCAGAATCTGCTGCTGGTGGCGCGTCAGAATCCCGCCGTAAAAGGCGAAAAGATTCCCCAGGTCAATTTTTTTGTCCATCATTTTTCAATCACCCTGTAAAGGTTTTTTGCTTTACACCCTATTCTAAAGGCTGCCACCGGTTTTGTCAACAAAAAATGCTCTAGCCCAGCAGCGCATTGACAAAGGCGGCCCCGTCAAAATCCTCCAGGTCATCGAGGCCTTCCCCCAGTCCCACCAGTTTGACGGGAATTCCCACTTCATCCTTCACGGCGAAAATAATGCCTCCCTTTGCGGAACCGTCCAGCTTGGTCAGCACGATACCGGTGATATCCGCCACCTCTTTGAAGGCCTTCGCCTGGGCGATGGCGTTCTGACCCGTAGTGGCATCGAGAACCAGCAGGACCTCGAGCTTTGCTTCGGGATACTCTCTTCGGGCGACCTTGAAAATCTTCCCCAGCTCCATCACCAGGTTTTTTTTATTGTGCAGCCGGCCCGCCGTGTCACAGATCAGGACATCGGTATTTCTGGCCTTTGCCGCTGAAATGCCGTCAAAAATCACAGAAGCCGGATCTGAACCGGCCTGCTGGGCGATGGTCTCCACCCCCACCCGCTCGCCCCAGGTCTTGAGTTGATCGATGGCCGCCGCCCGAAAGGTGTCCCCGGCCACAAGCAGCACCGATTGTCCACCGGACTTGAACTTGTGGGCCAGTTTCCCGATGGTGGTGGTCTTGCCCACGCCGTTGACACCGATGATAAGAAGCATCTGAGGCCTTTGATCATAGGCCAGACGGTCCGTTGCTTCCAAGGACAGATGCTGCATCATGACTTCCTTGAGCACTTCAAGCACCCTTGAGGCGTCATTGATTTTTTTCTCAACCAGGGCCTCTCTGAGGTCCTGGATCATCCGAAGGGTCGTAGTCATTCCAAGGTCTGCACTGATCAGGATATCCTCGATTTCCTCGAGGAGCTCCTCGTCGATTTCACCATACTGATTGAGGAGCAGGTCAAGTCGGTCAGTCAGCTGGGTTCTGGTTTTGACCAGACCCCGGGTTACTTTTTCAAAAAAACTCTTAATCATCGAGGGCCTCCTGAAATTCATAGTCGGTGAGTTTCAAGGATATCAGTTTTGAAATCCCGTATTCCTCCATGGACACCCCATAGAGGGTATCGGCGTATTCCATGGTCCCCTTTCGGTGGGTGATGAGGATGAATTGGCTCTGCTTTGAAAAATCCTTGAGAAAATTTCCGAATTTATAGACATTGACATCATCGAGAGCGGCTTCGATTTCATCGAGGACACAAAAGGGGGTCGGTTTGGCCTTGAGGACCGCGAACAAAAGGGCAATGGCAGTCAGCGCCTTCTCCCCGCCGGAGAGGAGATTGATTCTCTGGAGCTTTTTGCCCGGTGGGGAACACAGAATTTCAATGTCGGAGTTCAGAACATCCTCGGGCTCCGAGAGCCTGATTTCCCCTGAACCGCCTCCGAAGAGCTCGCTGAATACGTACTGGTAGCCTTGATTGATTCTTTCAAAGGTCTCATTGAAATCCCTGACCATCTGACGTTCAATCTTTTGGATAAAGCCCTTGAGTTCCTTTCTTGAAAGTTCCAGGTCCTCAATCTGTTCCGACAAGAAGGTGAACCGTTCCTGAACCTGCTCGTATTCCTCGATGGATGCCAGGTTGACATGCTCAATCTCCTTCATGCGCTTTCTCAGATGCTTCAGCTCCGTTTTAGTGATGAATTCATCCACCGAGGCAATCCGCTGTCTCCCCTCGATGACGGACAGCTCATGTTGCTCCCACAGATTGCCGGAAAGGGAGGTTCTCTTGACATCGAGTTTGGCGTTTTCCACCTCAAGTTCATGGATGGTTTCCCTGTGGCCCTCGATTTCCAGGGTCAGACGATCCACCGTGGCTTCGTTTTCAAGCCTCGTGGCTTCAAGGCTTTCAATTTCATCGGAAATTTTCTTTTGCTCCTCGTTGAAGACCTGCAGGGTTTGACGGATTCCGTCGTAATTCTCCCGTTTCTGGTCCGTTAAATCCTTGAGATCCACCAGCTCTTCCCTGAGAATTTCAAGAGACTCCTCGATTTGAGCGATTTTTCTTTGCTGCTCCTTAGAAGCCGCTTCCAAAAGCCGGCAGTTCTCCGTCGTATTGCGAAGTTGTTCATTTTTAGTTGCAATTTCAACCTTTTTTTCAGTGATTTTCCCCTCTAAGGCAAGCAGCGATTCCCCCTGATTTGAATCCTCCCCCGGGTCGTGAAGCGCCCCTTCAATCTTCGCCAGTTGTTCTCTGTCAGCTTTGAGAGTCATTTCCAGGTGGTTCAGATCATCCCTTTCCGTGTCGATTTCGTCACCAAGGGTCTGAAAGGTCTCCTGAAGCTGTCTGTACTCAGAGAGGGTTTTTTCATGGAGCTTCCCACTATTTTCCACTTCGATTTTCAGCTTGAGAAGGGCTTCCCGGTCCCTAAGCATCTCCTGGGTGGATGCCTTGATCCGGCGGTTGCAAGCCTCCAGGATTCCGGTTTTTTCTTTAAGACCCTCTCGATGACCCTTGACTTGCTCCTCAAGAACCGTCAATTCCTTTTTCATGGTTTCCAGGGCGCTTTTCACCTGAAAAACATGGTGCTTCTGGGTGGTCTTCGCCCCTCCGGTAATGGGGCCTCCTTTGATGATGAGATCCCCTTCAAGGCTGACAATCCGGTGATAGCCCGACAAAGACTTGCTCAGGGCAATGCCATGCTCCAGGGTATCCACCACCAGGGTTTTCCCAAGAAGATAGGCAAAAAGCTTTTGATATTTCTTTTCATACCGGGGCAGTTCATGTCCAAAGCCCAGAAAACCCTCCCCCGTCACTTTTCCTGTAAAGGGTGTGGCTTTGAGAAACTGCATGGGCAGGAATGAGGCCCTGCCGATATTGTCCCTTTTGAGATGGCCTATGATTTCCTTGGCTTCCACCTCGGATTCCGTGACAATCTGGGATACGCTGCGTCCCAGGGCCACGGCAAAAGCTTCCTCAAAACCCTCCGGAATTTCAAGAAGGTCCGCCACAATCCCCAGGATTTTATTTTCAAGGCGCCTTTCCTTCAAATAAGCAAGGATCCGTTTCATTCCTGAATCGATACCCTCTTTATTTTTTGCCATGTTTTCATAAAGCTCGATTTCCGAGTTTTTTCGGTAAAACCGTCGAAGGGCCTCCTCCTCTTGGGCTTTGAGGGCCTCTAAGGCATCCTCCACTTTTTCCCGCTCAGCTTCATCTTTTCTGAGATTTTCCCGTTGTTCTCCCAGGACCCCTTCAAGGGCAGTGATCTCCCGGGCCGCCTCGTCGATTTCCCTTTGTTCCCTGTCTGAAGTCTCCTCAAGGATCTTGAGCCGCTCCTGCCTGGCAAGATTGGCCTCAAGGTTCTTTTGCAGGGAGGCTTTTCTTGTCATGAGGCTTGCCGCATCGTGGTTGACGCTGGAATCCAGTCGATGATACGCTTCCTTGAGCTGTTCTAAGTCAAGGCTGTAAAGCTTGCGGGAAGCCTCCAGCTCCTCCAGGCTTTCCAGCAGGTTGATCAGAGCAAGCTCATCCTCTTCAAGCCCGCTTTTCAACTCCTCGAGCAGCCGCTGTTTCTCTTCAAGGTCTCCAGAACGCTCTGAATACTCCTCCCTGAGACTGTCCAGGGTATCGCTTTTCTCCCTGATGGTCCCCTCGAGATGGGTCATCTGTTCTTCCTTGACACTGATTTCAATGTTGAGGGTGTCCCCTTGGTTGACAATCTCCTGGTAGCGCTGGTTATTGCTCTGAAGCCTTTGCCGGAGTTGTCTGAGACTCTCTCCCAGCTCCGTCATATTCCTTTTGAGGTCTTCCCGCCGGGCAAGGTCTGTTTTGAGCTGCTCCCCACTGGCTTGTATCTGTTTTTCCTTGGCTTCGATGGTCGCCTTGAGCTTGTCATATTCATCAATCAGATATTTGATCTGGGAGTCCTTGACTTTTTTTTCAATCATCAGAAACTCCCGGGCCTTTTCACTTTCTTCCTTCAGGGGACCGATGCGCTCCTTCACCTCTGAAAAAATATCGTAAAGCCTGTCCAGGTTGTCCTGAACCTTGTCGAGTCTGCGCTGGGATTCGTTTTTCTGGGTGTTTGATTTGACAATCCCCGCGGCTTCTTCGAAAATCAGGCGCCGGTCGAATTTATTGTCACTGAGAATATTGTCAATATCCCCCTGTCCGATGATGGAATAGCCGTCCGTGCCGATTCCCGTGTCCATGAAGAGCTCCTTGACGTCCTTCAGCCGACAGGGGGTGTCATTGATGAAATACTCGCTTTCACCGGACCGGTGAAGACGACGTTTGACACTGATTTGGGAAAAGGGCATGTCAAAATACCCGTACTCATTGTCAAAGTACAGGGTCACTTCTGCAAAATTCAGAAATTTCCGGTGGGCCGTGCCGCTGAAGATAATGTCCTGCATCTGTTTCCCCCTGAGGACACTGGCTTTTTGTTCACCGAGGACCCACCGGACCGCATCAGTGATATTGCTTTTGCCCGAGCCGTTGGGCCCCACAATACAAGTGATTCCGCTGACGAAGTCGATTTGTATTCTTTCTGCAAAGGATTTGAAACCTTTGAGTTCAATTTTTTCGAGAAACAACCTGTCACCTCATCTTAAAAAATAGTGTACATCCCCTTGAAATCCTTTCCGAGGATTTCATAGTGGTAGCGCTTTATATTGTCTGCTGCATCAATTTTGAAGGTGACCTGAGGAAATTTTTTTTCCAGATAGCGGATATTTTCCCGGTGGATTCCCCTCAGATTGGATTGATCCCGGTTATTCACCCGAATGCATATTTCATTTCCCATAAAAGGCGACAGATGCTCCTCAATGGACAGGCGGTACATTCGTGATTCCACCAGACTCCGAAAGGCAGGGTGAAAGGGACCCGCCACCAGATTGTCACCCACAAGCAGCATTTCAGCGGGATGCAGTCCCACGCGGATGACATTGATGCCCTGCTGGTAAAAGAGCTGAAGAATGTCACTGGTGTACTCCACCGCCGTCTCAACATCCAGGGGCTGATACTCCCCACGGTTGTACAGGCGGCACAGCTGCGTGTTCTTCAGGACCAGGGCGGGATAAATCCGCACGCAGTCCGGTTTGAGTCTGGCAATCTTCTGGGCTGTTTCGTAGGATTTTGAATAGGTGTCCTTTGGCAGTCCCACCATCATCTGAAGCCCGAGTTTCATGCCGTAGTATTTGATCAGATTTGAGGCCCGGATGACATCTTCAATGCTATGACCTCTCTGGGAGGCTTCAAGCACCTCATCATCAAGGGACTGCACCCCGAGCTCCACGGTTTTCACTCCGTAGGATTTGAGCATGGCGAGCCGTTTCTCGTCAATGTAGTCCGGTCTGGTGGAGACCCGGATGCCGCTGACTCTGCCCTTCGAAACATAGTCCCCGGCCACCTGGAGATATTCAATCTGTCTGGATTCCGGTATCCCCGTGAAGTTGCCGCCAAAAAACGCGATCTCAATGGCGGCCGCCCCGTCATCAATGGTCATGAGATGCTCCTCAATGATTTTTTTGACGGTGGCCTCATCAACAGCGTTCTGTGTGCTGGTAATGATTTTTTGATTGCAAAACACGCATTCATGGGGACAGCCCATGTGGGGCACGAAAATAGGAATATTGTAAAATTTCATTTCAATATCTCTCTTTTATGGCATTTTTAGCGGCATTCTGCTCCGCTTCCTTTTTGGTTTTCCCCTGACCGACTCCCAGGGCGACATCATCGGCATAGACCCTTGTCACAAAGGTCTTGTTGTGGTCCGGTCCTTTTTCATCAATGACTTCATACCTGATAATGACCTGCCCACCCTCCTGCAGTTTTTCCTGCAGGGTGGTCTTGTAATCCACCATCAAAGCCCCGGTGGCCGCTTGCTCAATTTTTTCGTCGAGAAGGGACAGGATGATTTTTTTGACGATTTCAATATCGGAATCCAGATAAATCGCTCCAAAAAGAGCTTCCAGTGCATCAGAAAGTATTGAAGGGCGTTTCTTGCCCCCCGAGAGCAGTTCTCCCTTTCCAAATCTCATGTATTTCCCCAGATTCAAACCCGCAGCAACCTCGTACAAGGATTCTTCACAGACGATGACAGCCCGGGCCTTGGTCAGAAAACCCTCGGGTTGTTCGGAATAATTCTGAAAAAGCGCTTCAGTAACGACAAAACTTAAAATGGCATCCCCAAAGAATTCCAGACGCTCATTGTCATCCCCCCCATACTCCTTGTTTTCATTTTTGAAGGAGCTGTGGGTCAATGCCTCCCTGAGCAGATTCCCGTTGTGAAATGAATAACCGATCTTATCCTCTAAATCCTCACTTACCATCTTGTCCTCCTTAGGAAATTGCTTTGCAGGCATCCTTTCTCCCGCAAAACATGTCTGAATGATAACTCAGTTTATCAAAAAAAACCCCTTTTCTCAAGGCGTTGGACAGGTAAAAAAAAATAAAAGCGGGAAAACCCGCTTTTTAGATTTTTTTGAAGACCAGGGTGCCGTTATGACCGCCGAAGCCCAGGGAGTTTGACAAGGCATAGGTCAGAGATCTCTTTTTTGCCACCTTTGGCGTGTAATCCAGGTCCAGGCCCTCCGAGGGGTTTTCAAGGTTGATTGTGGGCGGCACAGTCCCTTCAATAAGCGCCATGATGCAGGCAATGGCCTCGATACTTCCCGCCGCCCCCAAGAGATGTCCTGTCATGGATTTCGTAGAACTGACGGAAACCCTGCTGGCATCTTCCTTTAAAAGCCCTTTGATGGCCATGGTTTCATAAAGATCATTCAGGGGCGTTGAAGTCCCGTGGGCATTGATGTAATCAATCTGGCCGGGGACAATTCCCGCATCCCTGGCAGCCATGGCCATGGACCGCATGGCGCCTCCACCCTCCGGGGCCGGGGACGTGATGTGGTAGGCATCACCCGTGGCGCCGTAACCCGCAATTTCAGCGTAGATCTTCGCCCCCCGCTTCACAGCGTGGCCATACTCCTCAAGAATCAGCATTCCTGAGCCCTCTCCCATGATGAAACCATCCCGGTCCTTGTCAAAGGGTCTCGAGGCCTTTGAGGGTTCATCATTCCTTGTCGACAGGGCCTTCATGGAGCTGAAGCCTGCGATGGCCAGAGGCGTGATGGCGGCCTCTGATCCTCCGGCGAACATCAAGTCCGCATCCCCCCGCTGGACAATCCGAAAGGCGTCGCCGATGGCATGGGTGGAGGAGGCACAGGCGGTGACCACTGTGGCATTGGGTCCCTTTGCCCCTGTGGCAATTGAAATCTGCCCCGAAGCGATATTGGCAATCATCATGGGGATGAAAAAGGGACTGACCCTTCCGGATCCCTTTTCAAGGAATTTCCGGGTTTCATTTTCAAAGGTCTCGATACCCCCGACCCCAGAACCGAAAAGCACACCGAAACGGGTCATGTCAACTTTTTGTGGATTGATACCTGAGTCCTTAAGGGCTATTCTGGCAGTTGCCACCCCATACTGGGTAAACAGGTCCATTCGCTTGATATCCTTCTTGTTCATGTAGTCCAAAGGATCAAAACCCTTTACCTCTGCCGCAATTTTGACCAGGGAATCCTCCGGATCAAACCGTGTAATTCTTTCAATCCCGTTTTTCCCCTCGACCAGGGCCTTCCAGAAGGATGCCAGGTCATTGCCGATGGGAGAAATGACACCGATTCCCGTCACAACCACTCTTCTTGTCATAGGTGGAACCTCCTCGCATTGTTTTAGAGTTTTGCCTCGACATACTTGGCAATGTCTCCGATGTTGGCAAATTTTTCAGCGTCCTCATCGGGAATCTCAATGTCGAATTCATCCTCAAGGGCCATGATGACTTCCACGGCATCCAGGGAATCCGCTTCAAGATCCACCATCAACGAAGTGGTTTCCGTAATTTCAACCCCTTCATCCAAACCCAGTTGCTCAATGACAATCGCTTTTGTTTTATCGAATATTTTTGACATCTTATTCACCATTCCTTATTTTTATTTTTTCCGAGAATTGCAATAGCAAGTTGAACTAGTCCATCTGTAATATAGGTTTCT
>LQBE01000018.1:95294-109204 GCA_002029975.1 delta proteobacterium ML8_F1 | reverse complement strand
GCTTTTACCCGTGTTGAAACCGTATTGAAAATCTGGATGGCCCTTGCTTCTGTTGGAGCCGAAAAAATATTCTCTTTGACATTCAAGCTTTTGATTTCGGAAAGCGTCTTGCCCGAATTCATGAGACTTATCATTTTTTTAAACTCTGAAAACCAAAATGGCAGTTTGACCATTCCGGCACTATATTCCTTTCTTGGCATTCATACGCCTCCTGACAACTCAATTCAAAAAATAATAGCCTACTTTTGGGTAGGCACAATTTCCATTATGTCCCCAAAATCACAATCAAGCACTCGACAGATCTTAACGAGCACTTCCATGGAAACATATTCGTTATTCGAAAGTTTGGTGAGAGTGTTTGGACTGATTCCTGTGGCAAGTCGAAGATCCGTTTTTTTCATATTTTTGTCAATCAGAAGTTTAAAAAGTTTGTTGTAAGTGACATCCATAAATTCACCCCTCGTCTATAAGGAATTCAGTTCATTGCCTTTCTATTTGATTATATCACTATGAATTCTCAAATTGTGGAAATACATATAGATGTTTGCGAGATTCTCTCTAAAAATCGATTTTTTTGTACAGAATTGTGCAAGGAGGATGAGAGCCCCCTGGTAGGGCGATAAAAATGCCAATCAAATATCACTCTGTCGGCACAATCCATCAGGCTGACATTGCTCGACTTCATGACACATGGCAACTCCCAGACTGCTCTATTGCTGTTTGCACTTCGCTTAAAAACAATGATTGGACTGCCACAGCCAGCCGAACATCCGGCATCTTTTTTAGCTTTTTCAATCTTGCTGTTCACTGTCTCTTTTTTGTTTACCCTTTTCAGAATTCTCCATCAGAGTGTAGAACGTCCAATAATCAAAAGCTTCTACACACAAAAAAAGCGGTTTGCCTCAAACTGAGGAAAACCGCGGGTTTTCTGGCGGAGGGTTAGGGATTCGAACCCTAGGTCGGCTCAACACCGACACGAAATTTCGAGTTTCGCACCTTCGACCTCTCGGACAACCCTCCGTGTTTTATTTTCAACATCAATTCACAATCCGCCTTGCTGTCTTCTCGGGAATTGATGGTGAGTGACTGTAAAACTTTTTTTGCAGCAGGGGCCTCAAATCAGAGGCTTACTCTTCTTTTTCATAGATGCAGGCACTTCTCGGCTGAAGAATCAGACAGTCCTTCGTATTCGTCTGCTCCTGAGTCTCATCGCTGCAGAGGAGACGTCGGGAAAAACCGGCAACCCTGAACAGGGTTTCTACGGGATAATCCCTGGGATTCAGGAAAAAGGCGTAGGATTTTTTCCTCCTGTAGTCGTAGATTTCATAACCAAGGGCCCCTTCCTTGAGATGGTAGTAAAACAGATGCTGGGCAATCTCTTCTTTGGTGTAGGTCGTAAAAATCCCCATGGCCTTTCTAAGGGCAATGACCTCCCTGACATACTCGAAGAGTTCAGCATTCTCAGCCTTCAAATTCCAGTGGATGCCGTTGACATAGTCCCCGCTTCGATAGGAATTGTAGTCCATGTGCTTGGTTCTGCCAAATTCACAGCCCTCATGGAAAAAGGGGATGCCGAAGGACATCATCAGAATAAAAAAACCGAGCTTGGTGATTTTCAGGATTTCTTCTTCCGGAAGCTCCCCCATGGACTTGACAATCTTGTCCCTCAAAATCAAATTGTCATGGGCGCAGATATAATTGATGGTCTCTGAAGGGTGGGCGGTGAAGTCACTCCCCCCGATACCACTCTTGATGATTTCAAAATAGGTGGTGTCTCCCTGGATGTATCCCCGGTGGTCCCCGTCGTTGTCCCCTTTGATGGCATTGCGGAACTCATCGTTGAAAAGGGCGTAGCCCTTGTGTCTCTGAGTCCCCTTGGCAACCCGCTTGTCATAGGGCAGCAGAGAGTCTCCCCCCACCCAGGGTTCCCCGTAAAGGAGGACCTCCGGATCCATGGCCCTGAGTTCCGTCACAATCCTGTCCATGGTTTCGGTATCCATCAGGCCCAGCAGGTCGAAGCGGAAACCGTCTACACGGTATCGCCTCATGAGAAACTTCAGGCTGTCAAGAATCAGCCGTCTGACAAGAGGATCCTCCGTATTGAGTTCATTGCCGCAGCCGGAACCATTGGCGTAGTTGCCCGCCGCATCCAGGCGGTAGAAAACCCCGGGGGCCAGAACCTCAAGCTCAGAAAATTTCGCATAAAAGGTGTGGTTGTATACCACATCCAGGACGATTTTGAGACCTCGCTGATGGTAATAGGCAACCACCTCGCGAAATTCGCGGATTCTTTCATAGGGATCCCCTGGATTTGAAGAATAGGTGCCCTCCAGGGCAAAGTAGCTCAGGGGATTGTATCCCCAGTTGTAAATGCCGCTGTATTCCTGGATGTTTTCTTCAAAACTCAGTACCGGCATCAGATGAATGTGGGTGACTCCCAGCTCCAGCAGGTGGTCAAAGCCGATAATTTCACCGGTGGGCAACTTCGAAGAAGCCATGAGACCCCGATAGGTGTTTTTATTTGCCACCTCAATGGTTTCGCTGGAGGTGAAGTCCCTGACATGCATCTCATAGATAATGGCGGATTCATAGGGAATGGACGGTTTTTCATGATTCAGAAAATCCGCTGTATCAATGGCATCATAATCCACCACAACTGACCGGTCATCATGCTCGGAAACGGCTTCGCCGTAGGGGTCCGTGACAGAGAACTTCTTTCCCTTGCGGGTGATTTGGTACCGATAATAGACTCCCCCGAGGTTCTCATCAAGCCTCACCTGCCAGACATGGTCCTCCACGGGATGCATCATTACCGACCTGGGTCTTATCTCAAGGGCGGAAGGATAAAGGAGCACCCTGACCTCCTGGGCCTCAATGGCGAAAATGGTGAAGGTGGTCCGCCCCTCTTCTACCTTAGCGCCGAAGGCTTCCTTCGTCAAGGAAATTTTTCGGGTCGTTTCATTCATGGAAGTCAGCTCCTAATCCCCAGATATTCTTGGCGTAGTCATCAATGGTGTAATCACTGGAGAATATGCCCGATTTCGCAATATTCACCAGGGTTTTTTGCGCCCAGCCCAGGGCATCGAGGTAATCTTCAGAGAGCTTTTCCTGGGCCGCCCGGTAAGCTTCAAAATCCTTCAGGACTAAAAACTCGTCATTGTAGTGGAGAATGGATTTTTGGATATTGTCAAATTCTCCTTCGGTCCCTGGAAAAAATCCATTGGTGAGTTGGTCGACAATCTCTTTGAGATGAGGCAGTCTTTCGTAGTACTCAATCGCCCTGTAGCTGTTCTTTTCGCGGATTTCATAGACATCCCGGGCAGTGGTGCCGAAGATATAGATGTTTTGCGGGCCCACAGCCTCTTTGATTTCGACATTCGCACCATCCATGGTCCCCATGGTGACGGCGCCATTCATCATGAATTTCATATTGCCCGTCCCCGAAGCCTCCTTGGAGGCCGTGGAAATCTGCTCGGATACATCCGCCGCGGGAATGATTTTCTGGGCCAGGGAGACTCCGTAGTTTTCAAGGAAAACCACCTTGATGCTGTCCCTGATCCGTTGGTCACGGTTGATTTTTTCTCCAAGACTGTGGATCAGCTTGATGGTCTGCTTCGCCACATGATAACCCGGGGCAGCCTTGGCCCCGAAGATAAAGGTCCTGGGGGTGATATCCAGGCCGGGATTCTCAATCAGCTGATTGTAAAGATACATGATATGAAAAATATTCATGGTCTGTCGCTTGTATTCATGGAGGCGCTTGGCCTGTATGTCAAAAATGGAATGGGGATTGACGGTGATGCCGTTGTGGTCCTGGATATACTGGGCCAGTTTTCTTTTGTTGTTAAGCTTGATGGCTTCAAGCCGGGATAAAAAACCGGGGTCCTCCCTGTACTTCAAAAGGCCCTCCAGTCTCAGGGGGTCTCTTTTCCACTGCTCTCCAATGGCTGCATCAATGGCCGCTGTCAACTCCGGGTTCGAGTGAATCAACCATCTTCTGTGGCTGATGCCATTGGTCTTGTTGTTGAATTTATGAGGATAGAGCTTGAAAAATTCCCTGAGTTCCCTGGTTTTCAAAATCTCAGTGTGAATTTTGGCCACCCCGTTGACGCTGTGGCAGACATGAATGAGCATGTTGGCCATGGAAATATGATCATCCCGGATAATCATGATGACTTGTTTCTCTTCTTCCTCCAGAGGACCTGTCATCTGTGCAAGGTCCGCCTTCACCCTGCGGTCAAGCTCTTCAATGATCATGGCTATCCTGGGCAGCTGGTCCCGGATCATCCCCAAAGGCCAGATTTCCAGAGCCTCCTTGAGGATGGTGTGGTTGGTATAGGACATGACCTTGCGGGTCAAATCCAGAGCCTGATCCCACTCGAAGGCCTCCTCGTCCAGGAGGATGCGCATGAACTCCGGCACACAAAGGGCCGGATGGGTGTCGTTGATGTGGATGGCCACCCGCTGATGGATGGTCCCGAGCTCTTTGCCGCTGCGCTTGAAGTCCCTGACAATGGACTGTATCCCTGCAGAAACCAGAAAATACTCCTGTTTCAATCTCAGCAGCTTGCCCTCGTAATAGGTGTCATTGGGATAAAGCACCTGGGAGATGGCTTCCGCCTCGTGCTTCTTCTCAAAGGCGGTGTGGTACTCTCCCTGGGAAAATTTGGAGTAATCGAATTCCTGGCTCAGGGATTCCGAACTGAAGAGCCTCAGGGTATTGATGACCTGATTGTCATAGCCGATGACCGGGGTGTCATAGGGGACTGCGGCCACCACATCGTAGCCGTAGTGACGGAATTTCAGTTTTCCATCCTCTTCATAGGGCTCAATGACCCCGCGGAATCTCACCTGCAGTTTTTCATCCTCCCGCTTGATTTCCCACACATTCCGGGAGCTGAGCCAGCGGTCGGGATACTCCACCTGGTAGCCGTTGACAATCTTCTGCTCGAAGAGACCGTAATTGTAGCGGATTCCCATGCCATGACCCGAATAACCCTTTGAAGCCAGTGAATCCAGAAAACCCGCCGCCAGCCGGCCCAGTCCGCCGTTGCCGAGACCCGGGTCCTTCTCAATTTCGGCAATGGTTTCAAGGTCGATTCCCAGCTCCCCGAGCGCTTCTTTGACTCCTGCATAAAGGCCGATATTGTAGAGATTGTTGATCAGGAATCTCCCGGTCAAAAACTCCATGGAAAAATAATAGACCTGTTTGAGTCCCTCATGGATTTGTTTTTCAGTGCTTTGAATCCACCGGTCCACGATTCGGTCCTTGAGATAAGTCCCCAGGGCAAAGTACTTTTCATAATCCGTGGCTTTTTTAAAATCCCTGGCGGTCTGGTATTCCACTTTTTTGATGTATTCCTTCTTGAAGGTCTTCTTGTCAAACTCCATAGTTCACCTCTTCTGGAGACTTTCGTACAAAGCCACGTACTTGAGGGCTGAGGCCTTCCAGCTGAGTCGTTTTTTCATACTCCGCTGAACCAGGGTCTCCCAGACCTCCCGTTCCTCCCGGTAGACCTCCACGGCCCCCTTGATGGTGAACAGCAGCTCATGGGCGTTGTAATTGAGAAAAGCAAAGCCCGTGCCTTCCCTGGTGAACTTGTTGTAGGGTTCTACGGTATCCTTGAGTCCCCCGGTCTTCCTGACCACCGGCAGGGCGCCGTAGCGCATGGCAATCAGCTGGCCGATGCCGCAGGGCTCGTATTTTGAGGGCATGAGAAACAGATCCGCCGCCCCATAGATTCTCTGGGACAGCTCATGGTCGAAAAACACATTGGCGCTGAACTTGTCTGAATAGTAGCTGTTGTAGGCCCTGAGGCGGTCTTCATACACCTTGTCCCCGGTGCCCAGTATCACCAGCTGAACCTCCTCTTGCATCAGTTCATCAAAAATATGCAAGAGCAGGTCAAGACCCTTGGCGTCCACCAGCCGGGTGACCATGGCCAGAAGCGGAATGTCCTTGTCTTCCTTCAGATGCAGAAGACGCTGAAGATAGCGCTTGTTTTCCGGACGCTTTTCAAGGCTCCTGTAGGAGTAATTGACAAAAAGATGCCTGTCCCGGCTCGGATTGAAAAGCCCGATATCAATGCCGTTGACAATCCCCGTCAGTTTATCCTCCACGTGACGCATCAGGGGGTCGAGCCCTTCGCCGTAGTAGGGGGTTTTGATTTCCTCGGCATAGGTGGGGCTTACGGTGGTCACATGGTCCGCAAACACCACCCCCGCCTTGAGGAAATTCACATTGCCTTCAAATTCCACCTGGTCATAGGTGAAATACTCATCCTCCAGACCCAGAATATCCCCCATCATCTGATGGGGAAAAATTCCCTGGTACTTGAGATTGTGGATGGTGAATAGGGTCCTGACCCCCTCCAGCCGGCCTCCCTCGTGGCGCTCTCTGTCCACAAAAAGAGGAATCATACCGGTATGCCAGTCATTGCAGTGGATAATTTCAGGCTTTTCACCAAGGTCCTTGACCCACTCCACCACAGCCTTGCTGAAGTAGGAAAACCGCTCCCCGTCATCGAAATAGCCGTAGAAACCATCCCGCTTGAAGTAGTATTCATTGTCGACGAAATAAAAGTCAATCCCTTCAATGGTTTGAGTGAATATCCCGACATACTGGCTTCTCCAGCTCAGGTCGATGTCAAAATGCCGGGTAAAGACCATGTCCTGCTTGAGGGCCTGGGGGATGTCCCGGTAATAGGGCATGATCACCCCCACCTCATGCCCCAGGGCTTTGAGGGCCTTGGGCAGGGCATAGGCGACATCGCCAAGTCCGCCGGTTTTGGCAAAGGGGACGGCTTCTGCAGTTGCAAATAGTATCTTCATATGGCACAGCTCCTAAATGACAGAATTTTTCTTGATCACATAAGGAGCCTCAATGTCTCCCTTTAGAACCTTTCCCTTGGTGATCACCACATTTTTGTCCGTGATCACATTGTGCAGTACGGCGCTCTCCTCAATGACACTCCCCTGAAAAATCGCACTGTCTCTGACAATGGCGCCCTTCTTGATATGGACCCGCCGAAAAAGAACAGAATTTTCCACAGTGCCTTCAATGATCGAGCCGTTGGCAATGATGGAATTGCTCACCTTTGCAGTACTCAGATACTTGGTGGAGGGCTCGTCTTTGATTTTCGTATATATTTTACCATTGGCACTGAGCAAATCATAGTAGATTTGATAATTGAGCAGGGCCATTTGAGCATTGTAATAGCTTTGAATATTATTGATGCAGAAGGTCTCCCCTTCATGGGCGTAACCGTTGACCCTGAGTCTGGAAACACTCTTGATCAGAGCCTCCCGCATGTAGTCGGAGTCCCCCTTCTCCACGGCATCGACAATGATGTCCACCAGGGTGTCCTTCTTCATGAGATACATTTCGAGAGACAGGTTGAAATCATCCACCTTGCCGCGGTTTTTCCCGACACTGAGGACCTTCCCCTGTCCGTCGCAGTTGAGCATGTCAAGGTCGTAGAATTCTTTTTTGTGGGCACCCCCCGAAATTTTCTTATAGACGATGGTCATATCGGCACCGGAATCAATGTGGAAATCCAGAGCTTTGCAGTAATTGATATTGGTCACCATATAGCTTCTTGAAATCACCACATATTCCTGCCGGGCGTTTTTGAGGAAGTTGAGGTTGTTCTTGAAGTTTTCCATGTCCCCATAGCGCACCATGGGCTCATTGTATTTGATCATGGGATGGAACATGTACAGGCCGTCCCTTTTTCTGTCAAGATTCCATGATTTTCCCGGTCCCAGGTGGTCCTGCAGCGACCGGAACTTGTATCGGGTGAAAATACTCACCAATTCAATGCCGCTGTTGACCATGTTGGACAGCTGAAAGTCAATAATCCGGTACCTCCCGGCGAAGGGGATGCCTGCGATGGGTCGGCTGTTGGTGAGTTCCTTCATATCTTCATCATGCTCGCTGAGATTGATGATGCCCATTAATCGATTTACCATATTGATTGCCCTCCTTCACTTAATCTTCAATCAGTTCCAAATGGTGTTCATCTCCCACCAGCAGAATGTTCTTGTCTCCAAGGTCGCCGACGACAGTTCCCGCTTCGATGATGCTGCTCTCCATGACGATGGCATTGTAGACCCTGGCCCCCTTGCCGATTCGCGCCTTGGGTAGAATCACTGAGTTGACCACCTCCGCCTCCTCCTCAATGGTCACCTCTGTGAAGGCCACGGAATTGCGGATGGTTCCAAAAATCACACTGCCCTCGTTGATGAGAGAATCCTCGACAATGGCCCTGGGACCGATGTATTGGGGAGGCACGTTGTAGTTCTTTGAATAGATTTTCCAGGCATCGTCAAAGAGATTGAGACCGATAGGCTCCTTGATCAGGTCCAGATTGGCCTCCCAGTAGCTTTCAATCGTCCCGACATCCTTCCAGTAGCCGTCAAAACGATAGGCATAGGCCCTGAGTCCGGCTGCAATGATCTTGGGAATGATATTCCTGCCGAAGTCGTGGGCGGAATCTTCATCGGCGGCATCCTCTCTCAGAAACTTCCTTAAAACCTTGTAATTGAAGATGTAGACTCCCATGGACGCCAGGTTGTTCTTGGCTTTGGCGGGCTTTTCATCAAACTCATAGATTTCCCCGTCTTCCAGGGTATTGAGGATGCCAAACCGATGGGTCTCCTCCCAGGGGACCTCGATGACGGAAAGGGTCACGTCCGCTCCCTTTTCCTTGTGAAAATCCAGCATCCTGTTGTAGTCCATCTTGTAGATGTGGTCTCCGGAGAGAATCACCACATACTCGGGAGAGTGCATGTCCATAAAGGTCATGTTTTCATAAACGGCATTGGCGGTTCCCGAGTACCACCTGACCCCCTCCTTGTTCATATAGGGGGGCAGCAGCTTGACACCACCCTGCTTGCGGTCGAGATCCCAGGGCTCACCGATGCCCACGTGGGAATTCAACAGAAGATGCTGGTACTGGGTCAGAATCCCCACGGTGTAGATTCCGGAATTGGAACAGTTGCTCAGGGTGAAATCAATTATCCGGTACATCCCGCCGTAGGGCACCGCTGGCTTGGCATTGTTGGTGGTCAGCTTGGTCAGACGTGAACCCTGACCCCCTGCCAGAATCATGGCGATGACTTCCTTGTTAATCATTTGACTACCTCCCTTTCCTTGGTTTTAGAAGCGTTGCACTCAGTGCCGGCAGTTCCATGGCAATAAAGTGCTGACCATAGGCCTCAAAGGAACTGTGCACCCTGCCGATGCTTTCGAGCATCCCCCCATAGGACTTTTCCTCCGAGGACAGAATGATTTCATAGTCCTGAGGCACATGCACCCTGATCCAGTACTGCTCTCTGTGGATCGGCGTGAAATTCAGTACCGCCAAAAGGGCGTTCCCCTCCCGGTCGTATCTGGAAAAACTGATGACACTCTCCTGGGAATTGTCCACATCGTTCCATTTGAAGCCATCGTATTCAAAGTCAATGCTGTGAAGCTCCGGCAGATTTCTATAAGAGTGGTTGAGAGCCTTGAGATACTCAAAAACACCGCGGTGGGTGTCATACTGCAGCAGGTGCCAGTCCAGGGCCTCCCACTCATTCCACTCCACGAACTGGGCCAATTCCGTCCCCATGAAGGTGAGCTTCTTCCCGGGGTGGAAATACATGTAGGAGAGCAGGAGCTTGAGCCCCTTGAATTTTTCGCTGTAATCCCCCACCATTTTATCCAGCAGGGATTTTTTTCCGTGGACCACCTCATCGTGGCTCAGGGGCAGGAGAAAATTCTCGCTGAAGGCATAGGCAATACTGAAGGTCAGCCGGTGATGGGCGCTTTTTCTGAACACCGGATCCATTTCAAGATACTCCAGGGTGTCATGCATCCAGCCCATGTTCCACTTGAGATTGAAACCCAGGCCTCCCACGGAAACCGGTTTTGTCACAAGGGGATAGGCACTGGATTCCTCGGCAATCATGAGAATTCCCTGGTGCCTTTTGAAAACCTCCGTGTTAAGCTCCTTTAGAAATTCTACGGCATCGGTATTGAGCTCCTCATGGTGGAACAAATCGTGGCGGGAGGTGGACATGCCTTTGTAGATCATATAGGCGACGGCATCGACCCGAAAGCCGTCGACGTGAAACTTGTCAAAGAAGAAATTGGCACTTGAAACCAGAAAACTTTTGACCTCGTTCCTTGAATAATCAAAATTGAAGGTTCCCCAGTCCAGGTTTTCCTTCAGGACAGGATCAGTCTTTTCATAGACACAGCCGCCATCAAAGTGTCCCAGGCCATGGGCATCCTTGCAGTAGTGGGAGGGTACCCAGTCAAAAATGACCCCGATGCCCGCCTGATGGCAGCGGTCCACAAATTCCATGAAGTCTCTGGGATTGCCGTACCTTGAAGTGATGGCAAAATATCCCGTCACCTGGTAGCCCCAGGAGCCGTCAAAGGGATGCTCCATGAGGGGCATCAGCTCAATATGGGTGTAGCCCAGTTCTTTGACATAGGGAATGAGTTCATCCCCCAGCTGCCGGTAGGAGTAATAGGATCCATCGGGATTTCTGCGCCAGGAGGCCACATTGAGTTCGTAGACGGCAATGGGACTTCGAGTGAAATCAAAGATTTTTCTTGCCCGCATCCAATCCTGGTCATTCCAGGCATAGCCCTTGAGGTCAAAGGTCACTGAGGCAGTCTGGGGCTTGACTTCAGAAAAAAAACCGTAGGGATCCGCCTTGTGGTGAACCTCGTCCCCGGGGCCCACGATAAAATACTTGTAGACTTCATACTCCCCAAGCCCCGGCACAAACACCCACCAGAGTCCCACCTCATTGACCGGTTTGAGGGGGGTCTGGCCGGAATCCCACTGGTTGAAATTTCCAACCAGACTGACATATTTGGCGTTGGGCGCCCAGACTGTGAAGGTGGTTCCCCCGCCGCTGACCTGCGCCCCCATGAAATCATACGCCTCGAAGTGCTTCCCTTCATGAAACAGATACTGGTTGAACTCACTCGGTCTGTCCAAAGCCTCACCCCACTGGATTATTTCGGTCTTTTGAATAACATACCCAATTTTGCAATGATAAAATGCAAAAAACTCAAAAGCCTGTAAATACTTCCCAATATCTACAGGCCTGAAAACGTACTAAAAATTAAGATCCCAGCGTTCTTCCTTCAGATGATTTCCCCAGATCTCATGTTCCGCCGTCTCAGTGATATAAAAGCCGTACTTCTCGTAAAGATACCTGGCAGTATCCAGGTGGGCCACTGTCCACAGGAAGAGCTTGCGGTATCCCCTCTCCCTGGTGAAATCAATGGCGGTCTGCATCATCAGATTCCCCAGACCCTTCCCCCTGGCTTCCGGTTCAATCAAAAACCAGCGGAGCTGGGCCGTCCGGTCATCGGACTTGACAATGGCAATCATTCCCACCCGAACCCCTTCATCCTCTGCAATCCAGAGATTCTCCTCCCCTTTTTTGAAATTCTCGTAGAAGGTCATCACCGGACCGTGGACATACTGGCGAAAGGTGTCGTCAAAACCGTACTCGTCCCGGTAAAGCATCACGTGGCGGTCCACGACCCAGCCCAGGTCAATGGGAGTAAAATCTCTCAGAGAAAAACGATCCAATTCCTTTTTCATAATGATTCCTCCTCATTCAAGAAAGGGCAAGCCCTCAATCATCTGATACAGTTCCTCAAACCCTCCCCTTGGAAATCTTCCAATGTCAACCGCCCCGGGATTAATCAGATGGTCTGTCAGCAGGAAAGTCTTCATGCCCATGGACTCCACTACCATGTCCTCTGCCACATCATTTCCCACCATAAGGGCGGTGGCGGGTTCACTGCCCAGGGACGCCAGCAGCTCGCGGTAGTAGGCGAGATTGGGCTTGGAATAAGAACTGTTTTCATAGGTGGTGATGTGGGCGAAGTGCCGGGGACTGAGCCCCGCCCAGCGAATGCGGTATTCCGTGGCTATCCGGGGAAAAAGCGGATTGGTGGCCAAGGCCACCTGATACCCCTTTTCCTTAAGCAGGGCCACACACTTCAAGGCCAGAGGATGAGGCGTGGCGGTTTTTCCAACCCTGGGGAAGTCCTTGATGTAGAATTCATCCAGCATGTCCCGGGCCTTATCTGAATCCCCCGGATAGTGCCTGTTGAACAGTTCCCAGAAAACCACTTCATTGGTCCTGTTTCCGTCATTGGCCACCATGGCCCTGGTGCCGGTCCAGATGGTCTCAATCAAGGGCTTTGGGTCAATCTGGTGTTTGACGGCGCTTTCGGCCATGATTTCAAAATAGGCTTTTAAAAATGTCTCCTGATCGGCAGCCAGCAGGGTGCCGTCCAGGTCAAACAATACAGTCTGCATCGGATACTCCTTTTTGTTTTCTTGTGTTCATTATATGCTTCTATCGAAGCAAAATCAAAGGAGAACCCCTCTATTTCTTCAAAAAACCATGGCGCCTGAGGAAATAGCCCACGGCATCCCGGTCCTTGGCCATAAGGGATTTTCCGCTGTGCCGGGTCCAGGTCCTTCTTTTGGCACCCTGGGTCCTCTCGAAATAATAGGCCTCCATTTCTTCGTTGTAGGCCTCGATATAGCGTTGGCGGTCCCTCACATCATACCGGTCCACATGGAGCACCTCTGAAAGGGGCAGGCGGGGTTTGGTCCCAGGGTCCTCCGCAGGGTAACCCAGACAAAGGAGGGCCATGGGGAAAACCAGGGATGGCATGTCGAAAAGAGCCGCCACCCGGGCCACATCATTGCGGATTCCCCCCACGATGACCCCGCCAAGTCCCAGACTCTGAGCGGCGATAAGGGCCTTTTCCATGGCCAGGGCGGCATCCACCACCGCCACGGTGAAGGATTCCGTATTCCCCAGAATTTCAGTGTCTATGGCTTCAAAATAGTCCCTGCCCCGGCTGAGGTCCGCCATGAAGAGCAGCACCAAGGGGGCCTTCTCCACCCATTCCTGGTCCCCGGAAATGTCTCTGAGGATTTTTCTCTTTTCAGGATCCTTCACTTCCAGAATGGAATAGGACTGGTAATTGCTCGATGTCGGGGCCATCTGGGCCGCCTTGAGAATCGTCTCAATCATTTCCGGCGGGATGATTTCATCCGTGTATTTTCTGATAGAGCGGTGGTCCAGCAAAAGTCTCATGGTTTCATTCATAAAAGAACCTCCTGAAGGTGTACGTATGTACAAGCGTTTGGCTTGTGTGGCTTTATACCCAAAAATTCTTCAAATATGAATAATGACCGCCACAAAAGGGTAGATTCCATACCGGGCACACCTAGAGGAGGTCATTATGCAGATTACCATGCAATCCATCGGCACCGTCCATTCCCAATATCGACAGAAAAAAGACATTCCCCGCCAGGGCTTCCATGACGAAAACCCCATCGCCAGCATTCATCTTGATGAAGCCTACGCCCCCGGACTCCTGGGCCTCAGTCCCGGAGACAAGATTGTGGTTCTCTTTTATTTTCATGAAGCCGAAGCTTATGAACTGACCTTCCCCTTCCACAGAAGTGGTGAAATGCGGGGGGTCTTCTCCACCCGGTCTCCCAAAAGACCCAACGGCATCGGTTTGTCCCACGTCGTGGTGACCAAAATCCAGGGTCCTGTCCTGGAATTTCGGAACGTCGACATGCTCGACGGGACCCCGGTCCTCGATATCAAGCCGGATATCACCAAAGACTGACCCCGGAGCGAACCCTTTCATAGAGACTTAATCTCTTGAGAATTGTCTTAAATCATTCAAAAAGGTCCATTCACCCAGTGATGGACCTTTTTTCCTGTTCTGGCGCCTTCACCCTGAGGGCACCTTTTTTATCAACTGTTTCTATTCCTCGTCATCATCAGCGTCATCATCGTCATCATCAGCGTCATCGTCATCATCATCGTCATCGTCATCGTCGGCGTCGTCATCATCG
>LQBE01000018.1:43767-95118 GCA_002029975.1 delta proteobacterium ML8_F1 | reverse complement strand
TCGTCATCATCATCGTCAGCGTCGTCGTCATCATCATCGTCAGCGTCGTCATCATCATCGTCAGCGGCGTCGTCGTCATCATCATCGTCAGCGTCGTCATCATCATCATCGTCAGCGTCGTCGTCATCATCTGCATCATCATCAGCATCGTCGGCGTCGTCGTCATCATCTGCATCATCAGCATCGTCGGCGTCGTCGTCATCATCTGCATCATCATCGTCGGCGTCATCAGCATCGTCGGCAGCTTTTAATGCATGAATCTGGGCCATGAGATCCTTTACCGACCATGTGAGATAGGTATCAATATCCTCTTCATCCAGATCGTCACTTTCATCAATCAGCTTCATGACGAGATTGAGTTTTCCGGGCGTTGCACTGTGTTCCCTTGCTTCCTGAACCCGCTCGTATCCCACGGCCTCCGCCTGTATCGGCGGGCCTTCAAAGTCATCTTCGTCATCGATGAGTTTTTGAACCATTTCATCGCTCTTGTCCTTGTTTCTAGAGGCTACTGCGATGACCATGTTGGCCTCTTGCAAGGAATAGAACCCCTTGTCTTCAAGGGCCTCAATAGTGAGTCTGAGCACTTCCTGAATGTCTTGATTTCTGAAGCTTTCCAGGGGGAAGTCCTCCATAAAAGCCGCCCCGTCATCATTGACGGCTGTCACGCTGAGAACCTTCTCGTATCGGTTCACCGAATACTCAAAAGAGGGGTTCACATCCACGCTGACATAGTAGTAGGGGGTAAAGTAGGAATAAATCCCA
The DNA here is from genome assembly GCA_002029975.1 of delta proteobacterium ML8_F1. Taxonomy (GTDB): domain Bacteria; phylum Bacillota; class Clostridia; order Peptostreptococcales; family Acidaminobacteraceae; genus ML8-F1. The sequence goes on along the minus strand of LQBE01000018.1, from coordinate 94,356 downwards.
AAGGAAATTGCCAGGACGAAAATTGCAGCAACAGCGACAGCTGTTTTGAACCACGGGCTTTTACTCTTATTCCTATTCATTTCAATCACCTGTCCTATAGAATAATTATGGTTTTTCACGCCGATAATCCTTCCGTCATCCAGGAGCACTGCAGCTTGGTTCTTTCGGGTTTCAAGAATAACACCTTTCATTTGAAACTGCCCTCCTTTTTTGTGATGGACTCCAGGTATTCCGCCAGATTCGGGAAATCACCGGATAGGATTTCAACGGCTGTTATTATATACTTTCGGTGACGTTGGAGTATTTTTTGGGGTACCTGGGCATTTTTTTCGATTATTTTCAGCGGCAGGGTTTTTTTGCTTTGCAGTTCCCCCCTGAGCAGAGGGGTCTTGATCAGATAAGTAATGGCTTTGTCACAGGCTGCTTTTGTCTTTCGCGCCTTGGGGGAAGCCTGAATCAGATCCATGAAGGTGAACCCGTAGGGGGCGATAATCTCCTTGAGGTTCTCAATTTCATCCTTCAAAGCCTCATCCACCTCACTCACAAGGTTTTTCCTGATTTCAATGCCGATACTGAGGGCACCCTCCTCCTCGTCGAACTCGCCTCCAAAAACCAGGGGGTCTACCGGCACAGTCCTTCGGTGCTTTTCTTCTTTTCTCAAATCATCAATGAGTCTGCGGGTGATCACAGTCTTTGCAAAGGCAAAAAAAGGACCCTTGTCGGAGTCATATCCCTTCATGGCTTCAAAAAAAGCCATTGAGGCCACCCCGTAGGCTTCATCCTCACGGGTGACATGACGACCCAGCACTTTTCGGGCAACGCCCAGGATGAAGAGCCCACTGTTTCTATAACACTGGTCCATGGCATCCCTTTGCCGACGGATCAGGGCTTTTTCACAATCAAATTTTTCCATAAAAAAAACCTCCACTGGCTGATTATTACCCTTAGAGGTTGTGAACTATCAGTTTACTATACGGAATTTTTCCGGGTCTGCCAGACTTCATAGCCCTTTTCCCCGGCAAAGACCCGTCCGTCCTCTTCGGGATTGACCATCACCGGATGCCCCACCAGGTCCAGGACAAATTCATCGTAGATACTGTCACCATAGGCATAGGAGGCCTCAAGGTCAATCTCATCAGGATTGTAGTTTTCCCACAGTGCCTTCACCTTTTCTCTGCCGCTGACGGTAACCAGTTCTCCCAGGGTGAATTTCGTGGAAATAATCCGGTCCACCCCCAGGGCTTCCTTCAGCGGGGCAAGCATCACATCATAACAGCCTGAAAGAAGGACTGTCTCGAAGCCCTCCTGCCGCTTTTGTCTCAGCGCCATGAGCACCTCCTGGTCAATGAGGGGCATGACCTCTATTTTCAAGGCCTCAAAAAACTCTGTCACTTCATCTTTGCTGAAGCCCTCAAAGAGTTTCAGGACTTTCTTTGAGGCAATGGCCCGAAAGCTCTCCCGGTCATATTTTTTGAGCACCTTGTACTGGAAAAAAAGAAAAAGCAGGGCTCTTTTCACCCGGGTCTGCCGGTGCTTCGGGTACCCCAGTTCCGTGAATTTCTCCAGGATAAAGGGAACCGTCTGATCCAGGAACAGGGTCCCGTCAAAGTCAAAAATCGCTAGTTTCACTGTGTTTCCTCCTCATGGCTCACTGGGATTGAAAGAGATAGGTCATGTATCCCGTGGTGGATTCCCCCCGGATGCCAAGTACCTCCGAGGAATTGGACGCCTCCAGCAGTCTTCCCCCGGCTCCGAGATTCTCCATGATCCACAAAAAAACCATCAGAGTTTCAGGGGAATCCAGGGAATCATTCCCCAGATAGTTTAACCTTTTATACTCCATCCGGTCAATCATTTTCCGGGTTTTCAGGTCCATTGCCCTGGCCGCCTCATAGGAAAGACCGTGGCTGAAATCCACCGAAGCCACCAAAAGTCCCTGACCATCGGCTGTCAACTCAAGGAGATCCTCGGCAAAATCCAGTGTATCCTCCAGGGACAGTGACGTGCTGAAGGTCACGGGCAGGACGTTGGCCTGGGGAAAATAATACGCCACATAGGGAATCAGAGCCCCTACGGAATGCTCCTTCTCCAGGTCGTCATCCGCTAGCCGCACCAGGGGCATCCTCTGTGCCAGAACCTCACCCAGGGGCGACACCGCCAGACGCCCGAAATCAGTCTCCCAATCCCTTTTGCCCGTGGCAATCTGCTTGTGATTCTCCCGGTAATGGTCCGGCCCCAGGATAATGACGGTTTCGTAGGGCTCATTTCTTATAAGATTGAAGGTCCTGTGGATCATTGCTGAAGCCGTGAGGTGGTGGGGAACGATGATACCCTTGACCCCCTCCAGGGTCTCTTCCTCCCCGGAAAGGGTCTTCACAAAGAGGGCGGGTTGATAAAAACGGGTCTGGTTGGTCGGATTCCCTGGAGCCGCCGCCTCAGCCGGCTCTGGACTGCAGCCGGACAGGCCCGTTAAAAGAATCATCAGAACAAGCAGTCCCAGGCCTTTCATTGGATGACCAGCTTCTCCTGGGGAGTGGCGGACACCCCGGGTTTAGAGGTCCTGACCATGACCCCGTGATCGGCGGTGTAACTCCCCGGCAGAACCGCCTGAAGATAGTAAATGATGGGTTCCACCTTATCCTGGTGCCAGTAGTGGAAAATCATCTTCTGGCCCTCCTCCTCGTACCAGCCTGCGTTGGAGCCCAGCCGCTTCAGCCGAAAGCCTGCGGGGATAAAGTCGGTGATCTCGTAGAGATGCCCTTTGGGACCTGTGAATTCCGGTGTCAAGGTGACCTTGACGACATCCCCCACCTCGAAGGTGGTTGCCGGGATTCCCGACACCTCGTAGTCCCGGGTCAGGGTGAAGTCCCTGGCAGCTTGCTCCCCGAGAGCCTCCGCGCCGACCAGGGCATAGACCTCGGCCGACACGGCACCCTCGATTTCAGTGAACTCCAGGGCTGCCAACTCCCCGGGGGTGACACTGAGACTCCTGCTTTCATAACCGAAAAACGCCAACGTCTCTTCTGTGTCCCCGAGGCTCAGGGTCACCCTTCCCCTGAGATCCTCAACCTCCGAAGAATTCATGAAATCCCTTTGTTCCAGGTAGCTGATTCGTTCAAGATGGACCAGCTCAAAGTCGGAGGGCTCTTGGTAGACGGCTTCAAAAAGACTGTCCCCGTAGACCTCGTCCCCCGCCGCAAGCGCCAGGTTCATTAAAAGCCCCTTCACCACAAAGGCTTCTCCTTCCTCCAGATCATCAGAAGCCGCTGTTTCAAGGTTTTCGTAGATTTTTACCGCACTCCCTCTGTCCCCGAGGGTTGCCAGAGCCAGGGACAAGAGCAGTTCCTCCTTGAGGGTGAGGTCTTCCTCGAGAAGGGACTGGATTTCTATCAGTACCGGCTCCCTGAGTGCCCCCAGCCCTGTCAGGGCTGACACCACCTCAAGCCTTGATCCCTCTGGACTATACAGCAGACTGTAGAAGTAATGTTTCAGCAGTTCCTGGTCAAAGTCTTCAGCCCCCATGAGAGCGATTCTGGCGCTGAGCAGGGGATCCGTCCCGGAATAGGGCAGCAACCTGATGCCCCCCGAAGGATCCTGATAGGCTTTGAATTCCCCCTCCTCGATTTTCAAGTCCTCATCCAGGTGTTCCCTGATGAGCCGCATCGCCGCCAGGGATGAGAGTCTTTGATCCACCCTCTGGCCATAGCCACGGCTGATATCCATGAGGATCTCGATAAAAGGAGACTCATTTTGATTTCTGAATGTGATCCGGCCCACAGACTGAATCCCGGTAAAAACGGTCTCTTTGTCGAGGTCGTAGGTCTTGGTGTGGTTGAAGGTCACCACAGAGTCCTTTACCTCTATGGTTTTTTCCACCCCGTCCCTGTACTCCCCCTGCCGGGCTGAAATCTTCAAGGGATAGACCCCCTTCTCAAGAGACCCCAGGGGAATCTGGGTGTAATCCTTTGCAAGCCCCCGGGCCTCAAGGGTTTTAGTCCCCAGGGTGACAGTGTAGTCCACGGGACTCCCCCCGTCCACCGCTTCACCGAAGGCCCTGAGACTGATGGAGGGCTCATCCCCCGTCAGATAGACCTCGCTGATCAGGGGAACCACATAAAAGGGCAGGGAGACCGACAGGTTGAGTTTTCCGGAGGAAGCCTCCAGGTTCCCATTGACTGCCTGGTAGGTTACCCGCCAGGAAGTGAGATTGTCCGGCAGAGTGAAGCGCACAAACCCCTCTCCCTCTTCATCTGTGGTGAGGGTCATGAAAAGCGCCGTATCCTTGAAATCCTTTCTGAAGGCTTCAGCCCCCTCGGGACCCCCTCCCTCGGCCATGCCGAAGAAATCGAAGTTGGCTCCACTGAGATCGGTTGAAACGAATTCCCTGAGTATCCCGGTGCCCATAACCGGAAGGTAGAGTTCTTTGAGAAAATCAACCTCCTGATGGAAGAGCTCGAAATAGGCCTCATCCACTACGGAAAGATTGACATCGGCGGCAAGGGGGTTGCCGTCACTTCCCCTTGTCAGAACCCTCAGCTCCACAACCCCGCCCGGAGGATAGCTTTCCTGCCCGGGGATTACCGTAATCTGCGCCTCTCGTTCAGAGGGATTGAATTTCACCAGGGCGGCATCGGGTGTCCTGGTCATCATCCCGTCCTTGAGCAGGACCCCTTTGAGATGAATATTGGGAATATGGGATTGATCAAAGGTCATGCTGCCCTGGGGCTCCTCCAGGATTGAATAAGTCACAAGACCTTCCTTCAATGTCATTAGTAGAAATTTCTCATCACTGAATTCCAGGGCCTCACCCTGGTCTGTCAGCCGGTAATCCAGGGTCTGGCCAAGGCTGAATCCCTGGTCTGAATCCTCGACTTCCAGAATATAGTAGTGATAATCAGGATTTTTCCAGTAATGGCCTCCCCCGTCGTGGAGATAGGCGGTTTCCACAAGGGGGCCCTCTTCCTCCTCCAGAGTGACCTTGATTTCGTAGCTGCTCTTCGATTCCTCAAGATAAGGGGTCTCATAGAAATAGACACCCTCAGAGGTCTCCACTTGAAGGGTCTCCACCACCCGCTCCCGCTTGTGGTATTCAAAGCGTGGCCGGTTCACCTTGTTGATATAATCATAGGTGCTTCCCTTTTCCACCTTTTCAAAATAATGCTCTGTCACTTCAATTTCCAGGGGGGTGTCCAGGGCCTCCCCCTTGAGTGCATCAAGGGTGAATTCCGACCCCTTGTGATAGTTTTCAGCCAGCAGCTCATTGACTTCAATCCTCACTCCCCGTGACTCCTCTTGAAAAAGTTGAATCATGGTGTCCTTGGGAAAAAAGGTGTAGGAGTCATGAAGTGAGATCCGCCTGTCCTCGGCCCCTGAGTTGTAAAGGTCGAAGGCAATGGCCTGGGGCCGCCAGTTTTCCGTGGTGTATTCCGGTGTGAAACCAATGGTCCCTGAGCCGTTGTCGTCGGTCTGAATCTCTCCGGTGTGATTGGTGTCGGCGTAGGAGCTGTAATTGAAGGTCATGGATTTCGCCGGAGTCCCGTCAAAAAACTGAGCCTCAAAGCGAAACGCCACCGGCTCGCCCCGCTTGAAATAATCCTTCGTGAATTCTCCCGCCAGCCGATACAGGGGCTTGGTATAGGGGTTGACAGAGATTCCGTGGCTCAGAATCACCTGTTCACCCTTTAACACCTCCAGGCGGTAGGTGCCGGGACTCAAGTCTTCAAAGGCAAAGCCATGGGTGAAAGTCCCGTGGATGGTCAGGGGGAGGGCCGCCTCATCAAGGACTTTTGTCCCATAGTCCGTTGACACCAGCCGGATACTGTAAGTCCCCTGGGGGCCCTCTCTGGGCTTGAGATAGCCGAAAATCGATACTTCGTCAGTGGGGAGATAGGTGCTCCGGTCGGTATAGAGATATTTGAAGTGATCCGTGGCCTCAAGCCCGGCATTTTCATCGCCGAAATAATACCGCTCTCTTGCATCCTTGTAATTCCTGATGACAAAGGGACTGGCCTCTCCCCGGGTCACTGTCCCGTAGAGTATGGTCTCCTCTTCAGAAGACCCTGTCCCTGGAAGGATTGAAATCCCCTCTTCATCCGTCTTCCCCCGGGACCCGCCGACTATTTCAACCTTAGCCTCCGCAACCGGTTCCTGCCCTGCAGCGTCTGCCACCCAAAAAAGGTTGTTCTCTTCAAAGCTGGCCGCATAAACCAGCAGATCGCTAATTTGTATGAAGCTGTACCACTGGCGGTCTCCCAGGGCGATTTTCACAAGATAGTGTCCCTCTTCCAGGGTCTCGGGCATTTCAAAAACACTGAACCGGTCATAATTGAGATCCACCCTTTCCGGCCGGGTTTCGACCTGGTACACCGGACTGAGCCCAGAGGGGATTTCTTCATACAGCCGGCTCAGGGAGGCGCCACCGTCGAAGGCGATCAGGTCCCTTAGAAAATCCCCGTGGTCCCTGAAGCGGTAAACCTCCAGGTCATAGGTCTCCTCCATGGCGCCGTCAGTCATGTAGGCCGGCACAAAATGATTCTGGGAGGTGGTGTAATTGAAAAAAACGTCCTTGAGGGCGAGACCGAAATCCCCCTCTCCGGCAGCGGTGGTGAAGGTGAAGCTGTAGTCGTCACCGAGGGTGATGTCGCTGCCTGAAACCTTGAGATTAGAATCAAGGCTCACCCGGTAGGTGGTCCTTGGTTGAAGCTCCTCAGGGATGAAAATCTGGCTGTAGCCGTTGCTTGAGAAGCTGCCCGCCACCTCTGGTTCAATCTCAAGGGACTCCTCAAAATTCTCAAGGTCCTTGAAGTTGAACTGAATTTCCACTCCGGAATCCGTGGAGACATACTGTCCCCCCTCCCCCGGAATCGTGGCAAGGACTTTCAGCTTCTTTTTCGTTTGAAAAGCCCAGGAATGACTGGAATCATCCTTGAGACGCACCTGATAAATCTGATCCTCGAGAAGCAGGGCCGCCGGCCTGATCAATGCCTCACTTGTCGAAACCCTTTCAATCTCAAAGTCAATCTCCGGGGTGAAAAGAATCATCTCCTCGAGGCGTGAAACATCCACATCTTCAGGATGCTTCAAGGAAAAAGCCGTACCCGTATCAATGCCCCCCCGGTCTTCAAAGGTGGCTTCAAGTTCATAACCTGAAGCCGTCTTTACGGGAGGCAGGGGCTTATCATCAGGCTCCTCTCCCAGAAACAGGACCCCTCCAAGCACTCCCACTGCAAGCACTGCCAGCAACCATCCAATCCATTTCTTTTTCATCTTCATCACCCTGTCTGTTTTTTTGTCCCTTGCAAGTTAGACGACTGTCCGTTCAGTTTAATTCTATCACAACGGGATTTTTTTCGTTAAATATTTAATTATGGCTCCTCCCGGCCATCCTCCATTAAAAAACTGATATAATAGAGTTCACAGACAGATTGATCTGTCAATTTCCCGAGGAGGAATCTTCATGTTAATGCAGGCGCAACGAGAAGCCATCGTCGAATACGGAATCAAGCTCATTGAAACCGGACTCACCAAGGGCACCGGGGGCAATCTGAGTGTCTATGACCCTGAATCCGGTTACTTCGCCATCAGCCCCAGCGGCATCGACTACGTCAGAATCACCCCGGAGGATGTGGTGGTCCTGGACCTCGAGGGCAGGATTGTCGAGGGACACCGCACGCCCTCGAGCGAAGTGGACCTGCACCGCATCTTTTACCAGAAACGGGATGACATCAGGGCCATCATCCACACCCACACCATGTACGCCACCACCCTGAGCTGCCTGAGGTGGGATCTGCCCGCCGTTCACTACATGGTCGCCGTGGCGGGGAAAAACGTCCGCTGTGCCGACTACGCCACCTTCGGCACCCCCGGGCTGGCCCAAAACGCCTTCGAGGCCATGAAGGACCGCAGAGCAGTACTCTTGGCCAATCACGGTCTTCTGGCGGGAGCCGCCGACCTGGCCAACGCCTTCAACATCACCGAGGAGATCGAGTATGTGGCTGAAATCTACACCCGGACCCTGGCCATCGGCGAACCGGTGATTCTCGGAGACGACGAAATGAGCCTCATGGCGGAGAAATTTAAAACCTACGGACAGAAAAAATAAGCAGTCCCCCTGAAGCAGTTCTTCAGGGGGATTGCTTTAAACTATAAAATGACACTTTTAAGAACTCTGAAAATATTTAAATGGGTGATTTTCTGGATATCAGTATCCCTATAGCCCCTTGCCTGAAGCTTTCCTATCACATCATAGGCCTTTGAAGCATCCTCGAGCCCCTGGGTACTGCGATTCCTTGTCCTACTGAAGCTCTGCCTGGTCTCCTCCTGGAGATAATCGATGAAATCAAAACCCAGGGCCACATGGTCCATGCCAACCAAACTGATAATGTGCTCGATATGGTCCACATATCGGTCAAGATGTCGCCACTCTGGATTCCCGTCAATGAATTCATGGTAGGCATTGACCCCTACCAGACCGCCGCTTTGTGCAATGGCCCTGATCTGGTCGTCGGTCAGGTTCCTTGGAACGTCACACAAGGCCCTGGCATTGGAGTGAGAGGCGATGACAGGCTTCTGGGCCACCCGGATTACATCCCAGAAACTCTTTTCATTCAGATGACTCACATCGAGAAGAATTCCCAGGGTTTCCATCTGATGGATCATTTCCTGCCCCAAAGGGGTGAGTCCTCTTTTCTCATTGCTGCCGACCCCTGTGGCGAAGGCGTTGGCCTCGTTCCAAGTCAGGGAGGCATGACGCAGACCCAAATCATAGAAGCGATAGATTCCTTGAATATCCGTGCCGAGACCGCTCATGCCCTCGAGTCCGAGAATGATGGGCATAACGTGATTGTCCAGGGCCCACTGGATGTCATCAAAGTGCTTTACAATATGGGCTGTATCCTGGAATTCAAGAATCTCCTTTTCCGTATTGAGTAGAATTTCTTCAAGTCTTCTGACTGGATCCCGGTCGTAGGGCGGATCCACCCACAAGACGAAAATTCCGCCATTGATTCCCCCCCGGGACAGCCTGTCCTGGTGATATTGATTGAACACCCTGGATTCACCCCGGAGACGGCGATGATTGACATCGGTAAAAATATCACTGTGAATGTCGAAAATCAACACATGACCCCCTCTTCTCCACCATCAATAGTCCCTTGTCTCCAGACCCTCAATGATTGAAATATATTTTTCATGGCATTTTTTCGTGGCGGATACCAGGGCCTTCCGAGCAGGACCGAAATAGTTGTCATTGATATCCTCTTCAATAGCCACGAAATCCCTGAGATTTTTCCCGACAAGAATGGATTTGATAAACTTCCTTCCGACATCCGTCACCAGGGTACAGTCGGCTTCCAGAATCTCGCCAGTCGATCTTGAAACCAGCACGCCGATACCCACGCTGGTATAGATATCCGCGGCGGAAATTCCGCCGGGAAGCTTTGCATAACCACTGATAAAAACAAGATCTTTTTTCATGCTGTGCCTCCTCGGAAAAAAATCACATGTGACCTTCCCGGATAAACCGCTGATGCCAGGAAAGAGCTTGCTCAAGATGAATCGGGGTATGTCCGCCGCCTTCCTTGAGGCCCTTGTCCAAATAATCCCACAGTTTCTGCCTGTAATCCGGATGGGCACAGTTTTCGATGATTCGTCGGGCCCTTTCCACCGGGGCAAGTCCCCTGAGGTCTGCCAGACCCTGCTCGGTCACGATAATGTCCACATCGTGCTCAGTATGGTCGCAGTGGGACACCATGGGGACCACGCAGGAGATATTCCCGCTTTTGGCGATGGATTCCGTGGTGAAGATGGACAAGGCGCTGTTGCGGGTAAAATCCCCCGACCCCCCAATACCGTTCATTATGTGGCTCCCCATCTGATGGGTGGAATTGACGTTGCCGAAGATGTCAACCTCTATGGCGGTATTCATAGAAATCACCCCAAGCCGCCGGATAACTTCGGGATGGTTGGAGATTTCCTGAGGCCTGAGGAGAATTTTTTCCTTGTATCTGGAAAAATCCCGATAAAGCCTTTTAACGCCTTTTGGTGAAGGAGTCAGGGAACAACCCGAGGCAAAAGTGACTTTTCCAGAATCGATGAGATCCAGCACTGCATCCTGGATTACCTCGGTGTACATCACCAAATTTTCAAAATCAGAATCCAGAAGTCCGCTGAGTACCGCATTGGCAACGGATCCGACCCCCGACTGCAGGGGCCCCAGCGACTTGCCCATCCGCCCCTGACTGACCTCCTTTTCAAAGAAGTCGATCAGGTTTCTGGCAATCCGGCGGTGGGTTTCCTTAACAGGGGCAAAATCTTTCACCCCATCGGGGATATCGGTGATGACGATGCCGGCTATTTTCTCGGGTGCAATCTCAATATAGGGTCTGCCGATACGGTCAAAGACCCTCAATATCTGAATCGGCCGCCTCATGGGGGGGTTCTCTGGAATAAAAATATCATGGATTCCCTCCATCTCCAAGGGTTGTGAAAGATTTATTTCAACAATAACCTTTCTGGCATGCTTGACAAAGGTGGGCGAGATGCCCACCGAGGTGGTGGGCACCAGATGGCCCTCTTCGGTAATGGCTGCCGCCTCAATGACGGCCAGATCGATTTCACCCCAGAAGCCGTAGTCCACAAACTGTGGTGCGTGGCTCAGGTGCATGTCCGCATACATGACCTCCCCGGCATTGATCCCCTTTCTCAAGGCATTGGAAGTCTGATAGGGAAAACGTCTGGCGATCAAACCATGGACAGCCAGCAATTCGTCCAGTTCGTCCCCTGTGGAAGCCCCTGTAAAAATGTCGATTTTCAGACTTTCGCCGGTTCTTCTGACCCGTTCCACCAGGGCCATGGGTACCGCCTTGGGATAACCCGAAGGTGTGAATCCGCTTGTAGCGACTTTCATACCATCCTGAATCATTGCCGCAGCCGCCTGGGCGGTTATAATTTTTTGACGCAGTGATTTATTTCTGATGCGATCGATCAAACCATGACACCCCTTTGTACTGATTAGTTATGAGGAGAATCGCCCTGGGCGATCCTCCTCTTGAATGGATTAGAAACCGAAAATTCCTCCAAGGGTATTCCCCATGAAAATTCCCAGGTAATTGCCAATGACATACCCCCAGACACCGATGAGCATGGCTGGCAGTACCAGGGCATTCCACCCCTTGGCAATGGCCATGGCCGCCGCCGTGGTGGGTCCGCCCAGGGCGGCATTGGAGGCCACCAGGAGCTCTTCAAGATTGAACTTGAAGACCTTGCCTAGAATCAATGTGGTTGCGAGGCTTACGAAGGCCACGATGAAAGCATAAACCAGAAGAAGCGGACTCTTCTGAATAATCATGGTAATGGAAGCCGGTACCCCGATGACCACGAAGAAAATGTAGATGAATAAGGTTCCCAGTTCCTGCGACCCTTTGATATTGGCAAAGAAATCCGGGAACATCGAAGCCAGAATCACGGTGAAGGTGGTGATCAGCAAGTACTTTTGTCCCAAAAACATCGTAATGATGCCGGGGAGACCGGAACCGTTGACCAAGTCTGCCACTTTGCCGGAAAGGGTGACGATGGTAATGGCAATAGCCAGGGCCGAAGCGATGTCCAACAGTGAAATTTCCTTTCGTCCCCAGTAGGCGGCCGCCTTGTTTTCATCGGGATTCAGACCGGCCATGACCTCGTCTTCAATGGGATGTTTGAATATTTTCTTAAAAATTGCCAGGGTGGGAATCAGCATGAGGGCGAAGAAGAAAATTGCCATGAGAAGATTGTCCGCCACAATGGCGGCACTCACCAGACCACCCTCCACCTTGAAGGCGTCAGCCATGGCGATGAAGTTCACACTGCCGCCGACGTAGGTGCCGGTGAACATGCCGGCCAAGGCCCCGGGTTGGGGCACTTGGTTCCCCAGAAACATGGTGGCAATGGCGACACCCAATGCGGTTCCCAGAGCCGCCAAGTGAAAGGCGCCGAAGCTTCGGCCGCTTTCCTTCCAGATTTTCTTGACGTCCGCATGGAAAAGCAGGAGCGGGACCGCCAGGGGAACCACGTAAGACCAGACGCTGTCATATACCGGTGAGTCCAAGGGAATGACTTTGAAATTCGATAAAACCATGGCACCGATCAAGGCCACTACCGCGCCTGATGCCGTTGCCGCCCATTTGTAATTCTGTTCCAGATAGATACTGATTGCCGCCCATCCGATCAACACTGTCCAAAGTACCCATATATCATCGGGTTTCACTAATGACACAATAACACCTCCTGAATAATTTATGTAACTGCCGACGGTTCAAGAATTCTTTTTGATTCCTCACCTCCCCTGACTGCCCTTTCAATCGGTCATGACTACTGAGGAACAGCCTGTTTCCTTTTGAAAGCCCTCCAGGTTACTGCGAATTTATCCACATCCGTCATCGGGCTTGTGTCCGTGATCTTGGCGATGGCGACGCGGTGGGGGGCATTGTTGACTAGATCCGGATTGATTCTGGCTTCCTCGGCGATGGTTCTGAGGACGGCCACATACTCATCGATATCCTCCTTGGAGTAGGTTTCAGCCGGCTCCGGCGTAAAGGGCTCCGGAACAATCCAGGGATGGTGGCTTTCAAAGTAATTCTGCATCCCGTAATCCACCGTTCTGCGGTTGATAGCCTCCGTACCCACGCCTGTCTCCTTGAACAGGTCCTCCCAACTGTATCTTACCTGTTCAAGTTTGTGATCTCCCTCGCTGTAGGGCACTGTGCATCCAGGAATTTCCCTCATGCCCTTGAGCATGTAGTTGTTGTTCAGAATAGAAATCTCCGAAACATCCCTGAGACCCTCTTCACCCATGGTCATGATATAAGCATAGCTGCGAAGGATTACGGGAACATTGCCGTAAAACTTCCTCACCTTACCGATGCTGAGAGGTTTATTCCCATTGTGAAAGTATTTCTCGCCGTCAAAATCCACCAAGGGCCCGGGTAGAAATGGTTTGAGCTTCTCAACTACTCCCTGGGCGCCACAACCCGGTCCCATGCTGCCATGGGGCGAAGCGAAGGTTTTGTGAAGATTGAAATGGGACAAGTCAAAGCCCGCTTCCCTGGCCCGGGTAATGCCCAGAAGGCCGTTGGCATTAGCCTGATCATAGACACACAGTCCCCCCACTCTATGAACTTCATCAACATAGTCCTTGATATTTGGACTGAAAATCCCTGTATCTTCCGGATTGGTGATAAAGAGGGCTGCGGTTCTTTCACTGACCATGGATTTTAGCATCTCGAGGTCCGGGAATCCCTTTTCATCCGGCATCAGGGTCAGCACCTTATAGCCGGCTGTACTGGGGGCCCCTGCATTGCCTGGATGGGAGAATATCGTCGTAATCACCTCATCCCTGGTCTCTCCCTCACCCTGGTGTTCGTGGTATGCTCTGATTACCGAAGCGTTGGCATAGATTGCCTGGGTTCCCCCTGAAGGCTGAAAGGAATAATGGTCCATTCCGGAAATTCCCGTCAGAAAGCGGTTCAATTCATGGATAATCTTGAGAATGCCCTGTATCGTCCTTTCATCCTGATAGGGATGCAGTTCGGCAAGCTTGGGATTCCTCACCAGTTGTTCATGAATCTTTGGATTGTATTTCATAGTACAGGTACCCAGACCTATACTGTTGTTTGTATCGTTTCCCATGGTCTCCTGGGACAAACGCAGATAGTGCTTGAGGACTCTGGGTTCAGAAACCTCCGGGAGGCTGGGACTTTGCCTGCGCTTGAGCCGCCTGGGCAGAAGCTGGTCAATATCCCCCACGACATCGGCAATCTCCTGCTCCACCTCGGGAAGAATGATGCCTCTTTCCCCCGGGCAGCTGAGCTCGAAAATAATCGGTTCATGCCATTTCACTCCATGGTACTCTCTTGGTTCTGATGCCTTCACGACGCTTCACCTCCCAACAGGATATCCTCAAGGGCCGAGACCAGGGTATCAATATCCGATTTTCTGGTCTTCTCAGTCACGCACACCAGAGCAGATTCCCCGAGGCTATCGAAGTCCAGAGTCAAGGACTTCCCTCCAAAAATCCCATAATCCAGAAGTTTTTCATTGATGGCCGCCACCGACTGTCCACTCGCACTGAAATCCACTACGAACTCCCTGAAGTGATAGCTTTGATCAAAGGGCAGGAACAACCCCTTCACTGCCTTCAGCCGCAACATGGCATAACGGGTGATGGCGGTGATATTGCGTCCGACCTCCGCCATCCCCTGAGGACCCATCAGGGACAGGTACACTCCGGCGGTGATGGCCCAGAGTCCCGATCCGGTACCGAAATACTCCTTGGCCTTCTCCCGGGAACCGTGGGAAGTCCTATGGTTCAGGGCCCGGTCAAAACCGTACTCTCCCTCGATGGAGCCCTTCATGATGCCGTAGAAATAGTTGGGGAACTCCGCAATCATTCCAGGGTCGTCGTGGGAGGCAATGTAGCCAGCTAGGCCACCCCCGTACTGCATGTGGATGCCCAGGCTTTGAATCTCACCACAGGCAAGGTCTGCTCCGTAATTGGCCGGTGCTTCCAGGATTCCCAGTGAAATGGGATCCGCGTAGACAATGAAGAGTCCCCCGGCGGCATGCACCATTTCGCCGATTTCAAAGGACTGCTCCTCGATGATGCCAAAATAATTGGGATTTTCAATGAGAATTCCCGCCGTATCCGGACCCAGCTGTCTCTTCAGATCCGCCAAATCCAGGAGGCCGGTTTCAGGATTAAAACCCACGGTCTTGAGTTTGAACCAGCCCTTGCTGTAATCCATCAGTTGGGAGAGCATCTCAGGGTGGAGGGAAGCCGGGACAAGAATTTCATTCCTGCCGGTGTAGCGGCAGGCCATCCTCGTGGCTGAGGCCGCCGCTTGGGATCCGTCATAAGTAGTGTAATTTACCACATCCATGTCCAGAAGCTCTCCCATCAGGCTGGTGTACTCAAAAATCGCCTGCAGCTTTCCGTGATCCGAGTAGGTTTCCCCACTATAAGCCGTGAGGAACTCCGAGCGGGAGTTGACCTCGTCACAAATTGCCGGCACATAATGGTTGTAACAGCCCGCTCCTAGGAAACTGATCACTTCCCCACAGGAAATGTTTTCCTGCAGGATTTCCTCGATATGCTCCTTCAAAGCCATTTCCGATTTGATAGGCTCCGGCAGATTCATGGACCCCCTGAATCGAAGGCTCTCTGGAATCACTCCGTAAAGCTCTTCCATGGCATCGATACCAATTTCCCGCATCATCTCCTTTTTCCTCGACGGCACACTGTTGGGTATATACGAATACACCCGGTTTTTTTCCTGACTCACCAGACCACCTCCATTGAGATTTTTTTCAAACAAAAAACACGCTATGAAAAGATGGGCTCTTGTCATACCGTGCAATAATTGCGGTAAATAAAACTGAGGGTTTTACGACGCAACTAAATGGTACTGTCGATGTACGATTTTGTTAGTATTATTGTATACCACACCCGAAATAAATTCAATCCCTTTCAAGAGTTATGAATGACATTTTATAGTGCCTCCACCTCAACTTCAAAAACCCGGCCTCTGACCCGTATCCTGAACACCCGGACATCACTTTTTGACATTTCCCGGATCGCATCTTTAAAAGCCGCCAATTCCCGGTGGGCCTTTTCAAGGGTGGTCTCAACAAAACTGAGGGTCTCACCGGGTCTTAACTGCGCCAGCCGGGAGAGGTCTCTGGTGATGACCCCGGCAATCCTGGGATACCCCCCCGTCACAGGATGGTCCGCCATCATGATCAGGGGCTGTCCCCCGGGGGGAACCTGAATGGTTCCATAGGCAACCCCGGAGGAAATCATCTCCCTGTGCCGGTGGGGGATGGCCTTCCCTTCAAGCCTCAGACCCATGTCATTGCTCTGGTGAGAGACTGTGAAGCTTTGGGAGAACAGTTCCTGGCAGGCCTCCTCCGGGAAAATCTCCGGTCCCCTGATGACACGAATGGGTCCTGTGTCTTTTGTGGGATCCCTCAGGGCATCCGGCAGCCTTCTTATGGCCACCCTGGGATTTGCCTCCATGGTCAGAATATCTCCGCAGGCGAAGGGTCTGCCTATGCCTCCCGTCAGAGAAACAGAATGACTCCCCAGAATTTCTGACTGTCCAAGGCTTCCCCCTATGCTGAGATAGGTCTTCATGCCCTTTTTCAAGGTCGCTATTTCAAGAACCTCTCCCCCTCTGATTTGAAGGGTCTCTCCCATGGGAACCCGACGGCCGTCAATGGTGCATGCAGTCGGGGCTCCGGTCAGGGCAATGACAAAATCCCCGCAGAATCTAATTTTTCCGCCCCCCAGGGTCATTTCAATCACTGCAGCCTCCGGGGGATTCCCCACCAGGAGATTTCCCAGCATCGCCGACTCGAAATCCGCAGGCCCCGATACCGGCACACCGAAAATGCCCCAGGCATGTCTGCCCGAGTCCTTCAAAGCCATCAGAAATCCTGGCGATTCGATTACGATTTTTTCCATTGGCCCTTCACTCCACTGAGATTTCATATGGCTGCTTCCGCTTTATGCTGTAAAAGGTTCTCTCGTCGATGGCCTTGAAACGAATCCGGTCTCCAAGTTCAAAGGGGGTGGGCACCTCGGCCTCAAGATCAAAAAACTCCAGGGGACTTGTGCCGACAATCCGCCAGCCTCCCGGCGAGGCCTTGGGATAAATGCCTGTTTGCTCCCCCGCCAGTCCTACGGAACCCCTGGGGACCTCAAGCCTCGGACGGGACAGTCTTTTTGTCTGAATCCTTTTGTCCAGAATTCCCAGGTACATGAAGCCCGGGGTGAACCCGAAACTGTAGAGCCGGTACAAACGGGCCGTGTGGATTTTGACAATGGATTCTTCCGGGAGGTTTTTCTCTTTTGCAAGGGTTGACAGGTCCGGCCCGTACTCCCCACCGTAGAGAACGGGGATTTCAAAAGTCCGACTCAGGGGGGACCCGGATTCATGGGCCCTTTCCTCCGCCTGAAAAATCAGGGACTGCAGTGCCTTTTCACTGACCAGCAGCGGGTTGTAATGCACTGTGATATCGGTGTAGGAGGGCACCAGAGAGAGGACGCCCCCCGGGGCCAGGCCCTTCAAACTCCGCCAGAGTCCAAGGACCCTGTCGTGGGTCTGAGGATCAATCCTTTCGCCGAGACTGATGATGAGGTGGGTGTCCCCCAGGGCCCTGATTCTCATAGGAGCCTCCGGATGCCTCTGGCAATCGCCACCACTCCCGGAGTATCCGAGTGAAGACAAAGGGTCCCTGGCGCCACCTTCAGGACCTCGCCCTCGACGGTGTCGATGCAGCCCTGCGCCATGATTTTTTCCACCCGGGCGATGGCTGCCTGCCCGTCCAGAACCGCCCCTTCACGGTCCCTGGCAACCAGGGTCCCGTCCCGGTGGTAGGCCCTGTCGGCAAAAGCCTCCTCCAACACCTCCAGCCCCAGTTCCCTCGCCGACCGGCTCATGGAGGAATCCGGCGGTGCCAGAATCCTGAGGGCGGGGTCAAAGGCTCTGACGGCCTTCAGTATCAGCCGGGCCAACTCATAGTCACCGGCCAGCCGGTGATAGAGGGCGCCATGAAATTTCACATGATGCAGCCTGACTGAGCGACTTCTCACCAGAGCCTCCAGGGCGCCAATCTGATAAAGAATCTGGGCCCTGAGGGTCTCTGGCGGGACCCCGAGGTCTTTTCGACCGAAGCCATCGGGGTCGAGATAGCCGGGATGGGCACCGATTCTCACCCCGGCTTCCAGGCAGGCGACCACGGTTTTGTCCATGGTCAGGGCGTCCCCTGCGTGAAATCCGCAGGCGATATTGGCCAGGTCGATGAACCTGAAAAGCTCGGGATCCTCCCTGGTCTTTTCTCCCAAATCGCAATTGACAAGCACAATACCACCCCTTATTCTCTCATGGGTCTGATTTCTTTGACTTGACCCGGTTGCTGTCTCTCTGTTATTGTCAATTATATTCCATGAGGAAGTGATTTGCCATGATTAAGGGAAAAATCCTTTGGATTATGCGTCAGCGAATGCGCTTTAACACCAAATGTCTTGATATAGAAAAGCCCGGCCTCTATTGATCAGAGGACCGGGCTTTGTTGATGCGGCAGCAGATTACTTCAGACCATGCCGTGCCCAGGATACTGAAACTCCCTGAACCCTCGGCTATCAGAAGTTCCCCTGCCTTGAGGGTTTCTCCGGCTGTCCCCTTCAGACCAAGGGGCCCGCCACGGGGAAGATAGAGGGCCACTAAGTCCGACTCCCCCACATCCAGAGTCAGTGTCTCATTGACCCGGGGCTTGAGCACCTTCATCTGCGCCTCCCAGCCCTTTTTCACCATCAGATTGAAATCCGTGACCTTGCCATGACTCTCAATGGACTCGCCCCCATCAAATGCATGAATCTCGTAGGGTTTGAGGTCCCTGTCGGTACCCCCGTCTCCCTGAAGGACCAGCTCTCCCTCAAGGGGAGTGATCCACCGCCGGAAGCCTTCAAGGCGGGTGAAGGTTGTCGTTTCAAGAGCCACTGTGGCCGTACTGATTCTCAATAGAAAATCCCTGTCCGGGTAGGCGGACCACTCAGGATAAATGAAAAGTTCTCTGGTGGTGCCCCCCGACCACTGGCTTGTCCGAAAGTCCCTGTCTTTGTAAATTCTGGTTTCCACGGTGGATTCCTCCCTGCCAAAACGGCGGCTGTCAACCCCCGAGATAGGCCTTTCTGACGGTATCGTTTTCCATCAGATGCTTGGCCGTGTCCTCGATGGCAATGGTTCCCGTTTCCAGAACATAACCCCGGTGCGCAATCTTGAGGACTTTATTGGCGTTTTGTTCCACAATCAGGACAGTAATGCCGGCATCGTTGAGCTCCTTTATGATTTTAAAGGAGGTATTGACCAGTATGGGCATCAGACCCATGGAAATTTCATCAATCAGCAGGATTCTCGGCTCAAGGACCAGGGCCCTTCCGATGGCAAGCATCTGCTGTTCCCCGCCGCTCATGGTATTGGCCAGCTGGGTGCTTCTTTCCTTCAAAACCGGGAACATGCCATAAACCTTTTCAATGCTTGCCCGGGCTTTCACCTTGTCCTTGACCTTATAGGCTCCCATGCGGAGATTTTCGTCCACAGTGAGATTCGGAAATACCCGGCGCCCTTCAGGAACATAGCCAATGCCCAGCTCCGGTCTTTTCCAGGGAGGCAGCTTGGAAATATCAACGCCATCGAGGAGAATTTCACCGCTGGTGATATCCTTGATTCCCATTATGGCTTTAATGAGGGTGGTCTTGCCTGCGCCGTTGGCGCCGATAACCGTCACCAATTCCCCCTCTTTGACCTCAAGTGAAACCTTTTTAATCACCGACATTTCACCGTAGGAAATATCCACCTCTTTTATTTCAAGCAATGTCATCATCCTCCCCGAGATAGGCTTCTATGACCTGGGGATTATTCCGGATATCCTCGGGAATCCCCTCGGCAATCTTCTGCCCATAATTGAGTACGGTGATCCGGTCGCTGACCTTCATGGAAATCGGCAGGTTGTGCTCAATCAAAACAATGCTTTTCCCTTCTGACTTGAGCTGCATCACCAGGTCAATGACCTCATTGATGGCAAAATTGCTCAGACCGGCACAGGGTTCGTCAAGCATGATGAGTCTTGGGTTGGTGGCCAGGGCTCTGGCAATTTCCAGTCTTCTGAGATAGCCGAGACTCACCTCCCGGGCCAGTTTGTCCTTGAATTCCAGGAGTCCGGTCCTTTCAAGTATCTCAAGGGCCTTGTCAACCGTTTCTCTTTTGTGGGAATTCCTGAGCAGTGACCTGATTCCCGTGTACTCGTGAATTCCCAGGGAAGCCACAACATTGTCCACAATACTGATATCCTTCAAGGGTTTTGATATCTGAAAGGTTCTGGCAACTCCCCGATGGGCTATTTTATACGAAGGCAGCCCCTGAATCTCTTCCCCGTCGAGGACAACCTTCCCCGCCGTGGGTTTCAAAACGCCGCAGATGACATTGAAGAGCGTTGTTTTGCCCGCCCCGTTGGGACCGATGATTCCCAGGGTTTCTCCTTCCTCGAGGGTCAGGTCCAGGCCGTTAATCGCCTTCAATCCGCCAAAGTGTTTACTCAACCCCTCGACCCTTAGCAGTTCACCCAATGATTTCACCCTCCTTCTTCTTCAAACCCCCGGGAAACAGTTTCTTGAAGGCCCTGACCAGCACACTGTCATAACCGAGAAATCCCTGGGATTGAAAACGCATCATGAATACCAGCAGTCCCCCGTAGACAATCATGCGGTAGTCGGCGAAGAATCTGAAAAGCTCCGGAGCGGCACCCAGGAGAATCGCTCCAAAAATCGGTCCCCTTATGGTCCCTATTCCTCCGATGACCACCATGGACAGGATACTGATCGAGACAATAAAGGCAAAATCACTTGAATAGATAAAGGTCATATGATGGGCATAGACGGCTCCAGTCATCCCCGCAATGGCCGTCCCCAGGGTAAAGGCCAGTACTTTGTATCGATTGACATCGATTCCAAAGGAAGCCGCGGCGGTTTCGTCATTGCGGATGCTTGAAAGCGCCAGTCCGAACCAGGATCGTTTCATTTTCAGAATCAAAAGGACCGTTCCCAGAATCATCAGTCCGATCAGTATCAGATAGCCTGTGGCGGTCACCTTCATCCCAAAGAAATAGGGTCTTTTGAGGGAAATCCCCAGGGATCCCCCGAAAAAGTCCGAGTACTGAAAAATTGCCACGACGACAAAATTGATACCGATACTGGTGATGGCCAGGAAATCATCCCGCATCCGAATACTGATCAATCCCAAAAATCCGCCCATGATTCCCGCCATGATGAAGGCAAAGGGAATGGAAAGCCAGAAGTTCATGCCATAACTTGTCGTTAAAATAGCCGAGGTATAGGCGCCAATGCCAAAAAAAGCGGCATGACCAAGCGCCGGCTGACCGGCATAACCCGTGATGATATTGAGACTGAGAGCCAACAGTATGAAAATTCCGATATTGACAGAAACAACGGTTAGATACATGGTCTTCCCCCCTTATGTGTTCTTTCTGGTAACCAGCCCTGAAGGCTTGACTAAAAGCACGATAATCAGTACGACAAAGGCAATGACGTCCCGGGGCATGATAGACCCGAAATAGGCTGAAACCAGGGTTTCCGACAATCCTATGACAATGCCTGCAACGACCGTTCCCAGGGGATTTCCCAATCCTCCCAGAACAATGATTGCCAGCATTTTATATGAAGGGATATCCCCCATGGTCGGATAAATCGAATTGTAAAGCACCCCCACCATGGTTCCTGCAGCGGCAGCAAATCCATAACCCAGCACATAGCTCAGCGCCATGGAAATATGTACGTTGACCCCCATGGTCTTGGCAATCTCGGTGTCGGCTGCAGTTGCCCGCCAGGCGAGTCCCAGTTTGGTCTTGTTGAGAATGAACCAGAGCACAAAAAAGAGTGTTGCGGTCAGGAGCACAATAAAAATCCATTCCGCACTGATTCTGACATTGCCGATTTCCACGGCATTGATTTTAAAGGTCATGTTCATATTTTTGACATTGGGTCCGAATATCAGTCTGAGCATGTCCCCGGTCAAAGTGAACAGTCCCACACTGGTAATCAGGGGAACAATGGCAATGACATTGGGTTTGCTGATAATTGGGAAATAGATGAATTTCTGGACCAAAACTCCGATAATTCCGGTAAACAGCATGGCAAAAACAAAGGCCAGCAGAATATTTTCAGTGACACTGTACATGTACCAGCCGGCATAAGCCCCCACAGCATAGGCTCCGGCATTGGCAATGTCAAGAATTCTGAGAATGCCGTAGATCAGAGTGGCACCCATTGCCGTCAGGGCATAAACGCTGCCGATCATGATACCGTTGACTATTTGTTGAGATAGCATAAATCACCTCTCCCTTGAATTGTAGATAAAATTCTTCAAGAACAGCTCCCCCCGGAGTCTTGTCAAGGGAAAACTGATGGTCGTTTTCGACTGTTGATCAAGAGAATGTCCGCAAACGATGAAAGGAAAAAAGGGGGGTATCCCCCCCTTGATTCTCTATCGAGGTTCCGGGGTAATGATTTCCAAATCGTCAATTTCCTCGTAGTAGTGGTAAGCCCCGTCTTCTATGATTTGAATCTGAACCGGTTTAATCGCTTCTCGCGTGGGAGCGTATTCAATCAATTCGCCGGTAACGGTTTTAAAGCCCTTGAGATCCTTGATGGTATCCCGAATCAGTTCAGGATCTGTACCGACCTCTCCGATGGCTTTGAAAAGCACCTGGAAGGCATCGTAAACTGAAGCGCCCACCATGTCAGGGACAATGCCGAACTTCTCTGTGTAGGTCTTGATGTATTCCTGGGTGGCCTGGTCTTCAGAATCACGGTTCATGTTGGTGGTGATCATGACACCCTCGGCATCCTCGCCGGCAATCTCGAAGAATTGATAAGAGTCAATCCCTTCTGTTCCAAGGACCTGGACATCGAATCCCTGGCTCTTGAGCTGACGGACAATCTCTGCACCATGGCCGTAGTAGTTGGCCATATAAATCAAGTCTGGTTTGATTTCATCCTTGAGTTTTGTGACGATGGGTGCAAATTCACTGTCACCCATGCCAAAGTAGTCCTCTGAAACGATTTCAGCCCCTTTGGGTACGACATAATCCTTGAAGGCGGCTGCCAGGGTTTTCCCGAAGTCAATATCCACGGCAATAATGGAAATTCTCTTGGCATCAAGCATGTCAACGGCTACCACGCCGCCTGCCTTGCCCTGAACCTGGCCGGGGAAGGACTGGGAAAAGATAAAGTCTCCGGAATCAGTGACATCTGGATGAATTGCGTAACCTGAAATCATAGGGATACCGGCATCCTGGAAAATGGGAGCTGCCACCCGGGTGGGACCGCTATAACTGCCGCTGACCACTGCCACCACATCATCCCGTGTGGTAAGCCGTTGGGCGATGCTCACGGCCTGCTTGGTGTCAAGACCGTCGTCATAGCTGACCAGTTCCACGGGTCTGCCATCGATACCGCCACTTTCATTGATAATCTCCACTGCCAGTTCCGCTGAATTGGAAGTGCTGAGACCATCCGCCGCCGCCGGACCTGTCAATGGGGCGAAAAATCCAATCCGGATCGGCTCTTTGGGTTCCTCTTCAGCCGGTGGTTCCTCGGCCTGAGGCTCTTCAGCCTGAGGCTCTTCAGCCGGCGGTTCCTCTGCAGGTTGTTCCGAGGCGCAGGCAGTCAATGAAAATACCAGGGCCAGTACAAGAAGCAGCGTAAAAATTCCATACCGTTTGTTCTTCATAGTTACCTCCTTGATTTCGACAAATTTTCCGAAAGCGATAATTGACAAAAACCATGCTCTCTGTTACGTCAAATCAACTGTTTCAACCACCTCCACTGTCAAGACTTTATGGGATTATGCCCCAGGAGTGACTCATCAGACCAGGCTGTCCCTCCTTCAAGGAAAGATCGATTCTCAAAGTGACCAGGGCAATAATCTGCAGGCTGATACCGGGCTTCCTACGAATAAATCTGATCCATGGAAAAAGAATGGGTCTGCAGATAATGTTCCAGAACATCCTTCAGGGCCATAAGCGGTACGGGGCCCACGAGCTCGGTACCTTGTACCAGAATGCCGTAGCTTGCCGCCTCCGACTTGATGGTCTCAAAGACACGATGAATCGGTGTTTTCTCGTAATTCACCAGATTCATTGAAATCTGGGTCAGACCCTCTCCTTCCAGAGGCAGGGCAATGGCCCTCACATGGGTGTAGCCCCCTGTAGCCCCTCGGATCGCCTGGACAATTTTTTTACAGACCGCCAGATCTTCTGTCTTCAAGTTGACATTGAAGGCCACCAGGGGAAACCTGACCCCTGTCACTGTCGCGCCGCTTTTGGGCACAAACTCAAAGGGACCTTCATCGGGCCGCCACTCCTCCCGGGTCATTTTTTCCGCCAGGGCCTCATACTGCCCTTTGCGGATTTTGACCAGGGAACTGCGCTCCGGTCGGGTGGCCGCCTCTTCGTAATAGTAGACCGGAACCCCAAGGTCCCCCAGGAACCTGCCGAAGCTTTTCGCCACTTCCAGAGCCTCTTCGATGCTGACCTCCTTCACTGGGACAAAGGGCACCACATCCACGGCTCCCATTCTGGGATGACTTCCGGTGTGCCGGGTCATGTCGATAAGTGCCACCGCTTTGGCCACCAGGGCTTTGGTTCCCTCCAGTACGGCCTGCGGCTCTCCGATGTAGGTGAATACTGTGCGATTGTGGTTGGGCTCAGAGTCCACATCAATGACATCCACCTCATGGGCCTTCAGGGCCAGGAGCACCTGGTCAATGAGCTCCGGATCCCTTCCCTCTGAAATATTGACCTCTGCCAGTAATCGTTTCATACAACTTTTTCTCCTTTATTCTCTCAATGACGCCACAGCGTCCATGAATTTTTTGAGCACTGCTTCGTTGTGGATGGCCGGAAGATTGGCCTCGACGTTCAAAAGGCATCCTTCCAGACCGATGGCTGCCAGTTTCTTCGCAATCAGCAAATCCGTGGCCGCTCTCGGATTTGATCTGCCCTCAAGGACAGCAACTTTCAAAAGCACCTCCCGGCAAAGCCTGCCGTTGGCCAGGGGCACCTCTGAAGCGGCGATACTCCCGGCTTCTACGGCCGCCTCTTTGCGGGACACCTCTTCTTGGGTCTCTAGGGGCATTTTCATTGCCTTCATGAGGCCCACAAAAGCCTCCTCATCCCTGGCCGCCCCCTCTGTCAGGGTCCTGGCCATGGCATCCAATTCATCCGTCAACTGCCGGTAGGTTTCGCCAGGAAGGCCATAGCCCTTCTTGACGGACAGTCTCGCCACCATGGCGGCCATACCCGCAGCCATCGCCCCACTAAGGGCTGCCGCGGCGCCGCCGCCCACCTGAAAGTTTTTTGAATCGATTATTTTGTGTAACACTTCCACACTCTCACCTCCATACTACTCCTGTGTCTTTTTTCTGTCAATTACCATAAGTCCGCGCTTGAATACCATGGTGACCTGATTCTCCCCAAGATGGTAGATGACATCCTCATAATGGGGGGTGTCCCAGATCTGGATATCCGCAAGTTTTCCGACTTCCAGGGATCCGCGGTCGCTGTCGCGCCTGATGGCCCTTGCACTGCCCAGGGTGGCGGCTCTCAAGGCCTCCTCGACCGTAAGACCGTGGTTGCGGCAAATCAGGGTCATCACCAGCTGCATGGAGGTAATCCAGGCACCGGGACAGCAGTTGGTTCCCAGGGCCACAGTCATTCCGGCGTCAATGAGATCCCGACCCTTGACCGGCATGGGATGACGCACTGAAAAATCCGTTCCCGGCAGCAGTACCCCGGGCACTCCGGCCTCGGCAAGTTTTTTAAGCGTCTTTGGCGGCGTATAGTTGAGATGCTCCGTTGATACCATTTTCATTTCAGCGGCCAAGTCCCCCCCGCCAATATAGGAATAGGCTCCGGTATGGATCTTGGGTTCCATGCCCAGGGCACGGCCCTTTGAGAGGACCAACTCCGATTCCTCCCGGCTGAAATGTCCCTCATCACACCAGATGTCACAGAATTCCGCCAGACCTGTTGCGGCAATTCTCGGCATCATTTCTTCCAGCAGGTGGTGAAGGTAGTCCTCTTTAGTCATTTCCGGCGGCCACCCGTGGGCGCCCAGAAAGGTTGAAACAATATCCACGGGAAGTTCTTCATCCAGCTCCCGGTTGACCATGAGCTGCTTGAGTTCAGTTGCGATATCCAGACCGTAACCGCTTTTGCTTTCTACCGTCGTGGTGCCATGCTCCAGCATATCGAGAATACGCTTCTTTGCCTGGGCCTTCAGGTTTTCCCGGTCCGCCTCCCGGGTCATGCGGATAGTGGCTTCAAGCCCTTTCAGGGCTCCTGAAGACTTGAATCGCTCATATCCTTCAGGCGTCATGGATGCGGCGTATTCCGCCACCCGGGTCCCGCCGAAAACCACATGGGTATGGGCATCGACAAATCCCGGCAGGACCGTCATGCCACTGGCATCGATGACCTGCTCAGGCGGACCCCCGAGGGCTTCATAGACCGCTTTTTCCGTGCCCACCGCTACGATTTTTTCGCCCCGGATTCCAAGAAATCCATTAGTGACCAATCCAATGTGGTCTTGGGCGTTTTCGGCCATGGTCAAAAGATTCCGGGCATTGGCGATGACCGTGGTGCCGTGGTTGCTTTGCATAGGGTATCCACTCCTCATGAACACTGATGTTTTATAGGTTTCAATCCTCGACTGGATACAAGGGCTCTTTCCCGTACCCGTCAGCAGCCCCTCCGGTAAAGAGGGTCCCTGGTCTACAGCAGCTCCCGGGTCTTTTCTTCAACGGCCTTCAAGAGCGCTGCGCTTGCAATCATCTCCCGGGTCAGGTCCATTTCTTCATAAAATATGCGGTCAGAGGCCAGGAAGGTCACCTGCTGCCTGAGGAGTTCATAGGCCGCCCCGGAACCCTTGCCCAGTTTTTCCGGTTCCTTGAAATCAACGGCCTGGGCCCCGCACATCCATTCAATTCCCAGCACCGACTGACCGTGTTCAATAATGGTTCTGGCCTTTCTTGCGGCAATGGTTCCCATACTCACATGATCCTCCTGGTTTGCCGAAGTCGGGATAGAATCCACACTGGCCGGATGGGCCAGAATCTTGTTTTCTGAAACCAGGGCCGCCGCGGCATACTGGGGAACCATAAACCCGCAGTTGACGCCCCCTTCCTTGACCAGAAAAGCCGGAAGGCCACTGAGGGCGGGATTGAGCAGTCTTTCGGTTCTCCTTTCAGAAATATTGGCGTACTCTGCCATGGCAATCCCCAGAGTGTCCATGGCGATAGCCACAGGCTGGCCGTGGAAATTGCCTCCTGAAAGAGCGTTGTCCCCCTCTTCGAAAATCAAAGGATTGTCCGTGGCAGAATTGATTTCCGTCTGGACCACCCCCCGGACATAGTCCAGTGCCAGTCGACTGGCGCCATGAATCTGGGGCGTGCATCGCAGGGAATAGGCATCCTGCATTCTGAGTTCGCCCTGTCTTGTGGTAAGCTTTGAACCCTCACACAGGGTGAGAATATTTTTCGCCGTATCCATCTGGCCCTGGTGGGGTCTTGCAAGATGGATTCTCTCGTCAAAGGCGTCCGTAATGCCCTCCAGGGCTTCAATCGTGAGGGTGGCGATAATGTCCGCTGTTTTGGCCAGCACCTGGGCATCATGCACTGCCAGGGCCCCCACGGCGGTCATGACACAGGTCCCGTTGATGAGGGCCAGGCCCTCCTTGGCCTTGAGGCGGACCGGGGCCAGCCCTACCGTCTCCATGGCCTCCAGGCCCTCCATGACCACCCCGCCCAGCTCTGCTTTCCCCAGGCCGATCATGGGCAGCACCATATGGGCCAGGGGACACAAATCACCGCTGGAACCCACGGAACCCTTCTCCCTGATGACAGGATGCAGGTGCCGGTTGAGCATGTCAACAAGGGTCTGGACCACCTCGAGACGGATACCGGAATAACCCTTGGCCAGGGCATTGATTCTCAAAAGCATGACAGCCCGCACCACATCGCTCTTGAAGGGGTCTCCCACCCCCACGGCATCAGCTACAATGAGATTATGCTGCAGCGCTTCTATCTGGTCCGGGGGGATGCTCACATCACTGAATTTCCCAAAACCCGTGTTGATGCCATAAATCGCGCGACCTTTTTGCAAAAAATTTTCGACGCGTTTTCTGGACTGGATGATTTTTCTTTTGGCCTCTTCCGTCAGTGCAACCCCATACATTTCCCTGGAAACCTTCACAACCTCATCAATGGTCAAATTGTCGCCGTCTATATAAATTGTCTGCATCATTATTCAGCTCCTCAGTCCCTGCATCCACCTTGAAAGGGGCATGTGCATGCCCCTTCAGGTGGTTGTATTGTCCGTTTAATTTTCCAGCCACTTGAGCTGCCTATCTCGGCGGTTTCCCGTCGGGGCCGAAGGTGACAAACTCGGCAGGCTGCCACCACAGTGGCACCTTGATGCTGTCAGTAGTAAGCTTGCCCTTGCCATTGGCCACATCCCTGGCCGTCTCATAGCCGGCCTGGGCATGACGCACCACACCGATACCCGAGTCCACCGTCAGGGAGGCTTCCAGTCTAAGGGCTGCTTCTTCAGTGCCATCCGCAATCATAGTCACGCCGGTGTGCACTGCCTCTCCCATGGAGTAGTTGGCCTGAATGGCAATCAAATCGCATCCCGCTGAAGCATTCAGCAAGCCGTTGAGATAGGGCCAGTCGGAAATCAGGTCCCCGCCGTCCTTCATGTTCTCTGATTCAAAGGTGGGATTGACGATAGAACCCGAGTCCAGGTTGTCCCTCGAGAAAGCCACGGGACCCTTGAGTTCCCCGTTTTTCACCATTTCATTCACCGCCAGTCCGAAGCGCTTGCGCTGACCAAATCCCATATAGCAGATTCTTGCCGGCAGCGCCTCAATGGGCAGATGCTTCCTGGCCAGGTTGATCCAACGCTCCACCAGGGGATCCCCCTTGCAGATTTCGAGGGCCAGATCGTCGGTTTTTCTCAGATCCTCCGGGTCTCCTGAGATACAGGTCCAGCGGAAAGGGCCCCTTCCTTCACAGAAGAGGGGTCTGATGTACTCCGAGACAAATCCTGGAATCGTCATGGCTTCCTCTTCCGGCATTCCGGCATCCCGGCATTCCTTGCGGATGCTGGTCCCGTATTCGAAGACCTCGACGCCCCTGGCGTGGAATTGATTCATGGCGCGAAGCTGTCGTTTCATGGTTTCCCTGGCCTCATGGAGATAGGCCTCCCGGTCTCTCACCCGGTATTCGTCCGCTTGCTCACCGGTGTAACCTGATGGAATATAGGAGAGGGGGTCATGGCAGGGGCACATCTCACTCATGATGTCGGGCATGAAACCCTGCTCATAGGCTTTTTCAAAGAGGTCCGCCGCATTGCCCACCACGGCAACTGACAGGGGCGTTCCCTCACCTGCGGCCTTCTTGGCAATGTCAATGGCTTCATCCAGGCTGTGGACCTTCATGTCCAGATAGTTCTTTTCAATCCGGCGGTCGATCACCCGCTCATCGGCATCCACAATGATGGCCACACCGCCGTGCATTTTCATAGCCCAGCTTTGATTGCCACCCATGCCACCGGCTCCCGCCGTGAGATAGATTCTGCCTTTGAGATCATTGTTGTATCGCTTCATGGCAATGGCGGACAGGGTTTCAAAGGTTCCCTGGATAACCCCCTGGGTGCCGATATACTCCCAGGGTGCCGCCGTATACTGGGCGAACATGGTGAGGTTCTTGTCCTGCAGATCGTAGAAAATCTCCCAGGTGGCCTTCATGATGTTGGTGGTCGCCATAACCACCCTGGGAGCCAATCGATGGGTTTTGAAAATGGCCACGGGCATCCCCGACTGAATCACCAGGGTTTCATCGTTTTCCAGTTCCTTGAGGGATTTGACAATGGCGTGATAGGATTCCCAGTTGCGGGCACACTTCCCATTGCCACCATAGATTACCAGCAGCTCGGGAATTTCGGCATTCTCCATGTTATTCTCCAACATTCTGAGGAGTGTCTCCTGCTTCCATCCCTTGCAGCGCAGGGTATCTCCACGTTGTGCTTTCACTTCATACAAAATCTCGGCTTTACTCACTGTTCTACCTCCTATTCAATGGGGTTATCACTTCACCTATAAATAAAGCAAAATCCATGCCAGGGATTCCACTGTAAAAAACAGCCTTTTTGAAGGGTTTCACCCTTTTTTTACTGCTTGCAGCACCAAGAGCTGTACAAATTTTATACAGCTTTATCAGACCTTGTCTACGCTTTTCCTGGTCCTGTGTAAAATTTTTTTCACTCCGGGATCTTAACGGCGCAAGACACTATAAATTTTATACACCTTAGAACAGATTCTTTCTTGGGTCGGCTGTCAGAGGCTGAAAACGAGGCAAGGATGGGCTCTACTTTCTAAAGCCCATCCAAAGGGGGTTGCCTCAGGCATTTCCCAATTCACTACCATCCCTGGACTTCATAGAGTCCCTCATCGGGCAGTTCACCCCTGGCATGGGCCAGCACAGCTTCACGGAGCACACCAAAGGCCTCCTGGAGTTCACTCTCCTGGATCACCAGAGGGGGTTGGATTCTCAGAACATTGCCTGCCAGAAAGAGGACCAGGACTCCACGCTGATAGGCCTCGTAGACCACCTTTGCCGCCCCCTTAAGATCCCGTTCCCTGGTTTTCAGATCCTTGACCAGGTCAACCCCGAGACACAGGCCGCGGCCCCTCACCTCCCCAATGATATCCACCGTGCCTTGAAGCCTCTCGAAGGCTTCCTTGAGCTGTCTGCCAAGCAGGGCCGAGCGTTCAATGAGCCCCTCCTCCTCGATAACCTCCAGCGTGGCTAAAGCCGCCCGGGCACACAGGGGATTGCCCTGCAGGGTCAGGAGATGTCCGGGAACCTCCAGGGCGTCAATGATTTCAGACCGGGCCACCACCGCACTGATGGGCATTCCGGAGCCCAGGGCCTTGCCCATGACCACCATATCCGGCACTACGCCGAAATGCTCGAAGGAAAACCATTTGCCGGTTCGTCCCATGCCCATCTGGACCTCGTCCACAATGAGCAGCATCCCGTGTCTTTGACACAGCCTGCTCAGGGCCTCCCAATAGGCCCTGGGCGGTTCACTGAAACCAAAGTCCCCGGCAATGGGTTCAATGAGCACCGCTGCAACCTCATCCGGGACAACAGACCTTTGAAGCACCTGTTCAAAATAATCCATGCAGGCCAGCTGACAGGTATCCTTCTTATGTCCCATGGGACATCTGTAGCAATCCGGATAAGGCATGTGATACACCTCCGGGAGCATGGGGCCCAGTCCTCTGCGCATGCCGTGACTGATCCCGCTGGCCGTCAGGGCCCCGTAAGTCGTCCCGTGATAGGCACCGGAGAAGCTGATGATGCCGCCCCTTCGTTTATACGCCCTGGCCATTTTGATGGCACCGTCAATGGCGTCGGAACCGGAATGTCCAAAGGAAACCTTTTTCTTGAAATCTCCGGGAACCACTGAAACCAGCTTTTCCGCCAGCCGGACCTGGGGCTCTTGATACAGGTAGTCTGAACTGAAGTGTATATATTTCTCCAGCTGGTCCTTTACCGCCCCGACGACCCTG
This sequence comes from delta proteobacterium ML8_F1, assembly GCA_002029975.1. GTDB lineage: Bacteria > Bacillota > Clostridia > Peptostreptococcales > Acidaminobacteraceae > ML8-F1. The sequence goes on along the minus strand of LQBE01000018.1, from coordinate 63,107 downwards.
GGGTGGCTCTGTCCGGTGTTGAGGACCGCGGCACTGCTGGTGAGATCGATGAAGCCATTGCCGTCAAGGTCTTTGAAGACCGCTCCCCTTCCCTCGGCAATGGCCACTGGAAAGTAATGACTCCGGGAAGCTTCAGCGATGACACTGTGGTCCTCGTCAACCAGCTTCTGGCATTTTATCGTCGTCAGGGACATTTTCCTCCTCCTCTACATCAGAGTCGCCCCGATGGTTCCGAAGATCATCAAGGGAATATTGTATGCCATGAAGGTCGGGACACAGGTATCCCAGATATGGTCATGCTGATGGTCTGCATTGAGTCCCGCTGTGGGACCAAGGGTGGTATCCGAGGCCGGAGAACCGGCATCACCCAGGGCAGCCGCCGTGGCAATGAGCAATATAATGGCCTGAGGACTGAAATCCAGGGCCAGTCCCAGGGGGACATAGATAACCGCAAGAATCGGGACTGTTCCAAAGGAGGTTCCAATCCCCATGGTGACGATAAGACCAATGAGCACCATGATAAAAGCAGCGATAGACTTGCTTCCCGCCATAGCCGCTGATGCCGCTGTAACCAGGGCGTCAATGCCGCCGGTCTCTCTCATGACAGCGCCATAGCCCGAAGCCACCAGCATGACAAAGGCAATGAATCCCATCATTTGGATACCGCCTTCCATGACCTCCGTCACATCGGTCCATTTGATGGTTTTTGTGACTACCATGATGGCCAGACCCACCATGGCACCCAGGGGCAGGGATCCGAGGGTCAGCTGGACCACCAGGGCTGACACTCCCGCAATCAGAGTAATCCAGTGCACCCTGGTCATGGCCACTTGTGTGGTGTTGTCCTCTTCAAAGGAAAAACCTTCGACCTCTTCATATTCTCTGTCCTTGCGGTAATAGAACAGGGCCAGCACCAGTCCGACCACCATGGCCAGTCCGGCCACCCAGGTGGATTTCCAGATCATCTCCATGGTGACCTCAAGACCACTGGCCGCCATCTGGTCTTTGATAATACTGTGATAAATGATGCCGTAGCCTACGGGAATCGTAATGTAGGGCGCCTTGAGGCCAAAGGCCAGAGCTGAAGCGGCCGCGCGCCGGTCCAGTTTGAGCTTGTTCATGACCCCCAGCAGCGGAGGAATCATGATGGGGATGAAGGCAATATGCACCGGTATCACCGTTCCCGAGAGAGCCGCTACAAAGGCAAGCATCAACAGCAGTACCAGTTTCTTGCCCTTGATCATGCGACTGATGGAGATGGTCAGGGCTTCCGCCGCCTTGGTCTTGTGGATGGCAGCCGCCAGAGCTCCCAGGAGCACATAGCTCAGAGCGGTCTGGGCATTGCCGCCCATCCCTCCCACCAGCACATTCATGGTGTCTCCCAGGGTCATGCCTGAAAGAGTTCCTCCAACCAGAGCGGCCACGATGAGTGCAATCAGCACATTCATCTTGAGCAGGCTCAGGACGGTCATGACCAATACCGAGATGACAATGGGGTTCAATAAGATGTCCATAAACTACCTCCTTTGATTTATTATGAAAAATGACAGGTTTAGGGGCCCCTCTGAGGGCGGATGAAAATCCGGACCCGTCATTCTTTCAACGCTGCTGTCGACCCAGAAATATTCCGGTGGCATTTTACCCGGGATGTCCATATGAGTCGCCGGCCTCCAGCCACCATGGGAAAATCCGGTAAATCTCCTGGTAATGATAATTATATGCAAAGTCCATGCCATGGAATGAGAGCCCGTCTTATTGAAATTCAGGCAATCTTTTTTGGTTTTTCTCCCCTGGCAGGGAGCAATCTGTATAAAATCTAGTCATGCAAAGGGTCAATCTAATGCCAAAACGTACAATTTTAATGAAAAATCTTCCCTTCAGGGATTGACAATGTCTACATTCAGGTCGATTTTTTGTAAATGTTACAATTTTTTTCTGCAGTGGATTTTCTATGGGGCCTGGCCACTGAAAAAATGCCGGCAGATCGCAACTGAACCAATGCTTTGATTAGAACCTCCGGTGATGCTATAATGAATTATGTTCACGAAAGGAGAATTCATGATGACCTTCACAGTCGAAAAGATTCCCCTTCCAGCCCTCTGGGTTGTTGCCGGCAGAATCAAAGCACTCAACCTGGAAGCTGAAAAATTTCTGGGCCGGGATCTCCTGGGCCGGGGTTTTGAAACTGTCTGCGAAGTGACCCTCGGTGATCTGGGCCGGGAGCCCTATTTAAAGACCATCGGCAACCGGATATTTTCTCTTGTGACGGTTCCCTCCTCTGGAAATGAACATCTTGTACTCCTCGTGGACTTCACCGAACTTGAAAAGCTCCGGGACAAGGTTTTCTGCCTTTCTGAAGTCCTGTCAAAGGTTGAAAGTGGCATCATCATGAGCGACAGCATCGGCCGGGTGGTGCTCTACAATCCCGCCCAGGAACACCTGGAAGGCCTCAAATCGGAAAATGTCATCGGCCGCTATCTCTGGGAGGTCTACAACTACTATTCGGAAGAGCTCTCAGAACACCGGGAGGTATTCCGCTCTCAAAAACCCATCCTCAATCATTACCGTTCCCACATACAGGGGGGCAGGAGTCAGAAATATCTTTCCTACTCCACCTATCCCATTATCCGGGACGGAAAAACCCTCTCCGTCTTCTCAGTCAGTAAAAACGAATCCAATCTGCTGGAGATGCTCTCGGAAACCATAGAACTGAAGCGCCGGTTGAAGGACCTGCCCCAGATATCCAAAAAAACCAACGGCACCCAGTATGAATTCAAGGACATCAAGGGCACCAGCGAAAAACTCAAAGCCGTGATCAAGGATGCCCAGAAACATGCGATGATAGACGGCACCTTGCTCATCGTGGGAGAGACCGGCGTGGGAAAAGAGATGTTCGCCCAGGCTGTCCATAATATTTCCCAAAACAACCAGGAAAAATTCTACGCCATCAATTGCGCCGCCGTACCGGAGAATCTGCTGGAGAGCACCCTGTTCGGCACCGCCAAGGGCTCTTTTACCGGAAGTATCGATCAACGGGGGGTCCTTGAAGAGGTTGCCGGTGGCACCCTCTTTCTGGATGAACTCAATTCCATGCCCGCCGCCATGCAGACCAAGCTGCTTCGGATGCTGCAGGAAAAAAAATTCCAAAGGGTGGGCAGCCTGGAAAGCAAAACCGTCCACTGCCGGATCATCTGTGCGGTCAATGAAAATCCCGAGAAACTCATCAAACAGAAAAAACTCCGGGAGGATCTTTACTACAGGATTTCCAGACATTGTCTTTTTCTCCCAACCCTCAGAGAAAGGCATGAAGACATTATCCACCTGGCCAACTATTTCATTGAAGGGTACAACCGAGACTTTGAAAAGCATATCACTGAACTCTCCGGTGAACTGCGGCTGCTGCTTTTAGACTATTACTGGCCGGGCAATGTCCGGGAACTGGACAATGTCATAGAAAACATGGTGCTGCAGGCGGAACCGGAGGAAAAGGTCCTGAATATGGGCCACATGCCCCATTATCTCAAGGAAAGACTCCTTCGAAATCCCCAGAGGCCGTCAAGGCCCGCCGAATATCTTCCAGACCAGTTGAGAACCCTTGAAACCGAACTCATTGTCAATGGCCTCAACCGGCACGGATGGAACATTTCAAAAACCGCCAGGCATCTCGGCATTATCCGGCAGAGTCTGCTCTACCGCATGAACAAACTGTCCATTACCAGGGAGACCCACGAGTGGAAATAGTTTTTCAAATTCAATGCTTCCATGCAAAAAGGACGTTTCAACCCGGTTGAACGTCCTTTTGAAAGATATCCCCTTTATTCAACAACCACTCCAGCCGGATTCTGAATGCAACCGGCCCAATCAGTAATCATTCCAATTAAAGGAGATGGTCCCTTGACCAGAAGATTCGCCCTTAAAATCAACCAACACTTCTACTATGGATGGATTATTCTCCTCGTCAGCGCCCTCAGCGCCTATTTCGCGTCTCCGGGACAGACCTATGCCATCTCAGCCTTTATTGACTCCTATATTCTGGAGTTCAACTACTCGCGAACTGTGATTTCCGGACTCTTTTCCGGCGCCACCATGCTTTCCGGATTTTTGATGATCCTCGTCGGTAAATCCGTGGACCGCTTCGGTCAAAGAAAGGCCATGGTCACCGCAGGATTGCTTCTTTTTCTGGCCACCCTTTTCAGCAGCTACACCGCCGGCATCACTATGATTTTCATCAGTTTTTTTCTCCTCAGATTTCTGGGCCAGGGTGCCCTGACCCTTATTCCCAACTCATTGGTGCCCCAGTGGTTTGAAGAGAAACGGGCGCTGGCCTTCAGTCTGATGTCCTTTGGCATCATCCTGGGCAATCTGAGTGTTCCAATCCTCAACACCTTCCTCATTGAATCCCTTGGCTGGTCAGCGGCCTGGAGAGTCTGGTCCCTGGCCATCCTTTTGATTTTTGTCCCCCTGGCCGCTTTTTTCGTCATCGACAAGCCTGAGGCTATCGGACTCCTGCCGGACAACGCCAAAGCTCTCGAGGCCCATGAGGTGGCTTCTGAGTTCGAGAAGATGAAACGGGCCTCCTTCACCTTGTCCCAGGCTGTGCGCATCAAGGAATTCTGGTTCATCGGCACCATTTCAGCCATCATCTCCCTGGTGACCACAGGAATCATGTTTCATTTTTATTCCCTCATGGGAACCAAGGGAATCGCCCCCACCACCTCTTCCATGATTTTCGGCCTCATAGCTCTGCCGGGCTTCACCATCCCCTTGGTCGCCAACACCATTACGCGGAGATTCCTGCCTAAACACATTTTGTTTTTCATTTTATTTTTCATGGCCGCCGACCTGATGTATCTCATTCTGCTGGATTCCACCCCCGGCGCCACCCTTTTTGTCCTGATATACGGGTTCTTTTTATCCCTTCAAAATACAGCCATCGGACTTCTCTGGGCGAAGTATTTTGGAAGGTTTTATCTTGGAAGCATCCTGGGGGCGGCCACGGTGTTCATTGTCATGGGCTCCTCCTTCGGACCGGTCCCCCTGGGACTCAGTTATGATATGACCGGCAGTTACACCACGGCTCTTTGGGTTTCCGTCGTAGTCATGATTGTCGGCATGGGGATGGCACTGAGTCTCAAGGACCCCCACAGGAAAATCTGATTTCGCTGCAGGTGGAATCTCCATCAAAACCGCATCCAACCTCGGTCGGCATTTCAGTCGGTATCAAAGCTCGGTTCGGGGGAGACTGGCTCCATTTAAGGAGTTCTCTGCAGCCAAACAAAAACATCACCCGGAAGGTGATGTCCTCGAGGATGAGAATACTTTTTTGAGCCGCCCTGGTTGCACCACCGAGACATTCATTTCCAACCTGATTTCAGGAGTCTCGAATCTTTTCGGGCCCACAAAAACAAAAGGAGGCCGCCTTCCATGAACACCCTGCAAAGACGCGCCAATTTTTCTCAGACCTATGAACAAATGCCTGTACTCATGTTGCAGGGCTCAGTGGGTGAACGCATCTACCGCAATTTCACCCGTCAAAAGCCCGAGAAACCCCTTGGTCTCGCCGGCCTTTATTACAGTGAAAACGGACACCGCGGGCTGGACAGAGTCTTCCATGACTATGTGTCCATCGCCCAGAAGTTCGATTTGCCGCTTTTACTTCATCCCTACAGCAAGGTCATAGACCGGGAATTGATCAGTGGAACCTACTATGAAGACCGCAACATCACGGCAGACAACTACCACCACTGCCAGTCCATCGTGGACGGTTATCCTCTCATACGGGAAAAGGTCTTCATCGGAACGATTCTGGGTTTTTCGGGTGATTCCTACCGTCCGTCCACCGGACTCTCAGAAGAGGAGGCCTATGCCCTCCACTCAAAGACCACCAGGGTGCTGGAAACTATGGACCATGACCACGCCCGCACGGGACTTTCCCCGGCCCTCCCCGAGGCGGCGGGAGCCGCCCGGGCCCTGAGCGAGACCACCCTGCCCTATTTCGTAAGCTTTCTGGTACGCAGGGACGGCAAGCTCCTGGACGGTACCTGGCTCCATGATGCCATCGCCTACATTGACAGTGCCACTGAAAAACGGCCGCCCCTCTTCTACCAGGTCAATTGTGTCCATCCACGGAACATGATGAAATGTCTCGACCAGAAACCGAATCGGACTGAACTGGTACGCTCCCGCTTCCGGGGGCTCGAAGCCAACGGGTCTGAACTCAGTCCCGAGGAACTGGACAATGCCGGGACCCTCCACACCTCGCTTCCTGGTGAGTGGGCCGATGACCTGCTGCGGTTATACACGGACTACGGCCTCAAGGTTCTCGGCGGTTGCTGCGGAACGGACCATGAGCACATGACCCAGCTGGCCCTGAGAATCCGCGGGGTTTATGATCAATTGGGATTATGACTTAAGGCCCGCCGAAAAAACCTCCTGCTGTGAACCCACCGGGGAAGCCTTTTGCCCCTTCAGCTTTTAAAAATCTATAGAAACACCACTGAATCACTGCAGTGACAGTGGTCCTGGTCCAGGGTCTTCTGAAAAACCTTCAGAAAGACCCTGGATATTTTTTCTTTATTGTCCCCGAGTGCGGTCTCAATATCGTGCATGGCAATGGGAGATTCCTTGACCCCGGTGCACCAGTTGGTCACCATGGCAATGACCTGGTAACACATGCCGAACTCCTTTGCCAGAACGGCCTCTGGAATATTGGTCATGCCCACAACATCCCCCCCGAGGCTCTGGTACATGCTGATTTCCCGGGCGGTTTCAAATCTTGGCCCCTCTGTGCAGACATAGACACCCTCGCCTTTGATCCGAAGGCCCTCCTCCCTGGCCGCTTCATAAAACTTTTCCCTGAGATTCGGACAATAGGGCTCGGTCATGTCCACATGTCCCACCCGGTGGGTTTCCCCATCAAAAAAAGTCAGGGGCCGGTTCTTGGTGAAATCCAGAAAATCATTGATCATCACAATATCTCCTGGGGCGTAATCCTGGTTCATGGAACCCACCGCCCCGGTGGCATAAACATACTTGACCCCAAGCATCTCCAGAGCCTTGATATTGGCCCTGTAATTGACCAGGTGGGGCGGCACACTGTGAGTCTTGCCGTGCCGGGGTAAAAAAACAATCTCCTCATCCCCGATGCTTGCGACAAAGACCGTCACCTCACCAAAGGGGGTCGTGACACACTGAGTGCGAAGTTCCTCCTTCAGTGAATAGACACCGGTGCCTCCAATGATGGCCTTTTTCATAAAGACCGCCTCAGTGCTTCCATCGACTCCCGGTAGGGCGGGCTGAGAATCCCCTTTTCAGTGACAATCCCGGTAATATTCTCCGCCGGCGTCACATCGAAGGCAGGATTGTAGACCTCAATCCCCTCTGGGGCGAATCTGACCCCCTCAATATGGGTAACCTCCTGAGGGTCTCTTTCTTCAATGACAATATCCCTTCCGCTGGCACTATCAAAATCAAGGGTGGTGGTGGGCGCCACGACATAAAAGGGAACCCCGTAGGTTTTTGCAAGGACAGAAAGCATAAAGGTGCCGATTTTATTGGCTGCATCCCCATTGCCGGCCACACGGTCGGCACCCACGAGAATCACATCGATCTTGCCGTCCCGAATCAAGGTGGCGGCAACAGAATCGGCAATGAGTTTTGCCTTGATGCCCTCCTTGAGCAGCTCCCAGGCCGTCAGTCTCGCCCCCTGGAGACGGGGACGGGTCTCATCCGCATAAACCAGAATATCCTTGCCGCTGTAATGGGCCTGCCGGATGACCCCCAGTGCCGTACCGATGCCCACTGTGGCCAGGGCCCCGGTGTTGCAGTGGGTCAAAATAGTGGCCTTTTCCCCGATGAGTGAATTGCCGTGGTTTCCCATGGCGAGATTGATTTCCCGGTCCTCGGCGGTGATGGCATGCGCCTCGGCTAGAATCAGTTCGCTGAGTTCCCTGACCGCGAGATGCCGGTTGGACTCGATGAGACGCCTCATGCGTTTGACGGCCCACATCAGATTCACCGCTGTGGGTCTTGAACGATTGAGGACCCCGAGACTCTCCTCGAGTTTCTCTAAAAAGTCCTCCTTTTCCAGGGCTTCAAATTCCTTGGCCGCCAGGGCGACCCCATAGGCCGCCGCGGCGCCGATGGCCGGAGCGCCCCGAATAACCATGTCTTTAATGGCAAAATCAACCTCCCGATAGGTCCTTGCAACAAAATCGACCTCCTCCAGAGGCAGTTTTCTCTGGTCAATCATGACCAGCGAACCGTCTTCATACCTGAGCGAAAGTATCTTTTCCATAAGCTTCTCCTTTGTGTTGGAATTTATCCCTGTCTGGTCCGGTTCACCTTGAACCTGAAGATTTCAGGGTTCAGATAATCATTTGAAAAAATATACGGGGTTCCCGAAGAATCATAATGCACCTGGTGGAACTGCAGCAGCATCTGATTTTTCGGCATTCCTGCAATAACCATCTCCTCCTCGGTAATGGTGGGGGATATATAGGCCTCGGCATACTCCGGCTTGACCTGCAGGGTTTTCTCTAAAAACTCCAATAGGGATTCCCCCTCAATTTTTTGCGGCACCTTACCCGGAAATAAGTGTCTGGGAACCGAATCGACGCAATAGGCCGCAGGCATGCCATCCGCAGTTCTCAATCGGACAAAGGTCACCACCCGGTCCCTTTCCTTCAGGCCCAGCACCTTCACCATTTCCTTTGAGGGCACTTCTTCCCTTATTGTTACAAGCAGGGTACCGGGTTCGTATCCACTGTTTTTAATATTGCTTGTGATGCTTGAAAGATTTTCAAGTCCTTCTTCAACCTCCACGGGGCTTCGGCGGATAAAGGTCCCCCTGCCCTGGGCTTTGTAGATAAGGTGGTCCTGTTCCAGCAGGGCCAGAGCCTCTCTGACCGTGTGCCGGCTCACCCCCAGCATTTCAACAAGCCGGGATTCCGACGGCAGCTTCTGATGCTGGGTCATGTGGTGTTCCTTGATGAATTCCAGAAGCTTTTTTTTAGCCTGGATACTCAGAGCCACAGATTTTTCCTTGATTCTCACACTCAGCACCTTCCTTTTACTTATCTTTTTCCCTTGTCATAGATTTCACCGAGAGCTCTTGGCGCTGCGTTTTGTTTTGAGAAGAAAACCAGAATGATCAGGGTCAGTACATAGGGCAGGGTCATGATAATGTCATTGAAGGTGGAACTCATCTCAAGGGCCTTGGCCAGTTCATACCCCGCAGAACGGGCAAAGCCGAAAAAGAGTACCGCAAAAAAAGTATTCAAAATTTTCCAGTTCCCAAAAATCAGAGCCGCAATGGCTAGATAACCATAGCCCATATAAATCATGGGATTGAAGTTCGCTGAAATCGAGTAGGCAAAACTGATTCCACCCAGACCTGCCAAGGCTCCGGAAATCACCACCGCTGCGAAACGGATTCTGTTGACATTGACCCCCGCCGCCTCTACCGCATGAGGATTGTCCCCGCTGGCTTTGAGGTGCATCCCGAAGGGAGTTTTTTCAAACACAAGATAGGCAAGGCCCACGACAAGGAGAATGACTACCTGAAAGGGATAGACTTTGGTGAAAATCGCTCCCAGCACCGGTATGTCAGAAAGCAGGGGAAGGGTGAATCGATTGGCCACACCCAGCTGGAACCTGTTGGAGGCCTGATTGAACAAGAGGGCGTTGAGCTGGCGGGTCAGAAAAGCAGTCAGGGAGACACTCAGTATATTGATAACGACCCCGGAAATCACCTGGTTGGCCTTAAAATGCACACAAAGCAGGCCGTGGATCATCGCAAAGAGTGCTCCTCCCACCATGGCGAAAAACATCCCGATATAGATGCCAGCGGGTTGACTGGCCGGAAACAGGTTCCCAGCCATGACCACCATGAAGGCTCCGGTGAAAGCGCCGAACCCCAGCAGGCCTTCCAATGCCAGATTGATGATGCCGCTTCTTTCGGAAAAGATGCCACCAATGGCGATAACCAGCAGGGGCAGGGCGAATGCCAAGCCGTCGTACAAAATTGTTTCAATCATTTGTGCGCCTCCTCTTCCCCACCGGACTCATATTCGGGTTGCTTCTTGGCAATGAGATATCGGAAATAGGCTCCCATGGCGCTGAAGAGCAGTATCAGGCTGGTAATCACCCCGGAAATCTCCTTCACTACCCCCACTTTGGAACTCATGAAGGTCGCACCCTTGTCGAGAATCGTTATGAGAATAGAGGAAAGAATGACCCCCAGGGGAGAAATGTTTCCCAATAGAGAGGTCGCTATGGCATTAAAGCCCAGTCCCGAAAGCACTCCCGGTTGGATTGAGGTGAAATAGCCCAGGTAAAAAGTGGCCCCGGCAAGTCCCGCCAAGGCGCCACTGATCATCATGGCGGTCACCATGGTCCTGCCGATATTGATACCGGCGTACTGTGCCCCTTTGCGGTTGGCCCCCACTGCCTTGATTTCAAATCCCAGCCGGGTTTTGTTGATGAGATAGTGCAGCAGGATTGCCGCAAGGAGTGCCAGGATAATGCCAATAGACAGATTCACCTTGACAGAAGCAACTGACACCCCCTTGATAGTCAGGGCTGCCGAGGGATTGATATACTCCGACTGCCTTGAAACAGGGTTGACATAGGCGGTATTGATAATAAAGCTGATAAGATAGGCCAGAATATAATTGGTCATGATGCTTGAAACCACTTCATTGATATTGAAGCGGTATTTGAGATAGCCGATGAAGCCTCCGGCCAGGGCGCCCGCAGTACCGGCAATCACAAGAACCAGCGGTTTGGCCAGCATCCAGGGCAGGTCAGAGTAACCGATGAGAACAGTCGCCAGAAATCCACCCGCCAGCATTTGTCCTGAAATTCCGATATTGAAAAGTCCCGCTTTAAAGGCCACTGTCACCCCAAGAGCAGCAAAAAGCATGGGGGCCATGGCATCCAGGAAACTCATGAAATCCGTCAGCATGCCGGTACCCCCGGCATAATTCGCCTTGGGCACAAACCCGGCCCCCTGGAGGATGCCCAGGTAGGTATCCACGGGACTTTTCCCCATCAGGAGCACTACGGCACTGCCGGTGAGAATTGCAAAAAACACCGATAGAAGGGGGATGGAAATCCACTGCCAATTTTCATTGCCGAGGACTTTCAATCGCAATCTAGGCATCTTTTTTCACCCCCATCATATACTCGCCGATTTCACTTTTTGAAAACTCCTTTGCCTCTTTGACCTTGAGGAGTTCCCCGTTGAAAATGACTCCGATGGTATCCGCAAGAGTCATGATTTCTTCAAGTTCCAAAGAAACCAGCAGGATTCCCTTGCCCTTTTCACGCTCCTTCAAAATCTGACTCCAGGTGTTTTCAATGGCACCAACATCCAATCCCCTGGTGGGCTGTACAAAAATCACAAGGGGGGAATCCTGGTCGATTTCCCGGGCAATGATGGCCTTTTGCTGGTTGCCTCCACTGAGACTCCTGAGCTGGCTTGCCTCCCCCCGGTTGGACCGGATATCAAAATCCCTGATGAGTCCTTTGGCATATTTTGAAAATTCAGCGGGATTGAGCTTCCCCCCGGGAGAAGAAAAGGGTTCTTTGAAATAGTTCCTGAGGGCCAGATTGTAGCTCAAATCGTAATCGAGAATCAGCCCGTAGGACTGCCGGTCTTCAGGAATGTAGGAAATCCCGCTTAAATTTCGCTCCCGCACCGTGAGTTCTGTGATTTCCCTGCCCAGGAGCTTCACCCTGCCCGAGGTTATGGGTACAAGACCGGTGATGGCATCGGCAATTTCTGTCTGACCGTTTCCGGCCACCCCCGCGATGGCGAAGATTTCTCCCTGACGGACTGAAAAGGAGACCCCCTTGACCACCTCCAGCTTCTCCCTGCTGGTCACCTTCAGATCCTCGACCTCAAGAACGGTCCTGCCAAAGCGGGCGGGAGCTTTGTGCACTTCAAGAATCACCTCACGCCCCACCATGAGATTCGCCATCTCCCTGGTGGTGGTGCTGGCAACCGTCCTGATATCCACAAGCCTTCCCCGGTTGAGAATTCCGCATCGATCGGCAACCGCCTTGATTTCCTCCAGTTTGTGGGAAATCAGAATCACGGTTTTTCCTCCCTCCCGGAGTTCTCGAATAATATCCATCAAGTAGTCAATCTCCTGGGGAGTCAGTATTGCTGTGGGTTCATCAAAAATCAGAATATCCGCCTCCCGGTAGAGCATTTTGAGAATCTCCACCTTCTGCCGGGTGGCCACATTGACCTCACTGATCAACTGGTCGGGATTGATGTCAAGCTTGAATCGACGGGCCAGCGCCTGGATGCTGTCCCTGATACGATCCTTGTCGACCAGGGGGATTTTCCCTAAAAAACTCTTCACCGGTTCCATCCCCAGTACAATATTCTGGGCAATGGTATAGTTCTCCACGAGTTTGAAATGCTGGTGCACCATTCCCACCCCCAGTTTCGCGGCTTCCCTGGGGGAAAAATGCTCCACCCGTTTTCCTTTGATCCACAACTGCCCCTCCTCCGGCTCGTAGAGTCCGAAGAGGATACTCATCAGAACAGATTTTCCCGCACCGTTTTCACCCAGCAGGGCAAATATCTCCCCCTTGTTGATTTTAAGGGAAATATCGTCATTGGCAACAATTCCCGGGAAGCGCTTGGTGATATGACTCAGTTTCACAGCAATGGATGCTTCATCGTTCCTATTCATTTTGTGAATTTGAATACTGTTGTTCATCTATGCCCACCCCATCAATCGAAGAAAAGCAGGAGAAAAATCTCCCGCTTCTCTTGAAACCCTGTCCGATTCTAAAGCCCTGGAAAATCTTCTGGCGTATATCCGTTGAAATTGGCGGATGGTATGATTTGACCGTCTTTCACAAGATCGTAGACCTCTTTCAAAATCTCCAGGGTCTCTTCCCCCAGCTGCTGACGACCCTCCAAAGAGACATAGCCTGTGGAATCCGTATCAGCCCTGAGGGTTTCATTGCCACCTTTGAAAGTGCCTTCTTCAATCGCCACAAGCTGCCGCTCCACGTTGATGGCCATATTCTTAAGAACAGAAGTCAGTATCACGTTGCCGTCAGCATACTGACCGTCGTCAAACTGGTCCACATCACAGCCGATGATATTGGTGTCACCCGCCTCCATCGCAGCCGTGAAAACCCCCATTCCAGAGAATCCTGCCGCCACAAAGACCGTGTCCACATCCTCGGCCAAAAGGGCATTGGCCACTACTTTTCCCGTAGCCGGATCCGCAAAATTGCCCACATAGTTGCCCCCAACATCAGCTCCGGTGACATCGGTGCCGGCATAGGAGGGCAACTCCACCACTTCAGCACTGGACTCGTAGTGTTTGTTGGCGTAATTGACGCCGGATTCAAAGCCCCATTGGTAGTTGACATTCGAAGGGAAGGCAATGCCGTTGACCACAGCCACCTTGCCGTTTGCACTTTCAAGAGCCGCAGTGATTCCGGCGAAAAATCCGCTTTCCTCTTCTGCGAAGGTCATGGCATAGATATTGTCAAAGACCGTCTGATCCCCTACAGGGGCCGGATCGGAATCCACCAGAATGAATTTTTTCTCTGGATTGTTCACGGCGATTTCCGATATTCCTGCAAACTGGAATCCCGGAGTCACAATGACATCATAATCCGCCACCACATCGGCAACTGCCTGAACCGCCGCCGCCACATCGCCAGTGGTTTCATTGATGGGGGTCACTGAAGCACTGGGATGTTTTTCAATGAAATTCAAAATGCCATTGTAGTTGTCCTCATTGAAACTGCCGTCATCCACTCCTGAAGGACTGGTTACAATCGCAATTTTCAGACCTTCCTCAGCCGCTTCGCCCTCCTCGGCGGGATCCTCCACAGCGGGACTTTGATCTTGCGGTTCTTCCTCAGCAGGACCACTGCATCCCGTAAACACCAACAGCATCAATAACAACAGAACCGCAGCCAACCATAATTTTTTCATTTTTTCCCCTCCCTGTAATTGAATAATCACCAGATTCCTTTCAACTTGTCTATTGTCATACAAGTTGCTTCTTGATAAGATGATATCATAAAAACCATCTTTTGACACCCGTTTTTTTATCAATTTTTTGAGGAGGTTTTCCATGAAAGCAGGACTCATCGGTACAGGCGGTGTTGCTGAAATCCATGTCAGGGCCCTCAGGGCCATCGGCATCGAGGTTGCCGCCGTCATGAACCACCGGCTTCAAACCGCCCAGGCCTTTGCCCGGGCACAGGGTATCCCGGTTTTCAGTGACCATCTGAAAGTCTTCCTGGATCCAGAAATCAGCACCGTCCACATCTGTACCCCTCCAGTCACCCACGGTCCCCTGATCCTGGCACTCATGGAAATGAGAAAAAACATTGTCACAGAAAAACCCTTCACCGTCGCCGACGATGAAGCCTGGGCCATCGAAAGATTTGCCCGGGACTATCCGGGAATCCATGCTGTCAATTTCAACCTGCGCTTCTACAAATCTATCCAAAAGGCGCGCTCACTGATTGACGCCGGAACTCTGGGCCCCCTTCGGCTGATCCACGGTTACTATCTTCAGGCCTTTCATATTCTGCCGGCACCCTATGGATGGCGATATGACCCTCTTCTGGCCGGACCCATGAGGGCTGTAACCGAAATAGGTTCCCACTGGCTGGATTTGTCCGAGTACCTCAGCGGTCAGAAAATCCTCAAGGTCAGCGCTCTGATGAAATCCTTCAACCCCCTGCGCCGCCTGGATAAAGGAATCATGTATCCTCCGGATTCCCCGGAAATCGACGGGCCCCTTGTCCACGTCACCTCTGAGGATGCCGCCATCCTTCAGATGATTTTCGAAGACGGCACCCTGGGTTCCCTGGTTCTGTCCGAAGTCTCCCACGGCCATGAAAACGATCTTTCAATCAGGATTAGCGGAGATGCCGGCACCTTGAACTGGTCCTCACAAGACCATCAGCATCTGAGCCTGGCCCTGAAGGACACCACGGAGCATTTCCATTTCACCGACAATTTTCAATCCTCCTTCGAGGCTCATTTCAAAGATATCTACCAGGCTGTCAAAAGGGGAGAAAAGAATTCAGGCCCCGGCTTTCAAGAAGGCGCCCATATCACACGCCTTGCCAACGCTATCCTCAAAAGCTCCCAGACTCAGGGAAAGTGGGTGGAGGTTCTTTGAAAATCACCCAGGAATATCTGATACAGTCCCTTGAACTCGAACCTCTTCTGGGGGAGGGAGGATTATACCGCAACACCTACCGCTCCAAAGCCGTGGTCAGGGATCTCAAAACCGGTCAGGAGCGCCCGGCAGGCACCTGCATCTACTATCTTCTGACCCGGGAGAATTTTTCTCATCTCCATTCCTTGAAGGGGGATGAAATCTACCACTTTTATCTGGGGGATCCCGTGGAACTTCTTGTCCTGGAGCCAAAAGGCCGTCAGGAAATCATCACCCTCGGACAGAACCTCAAGGAAAAAATGCAGGTCCAGTATCTGGTCAGAGCCCATGCCTACCAGGGCCTTCGATTGAAGCCGGGTGGTTCCTTCGCCCTCTTGGGAACCACCATGACCCCAGGTTACGACCAAAGAGACTACACCCTTGGAGAAAGAGATTTTCTGCTAAAGCAGTGGCCTGCTTTTGAAAAAGAAATCAAAGCCCTGACTGGTCCCTTGATCTACTGACAGAACAGGGACCCGGTTCAATCGAACCGGGTCCCTGTTGGCTTCAAACAGCGGGTTTTCCCAGAGTCTCTAAAAGATTTCACCAAGAATCTCCAGCGCCTCGTCAAATTCAAAATTTTCAATATGCCCCTGCAGCAGCTTGAATCCCTCCGTATCGGTTTCAGGAGAATCCCCCATGGCGTCTTTCAACCGATGGAACACCCGGATGGCCTCCGTATCATAGACCACCAGTCTTTCCCTGAGGGCCTCTATGTGTTGCTGGATTTCTCCGGTTTCCCCGACCACCAGGGATTCACGTTTTGTATAGCTCTTGGAAAGCTCTTCAAGCTGGCGATTCATCCCCTCAAGGGCCCGGCCCAGGGCTTCAATTTTCTCCAGAATCTTTGGCGCTTCCTCTTTTTTCTCAATGGCACTCTCCACTTCCAGACACAGGGTGAATATTCTTCCCATGCCCAGGGATCCACCGGTTCCCTTGAGTCCGTGAACGAGCCCGGAGACTCCTTGATAATCAGCTTCCCGGCCTTTTTGAACAAGTATTCTGCCTGAGTCCCAGTAGTGATTCTTAAAACCCATGAGCAGTTTGACAAAACCCTCCGGGTTTCCCCCGGACAGGTTCAAACCGGCATTGACATCGACTTCCTTCAACTCTTTCAGACTTTTCATCAACAGGGCATCGGGGGGTTTCACCTCCACCTCAGCGGGAGTGACCACGGGGCGTTCTTTGCTTGAATCCAGATCCTTGAGCCACTCCAGAATTTTTTTATACAGTCTTTCCGGCTCAATGGGCTTGGGCAGATGGTCATTCATCCCGGCTGCAAGGCATTCCTTGATATTCTCTTCAAAAACATTGGCGGTCATGGCGACAATGGGAATCTCCCTTCCCCGGTCCAGGCTTCTGATTCTCCTTGTGGCTTCGAGCCCGTCCATCACCGGCATCTGCACATCCATGAGAATCATGTCAAAACCAGTAGACGCCATAAGGTCCACCGCCTCGGCACCGTTGTGGGCCAGGGTGGTTTCAATGCCGACATTTTTGAGCAACTCACTGGTGATTTCCTGAATGATCAGGCTGTCTTCCGTGAGAAGTATCCTGGCTCCTGCATACTGACCAAGGGCGCTTTCATATCTTCCGGTCCCCTGATCAGTGACTGTGTCATATCCCTTCCCCTGGAGGAGTTCCTCAAAGGCATCGTAAAGTCCAGAGGGGGTCACTGGTTTGATGAGCACCTTGTTGATGCCGATACCTGCCAGGTCATCCTGGAAGACCTCAGTCCCATAGGCTGTGAGCATCAGCACCTCCGGCGGGTTTTTCAGGGTTTTTTCCCGCATGGCCCGTATGGTCTGAACCCCGTTCATGCCGGGCATCCTGTAGTCCACAATCATCAGATCAAAGGGAGCGGCTTCATCGGCTTCAAGCAGCTTTTCAAGACCCTCAGTTCCTGAGGAAGCACCCTGCACCTGCATGCCGAGCTCCTTGACCATTTCACTGAATAACTCCAAGGCCTCATTGTCATCATCGATCACCAGTACCCGCTGATTGACCAGGGATTTGAATTTTTTTGACGTTTCAAACTTCTGGGTGGCCCCTTTGAAGGGAATCTCAATCCAAAAAATGCTGCCCACGCCAAAGGTGCTCTCAGCGCCGATTTTACCCCCCCATCAGCTCAGTGATTTTCTTGCTGATTGAAAGACCCAGTCCCGTTCCGCCGAACCTCCGGGTAGTGGAATCATCCGCCTGCTGAAAGTCATTGAAGAGTCTCGGAATCTGTTCGTCCGTCATCCCGATTCCCGTATCCTCCACTTCAAATCTGAGGCGTAATAGCTCCCCTTCCCGTCCTGAGACTTTTCCCCGGATTCTGACCTCTCCCTCTTCGGTAAACTTCACGGCATTCCCCACTAGATTCAGCAAAACCTGACCCAGACGCACCCCGTCTCCCTGGACTATCCTGGGAATGTGATCAAAATCCACTACAAGGGCAATCTGCTTTTTTTCCACCTCTTCACGGACCAGACTGATGATGTTGTCGATGATTCTTGCCGGCTCAAAGTCATGGCTTTCCAGGGTCATCTTGTGGGCTTCAATTTTTGACAAGTCCAGGATATCATTGACAATCTGAACCAGTCCCTTGGCTGCGGTATCGAGCTTTTCCATCTGCTCCTTCTGCTTAGCGCTGAGACTCTCCCTCTGGATCAGATGAGCGTATCCGATGATTGCATTGAGGGGGGTTCGAATTTCATGACTCATGTTGGACAAAAACAGACTCTTGGCCTGGTTGGCTTCATCGGCAGCCTTCTTGGCAATCTGGAGTTCCTTTGTCCGTTCTTTTACCATCTCTTCAAGATTTTCCCGATAAATTTCAAGTTCCTTCGCCGCTTCAACCTGCTCTGTGATATCCTGAATCGTTCCGAGACCCCTTGAGGGTCCCCCCTCACTGTCATACTCGAAATATCCTCTGATATCCACCCATTTGGTCTGCCCCTCCACCCTGATTCTGACTTGTGCATCGAGGGGTTTCTTTTGTTTGATGGCTTCACTGACCATCCGATTGAAGGGGTTGACGTCTTCATCACTGAGCAGTTTGAAAAAAGCCTCCCGGGTGATGTCCCTGTGGTAGTCCATGCCCAGAATTCTCGCAGTTTCCTCCGAAACCTCCGTAATGCCCTCCTTGAAATCGGCAAACCAGTGCCCTGTCTTTGAAACCTCCTGGGCCCTTTCCAGGAATATCTGGTTCTTCTCCAGATCCTTCAGCAGTGACAGTCTTTCCTGGTTGAGAAAACCCATTCCCAGTTGATCCGCCACACTGGTTCCAAAGGCGATTTCATCTCCCGTCCACTCGTGGACTTCCCGGGTTTATTCGAAGCAAATCACCCCGAGGCTTTTGCCCCTTGACGTGATGCTCAAGTCCAGCATGGACACCACCCCGTTGGGAATGAGATATTCCTCAGTGAGTCCCCGGGTCCTGGAATCCTCCAGGGCTTTTGAAGCATCAAGGTAGCGATGAGTCCTGAAATATTCAATTTCCTGGGCCGCCTGGTCTTTATTCAAAACCATCCCCCTGGAATGCCGGTGTTTTTCCCCTTCGTAGAGGTCCACACATTTCAGGTCTTCAGTCTCCCCCTCATAAATCCAGATGGATACCCGGGGAATTTCAAGTCCCACGGCAATCTTCTCAGTGATTTCAGGGGCAAAGGCCAGGACATCCCCTTCGGTCACCGAAGGCATGGCCATGATTTCCTGAAGCAGCTGATTCTGTCTTTTGAGGCGTTGGTTGCTGGCCTCGATTCTTCTCTGGTACATCTTTTGCCCGGTGATATCCTGGGCCACACTGCTGAGAATCGTGCGACCGTTGTATACCCCCGCCGTCAGGGTCACCAGCACTTCAACGGCTTCGCCGTTTTTTTTGCGATGCTTTGATTCAAAGCGCAGACTGCCCCGGGCCATGACACTTTTGATTTTTTGAGTGATTGACTTCTGATCAAGTTCATACTGGTAGTCTGCAATCCTGAGTTCCTTGAATTCCTCCGCCGTATAGCCCAGACGGCTGTGGGCTTCTTTGTTGAAATGGACAATTTTCTCTTTTTCCGGGTCCATAAAGACTATGGCATCCGATGAGACCTCGAACATCATTCCCACAAGGGCTTCCTTTTCTTTGAG
>LQBE01000018.1:40272-43730 GCA_002029975.1 delta proteobacterium ML8_F1 | reverse complement strand
ACCTCCTCC
Organism: delta proteobacterium ML8_F1; assembly: GCA_002029975.1. Lineage (GTDB taxonomy): Bacteria > Bacillota > Clostridia > Peptostreptococcales > Acidaminobacteraceae > ML8-F1. The sequence continues at coordinate 43,721 of LQBE01000018.1, read as the reverse complement.
CGACGGTCGACGGTCTCGCCGATGCGGTGGAGGATATGATTCACAAGAACATTTTCTTCATATAAAAAACGATGCCCTTTGGGATAGCCCGCCCTGACAACTACGGCACGTTTTGACTTTGTTTCATAAACAGCTTCAAGCTGCGACCCGTCTCCCTGGGGCAATCCATTGGAATACACTGCATTGTCAATGATGATTTCAATACCAATCTCATCAGGCAGGCTGAAACCCCTGGCCAGGGCCCTGGCGATTCCGGGCATCACAGCCGGCAAAGACCCCTCCATATTCTCGGTGAGGGTGAGAACTTCCTGGATGCATCTCTGCTCCTTGATTCTTTCCTTGAGGCGGTCCCGTTCGCGCTTGATGGATTTCTCCATTCGCCTGCGCTCGGAGATATCGTTGATAGCCATCATAATGGCCTCTTCTCCCTCAAAGTCAACAAAGGTGGCGGATACCGTCGCCCAGTAAGGTTTCTTTTCAAAGTCCAGGAGAATAATTTCAAAGTCGTCCACTGAGCCTTCCCTGAAAAGCAATTCCAAAAAAGCTTCCCTGATTTGGGGGGTCTTGTAGTAATCCACTGCTTTGAGACCGATGAATTCCTCCTCCACACCGAAACGCGATTTTGCCCGGGCATTGGCGTAAAGAAACCTCCCCTCCTTCAAGCCCGATATAATCACAGGAAAGGGAGATTGTTCCAGCAGATTCTTCAGTTGGATTTCTCTTGCTTTGAGTGCCTCCTGGGCAAGGTGCCTGTCCGTAATCTCTCTGACAATGGCAAAATATTTCTCTTCGTCATGAATCCTGGCCAGCCGGCATTCGTAGTGTTTGTCCTTTAAGGGAAACTCAAAAACCTCGGGATTTCCTTCCTTGGCTACTGAGATGGCCTCCATGAAGGCCTGGGCCTGGGCCCTGGGAATAGCCTCCATGACCGTTTTGTTCAGAAAGTCTTCCGGAGGAGAGTACAACTGGGCCTTGTCCTGGGCCCTGTAGTCCAGGATTCTACCCTCTTTGTCGAGAAGAAAGAGCATATCCGGATTGATTTCAAAAATACTTCTTATGAGGAGGTCCATATTCCTGGAATCCTCCTCCCGGTTTTTCACCTGGGTAATATCCTGAAGAGCGCCTTCGATTCTGACTCCCTCCTCATCCTCAACCCGATCCCCGAATCCTCTGATCCACTTGAGGGCCCCCCGGGGCGTGGTGAGTTGGAAGGACACCAGATTGGACTGGCCCTTGACTAAAATTTCATTGAGGGTGTTTTCAACCTTTTGACGTTCATTCTGGTCAAAATAATTCAGCATGGTCTGCATGTCAATCAAACCAGTCTCCTGGATATCCATGATATTTCTGGCTTCATCACTTAGAAAGAGCTGGTTGGAAGCCGTGTAGACCACAAAGCTGCCCACCTTGGCAAGGCGACAGGCGATTTCAAGATTCCTCCTGGTGATGTCCTTTTGACCGTTTTTCTGAACTGGTTTCATACCTGTCCTCCTAAGGTTTTTCCGGCATCATTTTCAAAATCTGCCTGATTTGGTCCTCTTGGGCTTCAAAGGCGTCCACAACCCTGGGATCAAACTGCCTCCCCTTTTCGCCTTTAATCAGGTCCGAAGCCGCTTCAAAACTCCAGGTTCCCTTGTAGATTCTCGGAGTCGTCAGGGCATCGAATACATCGGCCACCGCCATAAGTCTGGCGGACAAGGGAATATCATCCCCTTTGAGTCCCTCGGGGTAGCCGTCTCCCGACCATTTTTCGTGGTGGTAAAGCGCTATTTTCTCTGCTTCTTCAAGAATTTCAAGGGCAAAGGGCTTTGTCTCCTGGTCCCGATTGAACTCAAGACCCATGACATTGTCAATGGCCCTGCGGATTGCATTGCCGCCGATGGTGGTATGGGTTTTCATCACTTCAAACTCTTCAGGGGTCAGCTTCCCGGGTTTGAGCAGGATATGGTCCGCAATGCCGATTTTTCCGATATCGTGAAGGGGGGCCGCCTTGACAATCCGACTGATGTCGGAGTCACTGAGCTCCTGGGAAAACTCCGGGAGTTTTTTCAGATGAAGGGCCAGCACCTCTATGTATTTCTGTGTCCTTCTAATGTGATGGGCCGTCTCGACATCTCTGGTCTCGGCAAGCTGGGAAATCATGCTGAGAATCATATCCTGAATAATGATATTTTCCTTGACCCGGCGCATGACCTCCTTCTCCAGCCAGGTATTCTGATGCTTGAGCTTGTCCCTCGATCGTTTCAACTCAAGATGAGCCTGAATCCTCTTGAGTACAATGACAGGAGTGAAGGGTTTGGTGATGTAATCCACCGCCCCGAGATGAAAGCCTTTTTCCTCATCAAGGACGCTGTCCAGACCCGAAATGAAAATCACCGGGATTTCGCCGTATTTCTTGTGCCTTTTGATCTCCCTCAGGGTCTCGTAGCCATCAAGCTCCGGCATCATGACATCCAGAAGAACCAGGTCCGGCATCGGTGATTTTTCCAGGGCCTGCAGCACCGCCCTTCCGGACCGGCAGGCCCTCACATGGTAATGGGGTTTCAAAAGCTCATTGAGTATTCCCAGATTGACCGGTTGATCATCCACAATCAAAATTGTACTTTTATCCATAAAGTCCTCCGCCTATCCAAACTTTTTTCCTTCGAATGTTCATACCCAGATTATTCCCTGCGTATTGGTTTTTTGAGTTATTTTTGTGTGCGCAACTCGAAAACGCTGTAGCTGTCTTCATCCGTCCATACCAGCCTCAGCCCGGTCTTCCCTGCAATCACCTCCATGGTCTTCGGGGTGAAAAAGGACACATGGCTTTGGTCCCTGATATAGTGCCAGTCGTCAAAAAGCGTCAGATTTCTGGGATGAAACTGGGTTTTCACCCCCAGAACCGCTTCCTCCTTCATCAGGGTACTGAAGAGTCTGAAGGCTCCGAGGGGATTCCAGAGGTGTTCCACCACCTCGGTGCTGGTAATCAGATCATATCGCTTTCCCTGGTAAATTTTTTCCGGTGCATAGAAGTAATCATAGATATCTACGGTGTAGCCGTAATCCCGCTTGAGAATTTCAGCCAGAACAGGAGAGGGGCCACTGCCGAAATCCAGCGCATGCTTCTGTTCAGATGTTTTGAAGGGGAGAATCGCCCTGTCAATGAACCGTTTGAAATAATCGACATAATGCTGGTCCTCAATGGCATTCTGATGCATCTCATAAATGCCGAACTCCTCTGCCTCGGAAATCCTGTCCGCTTCACTCCTGGCGATGAATTCACACTCGGAGCAGACCTCATAATCACAGTCCATTCTGGCGTGGTGGTGTCTACTTGTTTTTGTGCCGCAGATTTTGCAGAAATTTTCCATCTGACCTCCCGTTTGTTTTTCAATGCCTGTCTAGAAAAGGATTCTCTTGAAGCCGACGAAGGGATGTTACTGTTTGAAATTTTCCCGCCAGTAGTA
>LQBE01000018.1:38939-40187 GCA_002029975.1 delta proteobacterium ML8_F1 | reverse complement strand
GGTGACCCTCCCATTTTCCATAAAATATCCCTTGCTGTGGATTACCGGAAGGCGTGTCTTCAACTGGTCCGCATACTGCATGAAGGCATTGCCCTTGAAGCCTGCCAGAGAAAAGAATTCACTCATGAGAAAATTCGGGCTCAGGGAAGGCCCTTCCCCCAGGAAGGCCCCTCCAAAGTGCTCCTGGGCGCAGGGATTGCCCCAGACCAGGTAGGGGGTGGCATAGGTATTGTAAAAACCCTCCGGGGTGTCAGGGCTGAGACTGATTCCCAGGGACCGGTACACCCTCTGGTGATCCCCAAGCCAGGGACTGTGGTCCCCAAAGAGAATCACTACCACCGGTTCCTCTTCCTCCTTGAAGTACCCCAGGAAGTCCCTGAGCTCCCCGATTGTGTCTTCAATGCCCAGAAGATAGTTGTTGAGTATGTGATTGTCCTCCCGGGGAATATCGCTGTTGGAAATGACCGGAATGCCCTGTACTGGCTCCGAATCATAGGGGCCGTGGTTTTGATAGGTGACATTGAAGCTGAAGTAGGGTTTTTCTGAGGGCAGATTGGCCTCATAGAGGCTGATGATTTCATCAAAGAGAATCCCGTCGGGGGCAAGATGCTCCGGACTCAGGGCCTTGTAGTGATTTTCAAAAAAATAGTATGAATCAAATCCCAGATACCCGTTGATGTTTTTCCGGTTATAAAACCAGTCGTAGCTTGGATGACTCCCCTCCACCGTATATCCCTGGCTTTCAAAGTACCGCACATAGGAGTTCACCGGTCGCCTGAAGCTGTAGAGCTGGGTATATCCCGTGAGGAAGCTCCACTCCGTATTCACCGTGTCCCCGGCAAAGACATTGGTGATGAGGCTGCCTGAATAAGCCTCTTTTTCAAGCTCATGCCAAGGCGCATAAATATCCCTGGCAAAGTCAATGGTCTCGAAGCCGGAAAAATCCTTGAAGGCTTCCAGCATGATGACGATCACATTGACCCGCCGATTGACAGGGATGTCCGATGTGGCGAATCCATGGAGGAGACTCTGCGCCACTTGGGGGTCATATCCCTCCGGAGGCTTTCTATCAGTGCTGTTAAAGCTGTAGATGAACGGGTAGATAAAGCCCTTTGAAATATAGACCTGGGTCTGGGACCAGGGACTGATGAGCCCTTCATTCTTTCGTGACACATAAAGCGCCTCGGAACGGTAGACGTGCCCGAAGACTCCCGCCCCGATCAGAACCACAGTCACAAGAAACAGCCC
>LQBE01000018.1:31333-38810 GCA_002029975.1 delta proteobacterium ML8_F1 | reverse complement strand
AAAAAAAGCCTCAAGTCCATACCAATCAGAGGGTCGTTTCTGATCATGAGCTTCGAATAATTCACAAGACTCAGACCGAGGGTCACCAGGGCACTTGAAAGAAAACTGAGCCAGATTCGGTTGAAAACCAGATACAGGAGCACCATCAGCCAGACCACGGGAAACACATTGAGAAGGACAAGATATGCCACTGAAAAATAGGATTTGAACATGGGCATCAAATAGTAGGCGGCTCCGAAATACAGACTCACCAGACCCAGACCGGTCCCCATGAAAACCAGCAGAAAGAAAATGAAGATTCCCCGCCAGAAATGAATTTTTTTCTTCGAAACCCTTTCACCGCAGTTTCCGGGGTTCGTGTCAAAAGTCTCTTTATGGTCTTTGGGATGTTTTTTCATGGTCCCTCCTGTACGGGTAGGCAGCGGCTTCGATCATCAAACCGTAGGGAACTCCCACCAGAAAGCCTGGAAAATCCCCAAAACCTGAAGCACTGAAAAAGCTGAAGGAAACCATGAGGCCCAGTACCCCACCCCTGACAAGCACCCTGGCGAAATCTTGTTTTTCACCGGCAAGGCCTATGACGGCACCCATTAGCAACCGATTGAACCAAAAGGCAAAGAGATAACTCCCCTGCAGTTCTCCTGCCGATCTTATCTGGGCGCCGATGATGCACACCACCCCAAGAACGGCACCGGCAGCAAGTGCAATCCACATTCTTCGATTAAACATTGACTGACCTCCTCACCCTTCAATCGGCCCAGGGGTCCCTGAGTCCGACTTGACCGTCCCCCGTCACCACGGTGATTTCATGGACCCGGGGCACCCCCTCCCTGGATCCGGTAATCTCGATTAAAAACTCCCCATAGGGTCCGAAGTGTCCTGTGAATTCCCAGGCCAGGGTCTCAAGGTCAAAGGTTTCTTCATATCTTCCGAGAAGATTCCCGGCTTTATCAAGGGGATAAGTCTTCCCGGTTTCATCGAGATAGACCGCCCTGGCGATTGCTTCCACATCCCGGGCTTTCAAGGCCTCCAGATAGCGATGCATCAGCCGGTTCTTAAAGCCGCTGTAAAAGACGACAGGGTCCGCCAGATAGTATCGACCTTCCTCTGTGGCCTTGAGAACAAGGGTCAGACTTGACCCCTCTTCGCTGACAAGCTGGTAGTAAAAAAGATCCTGGGCCGCAGGCACCCGGCCCCCCTCAGTCACAGCGACAATCCTTCCCCCTCCCAGTACCATCCTGTAGTCTGCCAGTGCCGCTTTCATGGCCTCTGTATCGAAATAATCCGGCCACATCTCATCCGCCAGGTCCAGAAGGCCCTCGGAATCCTGGTTTTCAATGAGCCTGCCGACATGTCCGGCGAGGGTGACCCCCTCTTCAAACACGATTGGGGTCTCCTCCACCGGGACCTCTGCCTCCGCTTCCAGAGAGGACTGCGGGATTTCAGGCGGCACTTCGAGGGCTTCCTCGGCTCCGCAGGCTGCCAGAAAGAGGCAAATGACTGGTGCCACCCAGAGAATTCTTTTCAAAGATATCAACTCCATTTTTCTTATTGCAAAATCTTATTGTTTAATCAGCTGTCCTGTGGTAATTTTATCATACAAGCGAACTTCCCCACCCTCTTTGGCGCCAGCCCGCTTAAGCGAAAAGGATGCCGCTTCATGAGCCTGGGGAAACCTGTCCCGTTGGGGATATTGACCAGCAAGCTCCCACTTCTAATAAGTGGGGATAGTTCACCACGCTCACAGATTTCAACCACAGGAAGGGAGTGAGTACTCTGGCAACACAAGCAATCACCTGCACCTGGCAGCGCAACCTGCAATTCGAAGCCATGGATGCTGACGGCCACCGGGTCACCATGGACGTTCCAGAGGCCTCGGGAGGCGATGGAGCGGGATTCAGTCCCATGCCCATGATCCTGGTAGGCCTCGGAGGCTGCATGGGAGTAGACGTCAAAATAGTTCTCAATAAAATGAAAATCGACCTGGACAGCTTCGAGCTTGCCATAACCGGTGAACTTGACGAAAACACCAGCCCCCGCATCTACAAAAAGATAACCATTGATTTTGTCTTTTCCGGCAGGAATCTTCAGCTGGAAAAGCTGGAAAAGGCCATCCGCCTCGCCGAAGAAAAATATTGTAATGTCAGTGCTATTTTATCACAAACCACCCAGCTGGAATACAGGGCAATCATCGACCAAGGCCCGTCCACCTCAAAGAATCCCTGATTTTCCATAAAAACGGCGGTGTCTGCCGCCCCAGGATATGCCAGGGCCGCCCGGCCGGCCCCTTGGCGGCCTGATTCTGAAAAACCCGTGAAACCCGCCGGGTTTTTCGTTTTTTGACCCCTGGACAACACCACCGCGGCTTCATCCGTGGGCCCCGTGGCCGGGTCAAGCACCTGTCGGGGTCCCAATTTCAGACCAGCCGTCACTCTCCGGCAGCTTTCTTGTATTGTGCCGTGGGAATTGTTATAATTCTCCTGTGACGGCTTGAAAAAAATACAAGCGGGTTCAAGCATCTTTGATCCGGCACAGTGAGGAGTATAGAAGAAAAAAATGACTGAACTATTAGCTCCGGCAGGAAACATGGCAGCCCTGAAAGCTGCAATCTCCAATGGCTGTGATGCCGTCTATCTGGGAATGCAGAAGTTTGGCGCCCGGGCATACTCTTCCAATTTTGATCTGGCTTCCCTGCAGGAGGCTATCAGTTATGCCCATCTGAGGAATGTGAAAATCTATGTGACCATGAATACCATCCTCTTTGAAAACGAACTTGAAGAGATGAAGGCTCAGATGCACGAATTGAATGCCATGGGGGTGGACGGCATCATCGTCCAGGACCTGGCCGCCTTCAACCATATGGTGGACAACTATCTTGACATGGAAGTCCATTGTTCGACTCAAATGGGCATTGACGATCTGGACGGCACTTTGTTGTTCAAGGAACTCGGTGCCCAAAGAGTGGTCCTGGCCCGGGAGGTGGGGATTGAAAAGGTCAAAGCAATCAGAAAGGCGGCCGGAATCCCTGTTGAAATTTTCGTTCACGGGGCCCTGTGTGTCTCCTATTCCGGCAACTGTCTCATGTCTGGCCTGATTGGCTATCGAAGCGGCAACCGCGGAAGATGTGTCGGTTCCTGCCGCAAGGTCTATGACATCATTGACAGGACCACCGACACCCTTTTAGGAAGTAACTACATTCTCTCTACCAAAGACTTGAACACCATCGACCACATTGATGATTTAAGAGGAATCGACTCGTTGAAAATTGAGGGCCGAATGAAAGAGCCCGCCTATGTGGCCAATGTCGTAGCCAAATATCGCAAGGCTCTGGATTATGGAATCACGGATAAAGACAGAGAAGACCTGAGCAAGACCTTCAACAGGACCTTTACCAAGGGCTACTTGTTCCACGAAGATCAAAAGGATATCACCAACATCTCAAGACCCAATAATGCCGGTTATGAAATCGGCAGAATCAGCAGGATTTTCAAGGACAAATATGAAATCACCCTGACTAGGACCCTCAGCCAGAAGGATATCATCCGCATCAGCCACGACCACGAAGACGTGATCTTGAGTGTTGTGAGACTCTACGATAAAGAGGACAATCTCATCAACAGGGCCGGGGACATCTGTTATATCAAAATCAAGGAAAAGCTTTCCAAGGGTGACAAGGTCTATATCACCAAGGAATACGCCTATTACAAGGAACTTGAAGCCTCCCTGGAAAAAGAATTCAAACGCTTTGACCTGAATCTCAGAGTCTATGCCTATCCGGGTTCCAAGCTGGTCATCGATGCCGGGGGCCTGGGCTTCAATTATATCTATGAGAGTGAGGAAACCCTGGACCAGGCCATCAATAATCCAACCACCAGGGACCAGGTGATCAAGCAACTGGCAAAACTGAAGGATACCCTGTTCGAACTCAACCAGGTCGATTTCGAGGAATTCGGGGCCTTCATTCCCGTCAAGCTCCTCAACAGTGCGAGAAGAGATATCGTCCAGGGCCTCTACGACTTGAAGCTCAAGAGCCACAAGAAAAGACGCAAGGCTCCCAAAGCCAGAGAGAAAATCAGCTTCCCTCCTGTGCAACCCTACCTGACCGCCTCTGTAACGACTCAGGAACAATATGACGCCTGCCTGGACCGCGGCATCAAAGCAATCTATTTTGAGAATGTCATCCGAAGAAACCAGAACCATTACAAGGACAAGGACGGCCAGCTCCTCATCGGAGGCTATGGCGGCATCCATCACTACAGAAAAACCAATCCCTTCGTCACAGACTACTCCCTGAATGTGGTCAATTCCGCCAGCTGCCATGAATTGTTCCGGCTGGGAGCCAGACGCGTCACCTTGTCCTACGAAATCAACAAGCGACAAATCGAGGATCTCATCAAGGCCTATCGTGAAGAGAATGACGGCTATCCCGCACTGGAAATGATCGTATACGGCCGGGCCCCCCTGATGTTCACAAAATACTGTCCTTTGAAAAAAATGAACCAGTGCGGCCTTTGCAAAACAAGGCACTATGAACTCAAGGATGAGCATGGGACCTTCCCCGTCATCACCCATGATGACTGCTCGGCGACAATCCTCAACGGCAAGACCCTCAATCTACTGGACGAGCTTCAGGATCTCAAAGGCATCGAGGCCTTCAGACTGAATTTCACCCTCGAATCCAAAGAACAGGTTTTGCTGACCATCGACCGGGCCATGGCCCAGTTGAAAGGCCACGGGACTGTGGCTGTCTTCAATCAGGAGACAGACACAAGAGCCCATTTCAATAAAGAAATCCTGTAGACTATGTCATGGCAAAAAAAAAACAAAGTGCTCCCTGGGATAAGTCCTTCCAGAGGAGCACTTTGTTGTATCCAGTCCGCCCTCGACCACAAGGGGTGAAGACAAGTCGAATCTAACTAGGGAGATTTGGTGAATCCCTTAGAAATCGAATGCCAGCACTTCATCGATGCCGGGAATCGATGCCGAAGCCCCCTCCCGGGTCACAGCGATGGCGGCGGCCCGGGCCGCCCTTTCAAGCGCCTCGCCTTCATCAAGACCCTTTACCAGGCCCGCCACAAAATAGCCGGTAAACGTATCCCCCGCCCCGGTGGTGTCCACCGCCTTCACTGGGAAGGCCTTCTGGAAGCGGGTTTTTCCCCGGTGATGCAGGTAGGCCCCCTCCTCTCCAAGGGTCAGGAGCAGACCGGTATCGGGATAGCGTTCTGTCAGAGCCTTGAGAAGATTCTCCTCTGCCGCCCCGGGGCACAGGTCCCCGGCTTCCACCCGGTTGAGAATCAGATAATCCACCTTTTCCAGGGGCGCTTCCCTGAGGGCTGCCGTCATGGGGGAGGGGTTGAGGACGATCCTCAGTCCCCGTTCATGGCCGCTTCGGATCAGCAGGTCCAGGTGGTTGATCTCATTTTGCAGCAACAGGAAGTCTCCCGGGGAAAAATCCGCCAGCACCCTTTGGATGTGTTCTCCGGTGATGCTCTGGTTGGCTCCGCCGTAAAGCATAATGGTGTTTTCACCCCGGCTGTTGACAGTGATCATGGCGTGGCCGGAAGCAACCTCTTTAAGAGTCCGCACATGCCTGCGGTCCACCTGACTCTCATCGAGGATCCCCAGGAGAAATCCACCGTCGGCTTCACCCACCGCCCCGGCGTGAAAAACCGTCACACCGGCCCGGGCCAGGGCAAGAGACTGGTTGAGTCCCTTGCCGCCGGCAAAAACCCGCCGCTCCTTCGCCGTCAGGGTTTCCCCTGCTCTGACAAACTCCTCCACCCGATAGACATAATCAATATTGAGAGAACCAAAGTTCAATACCTTCAATCGCATCACCTTCTTGTCTGATATTGCCGCAGCTTAAAGCCACCTGACAACCCGGAAGGCCTCAGTAGATTCCCATGTCCTCCTGAGCCCCTGAAAGATCCGGCAGTGTCACTTGTGTTGCATTGATATCCAGAATCCACATTGTCATTTCATAATCCATGCTTTTGATTCCCATCATAGACTCCGGATCCTTCGGCTTCATCTGCAGGGTCATTTCAGTCCCAACAACGTATTGGTTTTCGTCCAGATAAAACCCGTAGTCCACGGCACTGAATTCAAAAAATTCGCTGGGATCCTCCTGGGATTCTCCCACCATGGCACCCACATCAGAGTAGCTTTCCATGGTGTCCAGGATTTTACCGGCCCCGTCCTTGTAGGTGAAACGTAAAAGTGCCAGGGGTTGACCCTCCACTGTCACTGTAACCCTTGAAATGTCGAAGTCCTCCTCGTCATAATCCTCCGGCAGGTAGGTGTCCAGGGATATCTGGTCATAGCTCAAGACCCCTGCCCCCTCTTCCATCACTGAATAGGTGAGTCCGAGTTCGGGAATATCCGTGTATACCCTGTTGTCACTGATATAAATTTCAAGTTCCTGGGACTCCTCTCCGAAGTTCACCGTCATTTTCCCTTCCCCCTTGAGATTGTCAGAGGTCCCGGGGTCTTCAAAATTGATTCCCTCAAGTCTGAGATCGTAGACGGTTGAAATATCAGACATCATCCCCATCATGGCTCCGGCCATGCCCGTATCGTCACTCGAAAATGCGGATTCATCAAACTCATAGGCCATATTCACGGTGATGAGCTGTCGCATGCTGGTGATTTCATCAGCCTTGTCCCTGGCGGCATCCAGCTGCTCCAGGGGACTTTCCTCAGGGACCGCCGCTTCTTCTTCAACCGCCGGAACTTCCGGCGCTCCGGTGGTCTCCGGGACTTCCATGGGTTTTTCCCCACTGCATCCACTCAGAATAAGAGCGACAATGACCAGTAACCATCCGCTTGATCTGAATCTTTTCATCTGAATTCTCTCCCCTCGTTATCCTTGTTCTGCCGCTTGATGATAAGGCCTGTGAGTCCGGCCACCATCAAGGCACTCAGGGACGTAATGGCAAGCAAAGGCGCCGTCATATCCTTGAGCTCATTGACTTTTACAGTTCCCAGAAAAGCGAGTACCCCCAGGGTGGCCATGGCCACTGCCACCGCCAGAAAAACCATGACAAGCATCCTCCGTACCGGGCGCTGGATTTCCGGTCTCGGGCCCACGTAAGCCTGGTTTATAATCACTCTGACAACATAGATGCCCGACACCAGGCTGATAATCAGCATGATATTGCCGGGGTATTCAATCCAACGAAGGCCGAAGCCGTAGAGCCCGCCATCAATCAACAGCAGATACATCAACAGTAAGAAGCTCTGATTGCCTATGCGATTTTTTCTTTGCTGCTGCATTTCATCCAGCCCACTATGATTCTTCATTTTTCATCCTCCCAGAAAATATCATCCAGGGTCTTGTCCAGGATGTGACAAATGGCCAGGCACAGCCTGATCGTCGGATTGTAATCCCCGCTTTCAATGGCGCCGATGGTCTGACGGGTCACACCTACGGCCTTTGCAAGCTCCTGTTGGGACAGATCCCTGGCCGCCCTGGCCG
>LQBE01000018.1:0-31218 GCA_002029975.1 delta proteobacterium ML8_F1 | reverse complement strand
ACTTCTCTCATAGCGGCTATCAGACTGGCATTGTCCCCGGGTCCCCTTACTGTGATGCGGTAATGGCCTTGAAACCAGTTTGCAGACACATCGGCAATCAGAAATCCCCTGGCCTTGAGTTTCAATGCCAGATCATGGTCTTGACAGAAGAAAAGCACAAAGTTGGCCGACGAGGGATACACCCTCAGTCCAAGGTCCTCAAGTTCCCCGGCCAGCCGGTGTCTTTCCTCCTTGACGTCTTTGACCTTCGCCGCCATATAGCCGATATCCCCAAGGGCCGCCAGGGCACCTGTCAGGGCCGGCCGGTTGATCAGGGGGGGAATATCCCGAATTTCCTCTTTCAGCGTCTTTCCAAGAAGCAGATAGCTCACCCTGAGCCCCCCCAGCCCGAAGGCTTTGTCCAGGGTTCTTAAAATCCCCAGGTTGGGATACTCCGACACCAGAGACTGCAGGGTTTCTTCGGCGTATTCACTGTAGGCTTCATCGATGACAACCCTGTTTTCGGAATGACTCAGAAGCTCCTGGATCCGGTCCACTGTAATCAGAGACTGTCCTGTAGGGTCGTTGGGTCGGTCAAGGAGATAAATCGCGGCATCTTCTGTTGAAGCCATCTTTTCCAGGGAAAACACCGGGGGCTCAAGCTGGATTCGTCTGAGTTTTTTGCCGGGGTAACGGCTCATGGCAATCCCCGAAAGAATCCCGGGATGGGTGCTCACCAGATTTTTCTGAGCCCTCAATCCTCCCAGAAGTTGATTCAACAGATAATGGGATCCACTTCCAGGAAAAATCTTTTCCGCCGCCACTCCGGTATAGGTCGACAACGCCTCTTTGAGACTTCCCGTCTCCCCGGGAGTTACATAGCGGTTGATTTCACCAAGATGGGCGGCAACCGCCCTGGCGACTGAAGGAGAAGGGGGATAGAAAGCTTCGTTGCCCGAAAAGTCCTTCAAACCTCCACCTCCATCATGATTTCCTCTGCGTACCCCACCAGAACAGGCATGGGTCCCTTGAACCGCGCATCCACCGCCCTGTCACCGGAATCCACCCTCAAGACCCTGAGTCCTCCCACCTTGTCAAGGGTGCTGACCACAAGAATATCCTCCTTGGAGAGTTGACTGAGAACCTTCGCAGAAAGCTGCTTGGACCCCCGGCCGAAGATAAAGCCGTTCCCCCCGATGGGGGTGATCACCACCTTGACCTTCGCATACTTGTCCAGAATATCCAGAATGGCCGCCTCATTGACATCCTCTCCGATGAGGACCCCGTCATGGTAGGCATCGACTCCCAGAAGGGTTTTGGCCACCCCGAGGCCGTCGGCGATGCTTTTGAGGGTGGTCCCGGGACCCAGCAGATAAACCACATCCTTCTCAAGATGTTCAAGAACATAGGCCGCCACCTCTGTCTTCTTGTCCACACCCCTCGATGAGACATCCGAGGCTTCCTTCCTCCCTTGAAGAAAGTTGTCAAAATCCGGCACCCTGACATAGCCGTACAGCCTTGACACCAGCCGGTTTTCCCGAAAGGCTTCTTCATCGATATCCAGAACTTCCTTTTCAACGAAGTCCTCCCCGAAGCTGTTGATCATGGCCGCCGCCGCATGGGGGGACAAGGCAAAAACAGAGCTGAACATTTTGACGCCAGAAGGAATTCCGATTACTGGAACCTCGGTTCCCAGAATATCAAGAACATCCCTGGCGGTGCCGTCACCGCCTACAAAAATCACCAAAGCAACCCCCATGGCCCGCATCCGGGCCAGAATCCTCTTGGTATCCTGGGAAGTGGTTCTACCCCGGCTTTCCCCCACCACCTCATAGCGAAAGGACAACCCCTTGAGATAATCCTCCCCCATTCTTCCGGGGGCGGCCAGAAAATGAAGATCCTGACGGGTCACCAAAGAGAGAACCTGCTGGATTCTCACGGGGGTCACAGGGGTGGCTCCTAAGGCCAAAGCCTTCAGATACATCCCGCCATCCGTCCCCTTGAGACCGACTGCGCCCCCCATTCCTGCAATGGGATTGACCAATAAACCGACTGTAATCATTTCACTACCCTTCTTTCTGGACAACTTCAAAGAAAAACCGACAATTTTTAATGACTTGAACGATGGTTTACTATAAACTGAAAACATGCCAACAAAACTTGATGCTAAAAAAATAATCTTCTCCCTCATCCTGGGCTGCCTGGTCATGGCCTGGGTGGAGCTTGTCCTCCTGCCGGGCTACTGGATCAAATCCCTTATCAAACTGGCTGTCTTCGGTCTGATCCCCATCGCAGCGCTTTTCACCCTTGAAAAAACCACTCTGAAAAATCTCTTTGCCCTCAGACCCGGTCACCTCAGGACCCCCCTTCTGATCGGTCTTGTGACCTACGGGGCAATCCTTGCGGCCTATTTCACCCTCGGCCCTTATTTCGACCTGTCACGGATTCCCGGGTCCCTTGAAAAGAATCTGGGGATTACCAAAAGCAATTTTATTTTCGTGGCCTTCTATATCGCCACGGTGAATTCTTTTCTGGAAGAATTCTATTTCAGAGGCTTCGCCTACATCCGTCTGAGGGAATCGTACGGAGAAAAACCGTCTTCTGTGTACAGCGCGACACTGTTTTCCCTGTATCACATCGCCATTATGAACCAGTGGTTCTCCCCGGTTCTTTTCATCCTGCTCCTTTTCTTCCTGCTGCTCACAGGTTTCTTTTTCAACTGGATCAGCCGGCGTGAAGGCACCTTCATGGCTTCCTGGATTATCCATCTTTTTGCCAACCTGGGCATCAACACTGTCGCCCTCTTCCTTTTCTAATCCGTAGAACGTTTTTCAAAGCCCGGAATTTCCTCCGGGTTTTTCAATGAGCAAAAAGCCTTGGGGAGATACGCCAGGAGGTCTCCGGCTCTGAGGCTGTAGGAGCCCTTGTCCAGGAGAGCCAGATCGCCGGCCCTGCCATGGAGATAGACCGCAAGAGAAGCCGCCTCAAAGGGCGCCATTCCCTGGGCCAGGAGGCCACTGATGATACCCGTCAAAACATCGCCACTGCCCCCGGTGGCCATGCCGGAATTCCCAGTGGGATTGAGATGCACCCTCTCGCCTTCAGCAACCAGAGTGGCGGCCCCCTTTGAAACCAGGGTCACCCCCCAGGCCTTGGCATAGGTCCTGGCGTTGGCTACCCGGTGGGATTCAAGGTCCTCCACCGAAAGCCCCGTCAAACGGGACAACTCCCCGGGGTGGGGAGTGACCACCAGGGGCATCTTCAGCCTGCTGAAAAAGTTCTCCTCTTCTTTGAGAATCTCAGAGATACAATTCAGTCCATCGGCATCAACGACCAGTGGCACCTTAATTTGAGGCAGAATCAGCTTCACGAAGGCCACGGTTTCAGAAGCAGTGCCCATTCCGGGCCCCAGGGCTACGACTGTGGCCTTTTGAAGGGCCACCAGAACCTCCTTTACCGCCACAGGGTTCACATGACCCCCCTGTGCCTGGGGCAGGGGATGCTGCATCACCTCCGTCAGCTTCATGGCGATGATGTCATGGAGGCCTTCAGGTGCGGCGATGCTCACCAGACCGGCCCCGGATAACAGGGCGGCCTCAGCAGCCATGACCACGGCTCCCGGCATCCCTCTCTGTCCACCAATCACCAGGACATGTCCAAAATCCCCCTTGTGGGCGACAGGGCTTCTTTGAGGCAGGGCCCTAACACACCACTGCGGGGTAATGACTTCGAGGACCTCCCCCTTCTTGTCCTTCTCCGGCTTGAGACCCAGATCGAAAACTGAAAGCTCCCCCACATGACTTTTCCCCGGCTCCAAAAAAAGACCAACCTTGGCAAAACCAAAGGTCAAGGTAAAGTCCGCCCTGACAGCGGTGCCCCCGACCCTTCCCGTATCCGCCCCGATTCCCGAGGGAATGTCGGCACTGAGAATCCTTCCCTCAAAACCGTTGACAATCCGGATTACCGCTTCATCAAAAGCCTTCATTTCCCCCTTGAAGCCGATGCCGAAAATGGCATCCACCAAAAGATCATGAGTCTTCATTTCTGTCTTGAAAAGGGCCAGGTCCTCTGGGGTGACCAGGGGAAGAATCCTTCCCCCCCGATTGAAAAGGGCTTGATAATGGCGGGTACATTCCCCCCTGAGAGCCTCCACGGCACTCATGAGAAACACGGTCACCGAATGTCCCTTTTCCTGAAGAAAACCGGCGGCGACCAGGCCGTCTCCCCCGTTTCCGCCCTTGCCGCAGACCACCAGCACCTTCATAGGGGTATCCAGTCCCGGACCGATCTCGAGGCATTTTTCCCCCAGAGCCCTTCCGGCGCGTGTCATCAAGGTCGGATCCTCCGGGCCCAGGGCTTTCATGCAATCGGCTTCAAGGTAACGAATTTCACCTTCAGTAAACAGCCTCATACCGCAAACGCCTCCCATCTTTGCTTAAACCACTTATCTTTTACCCATCCTGTCGCATAAAAAACCGCCGGGAGCACCCCAGGCGGTTTTTCCAAGTCATTTTCCCATAACCGAGCAGAGTTCTCGGGAGGCTATGGCAGGATATCCAGAGAGCTTGCCTTTTGAATCCCCGTGGCCTGTCTGATTATCCCTTTTGTCTGCCGGAACTTGTACCCTCTGGGAGCTAAAAAACTGGCATGCCACCAAAAGACCTCCGGTGGCTCAGAATCATTGGCGACTGATGACAAGGGTTGTGATATCAATCCGGTTTTCAGGAACCGTTGAGTGGAAATACCAGGCATCCTCCAGAGACTCGTAGATAATATCATAGTTGAGAGAAGCCTTGAGAATTCTGATTTCCTGTTGGTAATCCATAACGGCAATCTGATAACCCTCTTCCGGGGAAATTCTCAACAGACTTCCCGCAGGTTTGTAATAAAGATTTCCCACCGGAGCCTCCCAATCGAGTGGATCAAGACCGATGTCAAGATAGCGGTAATCCCCCCAGGTCCTGCCATGATAACCCATAGCTTCATAATGTCCCTGAATTGCCTGGATGATGTCCGCTGAAACCACTGAAAAAGATGACTCCGGCTGCAGGCTTCTTCCATTACCCGGGGTCCCATCACTCTCAACCGTCAATACACCTTGGATTTCAGTCCCCATCAAGACCCCTGAAGTGTCGATGCCAAAGTAAAATCCCTGTGCTTCACCGGGGCCAATGGTCCCCTGACCCCCCTCCAGGGTGAGCCCCCCTTTTGCCTGTGACCATCCAATGGACACCGCCTGGTCACTGTGATTGACGATTTGGAAAACCGGACGATCGACTCCCCCAATGAAAAAAAGAGCGTTGCTATTGAATCCACCCGTCCCGGACTTCTCCCGGTTCAGACCCCGGGTCAAATCAAAAGAGACCTCGCCATTGGCCTCGAGGTCCAGAAAGTCTTCATAGCCGGTTCCCGGCACAAACTGCACCGCCACCTCCCCGGAGAGGTCCACCATGACCCGGCCCGAGGCAATTTCCCGGTCAAAATTGACCGTTGATAAAGCGGCAGAGGCCATACCGCCGATTAATAGCAGCATCCCCATCAAGAGGGCAAACCTTATTTTTTTTCTACCCATGACCCATCACCACACTTGCAAGCAGTCATTGAGCCCATAGAGCACCTAGGGGACAAGGACCTGAAAAAGACGTCAACTTTAGTGTAGCTCACTGGTCGTGTTTTGGGAAGTGAAGGAACAACCTCTTTGCCGTGAATTTTTCACTCCTTGAGTTTACAGATTCAGCATCACAAAGCCCAGGAGCAGTCCTGAGATCAATCCGATGTTGGCCAGATGGTCATGGAGGCCATTGGCCTGGGGGATGAGCTCGTCATTGACAATGTAGATCATGGCTCCCGCCGCAAAGGCCAGGGACCCACCGACAAAGTCCGGTGAAATATTGAAGACAACCAATCCGATAGCTGTTCCAAGGACGGTCATCAGTCCGGCAGAAAGGGTGAAAACAATGACCCTGAGCATTGAAAGACCACCGGCTCTCAAGGGCCCCGCCACCGCAAGCCCCTCTGGAATATTGTGCATGCCAATGGCCAGGGCAATGTAAAGACCCAGCTCAGGACTGGCCTCAAGCCCCGCCCCGATGGCCAGTCCCTCGGGAACATTGTGCAGACCGATTCCAAAAAAAATCAGATAACCCGTCCTCAGAATATCAGGATGGGCCTTGGGCATCTCCTTGACATTTTCAACAAAAACTGACTCATTGATGGACATGTGGGCATGGGGCATGATACTGTCCAGAGCAAACATCATCCCGCTGCCCAGTAAAAATCCCATAACCGTGGCGGTGACACTTCCAAGGTGAAGGGCCTCAGGCATCAGTTCGAAAACCGAAAGGGCGATCATGACCCCGCCCGCAAAGCCCAGCAGGGTTGCCATGGTTTTTTCCCCAGGCACACCAAAAAACATAATGATAATGGCTCCGATTACTGTAGAACCACCTGCAAAAAAACTAAACCATAAACTTTCCAAATCATCACCTGCTTTCAAAATTTCACTTGCTATCTCTGAATATTAAGGAGCAGGACCCTTCTCCCACCAACAAAAGCCTTTATGAAAAACCTTATCCGCCGCCCCTCAAAAAAGCCATCCTGAGTTCTTGGAAAAACCCTGGAGCCACTTCGGGAGCCACGTAAAGCTCCAGGGTGACTTCGGGAAAGGATATTTTTCCTACCCAGACCACGCCGCAGTGGAGGATTCTGACCCGCCACCCCTGACCGGCAAAGGTGTCCTTTCCCTGTTTTTCACCGATTTCGCCAAAATACTCCTCGAAAGCTTCAAGGGGAAAGGAACGATAGGTCTTCAGATATCTTTTGAATTCCGGATGCGGCATGGGTGTCTGACCTCCCCTTTCACTGTTATAACCCGTCCATTTTTTCGGGATGCCTGTGCTGTTTTCATGGTGTCTCATGGTCCAGGCCATATCGACTCCTGCGGGACCACAAGAAAATGATTAAAAGATAGGCGCCTTTAATCCCCGCCGCAACAAGGGCGTCCCCGGGGCTTTCTCCAAATCTCAGGGCCTTGTCGAAAAAATAGATATTGATTCCCTGGCCCAGAGGCAGGGCAATCAGGGTGGCAAGGGCGAAATCCTTGAAGGACACATAACTCAGTCCGAAAATATAATTCCCCAGACTGTAGGGAACAACGGGTGCTGTTCTGAGAAAGAGCACATAGGCAAATCCATGGGATTCAAGCCCTTCATAGATTTCCTCCAAGTCTTTTTTTCTTTTTTTCCGGTGGTATTTTTCCCAAAAAACCGCCTGAAATCTGTCCTTGTACCGCCGGGCAAAGCAAAAGGCCACCAGCGCACTGGCCGTTGCCGCCAGGACAAGATACCGGATTCCAGACAGACCGAAAATTATTGCAGCCGCCGCCGATACCCAGGAGATGGGCACAAAGACCAGCAGCAGCAAAAAACCCACCAGGACAAAGATGACTTCAATCTGAGAAGCTTGAGACCCCTGGGTTGCCCAGGTGATCAGATTCTCCCGGTCGAAAATTTTCAATTCCATGGCCAGATAGGTTGTCACCAGGACAAGGGCGATAATTCCTACGGCCTCTATGTCCTGTTGTATTTTCCTGAATCCTTTCAACAAGCTTCAACTCCTCAAGGGGTTTCACTGCTTCAGAAAGAATCTCTGGATTCAATCGTCAGCCTTCGCAAGTCACTGCCAGACGGATTCTGAAAAACTCTGAGTCCGAAGGTTTCCACCACGGCAAAAATATGATCGAAAATATCCGACTGCACGGTTTCAAAACTGGCCCAGTTGATGTCGTCCACAAAGACATACAGCTCCACGGGCACCCCTGTTGCCGAGGGTTCCAGCTGTCTTACCATCTGGGTCATCCCCTGGTGGACCCTGGGATGCCCTTTGAGATAATTCATAAGATAGATTCGGAACACTCCAAGATTGGTGAGATGACGGCCATTGACCAAAAGACTTTCATCAATGTCATGCTCTTTATTGTAGGCGGCAATCTCCAGTTCCTTTTCTTCAAGGTATTCCCGAAGAATGTGGATTTTCTTGAGCTTTTCCATTGCTTCAGGATCCAGGAACCTGACACTGGCGATATCAATCATCAGACTGCGCTTGAGTCGACGGGCCCCCTGGTCCATCATGCCCCGCCAGTTGATAAAGGAGTCTGAAATCATGGCGTAGGCCGGCACCGTTGTGATGGTCTTGTCGAAATTCTGCACCTTGACTGTGTTCATGGTGATATCAATGACATCACCATTGGCGCCATACTTTGGCATTTCAATCCAGTCTCCGATTCTAAGCATATCGTTGATTGAAAGCAGCATTCCCGCCACAAGGCCCAGGATGGAATCCTTGAATATGAAAGAAAAAACCGCCGCTGTGGCGCCGAAGCCGCTGAGATACACCAGAGGATTCTGTCCCAGGAGATTCGCCACGGCAGTGATGGCCAGAATCATATAGATCACAATCCTGACAATCTGGACAACCCCCTTGATGGGACGCTCCTTGGCAATCTCATAGGAGGAGTAGATCAGATTCAGGGCGTTGAGCAGCGCGCCGATGGTAAGTGCACTGACCAGAATAAAGCCTGTAAGGATGATTCTTTCATAGAGGGGTCCCAGAAATTCAAAAACCGGTTCAAACGCGTTGAGAATAATCAGGGGCACAAAGAGCAAGGCCCTTTGAAGAACTTTGGCGTCCAGCAGAATATCATCCCATTGCACCTTGTTTTTCCTGATTTTCTTCCCCAGTATCGGCAATAGAACCTTTTTGGCAATGAAATAGCCCAGACCACTTGACAGGATTGCCACCAGCAGAACCGCCAGCATCAAGACAATTTGAACAATCTCAGGCGCAACGCCATGGTCTGTCAGTCCTTTGCCCAGGGTTTCAATCATCACTATCCACTCCCTTTCTCTCTTGAGTGACTGATTGTTCAGCCGGAAAACCCCTCACCTGACCCTCGGAAAAGGGTTCCAGCGTCCATCAGGGTTTATAGATTTCCCGGGCATCCACGCTCTGAAGAAACTCAAGGTAGCCTTCTTTGGTCATTTTCGGCTCGAAATTGTCAAGAACCCTTCTCGCTTCCTCTGCCTTCCCGTACAAAAGGTCAATCACCGTCAGGGCCATGGCCTTGGCGGGAATGATATAGGCCCGTTCCTCGTCTATGGTTTTGAAATCCCTGGTATGAAGATTACCCGTGACCCCGCCGGCCATGGGATGGATTGCCGGCATCAGATGGGAAATATCCCCGAAATCAAAGGAACCGGTAAAATCGCCCCCTTCAATCAGGTCCTCCGGACCAAGTCCCAGCAAATGCAGATTGTCCCTGAAAAGATTGTCCAGGTCGATATTCCTCAGAATTGGCAGATAGCCGGGGATACTGGTGATCTGGACCTCGGCCCCAATGGCCATGGCGCCGGCTTTCAGACTCCTGTCCACCTTCATGTTGGCATCAAGCATCCCGTCTATGGTCCTGGCCCTGACATAGGATTCCAGACGCACATCCGCAGGTACTGAATTCACAATATCCCCGCCCTTGGTGATAATGGGATGCACCCTGACCCGGTCGGAATCCTTGAAGGTATCCCTTTGGGCGTGGATATTGTTTATCCCCAGGGTAGCGGCATTGAGGGCGTTGATTCCCTGCTCCGGAGCGGAACCCGCATGGGATTCCCTGCCCACATAGCGCACCTTCTTTCCAATGAAACCGTTGGATTCAGGACCTATCAGCATGGATTTTTCTCCCATATCCAGGGCATGGAACATCATGGCAATATCCACATCGTCAAAATAGCCCTTGGCAATGAGTTCCTGTTTTCCTCCGAAATAGGTAATCTTGCCGGCTTTTCTCAGTTCATCCCGGTATTCTAGCTCAATGTACTCCTCGGCAGGGGTTCCTATAAAACTGACCCGTCCCGCAAGCTCCTTGATGGCACCGCTTCTGACAAGTCCCAGGGCGGCACCGTACATGCCCGCCACCTGGATATTGTGACCACAGGCATGGACCGCTCCTGTTTCAACGGCATCATCGTGATTGGCACAGGAAATGGCGTCAAGCTCCCCGAGAATAGCCACGCAGGGTCCTTCGGCCTTTCCCCCGGCCACAGCCTTCATTCCGGTGATCGCAATGTTTTCCTCCACCTCGAGGCCCAGCTCTTTGAGGTATGCCCCCAGTTTTTTCGAGGTTTCAAATTCCTTGTAGCCGTATTCCGGAGTGCTGTAAATATCCCTGCCCACGGCAATGATGGCCTCCCTTTGCCCGTCAATGAGAGCCATGACACTTTTCTTCAATTCAAGCCGGTCCATATCGATCCTCCTCTGAATTCATGGTGTTTTTTTCTGTCGGTCTTTGGCACCGCCCATAACCTGGTGGTTCCCGAGTCAGGGGGCTTGCTTCTTAAGTTTACCATACCCTTATAAAAAAATGCCCTCTCTTGCAAAGATTCTAACGAAAAAAGCGGTCAGAAGAAAAATTTCCAGACCGCTTTTGGCTTGTCATATCTTGTCAATCAATTGATCCATGGACCACGAAATGTGCTCCTTGAGCACCTTGTCAAGAAGCTCAATGTCATTTTTTTTGATGCAGTCCAAAATCAGCAAATGCTGACCGGTGCTTTTCTCAATATCGTTCAAGGCCTCAAAGGACATGAGCTGCAGCCGCTTGATATTGAAGTAGATTTCCTTCATAATACGTCTGAGATACTCGTTGCTGCTGCGGTCAATAATCAATTCATGCAAGGCCCAGTCCAGGTCTGCAAACTCCCGGCTCCTGGTTATCTCTCCGGATTGATACTTCCCAAGCAACTGGATAAACCGATCCTTGTACAGCTCAATTTCCTCGTCTGCAATATTGTGAACGGCTGAACCGGAGGCAATGGATTCGAGGGCCATCCTGACCTCAAAAATATCCTTGATTTCTCTTGGAGTCAGTTGCTTGACGAAAATCCCTATCCCATTGATGACTTCCACAATATTCTCGCTCACCAGCATCCGGATCGCCTCTCGGACGGGGGTCCGGCTGACACCGAGTGTGAGGGCAAGCTGACTCTCGCTCAGCAGCTCATTTTGCTTGATATCACCGCTCAGGATCGATTGTTTGATCTCCTCGGAGGCAAAACTCACCAGACTCATGTCGCCGCCGTTTTTTTTGTAATTCTTCATAATTCTCATCTCGTTTTTCAAATCATTTTTAGTTCTTTAATGCCTACTCCAATATTTCTATGAAGCCCTGGTCGGCATCCAGTTCAATCCAGTCGCCGTCCCTGACTCTATTATAGAATTCTGTATCCACCTTGTCTATCATGGGAACTTCCATAATGATGGCACTGGAAACTAAAACCGTTTCGGGATACTGCACCACCATGGCCGCCGGCAAATTCCCCCGCATATTCAGCTGGTACAGGCCGTCGGCCTGTACGACAGAGCTCCCTTTGCCACTGGGGAATATCAGAATTCTGTTTGAAACCGATTTGCCCTCCAGGTCGTGTTGTGGTTCAATGACCACACCGGTTTCCGGGTCCATCAGATAAAACATGATTGCGTCCTTCGAGACTAGCGCCTGTCCCCGAACCCTGCCCTCGGAAATCTTGTGGCATTTATAGCGTTGCCCCATTACTGCACCTCTCCCTTCAAAGCCGCTTCAATAGCAGTGTCAAGATCGCGAATCACAAAGTCCAGACCCCTTCGCTTGGGATAGTAGGCCAGCTTGGGAGACTCCGTGATGCCTATTTTCCCCTTCAAATGTCCCCAGCAGGGTTGGTCGGGACAGGTGTCTGAAACCAGTTGGGCCCCGGCAGCCTCAAGAATTCCAGTAATCTCCATGCGGTCTGCCAATTGCTTGACCAGGCTGGAAGCCAGTATCCACATTTCAACCTTCAATGTTTTTCCCTGAATTTTGTCTGCAATGTATTGGACCTGTTTCAACGTAAAATGAGGACATCCAAACATAGCAAAATCAATTTTCCGATGGCCCTTCAGTGAAATCTGGTCCAGAATCTGTGTCAGATCCTCATCGGTAATCACCACTTTACGTCTGGGTTCCCTGCCCCCGAATGCCGCCTCAAAGGTTGGCGCCTCAGGGGTGAAGCCGACAATATGATACATGCCATAGGCCCCGGAGGTATTGAGCTGGGCTCCGAGATTCGTCAGGGCTTCAGGGCCTATTTTCTGTGGCAGACCGGTAAAAACCGGAATTCCTTCTCCGATTTTCTTGCCCATATAGCCCAGCAGATGGTATTTGAAGTCACTGTCCATAACGGCTTCAACCGCCACGTGTATATCTCCCAGTCGATTCTCGTCAAGCAACAGCCCGTATTCCGGGACAAATCCCGTGATGGCGGCACAGAGAGCACTATTGGCCCCCTCCCGGTTGCTTCTAGCCCCCCATACCGAATTGACATAGGGCGTGGCACTTGACTCAGAAAAAGCGACAACCTCTTTATACATGGGAATATTGGTAGCCACATAGGGCGTGCAGTTGTAGGTCAGCACGGCTCCAAGGGCCTTATAGGCATTGTGGGTTCTTTGCATTAAACTGGCGGCTTCTTTGTCCACCATGTTCTGGGCTGTAAAAAAAGACAAGTTGAATCCGGGATTCACCGTCGGGGGTATCCGGCATTTGGCTCCCGCCGCCAGCAGTTTCTCAGCAAACCAGAGGTCCGCTTCCTGGTTGCTCAATGCCACATGGGCCCGGGTGATGGGGACCATTCTTTCAGCGTCAAAGGATTCACCGATAGCCACTTGAATCTTCATGGCATAGGCGACTCCCTCACCATATTTCCCGTCCAACATATCCTGCTGTTCCTGTGTTAGAATCATAGGTCGTTCCCTCCTTGAAATCGCTGTCCATACTCGAAACACTGCTGCTGATGAATATCTGGTCCTGATTTGTCCACTGGGACAAGGCCGGCATCCGAAACAATCACAGATTTACCTCCGGGGGTCGATAACTATTTTCAAATCCTGTTTTTCCTTTTTAATCAGACTTTTGAAAGCCTCTTCTCCCTGGCTGATTGGGTAGATTGTTGTCACCATCCAGGACAAATCAATGGCTCCCGCATTGATAATCCCAACGGCCTTTTCCAGGTCCTCAAAGCTGTAGGCGTTATTGCCGGTCAACGACAACTCCTTACCCACAACGAGATTCAAATCCAGGGTGGGAAGCTTTTCGTAAATAGCTGAAATAAAAATCTGCCCTCCTGGCAGGATACTGCTGATAATTTCTGCCATCACCCCAGGTGAGCCGACTGCATCTACGACGTATTCGTAGGCATCCTCAGCCTCTTTCAGCGTTTCGTAGGTCACATCAGCCCCGGCATCCATGGCCTTCCGGCGGCGAAATCCATCAATATCCGCCACCGCCACGTGGTTCAAATGATGGTGGTTTTTTAGCAGGGTCGCAATCAGCAAACCGATGGGGCCGCCACCTACCACCAGGACCTTTTGCGGCGCCGCATTCATGATTCGTTCAACAGCATGGACGGCTACTGCCAGGGGCTCTGCCAGAACCCCCTGCCCGGGATCCACCTCCGGACTGAATTTCACCAGCTTGGAGGGTTCAATGGCAAGATATTCACTGAAGGCTCCAGGGGAGACCTCACCGATGAAGCCAAGGGACAGACAGCGGTGAAAGGCCTTGCCGGCGCAGGCAGGGCACTCCCCGCAGGGTACCCGGGGATCTCCAGTTACAAGATCCCCAGGCAAAAAACCACAGCCCTCCGGTGCCGTCACGACTTTTCCTGCAAATTCATGACCCATGGTCTCAGGAATGTGCTCCATGAACATGCCTTCTTTGTAGATGTGCAAATCAGACCCGCAGATTCCCGCATATATAATGTTGACAAGCACTTTGTCTTCAGCAGGCCTGGGTTCGGGAATTTCCTCGAATCGAATATTCTTTATGCCGTAGTACCTCAGGGCTTTCATTTTCTCACCTCGCCTCATTTAACCGGCCAGCCAGCCACCATCCACAATCACCGTCTGGCCTGTGATATAATCACTTGCCTTTGACGCCAAAAAGATAACCGGTCCAGCCAGATCACTGACCGTCCCCCATCTGCCAAGGGGAATGCGTGATTCAATCCAGCTTCTATGTGTTTTATCGTCGTAGAACGGCTGGGTCATGGGTGTCACAAAATATCCGGGGGCAATGGCATTGACTTGAATATTGTGCTTCGCCAGTTCGAGGGCCATGGTTTTCGACAACTGAATCACGGCACCCTTGGTCGCACAGTAAACGCTTGACTCTTCCAATCCAATGAAACTGCCCAACGATCCGATATTGATGATTTTTCCGCCGCCGGTGGGCATCATCGCCCTGGCCACAGCCTGGGCGACAAAGTAAAGCCCCTTCTGGTTCACATCGGCAATTTTGTCGTAGTTTTCAGGGGTAACCTCTAAAAAGGGCGCCACCACTTCCATTCCGGCATTATTCACCAGAACATCAATCCGACCATAGACTTCAAGAACCTGCGCAACCATCCTTTCGATAGAAGGAAGATCCGTCACATCCACGTAAAATCCCCTTGCCGTACCGTTTTCACTTTGGATTTCCCTGGCGGTTTCCTGGTCTGCCTCCAGGTTTCTTCCAGCACAGGCCACCAGGCACCCTGATTCGGCAAAGATTTTTGCATAACCCTTGCCGAGTCCGTTGCCGGCTCCGGTAACCAACACCACTTTACCCTTCAGATCAAAGTAATTCTCACTTTTCAAAATAGAAATGACCCTCACCTCCCAGTGTCTCTATTGCAAAAGTTATTGGCCGGGATTGATTCTATTCTCCCAGAGATTGGGATTGTCCGTATCAGCTTCCTGAGGAACCAGGGGCGCCTGAAGAATCATCATGCGTCCGCCGTCAGCAAAGGGATTTTCAACGACTGTCCCCGGTGACCAGAGGGCGCCTTCGACTTCAACAACCTCCCCAATCTCCGGAATGGCTTCTCCATTGAAAAGATCATTGAGATAGTTGACTGCCAGTATTGCACTGTCCAGAGCCGGCTGCTCCACCACTGCATACAACTTGCCCTGTTCAATCAGGTCCATGCCTTCAAGTCCGATGCAAATCCCTGAAATAAAGAAGTCCGCCGGGTCCTTGCCGGTATTTTCAATAGCCGCTACAGCGCCGGCTCCCATAATGTCAGGAGTATGGACATACACCGCAATAATTTCATCCCCGTATCGGGTAAAGAGGTCACTGGTTCGGTTGTAGGAATCGTCATTGTTCCAGTTGCCTTCCCCCTGAACAACCGTCAGTTGAGGATATTGTGAAATCACATTGTTGAAGCCCTGATTGCATTCCACAGCAAACATATCCACTAAAGCCCCGGTAATTTCCACCACTACCCCTTCAGGCACCTCGCCGTTGTTGGCTGATTTGATCCCTTCAATCATCTGCCTGGCTGCTTTTTCCGAGGACTCGACCAGGTCAAAAGTCAAAAACATATCCACATAGCCGCCCTCAGGACTTGTATCCAGTGCAAACACTGGAATGTTCTCTTCATTGAGTCTTTCAATTCCCGGCACAAGGGTTTTCAAATCCACTGCACCCGCCAGGATGAACCCATCAATGCCCTGAACAATAAAGGTGTCAATGGCATCCATGATTTTGATACTGTCCCCTTGGGCGTCGGTGACCAGGAGCTCTATCCCCAGGGCTTCGCTAGTTTCCTCGGCACCAATGATAAAGGCCTGGATGTACTCGGCATTGGCATTCTTGACCACCATGCCGATTTTTTTAGTTCCCGTTTCAGCGGGTTCTTCAGCGGCAGCCGGAGTCTCCTCCCCGCCGGATGGCGGCTCCGCATCAGCGCTGCACCCCGCCAAAGCCAATGTCAGTGCCAGTAACACCAATAAAAACAGTACCCATGTTGATTTTTTCATTCTTGTTCCTCCTCATTCAATAGATTGTTGAGTCATTATCTCAGGACGACCGGACGGTTCTCTCTTTATGATGCCACACTGCCCGCCGAATCCTCCGCTGTCTCTATCAGATTTTTCAAATTCTCCTTGTATAAAATATAGGCATTCAGCTTCACCCGGAAGTGGTCCAGCATGATGGCGATAAAAATCAACCCACCCTTTGCGGCACTGACGAGATTCACGTTGACTCCCTTTAGCGTCAAGGCATTGTCAATCATCCCCAGCAGGAGGGCTCCCCCCAGCATGCCGATGGGTTTGCCCATGCCTCCTTCAAAGCTGCCCCCGCCGAGTATGGCCCCGGCAAAAGCCATCATGACCATATTGGTTCCCATGCTGTTGGATACAGCATTTTGTCTGCCTGCTGCGATAAGCCCCGCCACAGCAGCCAGGAGTCCTGCAATGACAAAGGCCATGATAATGACCCGGCTGGTATTGATTCCGGAAATATAGGAAGCTTTGCGGTTTCCTCCTGTCAAAAGGAATTTCCGGCCGAAGATAGTCTTTGAAAAGAGAAATTCGAAAATAAGGAAAATCACAACAAAGGCCACCGCTGCAACGGGGAAAATCCCTCCAACCCTTCCTCTGCCCAAAAAGGCATAGGCGGGAAGCAGTCCGGAAATTGAAAAGGGTATGAGAAACAGTACAAGGCCCCGCATGATAATCTGGGTTGACAAAGTGAACAAAAAGGAGTTCGCCCTGAGCTTTGCGATAAATATGCCGTTGACAAGTCCTATCAAGCCGCCTATCATCAGCGTCATCAGAATTGCCAGAAAAGGACTTGGCTCCACCATGGAAGAGGTGACGAGAATCGTGATTCCCGGGGCAAAGGCCAGGGTGGCATCAATGGATAAATCCAACTCTCCAACCATCATGACAATGCCCTGGGCCAGTACCAGCATCCCCATCAGAGAGGACTGAAATAAAATATTTACCTGGTTTCTCATGGTGAAAAAGGAATCCGTCGCAAAGGTATTATAGATAAAAAACAGTAACAGCAAAATCCACACCAGATTGTCCAATAGAAACAATTGAATTTTTGTCCTGCGTCGCATGGTCACTTCACCTCTCCACTCTTTAATAATTCACCCTGCATCACTCTGTATATCTTCTCTTCATTGAATTCCGGTCTGGCAAATTCATCAATAATCCGCCCTTTGTAAAGGACCATGATCCGATCACAGATTTTTATCAAATCATCCACACCGGGGGAACTGATTAGAATGCAGGAAGTCTTGCGCATCTCTTCATTGATGGTGTTGAGTATACTTTCCTTGGCCTCAATGTCCACCCCTCTCGTCGCTTCATCCAGGAGGCAGACTCTGGGGGCTTTTGCCAGAATCTTGCCCACCAAAACCTTTTGTTTATTCCCTCCACTGAGCTGATTGATCTCCTGTTCTCTTGAAAAAGCTTTAATATTCATGGTTTTGATCAGCTCATCCGCCTTGGGATTTTCAAGCCGGTCATAAATGACCTCCCGCCTGCTGACTTTGGATAAAATATTGATGGTGAGATTTTTCTTGATTGAGGCAATATTGACCAGTCCCTCATTCTCCCTTTCTTCTGCCAGGTACATGACCCCGTCCGCACTTGCTTTTTCCGGCGAGTTGTAGGATTTTTCAACCCCGTGCAAATAGAGTTCGCCCTTTTCATGGGTGTCTATCCCGGCTATGGCTTTGAAAAGTTCAGTTCTGCCGCTGCCTCTAAGCCCCGCAATGCCGACAATTTCTCCTTTGCGCAGCTTCAGATTAATGTCTTCAAACCTGCCGTAGGCCGTAAAATCCCTGAGTTCGAAAATGGTCTCTTCCCCAATCTCCCGGGACTTGTCCTCCAAGACCAGTTCATCGTAATGGGTCTCTCCCACAATCAAAGAAGCCAGACTTTTCATGTCCAGTGCGGCAGTATCATAGCATCCCACACTATGGCCATCCCTGATTACACTCACCCGGTCGCACACTTCCAGGAGTTCCTTGGTATGATGTGAAATAAAGATCACCGTTTTCCCCGCTTTTATTCTTTCATCAATGATCCTGTACAAAATCCGTTGATCTTTTTGATTCAAAGAAGCTGATACCTCGTCCATGATGATGATATCCGCCTCCTCTACATAGCAGGCCTTGATCACCAGAAGCAACTGTTTTTCACTGATGGAAAGGTCTCTGATTTTCAGATAGGTTTCCACTGGAAATCCCACCCTGTCAAGAATTTCTTTGGCCTTTTGGTCAAGAAAACGCCAGTTGATGAAGTCTCTGCTTCCCAGATATTTGGGCATGAACAGATTCTCAGTCACTGTACTCTCTTCGATGACCTGGGGCTCCTGGGTGATAATCGAAATGCTGTGTTTTTTTGCGACTGCAGGCGTCAGAGAGTGGACCGGTTTTCCATTGATAATGATTTCACCACGACTTGGCGGTATTATTCCAGAAATAATCCCCACCAAGGTGGACTTTCCGGCACCGTTCTTGCCGATGATTCCGTGAACCTCTCCGCGTTCAACGGCAAGCTCCACATTGTCCAAGGCGACAGTCCCGGAATAGAGTTTAGTGATATGATGCAGTTCTAGGACCCTCTGGCCCCGGGTCACCTCTTGGGGTTCAACCATGGCCCTTTCCTCCTCCCCTGGATTTATTTTTCAACCCGCAGCCTGACAGAATCCCTGTGGGCATACAGGCCTTCTACCTCCGCGAAGTGCATGCAGGCCTCCGACAGATTGTGACAGCCCTCTTCCGAAACAAATTGATAAAAAGAGGTTTTAATGAAAGTCCCCACCCAGACGCCGTTGGCAAATCGGGCCGTAGACATGGTCGGCAAAATATGGTTGGTTCCAGAGACAAAATCGCCAAAAGCCACCGGCGCATAGTGTCCTACAAACATCGAACCGTAATTCGTCAAACGGGAAGCAATTTCACGCTCCTCGGCTACCTGTACTTCAAGGTGCTCAGGGGCAATTTCATTGGAGATGTCAATCGCCTCGTCCAGACTTTCCACCAGATAGATGACACCGTTGTCCTCCCAGGCAGTCCGGGCGGTTTCTCTGGTGGGCAGGGTTTCCAAAAGCCTTTCTAGCTCTTGCATGGAGGCTTTGATGACGGCTTCATCAGTACAGACGAGGATCGGCTTGGCATTGGGATCATGCTCGGCCTGTGCCAGGAGATCTATAGCGATAAAGGTCGGATTCGCGGTTTCATCGGCAACAATCAGCACTTCACTCGGACCGGCCAGGGAATCAATCCCCACGTCCCCGAGAACCTGCCGTTTGGCCTCAGTAACGAACTGATTGCCGGGTCCCACAATCATATCCACCTTTTTAACGGTTTGCGTGCCATAGGCAAAGGCACCAATAGCCTGGGCACCACCCATGCAGTAGACCTCATGGGCACCGGCAATATCCATCGCCACCAATACAGCCGGATGAATGGTTTCATAGCCCTTGAAAGGGGGGGAACAAGCGGCCACATATTCAACACCGGCTGTCCTGGCTACGATGATACTCATCAAGGCCGAACTGGGAAGCGGGTGGCGTCCACTGGGTATGTAGCAACCCACTTTTTCTATGGGCACGAGCCGATGACCCAGCTCCAGTCCCGGAATATCACTTTTGACATTCACAGGCCGGATGCTGTCAAGCTGTGCTTTTGCAAAGGTCTCAATCTGCCGGGCCGCAAAACGGATATGCTTGACCGTTTCTTCTGAAACCTCCTGATAGGCCCTTTGTATCACCTCGGGTGATACCCGGACGCTGTCGATTTCTATTTTGTCGAATTTCCTGGCCAGGTCCACCAGCACCTGGTCTCCGCCGTTTTTCAGGTCGGAGATAATTCCGGCTACGGTTTCAGTGAGCTCCGGGGACCTTTCATAGGTCTTCTTTTGGGCTTGCTTGATGATTTTCATACGACACATCCTTTCATTTTTCGTTTGAACAGGTCCTGGATACTATTTGCATATTATCTGTATACAGGTTGCGTTTAAAAAAAACTCCTGCATCGGACCTTCTGCTCAACCAGGATTTGTATGGCTTATACGACGTTTCTATTTTAAAGTTATCACTTTTTTAAACGGTTATCAAGATATTCAAAGTAATTCTTTAAATTTTCTGAAACTTTCTGATTGCCAGGCGCCCGCCGAAGTTTCAGAAATCCCACGATGAATCGCTCTAGAAAGATTGTCATTTGAGGATATTTTGAGTAAAATGGTAACAGGCCTGTCACACCCGGCCGTAAAATGACCATCAACTCACTAATAAACGGAGGTTGTCGATTTGAAAAATACAATGAAAATACTGGGTTATCTGTTTGTCGTCTTCATCGTCATCGGAGTCTTTACAGGCTGCTCTTCCCAGGAAGAGCCAAAGACCGACCCGGCCGCTGAAACCCCCCCTGTCGAAGAAGAAGCACTGGAGGAAGACCTTTACAACCCCAGCGAGGGCATTGACGCCACCGGCATGTGGCAGGGAGTCACTGCCTTAGACCATGTCACCCTGCCGGAATACAAGGGTATCATCATCCCCGCCCAAAACCATGAGGTCCCCGAGGAGGCTCTGCAAAGTGAAGTTGACTACCTCCTCAGCTACTACACCGAAACCACTGAAAACACCACCGGCGTGATTGAGGACGGCGATACCGTCAATATCGACTATGTGGGAAGTGTCGACGGAGTCCCCTTTGAAGGAGGCAGCACGGATGGCAGGGGCACTGATGTCACCATCGGCGTCACCAGTTATATCGACGACTTCCTGGAGCAGCTGATCGGCCACGAACCAGGCGAAAATTTTGATATTGAAGTCACCTTCCCTGACGACTACGGCAATGAGGCCCTCAGCGGCCAGGATGCCGTATTCAATATCACTGTCAACTATCTCATAGAAACAGAGGAGCCTGCTTGGACCGATGACTTCGTAGCCGAAAACCTGTCCTTTGACTACGGCGTGGAAACCACCGGGGAAATGGAGGCCTTCATCTCGGATATTCTCAGAGAAGCGCAGATAACCGACTATCTGGATGACTATCTCATGGAGCAAAGCCAGGTTTTGAACTATCCCAGTGTGATGATGAATTATCAGGAGAAATCCCTTGTCAATCACTTTGAAGCCACGGCAGATTCCCTGGGTCTTACCTTCGAGGAATATCTCACTGACAATATCAATCTTGAAAGCGTAGAGGAACTCTTTGAGCTTTATATAGAAGAAAACAGCGAAATCGTCAAGAAGAATCTAGTGATGCAGGCCCTGGCGGAAGATGCCGGCATCAGTGTCACCGATGAGGATGTCAGCCGCTATTTCATCGAATACATGGGACTTCAAGACTATTCAGACTATGAAACCTATTTCGGCATGCCCTATCTGAAAATGACTGTCATGAAGCAGTTGGTCCTGAATTATATCATGGATCACGCCGTCCTGGAATAAGCGCAAAAATCAAACTGACAAAGGGACCTTCAGCTGATGAAGGTCCCTTTTTGATGGACGGATTTTCCTGCCGCCTCTTTCGGGCATTTTATGCAACTGCCGGGTTTTCAAGAGACTCCACCTTCGAATACCTCAGCCAGCCGCCCCTGCGGTAACTGACGCTTAGGGCGACTGCCCGGAAAGCATTGTCCAAGGCAATGGCAATATTGATGCCCAGAATGCCCCAGCCGAGTTCAATCCCCAGCCAGTAAACAAAGGTGGTTCGGATCAACCAGATGCCGATGGCAGTGACCACCATGGGCAGACGCGTGTTTTCAGCGGCCTGGTGAATCCCCGTCATCACCAGGACAACCGCGAGAACCGGCTTGATAAAGGCGCCCACCTTCAGGGCGATGCCGATTTGCTGGATGACTTGAGGGTCCTGGGTAAACAATCCTCCGATAAAGCTGCTGAACAGATAAAGAAAAAACCCGACAACGCTCATGAGGACAGCGCTGACAGCCATGGTCATCACGGCATAGCGCCTCGCCAGTGGGATATTCCCCGCTCCCAGGCTCTGGCCCACCAGGGTTGTCGCAGCGGCGGCAAAACCGACGCCAATCATGTAGGAAAAAATTTCAATATTGCCGGCAATGGAATGGGCGGCAAAGGTACTGGTCCCGAGGGAGATAATCAGCCCAAAATATAGAACCTGTCCCACGCGCATCACTAACCGCTCCGCCGCTGCGGGAGATCCCAGATAAATCAGCCGGGTTTGTATATTTTTGTCAAGGCACCATCCGGTTTTCTCCAGCACCAGCTGCTTGTTGTTGAGAAAATACCCCAAAAGCCCCAGGGACCCAGCCATTCTCGAAATCACAGTGGCATAGGCAGCCCCCCTGAGTCCAAGAGGCGGAATAAAAGCGAACCCAAATATCAAAAGATAGTCCAGGACAATGTTCATCAGATTGATCAGAACACTCACCTTCATGGGAGAACGGGTATCCCCGGTTCCTCTTTGAATGCTTGAAAGGGTGAACATCAGGGAGATGAACACCGAGGGAATCGCCACAATCTGAAAATAGATGACACCCGTATCCAGCACCTTGGGTTCGACACCCATGAGCATCAGAAGAAATTCTGCCCAGAGCAGGGAAATCACTCCGAACACAATACCGAGGACCACGGCAAGAGCCAGGGCCTGCTGAGCGATGTGACCGGCTTTTTTTAGGTTGCCGGCACCGACACTTCTGGCTATCAGGACATTGGCGGCGACTCCCAGGGACATGAACACCGCAAAGTAGATGGCTAGAATGGCATTGCTCACTCCCACGGCAGAAACCGCAGCCAATCCGATTCGGGACACAAAAAGCGTGTCGACAAAACCAATGACGGTTTGAAAAAAATTGTCGACAACCGCGGGAATCGCCAGAACCCAGATAGTCGTGAAAATGGCTTTAGCATCCGGTATCCGCTTATCCTCCAGGCTCAAATCCACCCTGATACTCATTTGATATATTTGTCAATGGCTTCATTGAGTTTCACCACCACTGCTTCGTCGGAATTTCTTACGGCTTCCATGACACAGCCTTCAAGATGGTCCTTGAGAATCAATTTGCCGCAGTTGTCCAGGGCCGAGCGAATAGCGGCAAGCTGGATCAAAAGATCTCCGCAGTCCCGGTCCTCCTGGGCCATCTGCTTGACAGCCCGGACATGACCTTCTATTCTTGCTAACCGATTGACGATATTTTTTCGATGCTTGTGGGTTCCCGACATCACGATCACCTCGCCTTATTATATCCCCCCCAGGGGGATATTGAAAGGTTTTTTTTCACGCAAAAGGCTTGAGATCAACTCAAGCCTTTTAAAGGAGGGAAACCCAAATATTTTTTTGAAAATAATTGGCTAATGGAATTAAAGTACAGGTGCTGCCTTATCCGTTGATACTGTTGACGAAATAGAACCAGTTGACGGCCTGCGCCTCTTCGTTCTTGTAGCTGCCAAATGATTCTTTGAAATCTTTACTCAGTGCTTCAGCCATCTTTGCCGCCTCATCCAGGTACTTCTTGTATTCGGCAGTCCAGTCGATACCCTCCATCATGGGCAGGTCCCGACCCATGAGTTTGAGACTCTCAGGGACGCCGAAGCTGTCGAGCATTTGATTGCCCTCTACTGGATTCAAGTGAGACCAGCCACCACCGTTGAGATCCACCTGGTAGTCTTTTAAGAAAAGATGGGCGTTTTTTGACACAAAATCAATGGCATCCAGAAGAAAATCGATAATCTCCTGGGACATGGTGTAATGAAGGTTGACCCTTACCCAGCCCGGTTTGATAGAACTGATGCCCTTTTGAATCAAGGCTCTGAAACGCTCCGAGGTTTCTTGGTCAATACCAAGCAGACCGTGACCATAGGGGCCCGCACAGGAACAGCCCGCCCTGGACTGAATGCCGAAGAGGTCATTGAGCAGGGTTGTGATATACCTGGGGTGGAGATAGGAATCCTTGTATTTAATCATGAATGAAATGATTGAAATCCGTTTTGTCGGATCCTTGGGGCCTAGAATTTCAACATTTTCATTGTCCTTGAATCGCTCGACGAACTGCGCCATGAAATCCTCTTCAACTTCAGTAATGAAGTCCACGCCGATCTGTCCCTTGAGTTGCATGGCCATGGCTGATTTCAGAATCTGGATGATTCCAGGAGTTCCTGCTTTTTCCCGCTCTTCAATGTTTCTGGTGTAGTCCTGACCGAAGCTGCTGACATAGTCCACCGTGCCGCCGCCTACTGAGGTGGGTGGCAGACTCATGTCGTAAAGCTCGTTTCTGACCACCAGAAGTCCTGCAGAACCCGGTCCACCAATGAATTTATGGGGTGAAATGTATACCGCATCGAAATAGGATTCTTCATCCTTGTTCATGTCGATTTCCACATAGGGGCCACTCGCCGCAAAGTCAAAACAGGCCAGGGCGTCATTCTGGTGCAGTATTCTGGCAACTTCATACACCGGAAGCTTGACCCCTGTGACATTGGATCCGGCTGAAAAAGAACCGATTTTCACCCGACCCGCGTACTTGGAATCGGAAACCCTGGCTTTGAGTTCTTCAAGATCCATGTAGCCCTCAGAGTCAAGACCGATTTCAACCACTTCAGCAATACTTTCACGCCAGATCAGGATATTGGAATGATGCTCGAAGGGACCGATAAACACTACCGGTGCCTTTTCAAGCTGCTCAGTGCCAAAAAACTTTGTCAGGGCTGCTTCGTACTCGGTTTCTTTGGCAAGCTCCAGCATTCTCTTTTTGGTCGCAGGCGCCATATACAGACCGATGATTTTACTGAAGGTGATCATGGCTCCGGTGGAACCGGTGCCCGCTGCAATCACGGAGCAGTTCTTTTCACCGTTGACTTCTTTTTTAATGATGTTTTCTGATTCATGGAGCAGTTTGGTCATGGACTCTCCAGTGATGTCATCCTCCGTATGGGAATTGGCGTAAAATCTCTGAAGTTCCAGCAGATAGTTTTCAATAAACTTCAGGGGTTTGCCTGAGGCTGTATAATCCGCATAGGTAATGGCCCTGGAGCCATAAGGGGTCTCAAACACCTCATTGATTCCAATAATTTCATTTCTCAACTGGTCCATATCGATTTTTTTCATCTTTTCACTCCTATTGTTTGTTAAAATTTGTTGTCCATCCCTTGTTGTGTCTTTCGGAAAAAAGGGCTTTACACTTCACATTCGGGTTCTTCAATGACGACATTGATGCTTTTCACCCGCATGCCGTCAAGCTCCTTCACCGTAATTGAAAGATTCCTGTAGGTAAAGCAATCCCCGATACTGGGAACCCCGTCAAGCATTTCAATGACCCATCCTCCGATAGTTGTATATTCACTGTCCATTTCCAAATCATCCAGGTCCACAATATCCAGGAAATCTCTGATAGAAAGATCCCCGCTGACATAACAGCTTCCGTCAGCAAATTTTACAAATTCGTCGACGATTTCGTCTGTTTCGTCCCATATTTCTCCTACCAGCTCTTCAAGGATGTCTTCCATGGTCACACAGCCCATGGTGCCGCCGTATTCATCCATGACCATGGCCATTTGCAAGTGTCTTGAATTCAGTTCCTTGAAAAACATGGGGAGTTTCATCGTCTTGTGGACAAATAGCGGTTCAAGAAAGACAGATTGAATATCGAAATTTTTATTCTCAGCATACTTTATCAGAAAACTGCCGACATGTAAAACACCCACGACATTGTCAATGCTCTCATCATACACCGGAATCCTGGTATAGGGGGATGACAAGACGGTTTCAAGAATCTCTTCCATTCCGTCATTGATATCCACTGAAATCATATCCGTTCTCGGGGTGAAAATTTCCTGTACCTGAATATCTGAAAACTTCAGCGCCGATTGGATCAGATCACTGCGGTCCTTGTCGATGATGCCGTCATCCTCAATGTTTTCTATGATGGAAATCAGTTCCTCTTCGGTGACGGTGGGTTCTGCCGGACATCCTCTGCGCCAGACCCTGGAAAGATTTCTGACGATCAAGGTCACCAGGGCATTGACCGGCCTTAAAATTCCCATCAGAACATACAGGGGACGGGCCGCAAACAGGACCAGCTTTGTGGAGTGGGTTTTCCCAATAATTTTTGGCGTGATTTCACCAAAAATCAAGACAATTACCGTCATGGTCACCGTAGAGACCAAGGCCCCCTTTTCTCCCAGCCATTGGATAAAAATCAGGGTGGCAATGGAGGAAGCCGCTATATTGACCAGGTTGTTGCCGATGAGTATCGTTGTCAGGGCCTTTTCAAAATGACTGTGGATATAGGTGGCGATGGTGGCATTGGCATTGCCTTCCTGGGAAAGCTTTTTCAATCTCAGCTCATTAACTGCCGCATAGGCAATCTCAGAACTTGAAAAGAAAGCCGACAACATCACTAGAACCACAATCCCGATATAGGGGCCTACATTCATATTTTCTACTCTCCTATTTGCTTTAAGATCAACCGAAGCTGCCGTTTACTGCTTTTCATAATCCTCTTCAGAATCGGTTTCATCCCAGATTTCTCCGACCAGTTCCTCCAGAATGTCCTCCAGGGTAATCACCCCGATAGTCTGCGAAAAATCATCCACAACCACTGCCATGTGGAACTTCTGGGTACTCATTTCCTTGAGGAGATTATCCACCAACACATCCTTTTTCACAAAATAGGGTTGGTTCAGAATCGTTTCAACCTTGAAATCGGGATCGG
The DNA here is from genome assembly GCA_002029975.1 of delta proteobacterium ML8_F1. Lineage (GTDB taxonomy): Bacteria > Bacillota > Clostridia > Peptostreptococcales > Acidaminobacteraceae > ML8-F1. Next base: position 4,689 of record LQBE01000018.1, on the reverse strand, counting down.
TCAAATAATTTTTGACAAAATTGGTAGCCTGCAGAATCCCCACGATGTGATTGATGTCCGTGTCATAAATGGGTATCCTGGAGTACTTCTGTGAACGGATGTTTTCCATGATTTCCTCTTTCGTAGCTGAAAGCGCCATGGCCTCCACGTCCTTGAGGGGGGTGAGGATGTCCCCCACCCTGATATTGTCAAAGTGCACCGCTGAATGTACCAGCTTTTTCTGGTCCTCGTCCAGCGCTTCTTCCTTCTGGACAATTTCAATGATGTCGATAAATTCTTCATTGGTCATATTGGTGCTCTCACCCTCAGGTAGAAAGCCCATCATTCTGCTGGTGATAAAAGAAAAGAATTTGGTCACAGGTGCCATGACTTTCATCAGTGACACTAAAGAACCGGCTACCGCCAGTGCGTATTTCTCGCTGTTGTCCTTGGCGTAGCTTTTGGGAATCAGTTCACTCACCAAAAATACCACCATTGTTGCGACAATGGTGGTATATTTGACAGACTGAATCCCCCATAGGCGCGTCGAAATCAGAGTCGCCAACGACGCGAAGCCTATGTGGGTAATATTATTCCCGATCAATAGAGTGGTTAAGGCCTGCTCAAAATTATTGGTGATAAAAATTGCTTTCTTTGCACGTGCATCCCCGTGGTTAGCATAGTTTTCAACCCTTATTTTATTCATGGCGGCAAAGGATATCTCTGAAGCTGCGCAATAACTCGCCCCTAAAATAAGCAGAAAAAGAAATATGATCTGTATCCACGTGTCGCTGTCCATATTACTGCCAACCCCTTACCTTGCTTTAATATCAATCTATAGCTATTCTATGCGCTGTTCGAATATTACTTTGACTCTGCTTCAATCATAGCATGTTAGCCGCATGTTTTGAACAATTTAGTTGTCATACCAATGTGATTTGCCTGTTTTGTGCCTGTTGACTCAAGCCACCTTGTCGCTCTGTCTCTTCCTTTTGATAAAGGCCTTGATATCCGGCATGAAGGGTGAGAAAAAGAACACGATATTCACAATCAAAAGGGTCATGGGCAGTGGGTTCATCAGTTTGTCGAAGAATCCCATGCCGTAGAGCATGATGGCTCGTCGGAACTGGGTTTCAACAATCTTCCCTAGAACAAAGGCCAGGACGAAGGGTGCCATTGAAAACTGAGTGCGGATCATAAAATAACCCACGATGCCGAAGAAAAGAATCAGATACATGTCGAAAATCAACTGTCTCGAGGTATACGCCCCTAGAATAATGAAGGATCCGACAATGGGAATCAGTATGTTTGTAGGAATAACTGTCACCTTGGCATAAAATGCCGCACCAAAGAGACCGAGGCCAAGGATGAAGAAGTTTGCAATAATGAGACCGAAAATCAAACCATAGGCAATATCCGGTGTGGTGGTAAACAACTGGGCGCCTGGTGAAAGACCGTGAATTAAGAGGCCACCGAGGAATAGGGCCGAAGTACCGTTTCCAGGAATTCCCAGAGTCAGCAGGGGTACCAGGGAGCCGCCGACCACGGCGTTGTTGGCTGCGGAAACAGAGGCCAAACCCTGAGGGTTGCCCTCACCAAAGGTTTCGGGGTGCTTGTCGGTTCTTTTGGCGATATTATAACTCAAACCCGCCGCGACAGTGGTTCCGGCCGCAGGGATAATTCCCACCACGGTACCGATGACAGCGGAACGGATATTGTTGAAAAACATATGGTAGTGCTCGCTGAGTTTGATAAAGGTGCCACCCTTCATGCTCTTGACATCGGTAACGATTGTCTCGGAATCGCTGGCTGCCAGAATAAAAAGCTGGGAAACTGCGAAAAGTCCAAGAATTGTCGGTAAAAGAGGCAGAGAATCATAAAGGGGTTCAATGCCGAACCAAAGTCTCGGAAGCCCTGTAACCTTGTCCAGTCCCACAGCGGCGCACAGAAAACCCAGAGAAGCACTGATCAGACCCTTGAGCATGGAGCCCTTGGTAAGACCTACGATAATTACAATCCCCATGAGGGAGGTTAAAAAGAGTTCCACCGGACCAAACCGAATGGCAATCTTGGCGAGGGGAGGTGCGATGAACAGCAGAGCGAAACCGCCGATGATACCGCCGATGAAAGCACTGAAGGTTGTGACCCCTACGGCTTTGAGTCCTTCACCCTTGACCGTCATGGGATAGCCGTCAATGGTCATGAAGAGGGAGTCATCGGTTCCGGGGGTGTTGATGAGCACCGCTGTGATATTTCCTCCGTAGGAAGCTGTCACATAGATTGCCGCCATCGTAATAAGACCAGTCACCGGTTCCATACTGTAGGTTACCGGAAGAAAAATGGCAATCGCCGTTGTGGCTGAAATTCCCGGTAAAGCGCCGAGCAATGTCCCGGCAAGTGACGCCACGGTAATCCATAACAGATTTGTCGGCGTCAAGATAGCTATAAAATAACCTAATACTTCCATGTATTACACTCCTTAATTAATGCGGGAATTTTTGTTGATATTCAAGTGCTTCAACCGCTGCAACTAGTCGAACAAAACACCTTCAGGTATCTTCATATCAAGAGAAAGATCAAAAAAGACATAAATAAACAATGACACCACTATCGCACTTATAATCATAATCTTGTAATTTTTCTGCCCCAGAGCCCGCATCGATAAAATGAGGTAGATGGGGGTTGCAAGATAATACCCCACATAGCTTGCTGCGGTGATATATGCAAAGAGCAGTCCAAAATATTTTGTGGCTTTGGCAGTGCCTGAAAAATCAAATTCCTCTTTTATGCCGATATTGAACAGATTTTTAATCAGAAGAATTGTGGCTAAAAAAATCGCCATCCCACTGACGAAATAAGGGAAAATCTTTGAACCTGAATCCTTGATTGTCGTTGCAGAAATCAAGAAAACGAATGCCCAAGTATATAGAAAAGCTACTACAGGATAATTGTAGTTGAAGGCTTTCTTTGCTGGTTTATTATCCATTCCTGACCACCTTTTGGCTAGTATGATATGCATTGCCACAATTCAAGGGGTCGACTAGGACCCCTTGAATTGTGCATGCATGGATTGACATCCTACATTAGAACATTACTTTGCAAAACTTAGTTCCAGGGATCATCTTCCCATAATTTCTCGAGATCTTGACCAATGCTGGTGAAAGCTTCTTGAACTTCGGCACCGGTTCGAGTATCCAGAGGAATCTGCATGGCTTCAGCTTCAGCTTTGATTTCTGGATCTTCAGATGCAGCAAGCAAGACGTTCTCGAGGTATTGTCTGATAGGTTCTGGCATGTCTTTAGGTCCGGCAACGGATCGCATGTTGACCTGGGTTACCTTGTATCCGGCTTCTTGGTAAGTCGGAACATCCGGCAGGAACTGTGAACGCTTGCTGTCACCGGTAGCGACCGCTTTAACCGCTTTATCTTCAAGGAAGGAAGTCGCATCAGAAACATTGAGGCAGAATGCGTCGATATGTCCGCCCATTACCTGGGTAATGACTTCTGATCCGGCGTCAAAGGCTACTACATTGAAATCTGCGCCTGCCAGTTTTTCGATTTGCTTCATGGTAAGACCTTCCTGGCCAATGGTGGACGTAACCCCTACAGTCACTGTTCCGGGATTCGCTAAGGCTGCATCGACGAGATCTTGCAAAGTTTCGAACTCGGAATCATATGCCACACCGATGATACCGGGGTCACTCATCATGTTGATGATGTAGCTCAAATTGTCATGTCTGTAGCTCAAGTCTTCAGCAACCGCTGAAATCAGCATGGCACTAGGAGCAAAACCGATGGTGTATCCATCAGGATCTGCATCAGCCATTGCCGACCATTGGATTCTTCCGCCAGCACCCTCACGGAAGTCGACGACCATGCCATAATCCCAACCTTCTTTTTCCACAACCCAGTCAAAGAGCATTCTGATGTAAACATCTTGAACGGATCCGGGACCGAAACCATAGAGGTATTCGATGTTATCATTGGGATAATCAGCCGGAACACCTTCTGGCCTTAAATCAGATACAGGCTCAGCTGGTTCTTCTGCTGCGGGTTCTTCTGCTGCCGGTTCTTCTGCCGCCGGTTCTTCTGCCGCTGGTGAAGAACAGCCACTGAGAGCGAAAACCATGAATACTGAAAGCAACAAGACAATTAGAATCATATACTTCGTGTTTTTCATTGACATAACCTCCAAATTTTTTCTTCCGAAAATTGTGTGGCGCAAGATATCGAAGCTGTTCTTCTTTTCAGTCCAGACATCCCCCCTCCATCTGAATTTATTGAAAATACCTGAGCGTATTTCAATACCGCAATCACTTTTCCCTGATACAAAAACAGAGAAACCAACAGGTTACAGGAATATATCAGCACAGCACAATAAATTCCCAAACGGGGATTCCTCCATAAATGAACTCGATATGGGTAGAAATCCTTTCCTCGGTACTGTAATCAATTCAATCAAAAAAACTTAATGCACACATTTATGAAGCAGAAACTGACCTTTACCAGTCACAGGCCTTCAACCCCTCAGCAATGAGGTGCCGGCCTGCTGTGATTCTCCTTAATACATCTATGCATTCCCTTGATTGAAAATCCCCGTCCCAAGAATCGGACCTACGTCGCTTTTGGTGGTGCTTCCCTGAAATAATCTTAGCCTGTGAAAACCACCCCTTGAGGTGGACATCACGTGCTGCATCAGCTCCTTTTTCTT
>LQBE01000017.1:35457-35795 GCA_002029975.1 delta proteobacterium ML8_F1 | reverse complement strand
TATGCAAGGGCCATGGATGTGGTGAGACTAATGGCAGTAGACAACAACCGAATAGATGATTACAGTGACAAAGATCAAATAGCTGACTGGGCCTATAGGCATGTTGAGAAGGTCGTGAGTGTGGGTGTCTTTAATGGACAAACTGCAAGCACTATAAATCCCAATGCAACCTTCACCTATGCCGAAGCGGCAACTGCTATCCGCAATTTACTGACAGAAGCAAATCTGATCAATGAGTGATAGTTAGAGCTGATTGCCGGATACAGGTCTGCTGGAGTTCCGGTATTGAAAAAGTTGAATCAATGACAACTAGGCTGATCGAATTGCAATATATTCGG
>LQBE01000017.1:15614-35447 GCA_002029975.1 delta proteobacterium ML8_F1 | reverse complement strand
GAAAAAGTTGAATCAATGACAACTAGGCTGATCGAATTGCAATATATTCGATCAGCCGAATTTTTAAAATAGAAATTTTTGAGGAGTTCGAATTTGGTTGCTATTTCTTTACATAAGATTTCAGAGGTTACACAAGTAAATACAAACAATAAGGACAATCTTATTTGATAAGGTGGTGCAAGGTCATGGAAAATAAAAATCTAGAGTTTTATGACAAAATAGTTTCAGAATTTAGTGGGGAAAAATACCAGGAAGTATTTGTAAAACATGAGATGGAGAGGATTAAGAAATATTCGTATGTCAATAAATTCCTGAGAGATTCAGAAAAATGCTTTTCGAATAAAGAAAAGTCAAGGTTTTCAGATAAGATTCTGCACAATACTATTGGTTTTTCTAAAGAAGAAAAAAAGTACTCTTTTTTGGGAATGTTCGTTTTAGGCTTAGTTGCTTTGTATAGTGTTTATCACAATGAACTCTCGATAAACTATCTTCTTGCCGGTTCATGTATGGTAGCCATATACCAATACCATAGGTTGTTTTTAATAGCCGATAGAATGGATAGATTCATTGGTTATCTTTATAAGGAAAACAATAAAAATTCACCTGAAAGGATTTACTCTGAGTTGGAATTCTCCAATCGTATGAACAGTTTATTTAAAAAACCTGTATTTACTAATTCAGAAGTACAACGAGGGGATGCGGATGTTTTCCAGTAGCCTGGTAAAGACATCATTGTTGTCATTTGAAGTGAAAAGTGCCTGGGAGGTGCGAACAAAATCTTAGACAGTCTGAGCGACTGTGCCAGGGCTTTGTCGGGACTCTGACAGGCTCATATAGCGGTTTTTTTCAAGTAAGTTGTCGTGTTTTGGGAAACTTCTTCCTTGTAAACAGGGTTAAGAGCGACAGACTAGAAATAATGCCAGTTCCTAATTTTCCTGACCATCGGCCAGGATTTTTTTGCGGGATTTTCACAGACGGCTTTTTTTCAAGGACTTTCTGATCAAGCCCGTAATGATCTTGACAAGTTGTTGTGGCGTTGATAGCACTGTGCATGAAATCTTGATTCTAGAAATGGACAAAACGATTAATCCGGGATCTTGATGATTCACTCAAAGCCATTGTCTGGGAAAACCTTTGAATATTTCAAAGGCTTGAACAATGATTCTGAATAAACAGGGACATTAAATACTCTGGGCCTCGAGTAAGATTTTGTGATACCAAGATGAGTCAGAAGATTATTAAAATCCTGCCCCTTTATCGGGCTGTTATTATCTGAATGTTACACCAGGGGCTGATATAGTACATGATGCCCAAAGACTGCTTTTTTCGGGTCTGCAAATAGTTTTGTGCTATTTCAGTGGAGACTCACCCTTATCAGGGAAGTAAGTTGGTAGTTTGAAAAGAAAATATACACCCTTGATGCCAAGGGCGAATTGCTTATGCGCATTATGGCATTCCTCTCGCTTTAGGAAAGCGGAGCCCTTATCGGCTAAGGTTAGGTAAAATTTTCCCTTTCGCTGCATCTTCTCAAACGATGGATATAGGCATTAAGCTTATCAGAATTATCCTTTCTATTAGGGTATCGATAGGCTTTTTCGCCAATCAGAGATATCAAATAGTCCCAGAATCCCGCGGTCAGGTTACTTTCATTTAAAGCAAATGCTATAGGAGTCATTGAGCTTTTAGCGACAACCGCGCCCAAATCTTCCTTGACGTAAACCATATATCGGCTTTCTATTGGTTTTTTCGTTAAATAAACATTAAAGTTCTGATAGGTATTCATAAGGTGCTGAATGTTCTCTAGATGAGATAGGTATGTCTCTAACGTGTAATATGACGCTTCATTGCTCAGCATATCAGAAGAGGCAATTCTTACTTCTCTGTTTTTTATTTGATCACAGTCAAAAATCCTGATGATTTCAAAAAATGAATGGTCCTTAAGCTGCTGTTGAAAGCTTGTCGTCCTGTTCTTTGCAAGTTCATTAACATTCAATTGCTTATCCTTGATGCGAGGAATGAAGTTGGAAGCAATCGCTTCGGGCATTGTCAACAAAGAGAGGGATTCTGTCAGTATAATACAGTTGCCCTTTTCTTTTTCAAATTCCACAAGAGTATTAATATAGGAAATTGTTTCATGCGATGTAAAAATTTTCATTAAGGGGCTGCACAAACTCAGGTACTGATGAAACTCTTTAGCAAGCGCCCAAACAGCCTCCTTGTTTCTGGTATAGAAATGGGCTGCCTGATTAATCATATCCCCTGTTGTGCTTGATGTCAGGGCAGCTGTACCAGGTGCGATGAAAAGAGTCCTCTTAAAGACACCATCCCGTTTCTTCGGATAATAATAAGGTTCTATCAATCCGGACATATAGAGGGGAATCCACTGACTGATGGCATGCAGCATTTCATCAAGGTCCCGGCTTACCGTATGGATGATTTTTATGCGATTGCCTTGTGAGAGTACCTGCACCATTAATTGGGCCCATTTAGCTGCGAATTCTCTAGCTTCAGTCATCCAGCCGGTAGGTTCGTCGCTGTAAAGCAATAGTGTCTGTGGTTGTTCCTGGTCAAGAACTTCAGAAAGAAAACACTCAACAGCAAGTCTTTTGCCTTCAAGCCCAAAGTAAATTTCAGTGTCAGCCGTGGTAGTCTTCGTTGACGGGATATTGGCCGATTCAGAGGCTATGGGCTGGGCAGAAATTTTTGATATTTGATTTAAAAAGCCCTCGATTCTTTTAGCGTTCTCATTTTTCTCATCCATCAACCATCTCATGATGAGTTCAGAACTGTTGGTTTTGTCAAGAGTATGAAAGTCTATCCCCAGCATATCCGCAATAGCCTTGCATTGATAAGCATCAGTACAGTGTTTTGAAAAGTACTCTGACATCAAACGCAAAGAATTTTCATCCTTGACGGCGCTTCTTTTTCCCCTGCGCAAACGGCTGATATGTGAAGCGTCGAGGTTGATGTACAATGACAAAGCACTGTTGGTTGTATTTGAAATGTTCATTAGAAAATCAAGCTTTTCACAAAATTTCAAATCAAATCACCTCTTTGCGATATTTTACCATGTGAAATGATTGTCGGCAATACGCCTGACACGATTCGTGTCAAAAATTTGACCGTGTCAAATACTCTAATACTATTTAAAACAACTCTAAAACGCTGTATAGTTTTGTTAAAGTGCTTGTTTGGAGGGGGATGATAGGATGGCTCTAGATATACGGTTGAAAACCGGATTTTTTGAAACAAGGGCATACGAGTTTCTGATATGTAAAGACGGACTGGTGCTTTCTGCAACAGAAACAGAAAATGATACTATTACAATCCCGTCAAAAGATATTCTTTCCATCACATTGAAAAATGAAAAGGCCCCGGAGATTGAAATTCAAATCTGCGAGAAAATTTACCAGGGTAGTTTTCATGAAGAAATTGGTTTTGAAAGACTGATTGATCTGCTTAAAGAAAATCTAAGTGTAAAAATCATTTGCGAATTTGAAGGAGGGAATGATGATGAGTAAGAAAGCACTATCCTGGATATTGACAGTTGCCATGGTTGTCTCTTTACTAACCACTTTGCCCATTAGGGCCTATGCAGTAGTCATCCAAGCACCTATCATCTCTGGGCAGTCAATTTGGAGAGACAGTGCGTCTGCGGCAAATGTCCGCTTTATGTCAAGCGAAGCCGCCACATATTATTACAGGGTTACAGACAATGACATCCCTCCTTCCACTGAGGATCTTTCCGGGTGGACGACTGGAGCGGCGATAGCCGCTGATACAACCGTTACATTTTCACCCGCCGGATTGACCACAGGAGAGCAGTATGTCTATATTGTGGCCAAGGATGGTTCCGGGAACACCAGCAATCTGCTGAGCTTGGTTATGCCGTATGACTATTATTACTATGAAAATTTTGAAACATATCCCCTGGATACCAGTATCGCTTCAAACGCAATGTCGCCACTTGCACAGAGAAATGCAGGGTCAGGCAGTGCGGCACAAAAGGTCATATTGGAAGATCCCAACAAAATGCTTTCACTGACCTCCAATTATAATGCAGCCTCTGATCAACACGTTCTGCTTGACTCGTCGATTCTTGCTTCTTCAGATACCTATGTTTTTGAGGGTGATGTTTATCCCCTGCTGGCTACCGGATTCCAGCTTCGCTTCTCTTTTGCCAATGGAAACTATGAAAGCAATAATGAAGCTGGGGTGTTTTTCAGCGAGGGTAAGATTACGACCACCAGTAACAGCGACGCAAGCGACCCGGTGGTGCTGAAGGACAGTTATACAGCCAATGCGTGGCATCATGTCAAGATTGTGGCGAAGCCTGCGTCCAATCAATACGAAGTCTATATGGATGGAGACTTGCTCAGCGATACACTGCCGCTTCCATCAGGGATTGATCGGCTTGCTCTTAGCGCAGGCAATAATGCCGATAATACAACGGTCTATTACGACAATCTTATGTTTTATGCCGTACCTGAACCTGCTGTCTGCGAAATTCTTGGGACAAGCTACTCTTCCTTAGCGGCCGCTCTTGACGCGGTAGCAGACGAACAGACGATTCAATTATTGGCAGATATAACCTATGAATCAGGGATTGTGGCATCAGGAAAATCATTTGCTATAGATGTAAACGATTATACACTGACGATGGCCACAACGGACCAGAACTGTATTTCTGCTCAGGACGGTTATAGCATATACATCACTGACGATGGAACCTCCGAAGTAAGCGGTGCCTTTATCGCAAATGCCTCTGGCGGCTACTCTGGTATTGAGGCATATGGTACAGGCCAAATATTGATAGAAGTACCGGCGGTGTTATCTGTCACCGGTGACAACGCTCAAGGGATCTATACACAGGGCGCAAGAGAAGTTTTTTTTAACGGGGATATCACTGTGACAGGAAGCTCAACCTATGGCATTTTTGCACAGAGTGATACCTACGGTAGTCTGATTACTATTGATGGTGAAGTCAACTCTGACAATATAATCAGAATAAATGAGACGGTACACCAGGATCTGGACGACTGTACAACCCCTACAACAAAGACGGGATATCTGACTTTTGTGGATCCAGAGGACAGTGCGACAGATCCAAGAAGCACCGTCTGGCTTAAAACTGAGGAAGAGACAAATTGGATTGGCGGAATAACCTCAGAAAGCCAGTATCCCTTTGGTGGTGGAGATGGCTCCTCGGAGGAATTTGCCTATGAAATATCTACTGCCAACCAACTTGCCCAGCTGGCCTATAACGTCAACAATGGCAATGACTATACGGGAAAATATTTTAAACTTGTGAACGATCTGAACCTTGCAGCAAAACAATGGACACCAATCGGGCATAGGTTTTATCCTGGATATGAAAATGGTTTTAATGGAAGTTTTGACGGTAACAATCACAGCATCAACAACCTTACTATCGGTTCTGCTTCCGAACCAAAAGTTGGCGGGGAACAAACACAGGCCGGTCTGTTCGGAGCAATCAAATATCAGGCTACACTCAAAAACATCAAGGTCACAGTCGATATTTATACTGATGGGGTAACCAATGTCGGCGGTCTGCTTGGATACAGTGAATCTAATGGAACCATTTCCAATTGTTCCGCTGATGGAAGTCTAACGACAAAAGGGGAGGATACACGTGAAGTTGGCGGGCTGATTGGCCATGTTTCAAACACAAGCATTTTAGAGTGTTCTTCAAATGTAAGCATTGCAGTGGAGACTGCAAGTGAAACCGGCGGCCTGATTGGTTCCCATGGAGGATATTCATTTGATAAACTGCGAAACATTTCCAACTCAATATTTACAGGCACAGTCGATGCGGGAAGTTCTTCCTATACAGGGGGCATAACAGGTACCAGCTATGGGAATACCTTCATTGTAAACGCTGTCAATACTGGAAGCGTTACAGCATCACGTGGCAATGTCGGTGGCATTGCGGGCAAAATCCACAATAAAGTTGCCAATTGCTACAATGTGGGTTCCGTGGGGAATAGCGGGAACTCATTGAGCAAGGTCGGCGGCATCGTGGCTTTTATCGACAGCGGGTATGTTAAAAACTGCTACAATGCAGGTCCTGTCAGCAATCCTGGTGGGGCCATTGCCGGAGCACTCGTTGCCGATTTGAGTTCCTACGACACGGCGGCAAATCTGTATTCAGATATTACTCTCAATCCAAGCTTGGATCCTGTCAACATAACGAACGGGACCAGCTACTATCTTTACAACCTGACAACAGAAGAGATGAAGGGTGCGGCGCCCTCCCAAACCCTTGAATATGCGGAGGGACTCACAGCCAGTGGAATCGTTGCCGCCCTGAACGGCTGGATTGATGAATTCGACTATTCCGAATTCGATATAACCTTTGCCAAGTGGGACATGGATTCCTCTGTAAACAGCGGATACGCCTTCCTTGAGGGGGTGCCCTTGGAAAACAACGCAGAGTTGGATAGCCTTTTAATAACACAAGGAACTCTTTCGCCTGCATTCAGCAAAGAGGTTGGGGTCTATGAAGCAAGCGTTCCGAACAGCACTGATGAATTACGAGTGACGGCTATAGCAAGAAGCTTGAATGCGTCTATTTCAATCAACGGTGAAACGACAGCCACGAGAGACATACAGCTTGCGACGGGTAATAACACCCTAGAAATTGTTGTTACAGCCGAAAATGGCGTTACGACAAACAGTTACACTGTTAACATCACAAGAGCTGTCGCAAGCTCAAGTGGAGGCAGGAGTTCTAATACGGCACCAACAATTGTCGTCGTTACTGAAGCACAGAATGATTCAACCACAAACACCACAGCGCTTTCTCCAGACACCGTTTCCGGAATTGCGTCGGCTACGGTAAGTACTGCAATCGTAGAGGCACTTCTGGATAAAATCACCTCTGACGGAGGGGCCTTGAAGAATGACCGGATTAATCTTGTTGTTGAAGCAACGACAGGGACTAACGAATTGAACATAGATATTCTTCAAATAAACCTGGCAAGAATAGTTGATAAAACAGATGCGAATTTGTCTATAACTTCACCCTTCATCTCAATTACTTTTGATGAGAAGGCCCTTGACACCATTGTATCCGCTAAAAGCGGCGGAACGGTGGTTGTATCGGCAGGCATCGTGGATAATGAATCCCTGACTGAAGCAGACAAGGCAAAAATTAAGGGAAGACCTGTATATGATCTGACCGTCATGAATGGAGACACTCAGATTTCCCACTTCAATGGGGGACATGCGACTGTAACAATTCCCTACGAACTTCAAGCAGGAGAAAATCCAAATGCGGTGGTTGTTTACTTTATGTCTGATGATGGCAAGCTGATGGCTGCAAGAGGGCACTACCATGTTGATTTAAAGGCGGTTGTATTTAAAACATCACATTTTTCAAAATTCGTCATTGGGAATAATCCAGTGCCCTTCATGGATGTGGTTTCCGAAGCCTGGTATAAAGAGGCAGTTGATTTTATTGCGGCACGCGGAATCACGTCAGGAACGGCTGAGGGAGTATTCAGCCCCGAGACTAAACTTACTCGGGGACAGTTCATTGTATTGCTGATGAACGCATACGGAATCAGCCCGGATGTTGCCGGTGAAGGGATGGCAAACTTTGTAGATGCAGGCAATACTTACTATACGGATTATCTCCTAGCAGCAAAATCCCTTGGTATCGTCAGCGGTGTTGGAAACAATATGTTCGAGCCGGAAGAGGCGATTACCCGGCAGGAAATGTTTGTAATGCTTTACAATGCCCTTGAAGGTATCGAGGAATTGCCTCAGGCGTATGGTGACAAACAATTATCAGATTTTGATGATGTGGATCAGGTGGCCTCCTGGGCTCATGAAGCGATGAGTGCATTGATTGAAGGGGGAGTCATTTCCGGTAGTCATGGTCTGTTGAAGCCGGCGGCTTCGACTTCCCGTGCAGAGATGGCGCAAATCCTCTATAATCTGTTGTCGAAATAAAACCATCAGATCAAAACAGCAGCCAGACTGGATTAATCCATCTGGCTGCTGTTCTTTAAAGCAGATGGATATTTTTTGGTTCACTATTCCAATGAACATATGGAATACTAACCAAATTGCGCCGAAAGGCCCTTCGCCTCAGCTATGGGGATGAAAGTTGTTTCATCAAACTCTGCCCGACCCAAAACCTCCCTTCGCCTCAGCCATGGGGATGAAAGACATAATTTGGTAAGTTCAGCTTAAATAGTGTATGATTTAACCAGAAAAAATCCAATAACGACAGGAGGGGGATTGATGGTCAGGATTGCTGTTTGTGACGACAACATCCAGGAGCTAGAAAAAATACAGGACCTTTTGAATCGTTATGAGAGGAAGGCCGCCCGATGTGAGTTGTCAGTCTTTGTTTTTTGCGCCCCTCTGGAGTTGTTATCCCATGTGGAGGAACAGGGAGGGTTTGATGTCTATCTGTTAGATGTTTATATGTCAGGCATGCTGGGGACCGATGCCGCACGCGAACTGCGCAGGCTGGACAGCAAGGGAGAGATGGTCTTTCTCACAAGTTCGAGAAGCCATGCTGTTGAAGCTTTTGAAGTGGATGCCGTTCAATATCTCGTCAAACCATATACAGAAGAGGCTTTTTACTCAGCCCTTGACAAGATTTTGAACAGAATGAGTGAAGAAAGACGTCACATGGTTACCCTCAAGTCATCAGAGGGGACTGTGCGGATATTCTCAAGAGACATACTCTATACTGAATCCAGTCGGAACAATTACCAGGTCATTCATACGATTCAGGGTGAAAAAATTGAAGTCCGAATAACGTCATCCGTTTTGTTTGACTTGATTTCGCCTTCAAAATCCTTCGTTAAATGCGGTGCTTCCATCAATGTGAATTTAAGATTTATCCGTCAAATCAAAAAGGGGATGATTCTGTTGGATTCTGGTGAGCAGATCGCATATCCTTACCGTGCCTATCAGAATCTCAAAGATGAATTTCTACGCTTTCACATGGGGATGGAGTGAATCCTTGTGGCAATTATCCTTGAAATCACGGCAATTACCCCAAAAACATTCTTGAAGTCTTTTTTCATGCTAGAGTGAACTACCCCCACTCATAAAATCAGGCGTTTCCTGGTCAATATCCCTGACGGGAGAAGTTTTCCCGGTCTTACATTACCAAAGTAGGTTTTAGCCTCGGTGGGAGCTCTGTCGCCGCCTCTGCCGCATTCCGGTGAATCAGGGCCTTTTGAGCCACATGGAACACCGCCGGTATCCTGCCATAGACAAATTGGACGCCATCAATGCCCTGGATAAAAAAATCTGCTTGGCTTTTCAGGGTAGATGCAATCCTTGAAAGCGCTCACAAGCAAGTCGTTTTCTTTTTGTCCTGGTGTTCAGCGGGTTTGCCTGAGGGTTTCAACAAAAGCACCACACCGGATAAAGGTTCTAAGTGCTCTTCGCCGGTCCGTCCCGGTTCAGCTTTGGGGGTGGGGAATTTCGATTCTTTATTTAAGTCAGTGAAGGAGGAATGCTGTGTTGTATGAGTTCCTGGTTTTTTTGTCTTTTTTACAGTCCGTCATAGGCTTTACCCTGATGTCATCCTCTGTGATGGCGTTTAAAAAACCTGTCATAAAGCGGATAGTGACGGGTTTCGCTGTGATGATTTTTGGAATCAGTATGCTGTCATATACCCTGTTTACCAGGGGGATAGATGCTGTTGACAGCTTTGCAGTGTTTGTGATTCTTTTGATACAGCTCTCATGGTTTTTAATCTGTTCAAGGGACCGGTTCTCAGTCTCGCTTTTCAATTTTCTGACCTTTGTGAATATTTACATAGCCATCAGTTACATGAGTGACACTTTGTCCATCAATTTTGACGGGAGTGCTTTTGTCGGGGTGCGGATTGCTGGACGCCTGGCTATATACCTGGTCCTGATTCCGCTGCTGTACCAATTTGTTCGTCCACCCTTCAGAAGACTGGTGGCAACCCTGGACAGGGAATGGAAGACTTCGGCGATAGTGCCTCTGATGTTTTTAATTATGCAGATCATAGTCTTGTACTATCCCGAGCCCTATTGGTACTGGACTAGAGATATGTGGGCCAGGGTCATTATCGCCATGCTCTATCTGTTGTTTCTGGCAGTGTATTATTTGCTGTACATCCAGGCCAATGCAATTGTTGAAAAATACGACTTGGAAAAGCGGCAGCTTTTGATGGCCCAGCAGGAAAAATTATGGGAGTCGGAGCTGGCCGGCTATCAAGAGGCGAGAGCCCTGGTTTTACAACAAAAGCACGATATGCATCATCACAACGAACTGATTGTTGAGATGCTTCGAAATGGAGAAACCGAGCACTTGATCCATTACATGCAGAGTGTTGATTCGGCACTGGAGGCCCAACCCCACAGGATTTTTTGTTCAAATTCGATTGCCAACAGCATATTCAACGCGTACTTCCGCAGGGCTGAAGCCGAAGGGATTCAAATGACTTTTCACACCAGTCTGCCGGAAAAAACGGGCATAGACGGCATCGATCTGACCTGTGTCCTGGGCAACGCCCTGGAGAACGCCCTTGAGGGCTGTCTGCGATTGACGGAGGATGAAGCCAGGGACATCGCCGTCACCGTCAAATTCATTGACAGGCGACTGCGGGTGCAGGTGGAGAATACCTGCCGGTCTGATATTGAATTTGAAGGCGAGCTGCCTTTGACACAAAAACAGGGCGGGGGTACCGGTACTCGAAGCATAGTCTACACGGCGGAACGCTATGACGGCACTGCGGGTTTTTCTGTAAAGAACGGAAGATTCATGACACAAATTGTACTCAATGGCAATGAAAACAGTCTGTGATTTGCCGTAGTTCACACAGCTCTCAGTTATCTCTGGGGGCTTTTTTCATTTGATAGCGTCAATTTCCCCCAAAATAGCGTCAATTCCCCCAGAAGCGTCCACGGGAATGATTTTCAGCTAGAATAGAAACAAGCAAATCGCCCTTATTCATTGGTCAGATTATTGAAGGTGGCTTGGAGGGTGGGGAAGTTCGCTTGTTGATTAAAGATCATGGGAGGTATCAAGTGAAAAAAAGAGTGTTAAGCATAGTCCTTTCTTTGTGCATGCTATTGAATGCGACATCGGGTCTGTCGTCTGCCATGGAAAATTTTTCAGATGAGATGTTCAAAGACGTTTCCCCACAAGACTGGTTTTATGATTCAGTAATGGCATCAGTGAATGAAGAAATTTTTTCCGGGACCGGTTCAAGTACTTTCTCTCCCAGTGAGGCCATGACCCGGGGCATGTATGTCACGATAATGGGTCGGATGGCCCAAGTGGACAACAGCCATCCCATACAAGACAGTGCCTACTTCACAGATCTCAGACCAGGTGCCTACTATATTCCCTATGTCATGTGGGCAGTGGAAAACGGCATCACAGAGGGGACCGGCAATTATCAGTTTAGTCCCGATAGGCCAATCACCCGTGAGGAGATGGCGACCTTCACTGCGAGATTTTTTGACGTCTTGGGCTTGACCTATCCCGAGGGTCCTGTGAGTACGCTGCCCGAGGATGTGGACCAGATTTCCCCATGGGCCCGGGAGGCGGTCTTGAAGCTCTGGGGCAGTGGATATTTCAACGGGGATGAAAAGGGCAACTTCAATCCTCAAAGCAAGGCGACCCGGGCTGAAGGGGCGGCTTTTTCTGTTCGAATCAATGAGGGGGTCAGGCAGTGGAGACTTGTCCCGACACAAACAGAAGCACCGGCTCAAAATGACAGAGGTGGTTCAAATGTTTCCTATTACAAGCTGACTTTTGACAGCAACGGCGGCAGTGTCACCGAGAGCTTCTCCCGGCGGGGCGGGGGCACTTTGTCCAAGCTGCCCGTCCCCTATAAAGAAGGTGCAGTTTTTGCAGGATGGTATTATGACCGGGGGCTCACTCAGCTTGTTGGCAGCAACGACCTGCTGCGTGAAAGCCTGACACTGTATGCCAGGTGGGGTGAGGCCGTCCCCCTTGCCGAGGCGCAAAACATCCGATTTGCCAGTGCGCTTGACCAGAAGGAGGATTTTTCCATAACCATTGCAGGGCCCCAGGCCATGTCCATTGCCGAGGTTGAAAAACTCGTGAGCGTTAAAAACTTTAACTCCCAGGAGGACAAGGATTGGATACAAATCAGGCGAAGCGGCTCTGATTTTATCATATCCGGCCTGAATTACCTGGGTGAAAATGGTGAAAAAAGGGAAGGCTTCGAGGCAGGTTCAAGCTACCGGCTTTCCCTGAATGATGACCGACTAATGTTCGCTGGATTTTCACAGGACACCAGGGAGTTCAATTTCACCATTGAAAAAGAAGATGTCTTCAATCTGACCCTGAACGAAACAATGGGGTTCATCAAATTTGAGGATATCACACAAATCAGTGAGAATGGCGTCAGTGCCGACACTATCAACTCAACCCCCCTGTCAGTCAACGAAAACGGCCTGGGGGTCGGAGATCTGGCGACAGGAACTTTTACCTATACCCAGAGTACTTTGAGTCCGGGAGACACTGTTGCAATATACGAAGGAATCCACCCGATGGACCGGGTGCTGGATGATACCCGTGAAGGGGCCGACGGAAATGTCGCCTATGTGGAAATCACCTCAGTTTCGGATACGGTTTATGGCTATAAAACCGCTCAAGCCGAGGATGTATTATTTACACCGGATGTATTGCCTGTTTCCACGGACGCCGACACGGATGGCAACCCCTATGACGATTCCATCACTGTGGAGGAAGAGATTTTTGATTTTTCAGATGATCTGTATGCGGCAATCGGGCTTGATTCCCAAACAACAGTGGATGTGGGAGATTATATCTCTTTCTATACCGGTGACTTGACGGCAAATACCAGTGGAGGCAGCGGGCCTGAGCAAAGGGGATTTGCCCTGATCACAGAAGTGGTAGTTGTTGAGCAGGGGTATGTCATTGACTACGAAGAGGTCAGCCTGGACGACCTGCTGGCGGCAATGGATCTTTACAATACGGATCCCATTGACGGAGAGGAAATGCTGCGGGATGTGGATGTCGCTGCCCTGGAGGCGCAGATTGAGCAGCAGGCAATAGACAGCGGCTTTGCCGAGAGTGCCGGGCAATATCTGGCTGCCATGGCCATTGAAACAGAGGCCTTTACGGAAATCTCGGAGGATTTCAAACTCAACAATTATGAAATCCTCAATGAAAATGGGGATAGGTTAAGTCTGGAAGAAGTCAATAGCATGGCGGATGGCGGGGCCAAGGTAAAGGTTGAGGTGGAGCCTCCTGAAGCTGAATTTGACACAAGACTCAAGCATTTCTACGGTGTTTCCGGTCTGCGGCTGACTTTGAAGATCAAGGCCAAAATAACCATTGGTCCGCAAAGCCCCGAAGACGGCGATGCACAGGTAGTTATGACACTGACCGGTGAATTTGAAGAAGAGGTTCGCCTGGCCATCAACATCGACGGCGGTGCGCGGTGGGAGTGGTGGGCTATTTTTCCATACATCGCTGAATATGAAGCAACCGCCAATATCGACCTTTTCAACTATACGGGCCTCAAATTCCACGCAAGTATTGTCACCAGGGAATACAAGGATACCAAGTGGACTGAGGACGAGGAATTGAAAAACGTTGTAGATGAGTTGAAGAAACTGGTGGACGATGTCAAGGAAGGCCTCGGTAGCGATGAAGTGGAAGAGGATCCGGCCAATGACCTGATTAAAAAATACAAGGCCATGATGGACACGGAAAGCGACTGGGTGAATCTTGTCGAAAAGAAAATCTGGGATTACAGCTATCGGATTCCACCTATCATGATCATTGAAATAAAAATCGAGCTGAAGTTTGTGATACAGGCAAATATGAACATATCCCTGGGCGCTGAGTTCTGGTACAAGACCGCAAAGCGCTATTCCTACAATGTCGAGGTTTTTGCCGGCAATGTAACCAGTGATGTCCTGGAGCTTGTTGAGGAACAATATGAATTCACCTTTTATGTCATGGGGACTCTGGGATTGCGGGCGGGTCTGCAGGTGGAAGCCTCAGTTTCACTGTTTCATGAAAAGTTTGCCAGTGTCGGCTTTGCCGCTGAAACAGGCGCCTATATCAGGATGTACGGGTACTTTTATTATCAGTTGACCTATAAAGCCTCCGAGGGAAAGGAAAGCAAATATTCCGGCGCCCTCTATTTTGAGCTGGGCATCTATCTGCAGGTCACCTTTGAAGCCCAGGCTTTTGCAGGGACCTTCTCCTATAATCCGACCCTTTATGAAAACGAGTGGCCCCTTTGGAATGCAGGCATGCGTGAGAATATTCAGGCGTTTGCCTACGGAGAGGATGAAGCTCCCGAACTGGCTATGAAAAAAATCATACAGACAACCTATGTGCCTGACGGTGTCTTTGAAATGCTCTATCTTGATTTAAAGACCGGTGAGAGCGATACGAAGATTTACGAGGATTCAGAAGAGTATTTCACCATTGAAATGACCAATGACAAATTCAGTTATGACACAAGCACCAATAAACTGACCCTGACCCCGGAAAAAAATGATATCAGGGTCGAGGGGCAAATGGTGGTGACCTGGGTCAATCAACCCCTGACCTGGACATCAAAGCCAATCAGCACGAGAATCAATTTGTCCTGGGACAATCTCAACGACGGATACGCAATTGTCTTCCACTCGAATGGAGGGAGCAGTATTCCCATTGCAGTCAAAAAATATGGTGAGGCCGTCGCACCTCCCGCTGATCCCTACAGGAAAGGGTATGTATTTGAAGGGTGGTACACTGATGAGGCCCTTTCCCAGGAGTATACCTTCCCGCAAACCATGCCCAACCTGGATATTGAGGTCTACGCCGGATGGACGCCGGCCACGGACACGCCTTACAGGGTGGAGCACTTTGGTGAAGTGCTGGGAAGCAGTCAGTATGAAATGCTTGAAGGGGCCCTGCTGAGCGGAACAACAGACAGCGAGGTGACGGTAGAAACAAATGACTATGACGGATACAGGAAACCCCAAAGCCGGATGATTACAATCCTGCCGGATGGCAGCAGCATCCTGCGCTATTACTATGACAGGGAAATCTACCAGGTGACCTACTTTCCGGGGGCAGTGGGGGGAGAAGAGATGGTCAGCCAGCTGAAATACGGGGCCAGAATAGCTGCGCCTGCTCTGAATTCCAAAGGCTACAGTTTCCTCGGCTGGGAGCCTGCAATCTATGAAAACTCAACAATGCCAGCCGGGGACATAAGTTATTCGGCCAGGTGGACACCCGCGGAGGATACGCCCTATCGCGTGGAGTATTACGTGGAACAGACAAGCGGCAGGTACACCTTGCAGCATCTGGACAGTAGCCGGACAGGGATTACGGGAAACCAGGTGGCGCTTGAAGCCATCCTGGATGAGAGTTACCTCGTGACCAATGGTATCAGTTATAGGGATACGACAGTCAATGGCGAGGCCACGACCACTCCTGTCATCACAAAAGACGGTAAACTGATCATCAAGGTCAACTATCAGCGGGAGACTCATGAGGCTGTTTTTGATCCCGGCAATGGAGAAGCCGCCACCAGAATACCAGTAAAGTATGAAGCGGCCATCCCGGCGCCCGGTCAGGAGCCTTTGAAGCAGGGATATGTCTTTGACGGTTGGGAGGGATTCACCTCGGGGACAGCCATGGGAACGGCGGACAGGACCTTTAAGGCCAAATGGATGCCCGCTGAAGATACCGTCTACACTGTGAAACATGTTCGGGAGGATCTCATGGGCCGGTACCCCGGTGAAGGGGATTTAGTGGAAATCGAAACCAAATACGGCAAGACAGAAGCTCAGACAGAGGCGCAGGTTAAGATTTTTGAAGGCTTTACTGCCGGCACGGTCATTCAGAAGGAGATTCTGCCTGACGGAACTGCAGTAGTTGAAATCAGATATAGCCGAAACAGCTATGCGGTAAATTGGATGGCCGACGGATCAAGCCATAAGACCGAGCAGGTGAAATACGGAGATGTTATCACAAAGCCTACAAAAAATCCTACAAAAAAAGGCTACATATTTGCCTCTTGGAGTGGCTTCAGCGAAGGCTCAACAATGGGAATCATTGAGCAGAATTTCACAGCAACATGGGATCCTGCAACAGATACCGGCTATACCGTGCGACATCTGTGCGAGGATTTGAGTGGAGAGTACACCATAGAAGCAGTTCAAACCATGGAAGGCACCACGGGCACCCTGACAGCGGCATCGGAGAAAACCTATGAAGGTTTCACGGCCGAAACCGGCTACACTCAGGTAGAGATTCAACCTGACGGGTCTTCCGAGGTTGAAATCCGGTACAGCCGCAACCGCTACGATATTTTTTGGGTTGCCAACGGGGAAATCTTTGATTGTACCCCTGATGTTCTCTTCGGTGCACCGATTGAGTTGCCGGAGGGCATGCCGGACAATAAAAGCGGTTACACCTTCAAAGGATGGGAAAACGTTCCCTCTGGAATGCCTGCGGGGGACACAAGCTACCAGGCGGGCTGGACGGCCAATACCTACCGGGTGACATTCAATGTATCGGGGGGTGATCCCCTGGAGGATATCTCCAAGGAGGTCACTTATGACAGAGAATACGGTGAGCTTCCCCAACCGACGCGCACCGGCTATGAATTTGTCAATTGGATAGATGAAAGGGGTGCAGCCATTGAGGCATCCTCCCAGGTTTCAACAGCTTCAAATCATGAACTGAGGGCGGACTGGGCTGCAGAGACCGATGTTGCCTATGCCGTTAAGCACTATCAGCAGAAAACCGGGGGAGACGGTTATATACTGGTGGAGAGTACAGACGGCCGCGGTGAAACCGATACGGAGACAAAGGCTGTCTCCAAGGTCTACCAGGGCTTTACAAATCAAGAATTCCAACAGGAAAACATCGCCGGAGATGGTTCAACAGTGGTCACCATCTACTACGACAGAAATATCCACAGCATCACGTGGCACATGGGGGACACCATCACCACTGACCACCTATACGGGGCCGGGATTACGGCGCCCCAGGCCACACGCACAGGTTATGATTTTGCAGGCTGGAATCCTGTTCTTGCCGACACCATGCCGGACATGGATCTGAGTTACGATGCCACCTGGGAAGCGAAGACCTTCAGAGTTACCTTCGATGGAAACGGAGGCAGTTCCCCTGGGGACAAAACCGTCACCTATGACAGTACCTACGGAGGCTTACCGACACCGACTCGAACTGGCTATGATTTTGACGGGTGGTTCACATCAGCAAGTGGCGGGACAGCGGTTGACGAGAGCACTCAAGTGGAAATCACCTCGGCACAGACCCTCTACGCCCACTGGACGGCCAGGGAGTATATCGTCAGTTTTGATTTGAACACAGGCACGGGAACGGCGCCCGGAAACATCACCGTTTCATTTGACGGCAAATACACTGTCTTGCCGGCAAACGATGCAGTCAAGACAGGCTATACCTTTAAAGGTTGGTACCCGGCAGCCAGTGGAGGGGAGGCAATCACAAGTTTAACGGTGGTCAGTACGGCGGACCATCATACCCTCTATGCCCAGTGGCAGGCGAATACCTACCAGGTGGAATTCGACGGAAACGGTGGAACTGGTACCATGGCAGATCAAAGCCACAGCTACGACCAGGAGAAGGCCCTAACCGCCAACAGCTTTGCCAGGACAGGCTTCAGCTTCAGTGGCTGGAACACAGAGAGGGACAAGAGCGGGACAGCCTACGGGAATACGGCAAGGGTTGAAAATCTGGCGACGGGAGGTAGTGTAATCCTCTATGCCCAGTGGACAGTCAACCGGTATACCATAAGCTTTGACAGCAATAGTGGATCTTATGTGGCGCCCATAACACAGGATTACGGGACGGCAGTCGCCGCACCTGACGAACCAGTCAGAACAGGATATACCTTTGGTGCATGGCAGCTTGATGGTGAGGACTACACTTTGACCACCATGCCGGCGAAAAATATCACATTGGTTGCGCGGTGGAAAACGGTGGATTACCCTATAGACTATCAGTTGAGTGGCGGCGTCAATCATGCTGACAATCCGTCAGCATATAACATCGAAAGCGAAAATATTGCCCTGGGAGACGCCAGCGGCAAAGCGGGCTACACCTTTGAAGGTTGGTATAGTGAGGCCGGATTCATCAACAAGCTACCGGACATAGCCATTACAGCGGGTGAAACCGGTCCAAAGACCTTCTACGCCGGGTGGACGGCAAACTCCTATACGGTGGAATTCAACAAGAACACGGGAGATGGTACGGCAAAGACATTCCAGACATTCACTTATGATGAGCCAGCCAAGGCATTGACTGCAAACACTTTCATCCGGGAGGGCTATGCTTTCCAAGGATGGAACTCAGAAGCTGACGGCACAGGAACCGGCTACACTGACAGCCAGGTGGTTGGAAGCCTTGCTCAAGGGGGTACTGTAAACCTCTATGCCCAGTGGGAGCCCGTGACGTATGCCATCACCTATGAACTTAATGACGGCCAGAACCACCCTGACAATCCCTCTGGCTACACAGTGGAAAGTGAAGATATCATCCTGAAAAATCCAGACAGGGGCAGCGGTTATGGCTTTATGGGATGGTATGACAATGCAGCATTAACAGGCGGACAAATCACAGAAATTCAAAAGGGGAGTACTGGTGGGAAGACCTTGTATGCCAAATGGGGTTTTGCAGGGACATTTACTGTGGCCAATAACGGCGACAACCGCTTTACCATTACGCGAACCGGCAATGGAGGGGAGGATGACCAGAATGTGGGCCAGCAGACGGTCTACTTTAGAACAATCAACGGTTCGGCAATCGGAGACACCCACTTTGCCCACCAAGGTGGATCGGCTGCATTGGTCACATTTGCCGACGGGGAAACACACAAAACCGTTACAGTGACAGAATACGGTGTAACGAATGCTTATGATGGGCGCACCACAACAAGCTATTCAAACATTGACCGGACTTATCAGCTGGAGTTGGTTAAAGTAGTTGGGGGCGGACTTCTAGGCAGCACCGCCAAAGCTACAAGGACCATGGTTAAGAATAATAATTATGTGATTCCAATTGATGTGTATAAGAATTATAAGCAGTTCGCATATTATGTTGAAAATACGGAAATTTTCGAGTCAATTAATGACTATAAAGGTACCCTCTACACGGGAGTTTCAGGGAATCCACTCACTGACCGAAGTGATTCCGCAAATGTAAGGACATATTTGCAAAATACAATCAGTGCAATGAAAGTAAAATTGGACATTTTGGGACAAGATGATGGCTGGCGCATGATTCGGTATGCCTTCTTCAATAATCACATAAACGATACGACATCGGGGAAAGAAAGCGGAGGTACCCTAGGTACCTTGCCAACCGGTACAAAGGCGGCATTTGTGTACGGCATAACGACGGATACAAACAACGAGATCAGCTATAGCGTTACTTTGCCCGCTACGGTCGGAACCATAAGCTCGACACCTACAATAACGCAAGGGGTATCCGTGTTCTATAGCAAGTATGCAGACGGGAAAAGTAACAGTGATTATATTCTCTATGAAAAGGATGAAATAGTAGGCATTTCTGTCGCGACATATAATTCAGCGCCTAACAATTCTTCATATTGGTTTGGGAGTGGAACACTATACTCAGCTCCCTATGATATCAAAGAACCAACTAAATTAAGCTTTGCACCAATGGCCGCCGGTAATTACCTGGTAGGAGAAACGGTCACCGTCGCCGTCGTCTTCGATGAAATTGTAGCCGATTTAAACGGTGCTACCGTCAGTGGGACAAATCTAAATGCTATGACCTATGCCGGGGGTT
>LQBE01000017.1:4670-15604 GCA_002029975.1 delta proteobacterium ML8_F1 | reverse complement strand
GTGCTACCGTCAGTGGGACAAATCTAAATGCTATGACCTATGCCGGGGGTCTAGATTCCAATGTGCTCTACTTTACAGGCACTGTCAAAAGAGACGCCGATGAGAACACCATCCTTGATGGCATCACCCTCAGCGGGACAGTCAAAGACATGTCGAATTGAACTCAAGAAAGGCCCTGCCGAAACCCGGCGGGGCCTTTCTTTGTCATGAAGGTGAACGCTATCTTCTGTAAGTGTTTCAAGCACTTGTGATGCAAGAAGAAACCAATGGTTTAGCTGAAGGTGCAAAGAGCCCTTGAGCAGGATCGAAACACTTCAAGGGCTCTTTTATTGATAGCTTAATAAGCTGTTTAATTGGGTGGAAATACATGAAAAATGCAATAAAATGAACCTCAGATTCTTGTCTTTAACCATTCAATCAAGAATGTCTGCATATAAAAAAGCTGGCATGGGGTTTACGGGGGAGGGGGACTGAATCTCCTGGGTTTTTAAAGACACCGGTGGATCAATATGATAGAATGTTTAAAACCATCATTTGATGGAAAGTTCCTGTAAATTCAGAGCGGCTCCGCCTGAGAGAGCCTTGCAAGGGAGATTTAGAATGAAAAAATTCAAATGGCTGGCACTTGTCATTGTCTTTTCAGGACTCACCGCCGGTTTGTCATCAATCGCCTTTGGTGAGGCTCTGGATGCCAGTAAAACGGTGTACAAGAGTGCAACAGAGTATGATTATCCTCCTTTTTCAGTCACCGACCAGGGGGTGGCGGACGGCTTTTCAGTTGATTTGCTCAAGGCGGTGGCCAAGGAAATCGGCATCGAAGTCAGTTTTAAAATTGATGAGTGGGACACGATTAAAAATGAACTCGCAGATGGGACCCTGGATATTCTTCCCCTGGTGGGACGATCTGAGGAACGGGAAGCGGTTTTTGATTTTACGGTGCCCTATATCGTGATGCGGGGCAATATTTTTGTCAGGGATGACAATGAAACCATCTTTTCCGAAGAGGATCTTGCGGGAAAGTCCATTATCGTCATGAGGGGGGACAATTCCGAGGAATATGCCCGGCGCCTCGGACTGACGGAGAATCTCATCCTCACCGATACCTATACAGAGGCCTTTGAGCTCCTTGCCGGGGGTCACCATGATGCAGTTCTGGCCCAGGGTCTGGTGGGAGAGAAAATCATCAATGACATGGGATTAGACAACATCGAGGCGCTTTATACCTATGGCGAGGATGGGCAAACCCGATACAAGGTGAATCTGAGTGGTTTTGAGCAAAAATTCTGCTTTGCGGTCATAGAAGGCAATGACGAACTGCTGGCCAGGCTGAATGAAGGATTGGCAGTGGTTTCAGAGAACGGGACCTACGACGCCCTGTACAGCAAGTGGTTTCCTTTTCTCATCGATGACACCCCTTCTTTAACCCAGATGGTTATGTATTCACTGGCAGTGATTGTCCCCTTGATTATCATTGTACTGCTCCTCTCGGTTTTCACGGTTAAACGACAGGTCAGAAACAAGACGGAGCAGCTCAGTGCCACCCATGCCAAGCTTTCCTTTGAAAGGAACAAGTACTATGCGACCCTGCTGTCGATTCAGGATGGGGTTCTATTGATCAATCATTCCGGCATTGTTGAAATCATCAATCCCATAGCCCGGCAAATCCTCAAAATTAGGGAAGAGGAGGCAGTTGGGATGCATTATTCCAGTCTTGTTCACCTGAGTTCGGTCAAGGACAGCCAGGCCCCTGTGGATCCCGTATCCGAGGTCCTCAAGGGGAATGCTGTCCGGGAATCCACGGAGGATTTTCATGTGTTGAGGTTATCCGTGGGAGAACTGACCCATTATGTCAAGCTCAAGGCCTCCCCCATTGCCAACGATGACCACAACCTTGTGGATGTGATTGTTGTTTTCAGTGACGTGAGCCGGGAAAGAAACTACATGGAACAGATTGAGCATCTCAGTTTTCATGACAGTCTCACGGGACTGTACAACCGGAGATTCTTCGAAGAAGAAGTGCGCCGGCTGGATGCCCCCAGGCACTATCCGCTGACAATTCTGATGGCAGATCTCAACGGTCTCAAACTCATCAATGATGCCTTTGGACATCTTGTAGGGGATGAGATGCTTAAAAGCGCTGCAGGAATCCTTACCAGGGAGTGCCGGGAAAGTGACATCATTTCGAGATGGGGCGGGGATGAATTTGTAATCCTGCTTGAAAGAACGCCACCGGAAAAGGCGGATGAGATTGTAAAAAGAATCGACCAAGCCTGCAAAAGGGAGCCCTTTGCCTATGGCACTCTGTCCATGGCCTTTGGGCATGATGCCAAAACTGATGGGGATACCCCCATTGAGACAACCTTCAAGAATGCCGAGGAGCACATGTACAAGGAAAAGATATCCAAAACCGAAGGAACCCGGGGAGAAGCAGTCCGGATGATTCTCAATACGCTTTTTCAAAAGAGTCCGAGGGATAAAGAACACAGTGAACGAGTCAGTGAAATAGGAGGATTGATTGCAAAAAAAATGCACTTGCACCAGTCCCGGGTGGCGGATATCAGAAGCGTCGGGCTGCTTCACGATATCGGGAAAATCATTATTCCCCAGTCCATTCTTGAAAAGCCTGGAAAACTGACCAGGGCGGAGTATGAAGAAATCCAGAAGCATCCTCTCATAGGCTATAGAATGCTCACAGCAGCCAATGAATTTTCACATCTCGCCAGGGGTGTGCTGTATCACCATGAGCGCATTGACGGCAAGGGATATCCCAATGGGATTAAAGGGGATGAAATCCCCCTTGATGCCAAAATCATTTTTGTTGCCGATGCCTACGATGCCATGACGGCTGAGCGGTCCTATCGCAGGGAAGTGATGACCCGGGAGCAGGCTGCTGGAGAAATTGCAAAGAATGCCGGAACGCAGTTTGATGAGAAGGTTGCCAGGGTTTTTATCGAGGAGGTTCTCGGCCTGAAATTCGATGACTTGAAATGATGCGGTGGCAGGGAAGGTATAAGCCACCCGAATAGTCCCCAAGAGGGACCCTTGACGGGTGTCCGTTTCACAGGACCCGTCTGCGAGGTTCTCGGAGTTCTTCAGAGGCTCAAGGGGAAGACCCTCCTGAGCTTCGGGGTGGGGTCGGGGTATAGATGATTCTTTCACAGTGGGGTTTTCCATGGTCTGGATAGACTGGGAGGTTTACGACCATGCACAAAAAAATTCTTTTGAGTTTGATGGCACCCGCCCTGATTTTGCTGACAAGGCCTCTGGGGATGACCCTGACCCAGAGTCTGGTATCAGGAACCCTGGTGCTGACGATTATCTGGTGGGTCACAGGCATTGTGGGGAAAACCAAGGCATCGGTGATGATGCTTTTGGTTTTTTCAATATTCGGAGGAGCACCTCTTGTCGAAGTTTTCCGATTTCCCCTTTCATCGAATTTCACAGTGATCTTTTTCTCATTTATTTTTTCCGATGGCATTATGAACAGCGGTCTGACGAAAAAACTCATGGAACCCCTGCTGCAGCGGTATTCAAAAACAATCCACCAGTTGATGGGATTGATACTGCTACTCAATTTCTCTTTGGTATTTATGATTCCCCAGCCCTTCTCACGACTGATTATTCTGGGAATGCTCCTCAACCATTATTTTGAAAGAATCGGCCTGGACGAAGCCCTGGGCCAGGTCCTCCTGTTCTTTACCTTTACTTCTTCAGTGGTCATCAATATGATGTTTATCCGGGGAGATATCATCCTCAACAATGCCCTTCTGGCCTTTGCCGGAATCGAAGTGACCCAGGCCCTTTGGATAAAGGTGATGCTGGTTCCCACGCTTTTTTTTCTGGCATTGTCCTATGGACTGACCCATCTTGTATTCCGGCGCATTCTCAGAGGCTACAGCTATGACAGGGAGAAGCACCTTGAAGGGGAGCAATTGTCCAGAAAGGACCTGATTAATCTGGCCCTTGTGGTTGCGACGGTATTGCTGTGGATTACCGAGGCCTACCACGGCATCAGTGACGCTGTGGTGATTGTCATCGGTACCGGGATGCTGGCCCTGGTCCGGGTTGTGACTCTGAGAGATTTGAAGGCCGTGAATGTCGAACTGCTGGTTTTTATCACAGCGGCTTTTTCCATTGGCTCGGTGATGAGTCACAGCGGCATAGCCGGGGTAGCCCTGGCCCCCCTGAGCCGGCTTCTGCCCCAGGACTTCGGTGGGCTCTACCTGATGGGGCTGATACTCCTCTCCATGGGGATGCATATGGTACTGGGGAGTAATCTCACAACCCTCTCGCTGCTGGTACCCAGCCTCATGATTGTGGGGGTCAATGGAATTTCACCGATTGCAGTCACTTTTACGGTGTATCTTGCGGTGACAGGTCACTATATCCTGCCCTTTCACAATGTCCTGTTGCTTGTCGGCAATGGAAAGGGATTTTTTTTGGACAGACATATTGCCCGATACGGTATTCCCCTGACGGTGCTGGTAGTTGCGAGTGTCCTGGGGATTTATCTGCCCTGGTGGCGGCTTGTGGGGATTATTTAGAGGCACAAAGAGAAATCTGTCAACAAAAAAAGCCGGAGTTTTGTTTAAAACAGCGGCTTCGGGAAGGATTTTCAATTGCCCGGGAAATATCAACACGATTTTCTTTATCAACCGCTGAAAGATCAGGCCTTGACAGAGCCGATATGGACATTGTAGCGCATGCTGATGAGCCGCAAGGCCAGGGTGGTTCCGAAGGAGGCGTACAGGGCGGGTTCGCTGCCGAGGAAGTTGTAGACAGGAATGAAGACCAGTGCCCCGGCTATGGAGGCGACGGCGTAGATTTCCTTGCGAAAGACATAGGGGATTTCCTTGGCAAAGACATCCCTCAGGACGCCGCCCCCCGTACCGGTGAGGACGGCGAGGGTGATGATGACAAAGGGCATTTGCAGGTTGTGGACCGGGGCGACGCCGGCCCCGATGGCGGTGAAGGCGCTCAGACCCAGGGCATCCAATACCTGGAGCACTTTGTTGAGATGAATCATTTTACTGTAGAACAGAATTACGAAGATGGCTGAGAGGATGCTGATGGAAATATACAGGGGATTGGCCAGGGCTGTGGGCAGATTTTCGTTGATGAGGATATCACGGATGATGCCGCCTCCCACCGAGGTGATGATGGCAAAGGTGACGATGCCGTAATAGTCCAGATCTTTATTGATGGCCACCAGGGCGCCGGACATGGCAAAAGCGACAGTGCCGATGATTTCTACAAATTCTATGAGTTCCATGGAGATCCCCTTTCATTGGTTGTTGGGCTGAGCATTTTCTTTGAAAAATCCCGGGAATGCGGTGTTTTCCTGTGATAAATGTGTAGAAAAGATATCATATTTGGGACCCGGGGTCAATAGTCAAGGGGAGTTGTCAATCAGACCAGGGAAAGTTTTTTCCCAGGGAAGAAATAATTCCAGTCTATGGTAAACTGAGAGTATCAGGAATACAAATCAATGGCTACAGGAGGAGAACAAGATGACAATCACGCAGGGTCCCATCAATCTTGACCAGTGGATGAAAGAGGCTAAAACCGATCCCGCAGCTTCACAAGTGGGGATGTTCCTTTTGCACAACGGCGTCGTCAGAGAAACTCCCAGGGTTCTCGCAAGAGAGGGCCTTGATGATGGATCCAAAGTCAGGGGGATGACCTTCTCCTATGATGCCGAAAAGGTGAATCAAGCCATTTCGGAGACATCTGCAATGGAGGGAATTCTCTATATCAAGGTATGGCTCAACAGTGGAAGACTGGAGGTGGGTGAGGATATCATGTATGTTCTAGTGGGTGGGGACATCCGTCCCCATGTGATTGACGGCCTTCAGTTTCTGGTTGAAAAAATCAAAACCCAGTGTGTGGTTGAGATTGAACACAAACAACAAAGAATTTGAATTATTCCCCAAGGAGGGATTCGTTTATGAAGGATATTGTCAAGTGCATCGGTTTTGATGAAAAGGGTCGCGGCCGGGTGATGCTCCGAGGCAGGGAAACCCTGATTCCGGGACTCATTCCCGGGGAGGTGGCCCAGATTGATTTCAGCAGCCGAAAAAGTCGCGAACTCCTTCGAGAGATGGATTTGAAGACCCCCTCCCCCCTGAGACAGAAGGCGCCGTGTCCCTATTATGAGATGTGTGGTGGATGTCAACTGCTGCATCTTAGTCCTCAAGGCCAGGCGGCATTCAAACAGGAGAAGGTGAACCTGGCCCTTGGACGATTCAAAGAAGCCCTGCCCATAGTTATGGCGGGTGAACCCTACCACTACAGAAACAAGAGTGTAGCCACCTTTCAAAAGGACCGCAGGGGAAAGTTCAAATCCGGGATTTATGAAGAAAACACCCACCGGGTCGTCGAGGTGGAGGATTGCCTGATCCAGGACACAAAAGCCAATGCCATCATCAAGACCATTGGCAGTCTTTTGGCTGGTTTCAAACTCGAGCCCTATGATGAAGACCGCAAAAAGGGGTTTCTTCGCCATGTCCTGGTGCGCACCGGCTATCACACCGGGGAGATTATGGTGGTCCTGGTCACTGGAACGCTGATTTTTCCCTCCAAAAACAATTTTGTGAAGGAGCTTCGCAGAATTCATCCTGAAATCACCACAATCCTCCAGAATGTCAATGACCATGATACCAGCATGGTTCTTGGAAAACGCGAGATTGTCCTTTTCGGTTCCGGAGCCATTGAAGATACCCTGCTGGGTAGAAGGTTCAAGATTTCGGCAGGTTCCTTCTACCAGGTGAATCCAGCCCAGACAGAGCTTCTTTA
This sequence comes from delta proteobacterium ML8_F1, assembly GCA_002029975.1. Lineage (GTDB taxonomy): Bacteria > Bacillota > Clostridia > Peptostreptococcales > Acidaminobacteraceae > ML8-F1. Next base: position 8,809 of record LQBE01000017.1, on the reverse strand, counting down.
CAAAATCGCCTTGGAAATGGCTGCCATTGAATCAAGGGACATTGTCCTTGACGCCTACTGTGGCACAGGGACAATCGGAATACTTGCGGCCCGGGATGCGGAGGCTGTTATCGGGGTGGAGACCAGTGCCTCTGCTGTGAAGGACGCCATCAGCAATGCGAAGGCCAATCAAGTGAAAAACATCTGGTTTCATCAGGCGGATGCCAGTGAATTGATGGCGGCTATGGCCCGGGACAATCAGCGCATTGACGTGGTATTCCTTGATCCCCCCAGAACAGGAAGCACTGTGAAATTTCTTGAAGCCCTTATCAAGCTTTCTCCCAAACGGGTGGTGTATATCTCCTGTGAGCCGCAGACCCAGGCCAGGGATATCACCTATCTGGATAAAAAAGGCTACAAGGTCCAAAAAATCCAGCCTGTTGACATGTTCCCGGGAACCTACCACGTAGAAGCGATAATTCTGATGACGCGTAGTGGTTCGGGTGATAAAAAGTAGAGTTCGACCACAATATATAGTGGTTTTGGCCCGATTTTGGGGTCAAAAAACAGCAAAAAAATGACGTTTTTTGACCCTTTAAAATGGGCGAAAATATAGATGACATAGGTTGAAATCAAAAAAAACGATAGTTTAGAATTGATTTTGATTACACAATTGAATATTTCAGGAATGAATAATTATGAGGCAAAGTTTACTGGTCAATAGAGTGACCAATAAGCATTGCCTCATTTTTTATGTCCAAAAATCAGAACGAGAGTAGAAAAGATGTCAAAGTATTTTATGAATGAATGGGAACTTTAGGAACTAGAACAATTGATCATGTAAGTTGTGCCAAATTTTTCACTAAGGAGTAAAGTTGTGTATCTCAATGATGTCGATTTAGCCACGGCCAAAGAACATGAATCAATCATTGGGAAGTGCGCTGTTGAAGAACTTATGAAATATTGTACTTTAAGGTAGTGACACTTTGCATTGAAGTCAACGGATGTAAAGAATAAAGGATTCCTAGATTTCAAGTGCAAGAATCAAATGTATGGAATAATAATGCTTAATCAAGTATTAAAATGATCTGGGCTCAATTCAAATAGCGTTTTTGTAGAAGCAAAGCAGTAATCCGCGGTGTGTTGAACCAATGACTCTAAGCCACCACGCAGTGGGGATTCTATTTTGCCGCAATTCGCACTCAATTCATTCATACAAAGAAATCAACAAGTAAACATAATTATTGTGTATGTTAATTGTGGTTTGCGTTGACAAGAATAAACATCTGGTATAAAATCAAACCATAAGATTTATTTTGGTTTGATTATATAATATTGAGGAGTTAAGACTATGAAAATTAGAAAGGCTATTATACTTGCAGCGGGTCTTGGAACGAGATTTCTTCCAGCGACTAAATCTTTACCTAAGGAAACGCTTCCAATAGTTGATAAACCTACTATACAGTATATTGTAGAAGAGGCTGTTGCAAGTGGAATAACGGATATTTTAATAATCACAGGGCGCAATAAGCGATCGATTGAAGACCATTTTGATAAGTCGGTAGAGTTAGAGATTGAATTAGAGAAAAGCAATAAGAAGGATTATCTAGATACGGTTAGGAAAATCTCAAACATGGCTAAAATTCATTATATCAGACAGATAGAACCAAGGGGGCTTGGGCATGCCATATCTTGTGCCAGGACGTTTGTTGGGGATGAACCATTTGCTATATTACTAGGAGACGATATAGTTGATTCAGAAATACCTTGTTTAAGTCAAATGATATCTTGTTTCAATAAATATGAATCTACTATTTTAGGCGTACAACCAGTAGATAAAAATGAAGTAAATAAGTACGGCATTATTAGTGGGAATAAAATTAGTGAAGACGTGATTAGGGTACATGAAATGGTTGAAAAACCAGAGATTGATCAAGCACTTTCAAATATTGCAGTATTAGGAAGGTACATTGTTACACCGAGAATCTTTGAAATTTTAGAAAGAGTTCAGCCTGGTAAGAATGGTGAAATTCAACTAACAGATGCCTTGAGAGAACTTGCTAACGTTGAACAAGTATATGCATTCCATTTCAAAGGGAAGCGATATGACGTAGGTGATCATTTGGGTTTTTTGCAAGCGAACATAGAATTTGCCTTAAAAGACAGGCGGTTTAAAGAGTCATTCAGTAAATATTTAGAAATTTACAGCAGTATAAATTAGTTGTTTAAAAGGAGATCTCATGAAGATAAACAATGAAGATGTTGTTGCGAATGTAAAAGAAAAGACCATGAAATTGATCGATGAAAATGGCATTAAAGGCTTTAATATGGCTGATTTAGCAAAAGAAAGTGGGTTAGCAAAAGATACTTTATATCGATTAATTGGGTCAAAGGAAAAATGGTTAATGGACGTTTTGATTTCTAAAGTAACTAATAATAAACGTGCAATAGTGGCTATTATTAATAGTGATGATATTTATATTACTAAGTTGGAAAAGATAATTCATGAAGTCTCTAATTTTATGTTTGAACTATCATCAGAAAATATAAAAGAAGTTTTAGAAGCGTATCCAGCTATTTCTGAAGAATTATTTGATTTAAAAAGCAATTTGGATGATGTCATTATTGCTTTTATAAAATCAGGTATTAGCAACGGATTTTTTGTCGAAGATCTTGAGGCTCATTTTTTACTTGAAATTGTAAATGCAAATATTTTTTACTTTTTTAAGACTGATAGTAGCAATCAAGTCAGGGAAAATATAAGTAAATCACTCAACTATTTGTTGAAAGGAGTTCAAAATGGTTAAGGCTATATTTTTTTCTCAACCAACGATGGGACATACAAATGCTATGTTAACAATAGCTTGTAGACTTAAAGAGGAGGGGCATGATGTTTTATTCGGTGTACCATCAATCGGAAATTCATTTAAAAGGCATAATAACAAATTACCTGAAATAATTAAAACATCTATGAATATACCTAAAAAAATACAAGCGAATGGCATTCAATACCTAAAGATTAAAGCGCCTACAAAGGTAGTTCTAAAATCAGCTTTGTTACCATTAACAAGTGGCTTTATTGAAACGCAATATGCAATAAACGTTTTTACAGATGGCTTATATGAGTATGCTATGACTATTGAAGAGATAGTTTTGAGAGAAAAGCCAGATGTTTTAGTAACTGATTTTACATTCATTCCGCCATATCTTGTTGGTGAAAAGTATAACATCCCTTGCATTCCAATATATCATAGCGGGTTGCCATTTGGAGGGGATGGAGTACCTCCATTAGGGACAGGTCTTCCAATAGAGGAGCAGTGGGGTAGAAAGGCTGAATTTTATTCTAGAATAATGGAAATTACAAATAGAATACTCAATAGAAGAGTCTTAAAAGCATCGTATAAAATGGATTTATCTAATCCCCCAATAATTAATTTAAAAACACCATATTCTCGTTGGGCAAATATACTGCTTACGGCTAAAGAAACTGAAGCACCTCGAATGATTAATTCTGATAACACATTTTTTGTAGGGCCTTGTTTTGCATTGAGTAGAAATGATGTAAATACTAAGTTTGAATATGACAGGTTAAATGCTGATATGAAGAAAATATATGTCTCACTGGGAACTGTATTCAATAACAAGCCTAATGTTTTTAAAAAAATATTAGCAGGTATCTCAAAATCCAATTATCAAATTATTGTCAGTGCAGGTGGGGCCTATAATGAATTGATTAAAGAAAGTTTCAGTGAAAATGTGATGATATATAAAAGCGTTCCTCAGCTAGAAGTCCTTAGATGTGTTGATCTTGTTATCAGTCATGGAGGTAATAATACAATTAACGAAGCACTAATGGCTGGAAAACCAATTCTTGTGATGCCTGTAGGTGGTGAACAAGCAGATAATGCTAGTAAGATTGAATTTCTTCAGGTAGGTAGTAGAGTTGATATATCAAATTTTACAAGTGATGAAATAGTTGAGAAAGTTGATAGTTTATTAAGTGAAAGTCTATATGGTATAAATGTTAAGAAGGTATCAGAAATATTAAATAATACTGATGGTGTGGGAACTTCTGCTAGATTAATTGCCTGGATTGCAGATAACAAAAGCCCAGCAGTACTAGTAGACAAAATTCCACGTACGATTTTCAAAAACGCAAA
>LQBE01000017.1:0-4613 GCA_002029975.1 delta proteobacterium ML8_F1 | reverse complement strand
GGTTTTTTATTTTGAAAGAACACATAAGAAAATTCATTAAAGAGCTTGGCGTTGATGATGTTGGGTTTGCATCAATATTAGATTATGATAGTCCCAACTCACCCCCGATATCGAATTTTTTTTCAAATGCAAAATCTATTATTGTATTGGCTTATAGAGAATTATCAAGTTGTGAAAGTCCGAACATGATGTTGGCTATGTCCGATCGGTTGGATAGAGTACCCATGATGAAAATATAGGGGCACAAAATATGTCATTATTTGGAGACTGAGTTAGGTGCAAAAACTATTTCTATTCCTTATTCGTTAACTACGGATTTCAAAAATAAAAAGCAGATCGGCTTCAGCGATTTATCACTTCGCCATGCTGCTTATGCTGCTGGTCTTGGAACCTTTGGCAGACATAATATTATAATTCATCCTCAGTTTGGAAGTAGGGTCAATTTCACAGCAATAGTAACGGATCTTGATATGGAATCTGATGTTAAGGTTGTAAAAGATTTATGTATTCATTGCGATATTTGTTTTAAGAATTGTCCAGGTAAGGCTTTGGAAAAGGAAGGATATACAGACTTGTTAAAATGCTATAAACAGTCTCAACATTACGGTTTTATGAAATTTCTGGATTTTATGAGTAAATATATATTCTAAGGACCTATTCGAAGGCTAAATGTGAAGAAAAGCTTGGGATTTTATCCATATTATCAAACCCTTCATAATGTGATGCAATATACTTGCTTCAATTGCTTGAAACTATGTCCGATTGGGCAGAAAAAAATAAATAGGCCTTCGGTATAGACACTAAATAACCACTCATAAATTTTTTTGATAGAATAAAATATTAGAGCGCAGCATTCTGCTAACATAAGAATTGGTACCTTCCGATTCAAAAGGTGTAGAGTTAGGATTAAAAAAAGTAACCTATTGAATCCACAGTTAAGTCAAACAACCCTCCGCCGTGGCTATAATATGTACCAATGATAACAGTATTGTATAGCCATCGCACGTAGAAGCGATAATTCTGATGACACGTAGTGGTTCGGGCGAGAAAAAGTAGAGGTTAACCACAACATATAGTGGCTTGGAGCCGATTTTGGGGCGAAAAACAGCGAAAAAATGACGTTTTTTGACCCCGAAAAAAGGGCTAAAATATAGATGACATAGACAATTGGAACAAAACATATCATTTAAAGGCTAAGTAGAAGGTCGTAAAAAGACAAATCAGCTTAGCTTTTTTATTATGATTTTATAAGTCAATCGACGAGGACAAAGTAAGATCCACCATCTATGGTCCACTCCATGAAGTGGCTCTCTAATCTCGTGCTTGGTTTTACAAAAACGCTATTTGAACTGTATGAATAGTTGCGATTGACTTTTGTGATGACAGAGTTAATAACGTAGTTTCCAATTTGAAAAAGGTATGTTTGCTTTATTCTTGTAAATTTAAAGATCTTGTTGACAAATAAAAATAATAGAGATACCATGTTAGATAACAACGTTAGATAACTTTGTTATCTTTCAATAAAACCAATTTTAAACTTACAGCTTATATTTACACTTATTAAATTTAGTCTTATGTAGAGGAATAAAAAAATGCCAAAAACAAAATTCACCAAGGAACTTATACTAAATACAGCTATTCAAATTGCTACCAGTGAAGGTATTGATGGAATTACTATACGTAAAATTGCTGATATGATTGGATCTTCTGTCGCACCAATATATACAACTTATAAAAAACGTGATGAATTAATGAAAGATGTATACGAATTTGTGTCACAGAAAATCCTTTCATTTACAGATAAAAGGTATACCGATAATGAGTTCTTGAACATCGGTATTGGTATACTACAGTTTGCAAAAAATAACCCAGACTTATTCAAGAATTACTTTTTATCATCCGAATCAAATAACATATATCTCCTAATAGAGAAAAGGTATTTATCTCAGCTTAAAAAAAATAAGACTCTAAAGAGTTTCACTGATGAACAAATAAAAAATCTTCTTTATAAAAATTGGATCGTTGGTTTAGGGCTTGCATTAACTTTAATAAGTTCTGACCAAAAGGACTTGGCAACATACAAAATGTATATGTATGAAATCGGCGGAGACATTATATTCTCTATGAAGAATAATCATGACCATGAAGATTGTCAAAACACATAAGCACGATAAAAACATTTAATTCTACGAGGTGAAGTATTATGAAGAAAGTTGTATTAGTTACAGGTGCATCTAGAGGCATTGGTAAAGAAATTGCCATAGCATTTGCTAATGAGGGTCATATTGTATATGGATGCAGTAGAAATGAGTTCTTTAACAGTAGATTTACGTCAATAATAATGGATGTAAATGACATTCAGTCAGTAGAAGTGAGTCTTTCAAATATTTTTCAGGCTCATAAAAAGATTGATATTGTTATTAACAATGCAGGCTACGATTTATATGGTTCATTTCAGGCAACATCAGACAAAGAGGTACGTGAACAAATGGAAACAAACTTTTTTGGGACTCTAAATATAGTTAGAGCGACGCTGCCTTATATGAAAAAACAACAGTCAGGTCAAATTATTAATATAAGCTCTATAGGGGGATTAATGGCAGTCCCATATAATAGCATTTATACAGCTAGTAAATTTGCGTTGGAAGGATTTTTTGAATCAATAAGATTTGAGCTTCATAAAGATAATATCAAAGTAGTTTTAATTGAACCTCAAGGCGTGAAAACAGAATCTCTAGATATATCTATTAAGCGAGCAAGCAATGAACTTGATGATCACAAATGTCAAGTTGAGAAGATGGTTAATAGAATGAAGAAAGATGGTTTAGAAAAAGGTGTTACAAAAGCCAAAGTTGCAAATAAAATTTTAGCAGTTTCGAAGAAGAAAAACCCAAAATTTCGTTATCCTATAGGCACCTTTGTTTCGTTTGTTCCCCTGATGAAATTATTGACACCTCAAAAAGTATTATTTAAATATATAAATAAACAGTTCGTAATAGAGCGGTAAACTTATGTAACAATTATGCTTTTCAGGAATTGCGATACGATTTATATTGCTAAAGAAATTCAAAAGCAAATAGATGTTCTTGAATTGATTATTATTTTAACGGCTGAAGTCAAGAATTATAATTTTGAAAATAGAACGGTAGTTTGTTGAAGGCATACTTAAAAATATTTAGAAATTGAAGGGAGTATACGATAATGATTGAAAAATGTATTGAGACATCCTTGGGGAAAATTACAATATATTTATCAGAGAGACCAAAAACAATACCTTTGGTATTTTTGCATGGCGTTTATCTTGATCATACTATTTGGAAACAAACAGCTAGTGATGAGATCCTTTTAAAGCATACAATAGTGCTCATTGACATGCCAATGCATGGTAATTCTAAGTTAGTTAATGAGTTCTGGGATATGAATAGTTGTGTAGATATGTTCTTCGAAATATTGGATGGGCTTGGTATTGATCGTGTTATTGCAATTGGACATTCATGGGGAAGCATGACTATTCTAAGGGCGGCAAATATTAATCCTAATAGATTTGAAAAACTAATATTGTTCAATATGCCATACAAAGCTTCAACCATAGCAAGCAGACTACTTATCAGATTACGACATCTGATGTTAGTTTTTCCTCAATTTTACTATGAACAAGCGGGTAAATCTTTAATGTCTAAAGAAAGTTTGAAGAAAAATAAATTTTTGATAAAAAACTTTATTCAAATGATGAATAGACTTAAAAGTGATGAAATTGTGAAAACGGATAAAGAAGTTTTAGTAGATGCAGTGAATACATTACAGCTTATTAATGACTTAAGTATTCCTCACGTCATTGTAAAAGGTAAAGATGATTATGTTCCACTTCCTCCGAATGGCAAGACAATGATTATTCCAGGAGGACATTTGAGTCCAATGGAAGTACCAGATGAAGTAACACAAATTATCAAATTGAATCTATAATCATTATTGTTAAATGAAAACAGTGATTATAATGTAAAATCTAAACGAATTAATAAAAACGTTTATCGTGATGATTAAGTTAGAATAGAACTAATGAATATGTATGGTTAGATTAAATATGATTCCGGAAGTACGTTTAGATTTTGAATCGAAAAAAATGAAAGGGGGAGATGTTTTAGTAAAAGAACCCAATGGCTTGAAAAATCAGACAAGAGCAATCATTGTTTTTTCATGAATGTTTAAGGATTCATGAAATATGATAAGCCGATTCTATTACTACTTGACCCTTACACTATGTGAGGGTTTAATATTAAGATGATTCACTTAAAAATAAGTAGGAAGGAGCAACCTGCATGCTCAAAATAGGTGATTTTTCTAAAATTGGAAAAGTGTCAATCAGAATGCTCAGGCATTACGATCAAATAGGTATTCTTAAACCAACCTGTATTGATAATAATACAGGATATCGAAGTTATTCTATAGACCAGCTGCCAAGACTTAATAGGATCATATTTTTAAAGGATATCGGATTTTCGCTGACAGAAGTCATGGAGTTAGTTGATGAACAGATCTCAATTGATGAAATGAAAGCAATGCTAGTTAAAAGGCAAAAGGACTTGGAGAATGAGATTAGCATGGCGCAAATCAAT
>LQBE01000016.1:32396-45416 GCA_002029975.1 delta proteobacterium ML8_F1 | reverse complement strand
TGGCCCTCTATGGATTTTTAATTAGTTCAACTTCATTTTACAATTCAGCGTTAAAACTTTGATCATTGATATTGCTGATATCTCCAATGGTCAAATTCATTTTTGTTTTCAATCAATGTTTACAATTGGATCTTTCCCAAATCTTTTCATTAGTTTGTTCAAGCTTTCAACTGTCTGTCTGCTTAATTCAATGCCATTTTTAAGACTCATTCTCAATTTATCATATTCCATTTCACCAGGCATCATAATCTTTGAAAATCCCTGTGCTTTCGTCAAACCTTTGGCTTTATGCAAATATTTGCTGAAATCTGTCTTGTAAACTTCTTTATCATAAAATTTTGATGGATCAATCAGGATGCAAGATACCCCCACACCTGTCGGGCCCTCGAGTTCATGAAATGATGTCAGCTTCTGTCCATAGGCGGAGCCTGCCAGTATCCCGGCAATACCATCAATAGCCAAAGCAAGCGCCGAACCTTTGGGGCCTCCCATAGGCAGGAGTGAACCCTTCAAGGCTTCATCCGGGTCCCTGGTAACGATTCCTTTGCTATCTAGGGCCCAGTTATCGGGAATCCCGGTTCCCTCCCTGGACGCCTTTCTGATTTTTCCTCTGGCGACGATACTTGTCGCCATATCGGCATTGAACCGGATTTCCGAATCGGTTGGAATCCCAATTGACAAAGGATTGGTGCCGACATAAGGCTCTGCTCCACCCCACGGCGCCATGGCCGGAGCCGCGTTGCAGGCCATGATGGCAATCATATCCCTTTCAGATGCCCAATCCGTATAATATCCCAGGGAACCGATATTGTTTGTATTCCTGATCAAGATCATGCTTATACCGTAAATCTTGGCTTTTTTAATCCCCAGTTCAATCGCTTTTTTTGCGGCAACCGGCCCCAATCCATTTCCACCATCGATAGTCGCTGTCCCCTTTTCATCATGAAGCAGCTCGATTTTGGTGGGAACCTTCAGGATCCCGGCATCCACCCTCTTGGCAATTCCCAGGAGCAGATGCACCCCATGGGTGGCGATCCCCCGCATATCCGCACCGATCAAACATTCTCCAGCCGCAAGTGCATTGGATCGCTCTTCACCCAGATCCTCCAGGATTCCCGATACTGCAGAGATTAAAGTTTCGTAGGAATATCTCATTCTTTCTCCTTTTCAATTGTGAAGAATTAATTCGCCATGACTCTTTTTTTTGCCTTGTTCCGATAATTGTTGACGATTGACAATACGGCAATGACAAGGATGACGATCAGAATCCCAAGACTGATGGGACGAAGCAGGAAGATGCTGAATTTTCCCTGTGCCAGCATCAGTGACTGTCTGAAGTAATTCTCCGTGAGCGGGGCTAGTACCACCGATAGAATCAAGGGTCCTGCCGGATACTTGAATTTTTTCATGCCGTAGCCGATGACGCCAAAAATCATCACGACCCAGATGTTGAACATGCCGTAATTGAGTGAATAGGCACCCAGCAGACACAACGAGGCAACGATTGGCGAAAGATACTTTTGGACGAGTTTAATGATATTTATGAATATCGGAATCAACATGATATTACTGATCAGCAGGATTACGTTTGCAAGAATCAAACCAGCAATCATGGTCCAAACGATTGTTCCGGATTCCACCATCAGGAGCGGACCCGGTCGTAGCCCGTACATGATCAACGCACCCAATAGAATGGCTGTGCCGCCGGATCCGGGTATTCCCAGTGTAATCAATGGAATCAAGGCGCCTGGTACTGAAGCATTGTTGGCCGCTTCAGGCGCCGCCAGTCCCTCTATGGCCCCATTGCCGAATCGCTTGGGGGTTTTTGAGGCCTTTTTTTCTGATGTATAAGCCAGAAAGGTTGCAATGGTGCCACCGGCTCCCGGCAATATGCCGATCATGGTTCCAATAACTGAACCTCTCAGGGTGGGCATGGTGATTTGCTTCAATTCTTTTAGACTGGGAATGAATTCCCTGATTTTGAAACTTGGTTTTCCAAGATCAAGGTGTATCAGTTTCTCGATATTGAACAGCACTTCCCCGATACCATAGAGTCCGATAATGATGGCTACAAAATCAATGCCTTCAATCAGTTCCGGATGATAATTAAAACGAACATAGCCCGAGACATAGTCACTGCCGACGATGCCGATAGCGAATCCAAAAAAAGTCATCAGTGCCGCTTTGAGCATTTTATCGCCGGCAAGCAGGGTGATTGTAGACAAGCCCAGGATCATCAACATGAAATATTCCGGCGGACCGAAATTAATTGAAATTTTACTGATTATCGGGGCGCCAAAGACCAGAATAATCAAACCGAATGCGCCGCCGACGAAGGAACTGATGGCCGAAATCCCCAGGGCCAATCCGCCCTTTCCCTGAGTCATCATGGGGTAACCGTCTTGGCAGGTCATAATGGCCGGCGCATCCCCGGGCGTATTGATTAGTATAGCTGTAATTCTTCCACCATACATGGTCCCCATGTAAGAGCCGACCAGGAGACAAAGCGCCGTGGTCACCGGCATGCCAAAGGTCAATGGCAGAAGCAGTGCGATTCCGGCCGATGGCCCAAGACCCGGCAGTGCACCCACTATGGTCCCAAAAATAGAACCCATGAAGATAATCATTATATTATAGAATGTCATGACTTCGACGAACCCAATGGATAAATTGTCTAATGCTTCCAAGTTGATGCCACCTCCTTAAAAATTAATGCCGGGCAAGGGCACTCCCAACCAGACTTTGAAAATGTAATAAAAAATCATATTGCTGACTACAGCAACCTTGATGGAATTCCACCAAGTGTAATTCTCAATCATTTTGTAGGACAATATCATAAAGATTGTCAGAGGAATGATCAGTCCCAGAATCCCGTTGAGCAATAAGGCTCCCATTAAAATAACGATAAAAATCAGTAATCGAGATTGTCCCTCCTTCGAGATAAACTTCTTTTTATCCTGTTCAGTGTCCTGCTTGATGTAGCTGAAAATCAGCAGGGCCGAACAGGTAACAGCGAGTGCGCCGCCAACCACGACAGGCAGGAAACCCGGCCCAATGGTATGCTGCGAAAAAACAGGTATTATCGATCCCTCGAATATGACGGCAAACGAAAATATCATAATTGCCAGGATGAAAATGCGTTCCGCATTCTTCATAATATCCCCTTCCTTGATTTAATATCAGGGAGATAGCGCTCGACTATCTCCCTTTGATGCTCCTACTTGATCAAACCCAGTTCCGTAAGGGTTTCTTCATAAAGCAAGTAGACTTCTTCAAGGTACTCACCAAACTCTTCGCCCGGCAGATACCCTTCAACGATAAGATTCCGTTCAATATAGTCCTTTTGCCATTCTTCCGTTGCCACGAGTTCTTCAATCATATTGGTATAGTAGGCCACGACTTCATCGGAGACACCGCCGGGCGCCATAACGCCACGGTAAATATTCACAACGATATCATATCCCAGTTCTTTGAAGGTTGGTATATCCGGCATCAAATCAACCCGTTCCTCGGTGGTGATGGCAATAGGCCGGAAATCGCCCGATTTAATATAGTCGATGGCTGAATTGGGGTTCGTGAACACCATGTCGATCTGATTTCCCATGAGCGCCGCAACCACTTCGCCGTCGCCCTGATAAGGAATGTAGTTGATATCGACGCCCGCAATTATCTGCAGTTTGATGGCTGCGATGTGCTCAATCCCACCCGTGCTTGTACCGCCGATATTCAACACCTTTCCGGCATTGATCAAGTCATCCAGGGTTTCATAGTCGGATTCGGCATTGACCAGTAGTAATTCTGGATCGATTCCCAAACGGGCGATCGGAGTCAAATCCCTGAAGGTCAATCCGACATCGGAGGTCAGGGGGGTGGTAATCAAAGAGGAAGTGGCCGCCATCAGATAATGGCCGTCGCCGGCATGACCGTTGACATAGGCCATTCCTACTGCACCGCTGCCGCCCGGTTTGTTGACTACGTTAATCGAAGCATCACTGATGCCTTCGTCCTGGATGATTTTGAGCATGGTTCTCATCAGCGTGTCATGGCCGCCACCGGGGGCATAAGAAGCCACAAACTCAATGGGTCTTTCAGGAAAACTCGATTCCTCTGCCGGCTCTTCTTCTTCTTCAACTTCAGCCTCCACTGCCGGCTCTTCTTCACTTGGCTGGGATGCAGGCTCCTGAGCACATCCAACGATGATTAAAGTCAAGATGAATATCAGTAATAACAGCTTTTTCATTTTCTTCCTCCTTCAAAAATTTTATTAGCAATAGGGATTTTGATGTCGATCAATGGCGCGTGCTGTTGTGAACCATAGACATCCATATCACCTATACTGCCCGAATCCACACTTCTTGTCATTGTGATCTTGATTGCATATGCCGGATCGTAGAAAACAAGATGAGAAATATCCTCTTCTTCAACCAGATAAAGTTCCTGGATCAATTCTTTCGTAATGACACCCGACGATTTTACTAATTCATATTTTTCCTTGCTGTCGAAGATTATGTCAAAGGTGATTTCAAAGGGGCCGGAATTCTTGCTTCTCAGTACCTTTGCCAACTCGTACAGGGTAATGGTATTTTCCATAATAGCCCTCCCTTTCACTTGAGATCGAAATAGTCTATTGGAAACAACTCTGTCGGATGATCCACATTGACCAGATGATAGACTGTAAATTTATAAACGGGACCAAACTCAATATCCGATGGGGAATAAAGAAATGCCAGATTGCCAGCGGTGGCTTTTCTTCCCTCATAGGGGAAGTGCAACATCGTGGAACGCGCCGATGAACAGATTGTATTGGCCAGATCTTGCGTCTTTGCCACAACCTCCATGACCAAGCCCAGTTCATGGCAGGGAGTCTTTTCCCTCTCCCGGTCCCCCATGACGCCGTTCTTGCCGTATAGATGAAATATCAGTTCAAAGTCCTCCGCTGGAATTTCATCAAAATAATTCCTAACTTGTTGCTCGACATCCCGGGTGATATCGTCAATATTTCTGATCATGATGGGATCTCTGATGCCGGCGACCACAAGGGTGCGATAGGCAACCTTTGCCGCTCCCTCCAATTTGATGGTGTACTTGTCAGGGGATGTCATCTTGCTGCCGGAAACCTTTACGACATTGTCACTGAACTGTTCGAATCGACTGTTGGACAAATCCAGATACATGCCCGGACCATGCAGAATATATGGATGATCTTTTTCGTAGAGGGTATGGGCGGCCACGGATGAGGTGATGCATTTCCTCTTGTCATTCAAAGGTTCCACCAAGAAGTGATCTTCACGAAGATAACCCATGATGCAATCCTTGGTGGTCCCAGGCTGTGCACAAAGCGCGCCGCACTCAAGTATTTTTCCGAGGTGATAGGCCAGTCCCGAATCGTATCCCATCAGAATCGGCAGGGCTGCAAAAGGTGCGGGGTCGTATGCCCTGCCTGCGACTATCAATTTTGCCCCGTCTTTCAGGGCTTCCATGATGGGCTCAACACCCATCTGGCCCACGATGTTGTTGGTCAGGTCCACTACGGATTCAGTGAGAATAGGCACCGGTCCCAGGGGATGAACATCATCGGTGTCCATCTTTTTCTTCACATAATCCTTGTCGACATCGGCATAAACAATGGCCGTTTTAAAATGAAGCCCGTGTTTTTCAACGATTTTTCTGACAATGGTCATGGTCCAATCAATATGGGCTTTTGCGCCTGCACCACCGGCTGATCCAATGATTACCGGTATATCCAACTCAAACCCGGCCTTGAGGATCAAGGTCAGGTCTTTCTCCACGGCCAACTCACTGACTATCCCGACCCCGGCTCCCAGTTTATGAGGACCGGCATCCGTAGAACCGGCATCGACAGCAATCACGTCTGGCTTTTTTTCAATGCCGTTGAGAAAAGATTCTTTGGGGAAACCGTATCCCAGCATGCCGCTGGGGGACAATATTCTAATCTCTTTCAAATTTTTTCCTCCTCGTCCATTGACTAAAGCCCCATGTCCTTTTTCATGTCAATCACCCACTGCGGAGCAATTTCGGGTAACGTTTCTCCGGCATTCCGACGTTTTTCATATTCCGCAATTTTTTTCCTTCGGTCCACTTCATAATCTTTTTTGGCTTCAGCCTTTTCCAGTACATCCAGAATCCTATCTCTTGGAACAACAGCTACCCCGTCACAATCACCCATGATCAGATCTCCGGGCTCAACCCGGATGCCACCACAGAAAATCGTGGAATTGATTTCACCCGGGCCTTTTTTCGAAGGCCCTCTTTGCATAAATCCGCGGGCGAAAATCGGAATGTCCAGGTTTTTAAGACCTTCCTTGTCTCTCACACAACCATCCACAACAATCCCATCATAACCGACTGCATTGGCTGCAGCACCGATGAGATCGCCGAGATAAGCCCGTCCCTGATAGCCTTTGCCATCGATTACCATGACGTATCCTTCAGACGGCTCGTAAACCGCCACATGAATCGGGAAATTGTCCCCTTCATCCGTACTGATGGTGCAGACTGTCCCAACCATGACCTTTTGATCATCCACCGGTAGAATTCCAACATCCATACAGCCATCGCCGACTATTTCCAAAGTTTTCATGCCATCGCAGAGTTGTGCCGGACTCAGTTTCTTTACTCGTTCCATGATGGTCGCATCGATTCTTTCTGGCTTTTGGTAGTATTTAATATCCGCCATCTAACCTTTTCTCCTCTCGTTGATAACCTGCAATGTTCGCCTGAAGTCCAAATCCCCTTCGGGGCCAATCCTGTCAACCAGGTTCAAGGAATCGAGGGCCTGCAAATTGTCACAGGTTGCTCTTGACATTGTCGCATCCATTCCCAGCGCCTCTATGGTTGCAATGAAGTCCTTCATTTCCTTTGATCTTCTCTGTGCATGTACAATCGTCCTGGCAAAGAAAATATTCGCCAAATCTTCGACGCTTTTCCCCTTAAGACTGCCATTCAAGGAATCGATGAGGGCATCGAGGGTTCCAAATTCCAATGCCGGCAACATGGCCTCCATCATGAGTTGCGGCAATCCCTTCATGACAACACTACGCAGCATTTTGATTGCCGAAGATCCGCCCGCCAGAGCGTTTAAATCCCTTAGATTCATACCGTAGGGCATTAAAACTTCCATTAGATCTGCAGCGCCGTCCCCGGAAAGGAAAATTTCGACTTTATGATTACTTCCTGGTACAGTACTCATGATTGCAGCATCACAAAAGCCTACGCCTGACTTACGAGGAATCCGGTCAATAGACTGCATGATTTCAGGAGCTGTAGAATTCATATCCGCATAAATCTGACCGGGAGCCAGATTCGGAATAACTTGATCTGCTAGTTTAAATGCAACTTTCGAACTGGTTAGTGACATAATAATTCGAGATGACCTATAAAGAATTTCTAATGAATCCACAAGTAGAATATCAGCTTCTTCTGCTCTTCTGCGCACAATTTTTCCAATTTTTTGATGATCTTGATTGATATCATAAGCTATAATTTCATTCAACCCTTCTGACTTGAGGCCATTAGCGATATGAAAGGCAGCCTCCCCGAATCCAATAAACCCAATGAGATACTTCAAATTACCACCTCCTGCATTAATTAATCTCTTAAGATACTGCCCTATTAAAAAGCAACACTTGTGCCACTTTTAACATTTTGAAAATTTTTCAGATAAAATATCATGAAAGTAGGCAGAATCAAGTATTAATTATTCTTCGTTAATTGATTAACTATTTCATTTCAATTAATCTATAAATTTTTTGACCGTTAAGCTGTTCTTTTATGAAATCATTTGAAATCTTTCGAAACGTCATTTAATTTTTTTGAAAGGCAACAATCCCCGATCAATCCCTTCAAATCCTATACACTCATTGTATTTCAAACAGAAATCCGGCAGAGAATTTGAGTGGAATCGAACAACAAGACCCTATAGGGTCCACTCATATTAAAGTGTCCACTATAGGGTCCATTCAATCGTTGAAATCTCTATAGATCATTTCCTGATAAAAATCAATTCATTTTCAGAGGAAACAGTCCTGCCTACCGGCTTATTTTTCCCAGGTATTATCTAATCTAACAAGGTTTAGAAATTCACTGTCTATTTTTTTACATTCCTTCATTTTTCGCCATAGAGTGGTTGTGCTGATTCCAAGAATTTTTGCAGTTTTTTTGCGATTCCCTTTGGTTTTTCTCAATGCGCGCATAATTAACGACTCTTCGTCAAAATCAACAAAATCTCTAGATACATTCTCAGAATTGTCAGGTTCTTTATGGTGTGAATCAAACTTGTCCGGCGCTATCGGAATATCAGTAAATTGTCCCAACATCGATGACGTGATAATTTTATTGTCGCTTATGACCGACAATCTTTCGATAATATTGCTTAAATGCCGAACATTGCCAGGCCATTCTGCCTTGGAGAGAATATCAACAGCCTTATTGGTGATTCCTTCAATGGGAACCTTGGAGTTATCAATAAAATATCTGATTAAATGAGGAATATCAGCCCTGCGATGTTTAAGCGGAGGGATATTCAATTCTAAAACACAGATTCTATAATAGAAATCTTCACGGAACAGTTTTTCCTCAATCAATTTCATTAGATTTTTATTACTAGCGGTGATTATTCTTACATCTATGGGAATTACCTTGTCATCTCCAATTCGGATGATTTTTTTCTCCTGAATAACTCTTAAAAGTTTCAACTGTACATCCAGGGGTGTTTCACTGATTTCATCCAAAAATATTGTCCCCTGGTGGGCCAATTCGAACATGCCGAGTTTTCCTTCATCTGAAGCTCCCGTAAATGCTCCCTTTACATAGCCAAAAAGTTCACTTTCTAAAACACTTGATGGAAATGCCGCACAGTTGATTGCAACAAATGGGGCATTTTTTCTTTTGCTGTAGTTGTGTATACTCTGGGCAAATAACTCTTTACCAGTACCGGTCTCCCCGTTAATCAGCAAGTTATTGTCAACCTGTGAAAACTTCATAGCCAGGTCTTTTGTTTTGATGATTTGGTCACTTACACCTATGATATCATCGAAGCTCATATTGGTCATATGCCCTTTTTTCAGGACATTATGACGAATCTTTTGCTCAACTTCTTGAATCTTTTCAATCTTTTGAAGAGTCAATACTGCTCCTTGATTGACGGAGTCAACTTGAATCGGTTCTGCGTTGATTACTAGATCAATATTTTTATATTGAATCATTTCACCGAAAATCGACCGGTTGTTGGAAATGGCATCGAAAAAAGTATCAGATTTAGTGATTTTTCTGATATCTTTTCCAATCATATCACCCTTGAAAATATCGATTGCCCTATTATTCATATTGGTTATTTTGCCATCTGTTCCTACGCTCATAATACCATCTGAAACACAATTGTAAATCGATTTAATGGTCTGGTATCGGTTCTCGAGTTCCAATCTTCTATCTTCTTTCTCATTTTCCATTTTCAGCAAATGGAGGGCTTCATCAACTGCATCACTGATGGAACCAGTATCCGCTTCAGACATGACATATTCAATACCAAGATTTTCTACGGCTTCTTTGAGACTCAATCCCCCAATAGCCACCTCAATACCCTTTCTCATCATTTCTTCAAGCTGGCGGTCGGCTTCAGCCGCACCATCCAGAAGATTGATGTGAAATATCTCCATTTCTCCTAGGAAGGCCTTGCTTTGTTCAATCATTCTCTCGTATTCCTTTGACGTAGCCAAAAATGCAATCTTGTCTGAAATGGTGAGTGCTCTTTTGTAAGCATGATAACAATCGAAAAATGTATGTTTGATATCAACCACAGGAACATCAAAGTGTTTTCTTAATACAGCAGCCGTGTTGCCCCGGCTGATTAAAATTTTGATGCCACTAAGCAGAATTTCCTCTGCTTCGCTGACGACACTCAGGGTGTCCACCTCTTTTATCATGATATTCAAATTTCTTTGCTTCATTTCGTTGTAGATTTTTTGAGTGAGGATACTCGAACCTGAAATCACCGCAATTTTTTCATCCAACGGTTAACCCCATTTCATGAATTTTTGAAATCATTTGAAAACAATTATAGCATAGTTTCATTTTTTCTGAATGAAATCAGGGATATTTTATAGTTTCAAATATAAATTTTCTTTTGAAACGGGTTACTTTTATCGATAATCTCCCTTAGCCTTTTTTCAATTTTCCCGACACCCCCGCTTGTGATTGTTCGGAGAGAATTATTTTTGAATGGAAGCAATAATTCTCTTGAACATTCTGATAAAAATTTCTCAGTTTTACGAAACCCTAACAACAATTTTTTATACCTTCAATGCCGCAGTCTTTTTAATCTTCATTCCCTACAGTACTGGCAAATTCTTGCATGGTCCCGGCTCACCAAACTAGAAAAAACTTCATTCCCTACAGTACTGGCAAATTCCGGAGTAAACCATTGCAAAACTTAAGCCATGAAGAGGTTTTCATCTGGTTGTCACAACTCTTTTGGCATAAGAAATAGAACTCTGTCAATTTCAAAGACACCAAACCGAGAGAACCTAAGTGAAGTTTATTTCCCTATACTACTGATGATAAGCCATATTTCAAATTAGTGTATTCATATACCAACACTAATTCACAAAGAGCTACATCATAAAGCCCGGGAAATCATTCCCGAGCTTTATGATGTAGCCATTTTCCACTTTGGGTCACTCCCCCCGGCACAGGTCCACCCAGGTTCCTCCGGTAACCCTGGCCAAATCATCCACGGTGATTCTCACCGCCGTATTGGGACCTCCCCCCGCGGGAAAGACCACATCGAAGATTTTCAGGGATTCATCAAGGAAAACCCTCAGGGGTTTGTCCAGTCCGAAGGGACAGACTCCCCCCACGGGATGACCTGTGGCGGCCTCCACCTCTTCAAAGGGAATCATTTTTGCTTTTTCATTGAAATGCGCCTTGAATTTTTTATTGTCCAGTCGCAGGTCCCCCTTGGAAAGCACCAGGATGTCCTCCCCCTTCAAACGGATGGCCATGGTCTTGGCGATTCTTGCCGGTTCCACCCCCAGGGCCTCTGCCGCCAGGGCCACTGTAGCCGTTGATGTCGGCATTTCAATCACCTCTAGGGAAAGCCCCCGGGCTTTGAATTCTTCTTTGACACTTTTGATACTCATACTTTGTCCTCCTTACCAGGCTGCCACCATACCGTCTGCCCTGGGGTCTGTTCCCCCGGCATACAAACCGTTTGCCTGCTTTAAAATAATCTGCCCCCGGCCCATCAGGACCGGGTCGTAATCTGACTGGATACAGTGTCCGAGCTCCCTGAGTCCCTGGAGGACTTGATCGGAAAAACCCGACTCCATGGCGATGTCCAGGCCTCCCAGCCACTGCCATCTTGGCGCTTCCAGAGCCCCCTGGGGATCCATGCCGAAATCCAGCAGATTCATAATGACCTGCAGATGACCCTGGGGCTGCATAAAGCCACCCATCACTCCGAAGGGCCCGACGGCTTCCCTGTCCCGGGTGATAAAGCCCGGGATAATGGTGTGGTAGGGTCTTTTTCCGCCTGCAAGACCGTTGGGATGGGCGGGATCAAAGTCAAAATTATGCCCCCGGTTATGCAGGGCTATCCCCGTTCCCGGGATGACCACTCCGGACCCGAATCCCGTGTAGTTGCTCTGGATCATGGAAACCATATTGCCTGCTTCATCCGCCGTAGCCAGGTAGACCGTGCCGCCTCCGGGAGGCCTTCCGGCCCCGGGTATTTTTGCCCGCTGACCTATGAGTCGCCGCCGCTCTCTTCCGTAGCTTTCTGCGAGAAGGTTCCCGGCACTCACTGTCATGGCCCCGGGCTCCGCAATGAATTTCCTGCCATCGGCAAAGGCCAGTTTCATGGCCTCAATCTGGCGATGAAGGGTTGCAATCTTCTCCTCCTGATGAAAGACCTCCCCCTTGAGGATATTGAGGGCCATCAGAGCAACTATTCCCTGACCGTTTGGCGGGATTTCCCAGATGTCAAACCCCCGGTAATCCACCCGGAGGGGATTGACCCACTGCACCCTGAAGTCCCTGAGGTCTTCCAGGGTCAAAAATCCCTGGTGGTCGGTGATGAAGCCGGCGATTTTTCGGGCAAGGGCCCCCTGATAAAAGCTTCTCCCCTTTGTTGAAGCGATTTCACTGAGGGTGCGGCCGTGGTCTTCAAGCACCACCCTGTCCCCTTCCCCAGGGGGTCTCCCCCCGGGGGCGAAGGTGTCGAACCAGGGCTTGTAAACCCCTTCACCCTTTCGCTCCCTGTAGCCTTCAAAGGCTTTGTGCCAGAGATGGGCGACAGTGGCGGAGACCCCGAATCCCCCCAGGGCATACCCTATGGCGGGCTGCATGACCTCCTCTAAGGAAAGTCTGCCGAAAGACTCATTCAAGGCAACCCAGCCACCCGGGGTTCCCGGTACTGTGACGGGAACCACCCCTTCCTTTGGTATTTCACGGTAGCCTCTTTCCTTCAAGGCTTCGATGGAAAGACTTCCGGGGGCTCTGCCGCTGGCGTTCATTGCATGGAGCTTCCCCCCGGTCCACACCAGGGCGAAATTGTCGCCGCCGATGCCGTTGCTGGTGGGTTCCACCACTGTCAGGACCGCAGCTGCAGCCACCGCCGCATCCACGGCGTTGCCTCCCATTCTCAGGATTTCGAGACCGGCCTGGGCAGCCAGAGGCTGAGAGGTGGCCACCATTCCCCTGGCGGCATAAACCACCCGCCGTCTGAAGGGGTCCTTGAGTCCCCCGGGTTTGAAAATTTCCTTCATGACACCGCCTCCTTATCCGGTTTTATTTTCAGCCACAATTTTCTGGGCACAGACCAGGGCATCCTCTATCTGGGAAAAAATCCTGTCTTCTTGAATCCTGTCACTGAGCCCGGTTTTTTCAAGCACCTCCAGGGGCTGGGGTTGAATCCCGGAAATGACCAGCTGTATCCCCCGGCGGTCTGAGATATCCATAAACCGCTTCAGGGCCATGGCCGCCGTGATGTCCATGCTGTTGACA
>LQBE01000016.1:21134-32227 GCA_002029975.1 delta proteobacterium ML8_F1 | reverse complement strand
TCCTCGCCGGCATCGGCGGTCAGCAGCCGGATATCCGTGGTCTCGGCCATCCGTTTCATGAACAGCAGGGAGGAGAGAATCATCCCCACCTCGATGGCTTTGATCAGGTCAACCACCACCGTAAGCACAAAGGTCACCCACAGAATCAGAATATCCGATCTGGGGGATTTGAACAGGGCCACCATTTCACTCAGGGCACTCATGTTGTAGGCGACCAAAAAGAGCACCGCCGCCAGGGAAGTCAGGGGAATCAGCTTTGCCAGGGGCATGAAAAAAACCAGAATGACCACAAGGGCCAGGGCATGGACCATGCCTGCCACCGGGGTTCTGCCGCCGTTGTTGATATTGGTCACGGTACGCGCTATGGCGCCAGTGGCCGGAATGCCTCCAAATGCCCCGGAGGCCATATTGGCCACCCCCTGGGCGACGAGCTCCATGTTGGAGCGGTGCCTGGTTCCGAGCATCCCATCGGCCACCACCGCCGAAAGGAGCGACTCCACCGCCCCGAGGACGGCAATGGTCAGCGCCGGGGGCAGGAGCACAGAAAAGGTGGACCAGTCAAAGGCCGGCAGGCTGAAAACCGGTAGAGCCGAGGAAATCTCACCAAACCTATCTCCAATGGTTTCCACCCCCAGACCGAGAATTTCAACCCCGACAGAGGCCACGACAATGGCCACCAGGGCCCCGGGAATTTTTTTTGAAACCCTGGGCCACAGGATCATGATGCCCAGAGACAGACCCCCCACCAGGACGGTGGTCCCGTTCACAGCGTCGATGTTTGCGAGAATCATTTGCCATTTTCCAATGAAATCCGCAGGCATCTCCTTGAGATTCAGCCCCAGAAAATCATTGATCTGACTGGTGAAGATCACCAGGCCGATTCCCGTGGTAAAACCCCGGGTAATGGGATAGGGAATGAATTTGATGATTCCCCCCATTCGGAACAGGCCCATCAAAACCAGAATCATTCCCGCCATAATGGTGGCCATCATCAGACCGTCAATGCCGAATTCCAGGACGATTCCGTAGACAATGACCATGAAGGCGCCCGTCGGACCGCCAATCTGAACGCGGCTGCCTCCCAGAAGAGAAATCAGAAAACCGGCGATAATCGCTGTGTGAATCCCTTTTTCCGGTGACACCCCCGAGGCAATTCCCAGGGCAATGGAAAGGGGCAGGGCCACAACAGCGACTATCAGGCCGGCCACCAGGTCCCGGGTGAATTGTTCAAGGGTGTAGCCTTTTAAAGTAGTGAATATTTTAGGTCTGAGGGTGGACAAGGCTGCGCCTTCTTTCTATAAGAATATGTGCTTGATGGAAGCCTTCAGCGGCCTGGCCCGGGGCCATTAGAGCCACCAGCCGAAGAGCTTGCCCGCCATGACGAACATGGCCAGGGCAATCACTATCCTGATTGCTTTTTCTCCCTTGGCCATGGCAAAGTGGGAACCCAGAAAGGCCCCCAGGGAATTGCCCACGGCGAGAAAGAGCCCCAGAAACAACTGAACATGGCCGTTGAGAAAAAACACCACCAGGGCCACAGAGGTGTACATGGCGATGATGCCGACCTTGATGCTGTTGACCTGGACCAGAGACAGGCCCGTGAGCATGCTCAGGGCGAGAATCATCACAAAGCCGATTCCCGCCTGGATGAAACCGCCGTAGATTCCCACAAAAAAGAAGAGGATGGGACCGATGATTTTGGTCTTGCCGCCGAGCTCCTCCCGTACCGTATTTTTTAGCCATCGCTTCTGAGGCTCTGTGATGATCAGGACCAATACCAGGACCATGATGACCCCGAGAATGCGGTTGAAGACATCATCCGCCAGATTGATCGCCAGATTCGAGCCAACCACGGACCCGAGGGTCGCGGGAATTCCCAGCCAAAGGAGCAGCTTCGGATAAAAGACACCCTTTTTTCTAAAGGTCATGGTTCCCATGATATTCTGGGCCAACAGGGCCACCCGGTTGGTGCCGTTGGCCGTAGCCGAGGGCAGCCCCATGAATATCAGCAGCGGCAGGGTCACCAGGGAACCGCCTCCCGCCAAGGTATTGATAAAGCCGGCAACAACCCCGGCCCCCAAAACTAATACATAAATCACGCTTGATCACTCTCCTTATGATGTCTGAAGCAGTAGACGAGGTGGTCGTCGATGATTCCCACCGCTTGCAGGTAGCTGTAGGCAATCACCGGGCCGAAATAGCGGGCCCCCCTTTTTTTCATATCCAGGCTGAGATTGCGGCTGATCTGGCTTTGAGCGGGAATGTCCTGCAGTCGAAGGGGGTGGTTTCTGATGATTTCCCCCCCAGTGAAGGTCAGCAGATAATTCCGAAAGCCCCTGAACTCCCTTTGGATTTTTAGGAATATCCCAGCCATCTCAATGGAAGCTTCAATTTTCCCCCTGTTTCTGACAATCCCAGGATTGTCCAGGAGCTCCCTGACAGCCTCTTCATCAAACCGGCTGACTGCTGCCGGATCGAAGCCCTGGTAAGCCTGGCGGTAATTCTCCCGTTTTTTCAGAATCGTCAGCCAGCTGAGCCCCGCCTGGGCGGATTCCAGGACCAGAAATTCAAAATACCGAACCTCGTCACGGGGTTCACAGCCCCATTCCTCATCGTGATAAGCCCTGTACAGGGGATCTTTCAAACACCATTCGCAGCGCCTGGGCGTCATTAACCTCACCTCTTTACCTATTTTAACAGCATGGGTCATGATATAATAGAGAAAAAATCATTTTCAGGGGGCATATTATGAAACTTCCACTTAAAGAAAATCTTCTGGCAGGCAGGGTCGCCATCGGAACCTTTGTCACCAACCCATCACCCGACCTCATAGAAATCATCGCCCTGGGCGGCTTTGACTTCGTGGTGGTGGACACGGAACACGGGGATCTGGCCATCCATCAAACCAAGGACCTGGTCCGGGCTGCAGAGCTCCACGGCATGGGAGTCATCACCCGGGTCACCGAAAACAATGCCCCATTGATTACCCGGGCCCTCGATGTGGGCGCCCACGGGGTTCAGATTCCCCAGGTCAATACCGTGGAGGATGCCCGGCGGGCATTAAAGGGTGCCAAGTACTTCCCCCTGGGGGAAAGAGGCATTGCCATGCCCCGCAGTGCCGAATACGGCAATAAAGACCCCATGGCCTACTTTGAAGAAGCCAACCGGGAGACCCTGGTCAGCATCCACATTGAAAATCTCATCGGCTACCACAACCTGGAAGACATTATCCAGCTCGAGGGGATTGACGTTGTCTTTCTGGGACCCTTTGACATGTCCCAGTCCCTGGGCACCCCGGGAGACATGGGCAATCCACGACTGCAAGAGATTTCCCAGGGGATTGTGGCCCTGTGCCGGCAATACGGAAAAATTCCCGGCACCTTTGTAAGCTCCCGGGAGGATGCCCTCAAAAGAATCAATGAAGGCTACCGGTTTATCGGACTCCATGTTTTTGACACCTTTATCCTGAAGGCCTCCCAGAAAGAAGTCTCCCAATTAAGAAACGTCCTTGAGTAAATCCTCAAGGACGTTTTCAATTACAATTTCCCCTGTTCCTTGGCAAGATTGTGGGCGACTTCGATAATCCAGTCCTCCTGACCTCCCACCGCCTTCTTCTGGCCGAGGGCAATGATAATATCCCTGGTGTCTACCCCGAAGCGCTCCGAGGCCCTCTTGGCGTGAAGCATGAAACTGGAGTATACCCCGGCATAACCGATAATCAGGGAATCAGAGTTGAATCGAGGCAGTTCAGAGCCCCTGGCTTCAACAATAGGCTTGAGCACCTGGTCTCCGGCATCAATAATCTTGTACAAATCGACATTGGTTTGAATCCCGCTCTTTTCCAGGGCCGCAGTCAGCATTTCCGTGGGGGTATTCCCCGCTCCCGCACCGAAACCGATCAGGGAACCGTCCAGATAATCGGCCCCCGCCTCGTAGGCCTTGAGGCTGTTGGCCACGGCGACACCCAGATTGTTGTGGGAGTGGTGGCCGATGGGCACATCGAGATGCGCTTTGAGATAGCTGATTTTTTCAAAGACTTCGTCGGGGAGCATCGCCCCCGAGGAATCCGTCACATAGACTACGTCAGCCCCGTAGGACTGCATTTTTCTGGCTTCTTCGAGAATCACTTCCTTAGAAGCCATATGGGCCATCATCAAAAAACCGACGGTGAACATGCCCATTTTCTTGGCCGCCTTGATATGCTGTTCAGAGACATCGGCTTCGGTGACATGGGTGGCCACCCGCACAACTGTCGCCCCAAGAGCCTTGGCTTTTTCCAGGTGTTCGATGAGTCCGATACCGGGAATCAGGAGCACCGCCAGCTTGGACCTGGTGAGTACCGAGGCCACTGCTTCAATGTATTCAAAGTCCGTATGCCGTCCAAAGCCGTAGTTGATGGAGCTGCCGGTGAGTCCGTCACCGTGGCCGATTTCAATAATATCCACTCCGGCCTCTTCCAGACTTTTGGCCACGGCCTTCATTTCCTCCAGAGTAAACTGGTGGGATACCGAATGACTGCCGTCCCTGAGGGTCGTATCCGTCATCACTACCTTTCTCATTATTCCACCTCCAACAATTTTTTGGCGTACTTTTCAGCCACGGCCACAGCGGCACTGTTGATAATATCGAGATTTCCGGCATAAATCGGGAGATAGTCCCCCAGACCTTCAACCTGGATCATCACCGTGACAATATCGTCCTTGATAATGGGCTCGAGGAGATAGGTATACCCCGGCACATACGCCTTGATTTTTTCCAACATGGCATCCACGGATGCCTTGATTTTTTGAATGTCCGGATTCCGGACCTTGGCGTAAATGGTATTGCGCATGAAAATCGGCGGTTCGGCGGGATTGAGCACAATGATGACCTTGGCATTGTCAGCCCCTCCCACCTGCTCCAGGGCCATACGGGTGGTTTCCGTGAATTCATCAATGTTTTGACGGGTTCCGGGTCCGGCACTCTTCGAACTGACAGAGGAAATCACCTCGGCATAGACCACATCGGCGGCTTCATTGATGGCCGCCACAATGGGCACCGTTGCCTGCCCGCCGCAGGTCACCATATTGAGATTGTCATGGTTGTGGATGAGTTCATCCGTGAGATTCACCGCCGGTACCACATAGGGTCCAATGGCCGCCGGGGTCAGGTCCAGGGTGAATATGCCCCTGTCCTTCAGTAGGGGGGCATGCAGCCTGTGGGGGTTCGCCCCTGTGGAATCGAAGCAGATCTGGATGCCTTCACGTTTCATCAAATCATCGATTCCCTCTGTGGTGGCCTCAATCCCCCGTTCCCTGGCAATGGCAATGCCCTTGGATTCCTGTCTGCCCACGACATAATCCACTTCAATATAGTCACTTCGACCCAATTTTATAAGTAGGTCTGTCCCGATATTTCCGGGTCCGATAATAGCTGCTTTTATTTTTTTCATCCTTGTCCACCTTACCTTATCAATTGAAAAACCTTAGATAAATACTACCTCCACTGTCCCGAGGACAGAAAAATCAGCCCGGAAGCGATCACCCTTTTCTGCGGTGAGAGCTGCAGAGAGAGCTCCCGACAAAATAATTTCACCTTTTTTGAGAACGATACCGAACTCATGCATTTTGTTGGCCAGCCAGGCCACACAATAAGCGGGATCTCCCAGGGCGGCGGCGCCATTGCCGGTATTGACCAACTCCCCGTTCTTATAAAGGGACATTTCGACGGCCTTCAGATCGACACCCTCAAGGGCGACTTTATTGGTGCCAAGTACAAAAACACCCGATGAGGCATTGTCAGCCACTGTATCGACCAGGCCGATCTGCCAGTCCCTGATTCTGGAATCCACGATTTCAAAAGAAGCCAGCACGTAATCCGTAGCCCTATGGACATCCTCTACCGTCACCCCGGGACCGACCAGGTTCTCCTTGAGGACAAAAGCAATCTCTGCCTCCACCTTGGGTTGCAGCATCCGGTCCCGCTCAATTTCATGATTTTCAACAATCATGTCATCCAGAAGATGACCGTAATCCGGCTGGTCCACCCCCAGCATGTTCTGCATGGCCAGGGAGGTAAGTCCGATTTTCTTGCCGACAATTTTCCTGCCCTCTTCAAGCCGGCGGTCCACATTGAGAAGCTGGATCCTGTAGGCGTCTTCAACCGTCAGTCCCTCCGCCTTGGAAACCACCGGATCCATTGCCACCCTGGCAGTCTGGGCATCGTACAACGCTTCACTGATTGCTTTCAAATGCTCTGACATTTCTTTTCCTCCCGTTGTTTAAATTCCTGTCGATATATTCATTATTGCCAAATGCTGTTCTTACACTATCTCCGCAAATTGCAGACCAAGGGTCTGCAGTCTGCTTACTCAAGGTATCCAATCCGCCTGGAAATCTCCAGGGCGGCAGCCTTCATTTTGCCACTGAGCATTTCAAGTCTTGCCATGTCCATCCGGTCCACGGGACCCGAAATGCTGATGGAATACTCCACTTTGCTTTCATGATTGAAAATCGGCGCCCCGACGCAGTTGAGTCCGATGACGTTCTCTTCAAGATCCAGGGCAAAACCTTTTTCCCGGACTTTTTCAAGCTCCTCTAGAATCGCTTCCCTGGTATTTTTGGTATGCGCCGTATGCTTGACGGGATTCTCGGGGAGATGGTTTTCCAGCGCCTCAGGCGACTTGAAAGCCAGAATGGACTTGCCGATGGCGGTGCAGTAGGCGTGATAACGGGTGCCAATGGTAGTGAACATGCGCAGGGACTGGTTGGATTCCACCTTGTCGATATAGATGATCTCCTTGCCTTCGAGGATTCCCAGGTGGATGGTTTCATCCTCCTCGTCACACAAATCCATAAGAATGGGTCTGGCCACAGCCCTGATATCGAGGTTTCGAAGCACCAGGCCTCCCAACTCCGCCAGTTTCAGGCCGAGGCGGTACTTTTGATTTTCGCTGTTCTGGTCAATCAACCCGGCATCCTTCATGGTTGTGATGATGCCATGAAGGGTGCTCTTGTTGATATCAAGGTACTGTGCTATTTCCGTGAGCTTCAACTCGGCATTTCTATCCGAGAAGCAGTTCAGGACCTTTACGGCCCGTTCAATTGACTGAACCCTACCAAAGTTTCCCATTTGATAACCTCTTTTTATTTTAATTCTATCATAACCAAGGCCAATCTCAAGACTTACTTTGGTTGGCAAAGCATTCCCCGCCCCCTGTACCGGGCGGTTTCGAGCCGGGCCTACTCTCCCAGAAACTCATCCACCAGCTTGTTGAAGGGCTTGTTCTGTTCAATCTGCGTCCAGTGGCCGCAGTGGCCGAAGACATGCAGCTGGGCCCTGTTGATTTTTGAAAGCAGTTTGAGAGAGGTTTCCAGCGGAATCACCACATCTTCGCGACCGTGGATAATCAGAGTTTCCTGCTCGATTTTTTCCAGATCCTCGTCCTTTTGTGCCATAAAGGCCACCCACTGCTGACGGGGAGCCGGGAACATCGAAGAGAAGGATTCCTGGAAACCCGGTTCGACGCTGGCATCATAGCGCATTTGAGCCAGATCATCCGTTACGATGCTTTTATCGGAGACAAAAAGATTGAGCATTCTTTTCATGTTTTCCACCGACGGCTGGTATCCCCAGACATCGTCAAGTCCCGGGGTGATTTCAAAGTCAACCCCCATGGACCCCATCAAGACCAGCTTGCGGACTCTTTGGGGATAGTTGATGGCCATGGCCAGGGCCAGGGCGCCACCAAAGGAGTTGCCGACGATATCCGCCTTCTCAAGGTTCATGGCGTCCATGAAATCCACGGTCTGGCGCACCCAGGTCTCCATGTCAAGCTTCAGGCCCTCGGGACGGTCAGTGTATCCGAAACCCACCATGTCCGGTGCCAGAACCCTTCTATTCTTGGAAAGCTCGGGAATGACCAAACGCCAGTTGGCCCAGGCAGAGACGCCGGGTCCCGAGCCGTGGATCAACAGAACGGGAAAACCCTTGCCCTCATCATGATAATTGGTGTTGTAGTGACCGGTTTTGACTTTTTTTGCAATTTCAGGTTTTGTACTCATCATATCCTCCTTGATATTCTAGACAATCCACATGACTGACTGTGGAATAAAGGTGATAATCAACAGGGCGGCAATCAGGGCAATGAGGAAGGGAAGCGTTTCCCGGGTGATATCCTGGATTCCAACGTCAAAAACCCGGGCCGAGGTGAAGAGGGTGATGCCAAAGGGCGGGGTCATCATTCCTATGGCCAGATTGGTCGCCAGCATAATCCCGAAGTGCACCGGATCCACTCCCAGAGTCAGGGCGAGGGGCAGGGCGATGGGGACCAGGATGTACTGGATTGAAGCTGATTCCATGAACATTCCGGCAATCAGCACGACAACATTCAATGCCAAAAGGATGAGATATTTGTTGTCAGTCAGTGCCAAAACTGAACTCAGAATCGTCTGGGGAATTTTCACATAGACCATGACCCAGGTAAACAATGCCGCCGAAGCCATGATGATCATAATGGCCGCCGTTGAAAGGGCCGAGGCATAAAAGATATTTGGCAGGTCCTTCCATTTCATTTCCTTGTAGACGTAGATCCCAATGAAAATGGAATACACCACTGCGATGACTGCGGACTCTGTGGGAGTGAAAATTCCGGCAAAGACGCCCCCGACAATAATCACCGGGGTCCCCAGGGCCCACAGGGAATCGACCACGTATTTCATGCCTTTGAGTTGACTCTCTTCCATTGCTTCGACATTGCCCTCAAGGACAATATCTCCGCTTTCAATGAGATCCTGTCTTGCTTTGTAGTTTCTTTTTTTGGCAATCAGCACCGTGGGAATCACCAGGGCCGCGCCGACGATGAAGCCTGCCGGCAATCCGACCTTATACAGGTCCGCCACAGACACCTTGGCGAGTACGGCATAGATGATAAAGGCGATACTCGGCGGAATAATGATGCCGATGGGACTGGAAGCGGCAATCACCGTGGCGCTGAAGCCTCTTGAATAGCCCGCTCTGAGCATCCCGGCGGTCATGACACTGCCGATAGCGGCGGCAGTGGCGATGGCACTGCCGGAAATGGCTGCAAAGAACATGCTGGCGATAATGGCCACCACCCCCATGCCACCGTGGATATTCCCCACCATGATTTTCGCCATATTGACGATTCTCTTGGCGATTCCCCCCCGGTTCATCAGGTCACCGGCCAGGATGAAAAAGGGGACGGCCAGCAGGGCTGCGGAATCAATTCCGGCGAAAAGCTTCTGGATAACCACTACGGTCTTGATATCATTCGCAAACATGAAAACCAGGGAGGAAAGCCCCAGGGCCACCACAATGGGGGCACCCACAACCAGCAGGGCCAGAGCACTGGTGAAGAGCAAGGCACCCATCAGACCACCTCCCGATCAAAAATCACATTGAGGATAAACACCAGGGTTTGAAAAACAAGGATTGTGAAAGCGACGGGAAAGATACCGTAGACCACGGCCATGGGAATTCGCATGTTCGTGGACACCTGGGTTCCCGCAAGGGCCATCATGTTGAAACCTATGAAGATGGTGATGCCGAAAAAAGTCGCCGTCAGCAGCTGCTGGAAAACAATGAGCCATTTTTTCAACTTGGGTGATATCATTACCTCCATGGCACTGACATTGATGTGCTTGTTTTTTCGGGACAGCACGGCGGATCCCACCATGACCAGGGCAACGTTGGTGTACCGGGTGAGCTCCTCGGTCCAGTGAATTCCCGACTGGAAAACGTATCTGAGAACCACTTGGGCGAAATAGGTCGCACTCATCAGGGCAAAGGCGGCAACCAGGAACCAGCCGCTGATTTTCGTAATGCCATCACTGATTCTATTCAAAGTGTTCATTTCCAAACTCCTTTTAGGGGATATTAGGGAAAAAGGGGTGTTGTCACCCCTTTTCAAGTTGTTTCACCTTTTAATAAAGCGCTTTGATTGCTTCCAGGAAGTAGCCGTCATTGTCCTCGAGGAACTTGTCATAGACCGGCTTGACCAGGGCTTCAAATTCCTTCGGATCGTTGACTGCATTGAATTCCATGCCCAGGGACTCCAGTTCCGCCTTGGCCTTGGCTTCGTCATCCTTTTGCACCTGACCCAGGGCCACTGCCGCTTCAAGACCGGCTGTCCTGAAGAGCTCCTGGTCTTCGGCACTCATGCCGTCCAAAAGGGTCTTGTTCATCTGCAGGGCTGCAAAGGCGAAGAAGTGACCGGTTTCTGAAACATATTTCTGAACCTCATTGATTTTGTAGTCCCGGGTGGTGACAATGGTATTTTCATGGGCATCAATGGTTCCCTGCTGCAAAGCCGTAAACACTTCACTCCACGCCATGGCCTGGGTGTTGGCGCCCAGGGCCTTGAAAGTGTCAATATAGATTTCACTTTCCGCCACGCGAATTTTGAGGTTCTCCAGATCAGCAGGGGTGTAGACCGGCTTCACATTGCTGGTCAGATGCCGAAAACCCCGGGGCATAAAGGCGAGGGTTGTCATGCCGACCTCATCGGATAAGGCGTAGAACTCATTGGAGAGGTCTGATGCCAGAAACTTCTCCACATGACCCCAGTCCAGGAAAAGATAGGGAAGATCCTGAACCGCGGCTGCGGGTACGAACTGGTTGATATCAGAGGCGGTGATTACCGTAAACTCAACATTCCCCACTTGAAGGGATTCCATCAGTTCACGGTCGACACCCAGCTGGCCGGCAGGATAGATATCAATTTCATATTTGCCATTGGATCTTTCTTCCACCAGTCGTTTGAATTCATGGGCGAAATTGTCGTAGGCCGTGTCAGGAGCTGCAATATGACCCAGTTTCATTACGATGGGTTCCGTTGCCGATGCCCCTTCCCCTTCACTGGCGGCAGGCGCCGGCTCACTGGTGGTGGCACAGGCGCCCAGCACCATGACCATAACTAGCAGCAGACTAACAAATTTCAGACTTCTCTTCATTTTTTTACCCTCCTCATAAAATGCTTTCTTTTTACAGTAGTTCGGCATTGCCAATCATTGTTCTTTATTATACCCTTAAAAAAAGTTCTGTTATGCCGAACCGTATTCTGTTATTTATAATCATACCTTGCCGGACCGCTT
>LQBE01000016.1:0-21000 GCA_002029975.1 delta proteobacterium ML8_F1 | reverse complement strand
TCCTCAATAGACGGGCTTTTCCAGAAATTCAAAGGGATCAAGATTCGTCGTGTAGTGGGTGATCATCCAGTGAAGATGGGGCCCCGTGGAAAAGCCCGTGGAGCCTACGGTGCCGATCATTTCACCCCTGAGGATTTTATCCCCCTCCCCCGCCATGAGCTGGTCAAGATGATAATAGACGCTGAAAATTCCCAGACCGTGGTCAATCACAAGGGTATTGCCTGTGAGAATCAGTGGTCGCGACAGGGTCACCCGTCCCGTATTGCTGGCCAGAATCGGGGTGCCTTTGTCGGTGGCAATATCGATGCCGGAGTGGCGGTAGGAGGTCAGGGAACCGTTGACGTAGCGGTAGATGCCGTATTCGGTGGATATCCGTCCGGTGACGGGCTGGATAAAGAGCTCCTCAAAATAAGGAGTCGCCCTCGAAGTGGCCCGGGCGGGTCCCATATAGCGGTCAAACTCTTCGTAGGCTTCCTCATTGCGGGTCTGCTCGGCCACCTTTTCATCAATGGTCAGGTACTGAATACCGAACTCCCTGGGCTCGACTTCGATATCAAAAACAAAGGGCAGTCCCAGGGTGTCACTGGCCACTTCAAAATGATACGTTCCCGGCTCCGTCCAGTAGCTGACGGGAAGGATTGCAATGTTCCTCTCCTCAAGATTGATGACTTCCACGGCGTTGACCAGGTCCTGTTTGAAGGTCAGTTGCTCACCGGGATTGAGATTATGGATCTCGAGGGTCACAAAATCCCCCGGTCTGATCTGCTCCTCCTCATAGGTGACCGTCACGGGCATGTCCATGGACAGATAGACCTCGTAGATGACCTCGCCGAAATGCTCCTCCCCCTGCCACATGCCTTTAATGGTGTAAAGGACATCCTCCTCGGTTTTTTCCACGGTCAGGGGCTCCATGTCAAGTATCTGGGCATAGCCCAGTTCATTGGTCACCAGGATTTCATGGGGCTGGTCTTCAAAATAGATGTCGATATCCTTGTCATAGGGCAGCCTCACCCTCGGGGTTTCATGGGTGCCGGACAGGGTGACGTTTTCGTAGTCGCCATTGAGTTTTTTGTAGTTCCAGTTGAGCTCCCGGGGTTCGATCCGGACCCGTTCATCCTCGACCATAAAGGTGACCGAGGGACCCCCGGAATTGGCGTACATGGTATTGAAGACATCCATGGACAGGATCTCTCTTTTCTTCTCTTCAGTGAAGGTATAGGCTTTTCCCCTGCTGTCGATAAAATAGAGCAGCTCTTTGTCAATATCCACATACAAATCAAAAATCTGGTCTTTTTTGTACAAGTAATCCACTTTGAGGGCGTAGCTCGTCTCCATGGTCTGACTTTCATGACCAATGGGAATCAGCTCAAGCTTTTCATCCACAATGACGTATTCATCCTGGTAGATGATCTCAACCCGGTTGACTGTGGAATTTGTAATCAGGTAGCTGCTGAAAACCAGAATCAGCAACAGGAGGGCCAGCATGAATTTTTTCATAGATTTTTGTGGCATCAACCCCCTGCCTTTAGGCGGCGGGTGCAGTGCCCGGCTCCTTTCTATCCTTGAGTTTCAATCAATATTTGATCAGTTGCAAAGAGTCCTTCATCGATAGGACAAAAATGCGGCCCTACAAAAAACAAACCGCGCCAGGAAATAAGACTTGTTGGCCTGCAAAAGCGCGCTTGTCCCCCTCAAAAAACATCCTGCTGGAGCGCTCTCTCCCCCTAGGGGAATGGACTGTCCTGTCGATAGTCAAGCCCCTGGTGCCTTGGCAAAGAGTGCTGACGGTTCCCTTAAGATGCAGCGCCACTAAAGGCAGGCCGCCGGCACCTTCTGGCAGCGACCGGTCCCCTTCTTTCAGGTGACAGGCCCTTGAGTTCATCACCAGTGCCATTTTATCATATTTACACAATTTGTGTAGTTATTAGAATTTTCTGACTTTTTTGAAAAAATCCCTTGAATCCGTTTTTTTTATCTGTTATACTCAATCTAATTTAGGAGAAAACCTGAAAATTTCAAGCAAAGAAAGGTGATACTGATGAAAACCAAGGTCCAGAAAAACACCGGCAAACCCCAGACAACCCCTCAGAATGTCAATCATTTCGGCGCCGGCGCTCTCAAAGATGTAACCGATTACTAGGAGGGAAAATGGAAAGTGACATTAGCTTGATCAATCTATAAAAGGCTCTATTGGAGAAAGCATTCAATAGAGCCTTTTATCTTTTAATCACAAAAACCGGGTCATGGCCCAGGCCATCTTCAAAAGCTTTTCTTCCTCATAGGCACCGGCTGTGAGGGTGACCCCCACAGGTTCCCCCGAGGGGCGTTTCATCCCCGGCACGCTGATACTCGGGTAACCGGCAATTCCGAAGACCGTGGAGAGTTGGCTGGACAGACTCACCAGAAGGTCCACTTCCTTCAGTCCCGAATCAAGACCCTCCCGGGCCAGGGCTGTCATTCCCTTCAAATCCTCCTTAGAGACCGGGGTCTCAAGGGCCTCCTGCAACCGTTTGAATCCATAGGGGGCCATATCCTTCGGCCCCCCCTCATAGGCCGCGACAATATCCTCAAGACTGGTGAAGCTGCCGTCGCCGTATTCCGCCAGATAGGCCGAAAGGGCCCCCCTGAATTCCTGCCGGATGATGGTTTCCGAGCTGAGGAGAAAGACATTTTCCGGAAGTTGTATTCTTTTGACGGCAAGGCCATTTGCGGCGAGACTTTCTTCGAGACTGTCCAGAATCTCGTCATCCCCGGTCCTTCTCCCGGCCTTGATGGCGTCATTGTCGACAATGCCCAGGGTCATGGAGGTGACCTTCGCCCCGGGTATCCCCTTCAAGTCAATGGATTTCACCGGTTCCTCCCGGGCCAGGGCCACCAGCAAAGCCGCGGCGTCCATGACATTTCCGGCCATGGGGCCGGGATTGTCCAGGGTGCTTGAAACCGGCACAATCCCCCCGCTGTCCAGCACTCCCCGGGTGGGGTAGAGGCCCACCACCCCGTTTTGAGAACTGGGATAGGTAATGGATCCGTCGGTTTCCGTTCCCAGGGCAAAGGGGGCAAAGCCTTTATAGACCCCCACCGCACTGCCGGAACTCGAGCCCCCTACTCCGAACCGGCCATGGGGATTGTGTCCCTGCCCCCCCAGGGCCGAGTAGCCGCAAGCCCCCCCTTCAGCCATGTAAAAAGACCACTCACTGAGGTTGGTCTTGCCCAGAACAATCCCTCCCTGGTCCTCATAGGCCTTAATGAGAGGAGCCCTCCTCAGGGGAATCATGTCTTTGAGAACAGCTGAACCCGAAGCCGTATGCAGGGGACCCCCTGTGGCGATATTGTCCTTGACCAGCAGGGGCATGCCAAAAACCATGCCGGGCCGGGGCGGACGGTTGGCATCGCACCACCTGGCCTTTTCGAGGCTTTCGGGATTGATTTCAATCACCGCTCGAAGCCCGGGCTCGTTGAAGGTTTCAATTCTCTTCAAAAAAAACAAAAGAATCTCTTCATAGGTCAACTGCCTGCCGGCAACCAGGTCCTGGAGCTCTTGCACCGGTCGATAGAGAACCAGGGCTTCGAGTCTCTTGTAGTCCTCTGAAGTGATTGCCTGTGAAAACCTCGAAAAATCCAGCCTTCTCTTGTAGGGACTCTGGATTTCACTGTCCCATTGCAGGGCAATCTGCCGCCGGATAAACCCGTCAAATCTCTTTGTCATTACAGCCTCCCGATTTCAAAGCTGGTCCCCCTGATACAGGGGGACCAGCCGTCATTTTCTAATCCGCTTCAAGTTCGTCAATTTCCGCATACAGGGCATCGATATCGAGACACAGCGCCTCTACCTGGGTGGTCACATCCTCCTGGTCGACTCTGGCCTGGTAAAACAAATGGCCAATTTCCTTCTCCTTGGCGGTTATGGCCGATTTTTTCGTGGTGATTTCGACCTTTGTCTTGGCCTTTTGTGCCAGCTCAGAGCTTTTTTGAGCGGTTTGGTTCAGGGTTTTACTCATTTTTTCTTTGAAACCCACTGAAATCACTCCTTTCTCTATTGTATTTATACGACTCACGCCTATATTTCAATCACAATCCTGGAATTATTCATGTGATTCACCACCTCATTGACAGCCTTTTCCCCGACAATCACCGTCCGATGGGGCACATTGGGATGAAACCCCATCCGCTGCCCGTCCAAAAGGACCTGGTCCATGACAAGCACCACCTCCCGGGCTTTTGGTGACAGCAGATTGAAGACAGAAACGGCGCCCGGGGTGGTTTGCAAAAGGTCTTCAAGACGCTCCGGGGCAGCAAAGGACAGGCTCTTGACACCGAGTCTCCGGCTTAGGGCCTTCAGGTCAAGGGGCTTGTCGTAGGGCATGAGGACGAGATAATGGTGTCTGCCCCCGGGACTCCTGAGAAAAAGATTTTTGATATCCCAGAAGACCATCCCCTGAAAAGCCTCCACGGCGGCATTGGACTCGAAAACAGGCTCATGGGTCACCACTTCGTAGGGGATTTTCAGACCATCCAGAAAATCATAGACCCTTTTTTCTCTTTCAACCTGGACCAGGCCGGACTGGAGCAACCGCTCCTTCCGTATCCGGGGCATTTTTTTTATGGCCCTCTCCCGACTCAGAGCCTCCCCCCGGCTGAAGAAAATCTCATAATAGACCAGGCTGACGGGCAGTCTCCCCCTGGTGTATTTCGCCCCCCTGGCGTGGTTGTGGTCCTCTATGCGTTTTTCGAGGTTGTTGGTCCAGCCGGTATACAGGGAGCCATCGGCACAGCGCACCATGTAGACGATTTCCAAGGCCCTCTCCCTCCCTTCGAGTCGATTATATCAAAAAACCGGGCACTTTCTAAGTGAAAGCCCCCGGTTCCCAAGAGAGGAAACATTATTCTTTAAATAGATGACAGGCCACGAAGTGGCCGGGGAAAACCTCCTCGAGGGGGGGTTCTGAAGCCCGGCAGATATCCTGTGCGTGATTGCATCTATCAGAGAATCGACAATTGTTCTCGGGATTGATCGGAGAAGTAATCTCACCCTTTAAAATGATTTTTTCCACTTTTTTATCCAGGGTCGGCCTTGGAATCGCTGAAAGAAGCGCCTTGGTATAGGGATGGATGGGATTGGTGAAGAGCCTTTCAGCCGGCGCCTTCTCAATCAGCTTGCCCAGGTACATCACCGCAATGTCATCGGAAAAATGATTCACCACGGAAAGGTCATGGGTGATAAAAATATAGGTCAGACCCAGCTTGCGCTGCAGCTCCTTGAGGAGATTGAGAATCTGGGCCTGGATTGACACATCCAGGGCGGAAACCGGTTCATCGCAGACGATGAATTTGGTGTTGAGGGCCAGCGCCCTGGCAATGCCAATCCGCTGCCGCCGTCCCCCGTCGAGTTCGTGGGGATAGGTGTTCATCAACCGCCTGGAGAGTCCCACGAGATCCATAAGCTCCAGGACCCGTTCAAAACGCTCCTTGGGATCGGTGATGATCTTGTTGAGTTTGATGGGCTCTTCGATGATTTCGCTGACGGTCATCCTCGGGTCCAGGGAGGAAAAGGGGTCTTGGAAAATAATCTGCATTTCCTTTCTCAACTTGCGCATCCCTTCATAATCGAGCTCGTTGATATTCACCCCTTCGTAAAAGACCTCTCCCTCTGTCGCTTCCAGCAGTCTGAGGATGACCCGGCCCGTGGTCGACTTCCCGCAGCCGGACTCCCCCACAAGGCCCAGGGTTTTTCCTTTTTCAATAGAGAAATTGATATCATCCACGGCGTGAAGTTTTCCCCGGGGAGTATCAAAGTATTTTTTCAGATTCTTGACTTGAAGAATGACTTCTGACACAAGACTCCCTCCTATTCTTTTCCGCCGTTGAGTTTAAAATCCTGCTGTTCCTGATACAGATGACACTCCACAAAATGGGTCTCGCCGAAGTGGATTTTCGGGGGCTTTTGGGTTTCACAGACGGGCATTGCATAATCGCACCGGTCATAGAAGGAACAGCCCTTGGGCAGATTGTAGGGGTCAGACATCAGACCCCGGATGGGCTTGAGCTTGTCCCTCCGGTCATCAATATTGGGAATGGAGTTGAACAGGCCCTCGGTGTAGGGATGCTTGACCGTGTTGAAAACCTCTTCAAGGGTTCCCTGTTCCACGATTCTCCCGGCATACATGATGGCCACGTCATCGCAGACCTCGGCCACCACCCCCAGGTCATGGGTGATCAGCACCATGCCCATTTGAAACTTGTCCTTGAGATTTTTCATCAGTTCAAGCACCTGGGCCTGGATGGTCACATCCAGGGCGGTGGTGGGCTCGTCGGCAATCAGCAGCTTGGGATTGCAGCTCAGCGCAATGGCGATCACCACCCGCTGCTTCATCCCGCCGGAAAACTGGTGGGGGTATTCCCCGGCACGGTTGCCTGGAATGCCCACGATTTCAAGCATTTCCCTGGCCTTTTGAGCGGCCTTGGACTGACCCACCTTCTGATGGATCATAATGGCTTCGGCAATCTGGTCTCCTACGGTGATGACCGGATTCAGGGCGGTCATGGGGTCCTGGAATATCATGGAAACCACATCCCCCCGGATTTTTTCCAGCCGGGATTCCTTGAGACTCAGCAGGTCCGTGCCTTCAAGCTCGATGCTGCCGCTGACGATTTTCCCCGGGGGATGGGGAATCAGTCTCATGATGGAAAGGGCCGTCGTCGTCTTACCGGCACCGGTCTCCCCCACCAGACCCAGGGTTTTTCCCCGGTCAACCCCTATATTGACGCCGTTCACTGCTTCGACGACACCATCATCGGTGATGTAGTGCACGACGAGATCTTCTATTTTTAAAAGCTTGTCACTCAAATCAACACCTCCTTTATTTGAGCTTCGGATCGAGGGCGTCTCTGAGCCCGTCACCAATC
Organism: delta proteobacterium ML8_F1; assembly: GCA_002029975.1. Lineage (GTDB taxonomy): Bacteria > Bacillota > Clostridia > Peptostreptococcales > Acidaminobacteraceae > ML8-F1. Next base: position 14,097 of record LQBE01000016.1, on the reverse strand, counting down.
AAATTCAGTGATAATACGGCAAAGACTATGGCCAGACCCGGGAACATGACGATGTACATGTAGTCTCTGATATAGGCCCTGCCACTGGCAAGCATACCGCCCCACTCGGGCGTGGGCGGCTGTACCCCGAGACCGATAAAGCTCAGGGAGGAAATCCCCATAATGGAAGACGCAACCTTGAGGGTGGCAAAAACAATAATCGGCGCCATGGAGTTGGGCAACACATGGCGGGTGATGATTATGAAATCATTGGCCCCGATGGCCCTTGCCGCTTCAATGAACTCCTCGTCCTTGACACTGAGCACCGCTGCCCGGACCACCCGGGCAAAGCCCGGAATATTGGAAACCCCCACGGCAATCATCAGATTGAGGACGCTTGCCCCCAGGGCCGCCACGATGGTGATGGCCAGAAGAATCGTGGGGATGGCCAAAAGCACGTCGAGAACCCGCATGATGGCGTTGTCCAGACGTCCGCCGTAGTATCCCGCAATGGCTCCAAGGAAACCTCCGATGGACAGGGCGATACTCACAGAAATCAGCCCCACGAAAAGACTGATCCGGGTCCCCCAGACAATCCGCGCAAAAATATCCCTGCCAAATTCATCGGTACCGAAAACATGGGTGCTGGAGGGGGGCTGCAACCGTTCTTTGATGTTCATTTTTATGGCTTCGTCGTCGTAATCAGCTATCATGGGGGCGAAAACAGCCATAAAAAGGAACAGAATGATGATTCCCAACCCAATCATGGCGGTCGGGCTCTTTTTGAGACGTCGCCAGACATCGGCGCCTTGACTTCTTTTTTTGGTTTTAATCAGGTTTTCTGTCGCGATGACTTCGCTTTTATTGCTCATAGTTAGTCCCTCCCTCCTTAACTGTAGTTGGATTTGATTCTGGGATCGATAAAGGCGTACAGAATGTCAATGATCAGATTGACGACACTGAAGGCCAGGGCGAACACAATGACACTGCCCAGAACCATGGGGGTGTCCTTTCTCTGGATAGATTCCACCATGAGCCGGCCGATTCCAGGCCAGCTGAAAACTGTCTCAGTCAGCACCGCGCCGCCCAGGAGAATTCCAAACTCCAGGCCGATGACGGTGATGGCCGGAATCAGGGCGTTTTTCAGGGCGTGCTTTCGGATCACCACATTTTTTGAGACTCCCTTGGCCTTTGCCGTATTGATGTAATCCTGACGGATGACCTCAAGCATGGAGGAACGGGTCGTTCTTGTAATGCTTGCCGTTGAGGCAATGGCCAGGGTGAAGGCCGGAAGTATCAGACTGATAAAGCCCTCCATCCCCCCCGAAGGGAACCAGCCCAGTGTCAGGGAAAAGGCTATGATCAGCAATAGACCTGTCCAGAAGGAAGGCATGGAAATTCCCACCAGGGCGATAATCATGCCGACATTGTCGAAGATCGAATACTGCTTTGTGGCCGACACCACCCCGATGGGGATGGAAATTAAAACAGATAAAAAGATGGCGCTGACGGTGAGGACAAAGGTATTGGGGAATCGCTGGGCGATTTCACTGCTGACGGTTTTCCCGGTGGCATAGGATCTTCCCATGTCTCCCTGGAACAGCCCCCCCATGTAACGCACATACTGCACCGCTGTCGGGTCATTCAAACCCATTTCTTCTCTAAGCTCCTGAATTGACTCCTCTGTGGCCTCTTGACCCAGAATCATTGACGCCGCATCACCAGGGGTCAGGCTGATGATAAAGAACACCAATAGGGTGACGCCCAGCATAACCGGAATCATCATGAAGATTCGTCTAAGGATATATCTGGTCATAATGCCTCCATTTCTCGAAATGACATGAGCCATGCTTTGATTTAAAGAGATGCAATCCCCTTTTCAAAGGGGATTGCAGGTTTTTCATTACAATCTTGTGGATTCTAGTAGTGGATTTTCTCGATATTCCAGAGTCCCTGAGGGCTCAGCTCTACCCCTTTGAGGGCGGCATTGGCACCTGTCACGTTGCTCTTGACGAACAGCGGGACAATCGGGGCCTTCTCCATGACATAGGCATGGAATGCTTCATACAGGGTACGTCGCTTTTCAAGGTCAAGCTCCTCACGAGCGGTTTTGAGCTGCTCGTCGATGGACGGATCATTGGTCCGGCTGAAGTTCATGCCGCCGATATTTCCGGAGAAGTAGTGAGGGGTCAGGGTGGCATCGGGGTCAGGGTTGGAGGTCCAGGCCAGAACAAAGGTCTGGGCTTCGCCTGCCAGAATCCGGTCGATATAGGTTCCCCACTCGAACATTTCAATAGAGGAAGTCACACCGACATCCAGGAGGTAGGCCTGCACCACTTCAGCGATACGCTTTCTCTCGTCTCCGGAGGCCCAGATAACGATATCCAGCCCGTCTCCGTATCCTGCCGCAGCCAGAAGTTCCTTGGCTTTTTCAGGGTCATAGCTGTAGGGACCGGGTTTGTAGCCCAGGAAGGAAGGCGCCATGATGGAATCTGCGATAACCCCCGCCCCGTTGATGGCCACTTCCATGACAGCCTCTTTGTCAATGGCGTAGTTGAAGGCTTGTCTGACCATTTCATTGCCAAAGGGCTCTTTTTCACTGTTCATGGCAAAGAAGTCCAGCTTGGTGGAAGGCTTGGTCAGGAGGCTCAAATCGGGATTGCTTTCAACTTTCTCGATATCAATGGTCTCCAGTTCGTCGACAACGTCAACCTCGCCGGTTTCCAGGGCGATGGTTCTCGAGGTGCCTTCAGGAATGATTCTGAAAACGATATTCTGGGTCTGACCCATATTGTCGGCATCGAAGTACCCGTCAAATTTCTCCAAGGTGACCTTGTCACCGGACTGCCACTCCTTGAAGGTGTAGGGGCCGCTGCCGACGGGATCTGTAATCTCTTCTCCCGCAGGTGCCGCATTCTCGGGCACAATGGAGGTACCCGCATGAACCAGGGTGTAGAGGAAGGGTGCAAAGGGCGTATTGGTGGTGACTTTCACGGTGTACTCGTCGACCTTTTCAACACTGGCCACTTCTGAAAGCACCTGCTGCACCTTGGGCATTTCCTTTGACCGGTTCAAGCTGTAAACCACATCATCAGCCGTCAAATCAGAACCGTCGTGGAAGGTGACGCCCTCTTTGATCTTGATCACCCACTCCTCGGGGGTAGGCTGTTCCCAGGATTCAGCAAGATCCGGCACCACTTCGAAATCAGTGTTCAATCTGAACAAGCGGTTGAACACCAGGAAGGAAACCTTCTCTGATTTCGTGTCATTGTGACCCATGGGGTCCAGGGATGTGACATCCGCACTCAGGGCAACCACAATGGTGTCCTTTGTCTCGGCGGGTTCTTCTGCAGCGGGCTCCTCTGCAGCGGGTTCTTCACCGGCGGGTTCTTCAGCGGCGGGTTCTTCTGCCGGTGCGGCTGCACAGCCGGCCAAAGCCCCTAGGGCCAACATCAGAATTAACATCAGTGATAAAATTCTCTTCAACATTTTTTCCTCTCCTTTTTCTATCTTATTCGCATCTATATCAAAAGGGCAAGCCTTTCAATACCACTGTTGGTTCAAAAATCCAGGGCGAAGCGTTTCAGCACTGCTTCAAGATTTTCGACAGACTCCAGGCTGACGTATTCCCCGTCCCCATGCCAGTTGCCACCCACGGGACCGAACTCAACCGCCGGTATGCCCTTTGCGCTGAAAAAACGGGCATCAGAACCGCCGTGTTGGGCACTGAAGGCCGGGTCGATTTGAGGGACAACCGCCTTGATGACCTCCCTGAGCCGGCTGAGACAGGGCTGGTCCCTGGAAACAACCACCCCCGGTTCTATGGCCATCACCGCCACATCCGCATCCACCGCTTCCTCGATGGCCCGGACCAGCCTCCCGGGATCCAGCTCCGGGATGTAGCGGATGTCCAGACCCATGGTACACTGGTCCGGGACCCGGTTGTAGATGTCCCCTCCGCGGATGAAGCCCAGATTGACAGAGGAGGATTCGTAGAATTCATTCCCCCGCTTCAAGTCGGGAAGTTCTGTGATTTTTTTGAAATTCTCCAGGCTCTTTTCAATGGCATTGACCCCCTCCCAGGGACGCGAGCCATGGGCCGCCACGCCATGGGAGGTGATATCGAGACGAAGAATTCCCTTGGCTTGCAGGGCGATGTTGAAATTCGTGGGCTCTGTGCAGATGACGAAATCTCCCAGATAGCCCGAGTCCACCAGAAACTTCGAGCCCTGGGAACCACCGACTTCCTCATCGGAGACCAGCTGAAGCATGACCCGGTTTTCAAGGGGCGCGTCCTTGAGGGACACCACCGCATTGATCATGGCCGCACAGCCCGCTTTCATATCTGCGGTTCCCCGTCCCACGAGACGGTCCCCCTCTATAAAAGGCTCGAACTGCGAGGGATGGCCGCTGACGACGTCGAGATGTCCGTTGTATACCAGGGTTCTGGGCCCCTCCCCCAGCACTGCGACATAGCTCTTGACGCCCCCTTTTACCAGGCTTGTGCCCGGGATGCCCCGGCTCTTGAGATAGTCCGCTGCAAAATCAATCGCCTGGTTGGCCCCTTCCCGGGTCGAGGTGTCCATCCTTACAAGAGTCATCAGCAGTTCTTTAGTCTCCATCAGCGCACCCCCCGTTTGAGATACTGGTTGAACCAGGCCAGCATTTCCTGGTAGCGGTGTTTCTTGCTCACGGGCCTTCCCCGGACCACCAGGGAATGACCCTCTTTTTCAAAGAGACAGAGCTTTGTGGGAACACCATTGAAAACAAGAGCACTGTGCATGTTGAGGGCCTCTGTATAGTGACACCTGTAATCGCTTTTCCCGTGAATGAACAAAGTCGGCGTCTTGACCTGGTGAGCCTTGTAGACCGGCGAGTTTTCCATGTAAAGCCCGGGATGCTCCCAGGGCAGTCTGCCGTCCATGTATTCCATCATGTACTGGTAGCCGATGTCCGTGAGGTTGATGGAGGTCATGAGATTGCTGATTCCCCGTTCCGTCACGGCCGCCTTGAACCGGTCGGTTCTGCCAATGATGTAATTGACCAGATACCCCCCGTAGGAACCTCCGGTCACCCCCAGGAGATTGTCATCCATCTCCGGGTAGGCCCTGAGGACTTCATCGGTGAAAGCCATCAGCTCATCATAGGGTTCATCGGCGAAATGTCCCCGGATATTGGCGAATTCATTCCCCCTGCCGTCACTTCCCCTGGGATTCATGTAGAAGACAAAGAAACCCTCCCTGGCCAGGAGCTGTACCTCATGGGAATAGACATCGGAGTAAATCATCTTGGGACCCCCGTGGATCAATAGGATTCCCGGATAGCGGTGTCCCTTGACCATGGGATTCGGACTGTACACCCAGCCCTCGTAGGTTTCATTCCTGTATTCAAAGGTCAGGGGCTTGGGTCGGGAAAGCACCTTGTCTTTGAGCCACCGGTTGTGGTCCGTGACCGGCAGGCTTTTGCCCGGACTCACCTGATAGATTTCCAGCAGGGACAGCTCCTTGAGACCGATCAGGAAAAGTCCCCGGGAATTCAGGGCAAACCCGTGGATTGCCGTCAAACCGGTTTCCAGCACCTCGGTTTCTCCGGACAAATCCGTGACATACAGGACATCCCTGTTTTTGTGGACTCTCTTCAGGTAGAGCTTTCCCTCGTGAAACAAAAGACCCGGAGGGCCGGAGAAGGCGCTGTCCGAAACCACACTCGGATGCTCATTGCTGAAATCCACCCAGGGACCCAATAGCTCGCAGGTTCCCCTTTGATGGTCCACCCGGTACAGCTGCTGGGCATCATTGCGGCTGTAATGGTCCAGGTCCACTCCGGTGAATACTGACTCATGCCGGCTGATGGACTTGATCAAACCGATTCTGAAATTCCCGTCCTTTAGGTCCGAAAATTTCTCCCCCAGGATATCGTAGCTGTAGAGCCGGGAGGCAACGGGCTTCACCTGGCTCTTCGTATAGGCGCTGTAAAGGATTCTGCTGTGGTCAAAGTCGAAATCCACCGCCTCGATGTCCAGTTCGAGACCGGAAATCAATCGGATGTCCCTTCCCTTGATTTGGGCCTTGAACAGGCCCACCAGGCCGTCACCCACAACCCCCACCCCCTCCTGATAGAAGGGGTTTTTCGTCGAGCAGTAGGGGGTCCCGCCGTTTGACGGCAGCTGGACTCTTGCAGTGAAATAGCAGTGCTCCTTGTAAAATCCGAACTTTATCACCTTGAAGGGGAGTTCCATGAGCTGCTGGGGATTTCCCAGAGGAAAACTGTCCCAGTAAAAAACGGTCTGGTCCCCACGGATCGCCATGTAGATGACTCCGTTTTCGTCGAATTCATACTCATCGGGAACAAAGGGCAGCCCGACTTCCCTTGAGCGGTTCTTCAGGGTGTCCAGCAGCATCAGTTTTTTCTCATAGCCGTTGTTGTCATAGTCAAAGGTCTCAAGACTGTAGAGCCCATAGGGATGGGCGGCACTGAGTTTCAAATTGACAGGATAGTTGATTTTCAAAAAATCCTCTAGACAGATTGCACCGGTCATCATTTCACCTCACCTGTCATATATGCAAAACCCGTGCCATCTTTCAATGGCCTGCCTGTTTCTAGAGGGGATTGAGGCTTTGCTTATCCGGAAAAATCGTTTAAAATGAGGGTAACCACAAGGAGGCTGTTATGAAATCCATCGCCATTGTCACCGATTCCATCTATAAAAGCAATCGCCCCCATTATGTAGGGGACATCATACGCAAAAACCTTTATGAAGTTTTCAAGGATAAAATCCAGGTCAGGAACTATTTCCTGGACCAGCTGCAGGAAGGGGAAACGGTTTCAGAGGATATCGTCCTGGTCATGGCGGGCTCGAGAGCCATCAAGATCAAGGACCACGTCCCCAACCCCGACTTTATCTTCGTCGCCAAGCGGACCTTTCTCAAACGGGGGGTCTATCCCCTGTTCTCCCTTCCCCAGAACACCGACGTCCTGGTGGTCAATGATGACATTGAAACGGTCCTCGACTCCGTGTCCTCCCTGTACCATATCGGCGTCAAGCACGTCAACCTGATTCCCTTTGAGAGCCACAAGGACTACCACCATATCCAGTATGCCGTCTCCCCCTCTGAAATGGAATTGATACCGGAATACATTGAAAACACCTTCGATCTGGGTTCAAGGGTCCTGGACATTCCCACCATGCTGCTGATCATGAGCACCCTTGAAATCAAGGACAAGGTCACCCAGCAAAACCTCTATGACTATTACCAGAAGGTTTTCAGCGACAATGAAATCATTACCGAAAACTACTCCAACCTCCTCACCAGGACAGAGGAGCTGGATTACCTGCTGGATCTGAGCCACGACGCCATTGTACTGACAGACACCTCCGGGAGGATTCTGGTCCATAATCGGAAATTCAATGAAATCTTCAATATCACCAGGCCCGTCATCGACGAAACCCTCCATGAACTGATACCGGAAATCCCCCTCAGGGACTGCTATCCCCAGGATTTCCACGATGACCTGGTGGTTTTCAAGAAGAAATATCTGAACCTGGAAAAGAAAAATCTCGTCCATTTCAACCGGGAACTGCGCATGTATTTCAGTTTTCAGGAAGTCACCCACATCAAGAAACTCGAGCAGAACCTGACCCAGAAGCTGAGAAAAAAAGGACAGATTGCCAAATACACCTTCGATGATATTCTCACAGATTCGTCAGAGGTCTTTCAAATCATTGAGAAAAGTAAAAAAATCGCCCAGACCGACCTCACGGTTTTAATCACCGGTGAAAGCGGCACCGGCAAAGAAGTCCTCGCCCAGGCCATCCACAACAGCTCCAGAAGAAAAAACCAGCCCTTCATCGCCATCAACGGGGCCGCAATTCCCGACAATCTCCTGGAAAGCGAGCTTTTCGGCTACGTCAGCGGTTCCTTTACCGGCGCCCTCAAGGGCGGGAAAAAAGGACTTTTTGAACTGGCCAACAACGGCACGGTTTTTCTGGACGAAATCGGGGACATGCCCAACCATCTCCAGTCAAAACTCCTCAGGGTGCTGCAGGAGCGGCAGATAACCCCCATCGGCTCTGACCAGATTATCGAAATCGATGTGCGGGTCATCGCCGCCACCCATAAAAACCCTCAGGAAATGATTGCCACAGGAAGCTTCAGAACGGATCTTTTTTATCGTCTGAACGTGTTTCCCATCGAACTGCCCCCCTTGAGAAACCGCAAAAAAGACATTCCCCTGCTGCTAGAGGCCTTCACCGGCGGCAAGTACCGTTTCGAACCTGAAAGTCTTGAAAAATTGACCCAGTATTCCTGGCCGGGCAATATTCGGGAACTTTTCAATATCGCCCAGTATATTGCCACCATCGAGGAAAGAGACCGGGTGGACCTGGCCTCCCTGCCCGGATACATCCGGCTTGCAGAAGACCTTCCCCCGGCAAAAGCCCCCTTGAGTCTGACCCGTCTGATAGAAGAAATCGTTCCTCTTCAAGAGGCGCTGACGGTTCTTAAGTCCATCGCCACCCTGAACCGCATCAAAAAGACTGCAGGGCGCAAGCACCTCGGGGAGTTTGTGCAAAAGCAGGGATTGTCCCTCTCCGAGAATTCCCTGAAAAAAATTCTTCTCACCCTGGCGGATCATGAACTGATTCTCATAAAAAAAGGACGAAGCGGCAGCTTCATCACGAAAAAAGGCGAAGAGTTTCTGCAGAACAATCATTAACCGGATAATAAACGGGATAATATGTGTCTATATTATCCCGTTTATTATCTTATTTAGCGCCAGGCTCCAGTCCGGGGGACCCGGCCAAGATTTTTTCAATGTCCTCTTTTTTCCCCAGAGAGGGAATGGCACCGCTGCCGGTGGCACACAGGGCTCCGGCGGCATTGGCGAAGGTGACAGCCTCCTCGAGCCTGGCCGGCCTGACCGCAATCAACTGGTACAGCAGGGCCCCCATGAACGCATCACCCGCTCCCGTGGTATCCACCGCTGTCACCCGGAAAGGGGCTACCGGAATCACACGGCCTTCATGCAGCAGCACCGCCCCCGCCGCACCCCGGGTCACCACAATGATTTCGATACCGTAGGCCTTGAGAGCTTCAAGCCCCTTCCCCAGGGTTTTCTCCCGGGTGATCAGAGCGAGCTCTTCTTCAGAGATTTTCAGGATATCCGTCAGGGGCAGCAGACTCTTCATGGCCTCTATGGCCTGCTCTTCATTGTCCCACAGCAGCGCACGATAGTTCGGATCGTAGGATATCCTGGCTCCCGCCGCCCTGGCCGCCTCAAGGGCCTTCAATGTCGCCGCCCTGGCATTGTCATGGGTCAGGGACAGGGACCCGCAGTGAAATACCTTGAGATCCCTGAACATGGCTTCATTGATATCTTCCACCCTGAGCAGGGTGTCGGCGCTATGCCGGCGATAAAAGGTGAACTCCCTGTCCCCCTGTGGATCAAGGGTGACAAAGGCCAGGGTGGTGGGGGCCTCGTCGGTCATAACAAGACCCGAGGGGTCAACCCCCTCGTCCTTCAGGGTCCTGTACAGCAGCTGTCCGAAGGCATCCCGGCCCACCTTGCCCACAAAGGCGGTCCTGAGTCCCAGCTTCGCCGCGGCAACGGCGACATTGGCCGGTGCTCCTCCCGGATTGGCCTTGTAGACCCAGGCTTCCTCCTGCGGCGCAAAATCAATCAGAAGCTCTCCAAGTGCAATCAAATCATACATGGCTTCTCTCCTTTTTTCTTGATACCCATACAATATCATTTTCCCCCGGACCCAACAACGTCAAATCATTTTTTGGTTGTCAATTCCAAGGGTCTGTGCTATATTATAGGCAAGAGCGTTAATTATTTAACATACTCTGAGTCCAAGGGAAGTTTTCCTGAGGGCAAGGAAATTCCAGACACGGCGCAGTGGCGGCAGACACTTCGTCCCTGGTTTCTTTGCCCGGCTTGGGAAACAAGCCGGTTTTTTATTGGAGGGATGCATTATGAACCGAATCGGTGTCCTCGCCATCGTGGTGGAAGACCTCGACAGCGCCATGTCACTCAACGAGATTCTCCACGACTACCGTCACCTGGTCATCGGACGCATGGGCCTGCCCTTGAAGGAACGGGGCATCAGTCTTTTGTCGGTCCTGATTGAGGGAACCACCGACGATATCGGAGGACTCACTGGAAAAATCGGTGCCTTGAAAGGGGTTACCGTCAAGTCGGCCCTTACCAAACAACACTGAGCCATTCAAGGAGGCTGTTTATGAAAAATTTTCTTGTGATTCTGCTTCTTCTCACCCTGATTCTGACACTCGCCACAGGGTGTGCCGAGATTAGTCCCCCCGCTGAGGCTACGGAGCCCCTGGTGGTCACCATTGCCGGCCTCAAGGGCCCGACTTCCATGGGCATGGTGCAGATGATTGATCAGAATCTCCCAGTCCTTAAGGGTTATCAACCTCAATACACGGCCTATGGCGCCCCCGACGAACTGACGGGAAAAATCATCAGCCAGGAGATTGACATCGCAGCGGTCCCCACCAACCTCGCCTCGGTGCTCTACCACAAAACCCAGGGCAAAGTCAAACTGCTCGGGATCAATACCCTCGGCGTCATCCATCTCATCGGTTCAGAGCCTCTTGAGAGCCTTGAAGACCTTTCGGGCAAGACCCTCTATATCAGCGGAAAGGGAGCCACCCCCGATTACGCCATGCATTACCTTCTGGAATCCCTGGGCCTTGACGACGAAATCACCCTGGAATTCTTCCCGGACCACCCTTCCCTCGCCCAGGCAGTCATTGCCAAAGACGCCGCCTACGCCGTGCTGCCGGAACCCTTTGTCACCCAGGTTCTCGCAGCATCCCCGGAGGTTGAACTCCTTGTGGACCTCAACACGCTCTGGGAGGAGGTCACTGAAGGAGAATCCCTCCTGAGCATGGGGGGAGTGATTGTCAACACCCGGTTTGCCGAGGACCATCCGGAATTTGTCCAGGCCTTTGTGGCGGATTACGTCGACTCCGTGAATTTCGTCAATTCAAACCCGCTTGAGGCAGGGGCCCTCATCTCAGCCCACGGCATACTCCCCGACCCCGACCTGGCCGCCCTGGCCATTCCCAACAGCGCCATTGTCTTTGAGGACGCCTACGGGCACCGGGACGCCATCCACAATTTTCTCAACATACTCTATGAATCAAATCCCAGTGCCGTAGGAGGGAAACTCCCGGATGAAAACTTCTATTACAAACCCTAGAATCACAGGGGTCCTCGGGGTGTTGCTGTGGGTTGGACTGTGGCACTTTGCCGCCCTGGCCATCAACGAGCCCCTTTATCTGCCCCGGCCCCTCGAGGTCCTTGAGCGTCTTGTGACAATCCTCGGTGAAAAGGACCTGCCCATAATTCTTGCGGCCTCCACCTTGAGAGTCCTGACAGCCTTTGCTTTTTCCACCCTCCTCGGAGTGGGTCTGGGCACCCTCTGCGGCCTGCACCCCACCCTGGAAAACCTTTTCAAGCCCCTTGTGTCCCTGATCCGGGCGACGCCTGTGATTTCAATCATCATTCTGGCCATTGTCTGGTTAAGCTCCAGCAACGTTCCCATTTTCACGGGAATCCTCATGTGTTTCCCCATTATCTGGGTCAGCACCGTCAAAGGTATCCAGAGCACTGATCCCCTGCTTGTGGAAATGGCAAATCTCTACCAGGTCAGTTCCTTGAGAATCCTTCACAAGGTCTATCTTCCCGGCGCCCTGCCCGCTTTGAAAGCCGGCCTCGTCAGTGCCCTGGGACTGGGTTTCAAGGTCATTGCCGCCTCTGAGGTGCTTTCCCTGCCCCGGTTCGCCATCGGCAGCCTCCTCCATGACGCCAAGGTCTACCTGGAAATTGCAGATCTAGTCGCCTGGACCTTGATCATCATCGCCCTGAGTGCGGTTTTCGAGGGTCTTCTCGAAAAAAGCTTAGCTCTTTTGACCCGCTCAAAGGAGGTTAATCCCCTATGATTTGCCTGAAAAACATCAACCTGGCCTATGACGACACCCCCATTTTCGAGGATTTCAATCTGAGCCTCAACCACAACGAAATTTCCGGAATTCTCGGGGCCTCCGGCATCGGAAAAACCACCCTGATCAACATCATTGCCGGGATTACCCCTGTGCAAAAGGGCACCGTCCACGGCCTTGACCACCAGGAGCTGTCCTATATTTTCCAGGAGCCACGGCTGCTGCCCACGGAGACAGTCTATGACAACCTGTCCTTTGTCCTGCACAAGCATTATCCCGATCCCAGGAAGCGGCGGGAGGTCATTCTCAGGAATCTGGACCTGGTGGGTCTTTTAGACGCCCTCAACCGCTATCCCTTTGAGCTCAGCGGCGGCATGAAGCAGCGACTTTCCATTGCCAGGGCCTTCGCCTTCCCCTCCCGGGTGCTGATCATGGATGAACCCTTCAAGGGTCTGGACGTGAAGCTCAAGTCTACTGTCATGGAAGCCTTCAAACGCAGCTATCAGGCCATGCACAAAACAGTGGTCTTTGTCACCCACGACCTCGATGAGGTCCTGGACCTCAGTGACAGGGTCTTTGTTCTGGGTTCGCGGCCTGCAAAAGTCCTGGCCACTGAAGTGATTTTGAGGGAACCCGGTCATCGGACGCCCCTGGAGAATATGGACAAAAAAAGAGCCTCTCTTCTCAAAAGCCTCCTCTGATTTGATAAGCCCGGAATCCCCGGCAGCCTCCGGAATATCAATAATGGATATTATCTTACGGATTTCCTCGAAAATTACCGGGATTTTCATTATAATAAGACCGTACCACCCAAAGGAGGCACTCCATGAACCGACTAAAAGGCATCGCAGCCGTCATGTTTTCCGCCATTATCTACGGGAGTGTTCCCTTTTTTGCCAAGTCCATCTACAGCCTGGGAGGCAACCCCATCACCCTGACCTTTATGCGGGGCCTGTTTTCCCTGCCGCTGCTGTACTTTCTGGCCAGAAAATTCAACGTCGGCACCATGAAAATCACCCTGGAAGAGCTCAGGAAGCTGCTGATTCTCGTGCTGGGAGGCTACGCCATTACGGCCATCCTCCTTTACGCCTCCTATGTCTTTATTCCCACGGGCATCGCCACCACCCTCCACTTCTCCTACCCGATTTTCGTGGTCCTGGGCTTCATGGTCTTCTACGGGGAAAAACCGACCCCCGCCGTGACCGCCGCCCTTGTCCTGAGTTTTGTGGGCATGCTGTTCTTCAATGACACTGACGCCAGAATCAATCTGCCGGGTTTTGTCATGGCCCTGGGCTCCGGGGTGACCTATGGGTTTTTCATCATCTATGTCAAAAAGAGCGGCCTCAACCAGATGAATCTCATCAAACTCACTTTCTATCTGGCTTTAGGGGCCACCGTCACTTTTCTTTTCTTCGGCCTGCTGACCCGATCCCTGACCCTCCACATCCAACCCATGGGATGGCTGCTCACTGTGCTTGCGGCCAACCTCGTGGCCCTCGGGGGGGTCTATCTGTTCCAACTGGGCATTCGAATCGTCGGCCCCCAGCGGACGGCCATCCTCAGCACCTTTGAACCCATCACCAGTATCCTGATCGGGACCCTGGTCTTCGAGGAGGTCCTCAACCTCAGAATTTTTTCAGGCATCCTCCTGATTCTCTCCTCGGTGGTGATCATTGCCCTCGATGAAAACCGTCACTTAAAAAAATCCCTTCCCCCCAAAAACCTGTAAAGCCTCCCGTCAAGGCTTCAGACAAAAGCCCGGCATAAAGGATTTCGGCAAAACGCCGGAATCCTTTATGCTTTTAACAAAACAAGCGGAACTGCCCACCCTCTAAGCCACCTTGCTCGCTTTAGCGAGAGCGTAGGGTGGGGATGGATAGCTTTCGCTCAATATTCCATAATTTGACATAATTATTCAGCGGTTTATAATGTAATTGTGATATTTGTGCTTTTAGATACAAACAACCATTCAGTGTTCAGGCTCAATTATCATTTGATTCTTGTTGTGAAATACCGTTAGACTTATGGAAATTTTCAATTATCTTTCACCAAGATAGTAAATCACACTTGAAGAGTGGCACCATGATCAGGACCACCTCCATGTCCTTTTCAGAGCACAGCCCCATTCTGAGATCTCAAAATTCTTGAA
>LQBE01000015.1:58391-141007 GCA_002029975.1 delta proteobacterium ML8_F1 | reverse complement strand
TGGCCCTCTATGGATTTTTAATTAGTTCAACTTCATTTTACAATTCAGCGAAAAAATTCTAGTCTGATTCTAGTCTTTCAGTGGTTTTAGAACAATCCGACGATTTCTCCGTCTTCAAGAATATCCATGCTGTTGGCTGCCGGCACCTTGGGCAGACCCGGCATGGTCATAATGTCGCCGGCAAGAGCCACCAGGAATCCGGCACCTGCGGAAACCCGGATGCTTTTTATACTGATTTTGAACCCCCTCGGTCTTCCCAGCTTCTTGGGGTCATCCGACAGGGAGTACTGGGTCTTGGCCATGCAGATCGGCATTTTATCCAGTCCGAATTTTTCGTATTTTGCAATTTCCTTCAGAGCCGCTCCCGAAAAATCAACGCCGTCAGCGCCGTAGATTTCTTTGGCTATGGTTTCAATCTTTTCCTGGATGCTCATTTGTACATCGTAGAGGTATTTGAAATTGTTGGGCGCATTTTCAACGATTTCAACGACTTTTTCGGCCAGAGCCCTGCCGCCTTCTCCGCCCTTCGCCCAGACCTCTGAAAGCACCATGTCCACCCCGAGTCTGTGACACTGGTCTGTGACATACTTGAGCTCGGCATCCGTATCCGTCGGGAAGGCATTGAGAGCCACCACTGCCGGCACCCCGAATTTCCCGATGTTCTCGACCTGCTTTTCCAGGTTTTCGAAACCGTCAGCCAGGGCCTTGAGATTTTCCTGGCCAAGCTCCGCCTTCGGCACGCCTCCGTGATTCTTGAGCGCTCTGACCGTCGCCACAATGACCACAGCATTGGGAGTCAGCCCTGCAAATCTGGATTTGATATTGAAGAATTTTTCAGCGCCGAGATCCGCTCCAAAGCCGGCCTCGGTGACTACGTAATCCGCAATTTTCAGTGCGGTTTTCGTCGCTATGACTGAATTGGCTCCATGGGCGATATTGGCAAAGGGACCCCCATGAATGATTGCAGGGGTGTTTTCCAGGGTTTGTACAAGGTTGGGCATAATGGCGTCCTTCAGCAGCAGGGCCAGAGAACCCGTCGCCCCCAAGTCACCGGCTGTCACCGGTTCGTTGCTGTAGTTGTAGGCCACAATCATTCTGGACAGGCGTTCCTTCAAATCCTTCATGTCCATGGCAAGACACAGGATGGCCATGATTTCTGAAGCCACTGAAATATCAAATCCATCCACCCGGGTCACTCCGTTGCCCTTGGGGCCCAGCCCCACGGTAATCTCCCTCAGGGCGCGGTCATTCATGTCCAGTACCCTTCTCCAGACAATCCGCTTGGGATCAATGCCCAGGGCATTGCCCTGGTGAAGATGGTTGTCAATCAGAGCCGCCAAGAGATTATTGGCTGTCGTGATGGCGTGGATGTCTCCGGTGAAGTGAAGGTTGATATCGTCCATGGGAACCACCTGGGCGTACCCGCCCCCTGCAGCGCCGCCCTTGACCCCAAAGCAGGGACCCAGAGAGGGCTCTCTCAAGGTTGTAATGGCTTTCTTTCCGATGGCATTGAGTCCCATGCTCAGACCGACATTGGTAGTGGTTTTTCCCTCACCGGCTGCTGTAGGCGTGATGGCTGTCACCAGAATCAACTTGCCATCGGGTTTGTCCTGGGCGTTCTTCATGACATCCAGGCTGATTTTCGCCTTGTATTTTCCATAGAGTTCCAGTTGATCTTCATCGATACCCAGTTTTGAAGCCACCTCTACAATGGGTTTCATTTTCGCTTCCTGTGCAATTTGAACATCGGTTTTCATTTTAAATCTCCCCTTTTCCTCTTGGCACTTTCAATCGTGTTGTACATCAGCATGGTAATGGTCATGGGGCCGACACCTCCGGGCACTGGTGTGATGAGCGAGGTTTTGTCCTTGACCCTTTCAAAATCCACATCACCCACAAGTCTGCCCTCAATGCGATTGATTCCCACATCAATCACCACGGCACCTTCCTTCACCATATCAGGTGTCACATAATTGGGAATTCCTACCGCCGCCACAAGTATGTCCGCCGTGGCAGTGATAGCCGCCAGGTCCTGTGTTTTCGAATGGCACACCGTGACTGTGGCGTCCTTTTCCAAAAGCAGGGCGGCCATGGGTTTGCCCACAATATTGCTGCGTCCGAGGACTACGGCATGCTTGCCCCTGATATCAACCCCCTCGTATTCCAGCATTTTGACAATGCCGTTGGGCGTACAGGGCAGGAAGGCCTCGTCACCGATAATCATTTTCCCGATATTTTCGGGATGAAAGCCATCCACATCCTTGGTGATATCAATGCTGTTCAAAATTTTCTTGGAGTCGATGTGCTCCGGCAGGGGCAATTGGACAAGAATTCCGTGGATCAGCGGGTCCTTATTGAGCTCCCCTACGAGTTGGAGGAGTTCCTCCTCCTTCACCCCTGCATCCAGTTCCTTCTTGACAGAATAAAAGCCGAGACTCTTGGCAGCTTTCTCCTTGGAATTCACATAGGTCTCAGAGGCGGGATTGTTTCCCACTATCACCACCGCCAAACCCGGAACAATGCCTTTTTCCTTGAGTTCACTGGTCTCTCTTTTAATGTCTTCCTTCATTTTCAAAGCAATCGCCTTGCCGTCAATCAGTTTCAATCAGACCACCCCCATCTTGATTTTCATTGTATCAGTCATTAAGGGTGTCATCTTTCAACACCCTTAAATCATCATGTATCATATGGAACTATTTTGCTTTTTCCAGGGAATCCTTGTATTTGAGAATCAGCTGTTTGGCGGCGAGCACCTCGTTAACCCGTCTTACGGGCGTATTGTAGGGAGCGTTCTTCAGAAGCTCCGGATCCTCCTTCGCTTCCTTGGCAATGGCCTTCATGGCCTCGATAAATTCATCCAGGGTTTCCTTGGATTCAGTCTCC
Source organism: delta proteobacterium ML8_F1 (assembly GCA_002029975.1). Classification (GTDB taxonomy): domain Bacteria; phylum Bacillota; class Clostridia; order Peptostreptococcales; family Acidaminobacteraceae; genus ML8-F1. The sequence goes on along the minus strand of LQBE01000015.1, from coordinate 138,124 downwards.
GTAGGCTCAATCATAATGGCTTCATGGATAATCAGCGGGAAGTACACAGTGGGAGGATGATAGCCGTAGTCCAGGAGCCGTTTGGCCACGTCCAGAGTCCTGATTCCCGAGAGTTCATCCACTTTCAGGCCGTCAAGGACGAATTCGTGCTTGCAGACCTGGTTCATTGGCAGCTTATAGTCCTCCTTCAACTGATGCATCATGTAATTGGCATTGAGCACCGCAGTTTCAGAAGCGTATTTCAACCCATCTCTACCCATGGTCTTGATATAGGTATAGGCCCTGAGCAGAATCCCGTAGTTGCCGTAGAATCCCTTGATTTTCCCGATGGAATCCGGCCGGTCATAGTCAAAGGCATAGCCGCTGTCGGTCTTCACGACCATGGGCCTGGGCAGGAATCTGGCAAGATGGGACTTGACCGCCACTGCGCCACTGCCTGGACCGCCGCCGCCGTGGGGCGTGGAGAAGGTCTTGTGAAGATTGTAGTGCATCACGTCGAATCCCATGTCTCCCGGACGGGATTTGCCCATGATGGCATTCATATTGGCCCCGTCGTAATAGAGCAGGCCACCGTTTTCATGGATGAGCCTGGCAATCTCGCCAATCTGGGTTTCAAAAAGTCCCAGGGTGCTTGGATTAGTCAGCATCAGTCCCGCAAGATTCTCATCAATGGCCTCTTTGAGGGCTTCAATATTGACCGAGCCATCGCTGTTGGAGGGTATTTCAACCAGTTCGTAGCCGGCAGTGGCCACGGTGGCGGGATTGGTTCCATGGGAAGAATCCGGGGTGATGATCTTGTTGCGATGGAAATCCCCCTTCATCTGGTGATAGGCCTTAATAATCAGAATACCCGTCAGCTCTCCATGGGCCCCGGCTGCCGGCTGCAGGGTGGTCTCATCCATTCCGCCGATTTCAGCCAATGCCTTTTGAAGCTCGTACATGATTTCCAGGGAACCCTGAAGGGTTTCCTCCGGCTGATAGGGATGCAGTTGACTCAGACCCGGCATTGCCGCCACGTCTTCATTGATTTTGGGATTGTATTTCATTGTACAGGAGCCCAGGGGGTAAAATCCTGTATCCACGCCGTAGTTCTTGTTGGAAAGATTGACATAGTGGCGAATGACATCCACCTCGCTGACCTCGGGAAGGGATGCCGCCTCTTTTCTCAATAGGTTTTCAGGAATCAGGGATTCAACAGCCTTGGCTTCAATGTCCAGTTCCGGCAGTCTGTAGGCTTTTCTTCCCGGTCGCGAGACCTCATAGATTACTTTATCGTATTTTCTCATCTACATCACCTCCAGGAGTTCAGCCAGTCGGTCGATTTCTGCCTTGGTTCTTTTTTCAGTAACGGCAAACATGATGCCTCTTTCCAGGCCGCAGGCCTTGGAGAGGTCATAGCCTCCAAGAATATTGTTTTCAAGCAGTTTTTTATTGATGACTTCCGGCTCCACATCAGCCAGGAGCACAAACTCCTTGAAGAAGGGACCCTTGAAGGCCGGCTTGAATCTGCCGGTAGCCAGCAGTTTGTCATAGGCGTAATGGGCCTTTTGCAGACTGCTCGCGGCCACCTCTTTTATGCCTTCCTTTCCAAGAGTCGTCATGTAGATTGAAGCAATCAAGGCATTGAGTCCCTGATTGGAGCAGATGTTGGACGTTGCCTTGTAACGGCGGATGTGCTGCTCTCTGGCCTGAAGGGTCAGAACCCAGGACCGCTTGCCATCCACATCCACGGTTTGTCCTACAATCCGACCGGGCATTTTTCTCACCAGCTTGTCGGTGGTGGCCAGGAATCCCAAATAGGGCCCTCCCAGGTTGGAACCGTTGCCAAGGGACTGGCCATCTCCTACCGCTATGTCCACGCCGGCTTCACCGGGGGATTTGAGAATGCCCAGACTGATGGGGTCCACATAGGCTATGGAAAGCGCCTTTTGTCCGTGAGCCAGTTCACTGACTCTTTGAACATCCTCAACCAGACCATAGAAATTGGGACTTTGAACCAGCACCGCCGCCGCATCCCCGTCGAGCTTTGCCTCAAGGTCCTCAAAATCCACAAGGCCCTCTTTTTCCTTGATGGTCACCACTTCGATGTCCCGGTACTTCATATAGGTGTCCACCACCTGGCGGATTTCAGGACTGATGGCACTGGCCAGGATGATTTTTTCCTTTTTCTTCTGAGTCGTCGCCATGAGCAGGGCCTCAGCTGCCGCTGTGGGACCATCGTACATGGAGGCATTGCTGACATCCAGACCCGTCAGATCACAAATCATACTCTGATACTCAAATATCACCTGCAGGGTGCCCTGGCTGATTTCAGGCTGGTAGGGGGTGTAGGCGGTGTAGAACTCCCCCCGTCCGGCCATGTGTTTGATAATGCCGGGAATATAGTGGTCATAAACCCCCGCGCCCAGAAAAGAGGTCAGCTGGGTCAAATTGCAGTTTGCCCTGGCCTTTTCCTCGAAGTACTCCAGGACCTCGATTTCGGACTTTGAGGCGTCAAGTTTCAGTTCTCCCTTGAATTTCAGGGGTTCCGGGATGTCTGTGAAAAGCTCATCAATCGCCTTGATTCCCAGATAGTCCATCATGTTGCGGCGGTCTTCATCGCCGTTGGGAATATACCGAAACATTTTATTCCTCCTTATTACAGAATTCTTCGTACTCCGCAGGGCTCATCAAACCGTCAAGATCGCTTTCATCCATAAGCTCAACCTTGACAATCCAGTTTTCATAGGCATCCTGATTGATGAGCTCCGGCTCATCTTCCAATGCCTCGTTCACTTCGATGACCTTTCCCCCCACCGGCAGGAAGGAATCGGAAGCCGCCTTGACGGATTCAATGACACCGAAAACATCTCCCTTTTCGATTTCAGCATCCACCTCCGGCAACTCCACGAAAACAATATCTCCCAGTTGATGCTGGGCGAAATCACTGATGCCGATAGTCGCTACATTTCCCTCAACCTTGACCCATTCATGATCCTCAGAATACAGTAAACCCTCTAATACTTTCATTTGAAATCCCTCCTGAACAATTATTTTTTATATTGCTTTTGATAAAACCGCTTCTTGACCACTTCGGCGGGGGAAGCCTTGCCTCTGATTTCAATGTCAAAGGTGGTTCCCAGCGCACTGTAGGCGATATCCACCATGGCAAAGCCGATGGTGCGCTCAAGGGTCGGCGATTTGTATCCAGTGGTGACAAAGCCGATATCCCTACCATCCTTCAGTACCCTGTAATCGTGGCGGGGAATCCCTTTTCCCAACATTTCAAACCCGACAAGCTTTCTTTGAAGCCCCTCTGCCTTTTGCTTCAACAAAGCATCCCGACCCACAAAGTCATCGTTGTCCAGGCTGACAAAAAAACCCAGACCGGCCTCCAGTGGCGTGATGTCCTTGTCAATCTCCTGACCGTAGAGAGGGAGGGCGGCCTCGAATCTCAGGGTGTCTCTGGCTCCCAGGCCTGCAGGCTTGATGCCGAAGGGTTCTCCAGCCTTGAGAATACTCTCCCAGAGTTTTGGAGCTCCCTGATGATCCACGTATATTTCAAATCCATCCTCACCGGTATAGCCGGTTCTGGAAATCAAGGCCTTGACACCATCAATGACGACATCTCTTTTCAGGAAAAAGAATTTGACTTCACTGAGATCCGTATCCGTCAGCAGCTGGAGAATTTCCTGGGCCCTGGGTCCTTGAAGGGCCAGTTCTGAAAAATCAGGGCTCTGGTTGACCAAATCCACCTCGAAATCCGCGGCAACCTGCTGCATCCAGGCAAAATCCTTGTCCACATTGCTGGCATTGATAACGAGAAAATACTCGTTGTTGTCAAACTTGTACACCAGCAGGTCGTCGACAATGCCGCCGTTTTCGTAGCACATCTGGGCATAGATCACCTGCTCCTTCGCCATGGACTTCACATCATTGGTCACAAGGTACTGGACAAAATCCGTGGCCTGGCTTCCTTTGACTGAAACCTCTCCCATATGGGATACATCAAAAAGACCTGCCTGCTGCCTCACCGCATGATGCTCCGGAACCAGACCCTCATACTGCACCGGCAATTCCCATCCGGCAAAATCGATGATTTTTCCACCCCACTTGACATGGGATTCATAGAGCGCTGTTCTTTTGAGTTCTGACATAAAAATCCTCCTTTCAAAAAATAAAATAGGATGTTGGCACGACAATCACGCCGCCAACATCCCTGTTCTTTTGCCTGAGAGCTTTCGTCCCCTTCGGCGCCACTCCGTTTCCCGGGAGTAGTCTCTTCAGAGTTTCATCCTTTACTGCTACCTGTGGCCTGAAAGATTCTGAAACAGCGGGCTAGGCTTGTCTCATTGCCTCTTCGGCTATCCCGTACCTCGAGATATCTCGCAGTAAATTCATCTGACCCACTATAAACTTATATATACATGTTACCTCAAGGCTGCCCGGAAAACAAGTGTTGTTAAAGTAATAACACTTATGGCTTCAGTTCTCTTCCCCCAGAACCAGCATCAGTTCTCTGAGCACCTTGACTGCGGCGGCACTCGAGATTCCCGAAGGGTCATAGGTGGGTGAAAGCTCCACCACATCCGCCCCGATGATTGAGAGACCCTTGAGTTTGTGAATGAATCCGATCAGTTCCCCCACGGAAGCGCCGTCAGGCTCCGGTGTCCCGGTTCCGGGAAAAACCCCGGGATCAAGGACATCCAGATCGATGCTCAAATAGACGGGAACCTCTCTCAGTGCCGGCAGATACTGTTCAATCCCCTCAAGGCTGAAGGGATGGAAAAAAGTGTGCTCCCTGGCAAAGGCGAATTCCTCCCTGGGACCTGAACGGATTCCAAACTGGTAGATTCGCTTTTCCCCCACAAGATCATACGCCCGGCGCATCACCGTGGCATGGGAAAGAATTTCTCCCAGGTAGTCCTCCCTGAGGTCTCCATGGGCGTCCAGGTGAATGATTCTGAGATTTTCGTGATGTCTCACGGCACTGCGGATGGCCCCGAGACTGACCAGGTGTTCCCCTCCCACAAGGAGGGGAATCTTTTTATCAGAAAGGATTTTATCTACCGTCTCTTCAATGCGCCCGAGCACCTTTTCCGTGTTGCCGAAGGGAAAATCCAGATTCCCGATATCGGCAATGGCACAGTCCTCCAGGTCCCGGTCCAGGAGGGGACTGTAGGTCTCAATCCCGTAGGATTCCCTTCGAATCACATCCGGGGCGAACCGGGTTCCCGGCCTGAATGAGGTCGTCCCGTCAAAAGGGGCTCCGAAGAGCACGATATCCGCCGCTTCATAGTCCGCCTCAGCCCCCATGAAAGTCATGATATTCCTATTCACTCAGCATCTCCTCCACATAGGTGGGCAGCATAAAAGCCCCTTTGTGAATCTCTGGATTGTAATACCTGGTGGCAATTCCCAAAGCCTCCCAGGCCTCCCTGTCAAACTCCCCGGGATTCAGGCCCTTTGAGGCAAAGCCAAAAAGCCAGTGCCCTGAAGGATAACTGGGCATATGGTACTGATAGGTCTTGACCACAGGGAAAATCCTGATGATTTTCTCATGGGAGCGCTTCATTTCCCGGGCGGTATGCTCGTAAAAGGGACTTTCCTTCTGGTTGATCAGAATTCCCTGATCGCCCAGGGCCTCAAAGCAGTCCGTATAGAAGGCATGGGTGAAGAGGCCTTCTCCGGGTCCGATGGGATCTGTGGAATCCACTAAAATCAGGTCGTAGGCCCCCTTGAGACCCCGGACAAATTCAATGCCGTCCTTGAAATGGAGGGTGACCCGCTCATCCTCCAGACCCCCGGAGGTGTAGGGAAGGAATTCTCTAGCTGCAGTAACCACCATTTCGTCAATCTCGACCATGTCGATTTTTTCTATGGCGGGGTACCGCACCAGTTCTCTGACCGTGCCGCCGTCACCACCGCCGATGACCAGAACCCTCTTGATGGCGGGGTTTGTGGCCATGGCCACATGGACAATCATTTCATGATAGATGAATTCATCCTTTTCATTGACCATCATCAACCCGTCAAGGGTCATGACCCGGCCGAAATCACAGGTGTCAAAAATATCGATGCGTTGAAATTCACTCTGAGCGGTGTAGACAGACTCCTTTACCTTCAGGGACCACCTGACCCCTTTTCGATGCTCTTCTGTATACCACATTTCCATAATAAACTGCACCTCCTACATTCCCAGTACTTTGATCTGACTTAAACTGTTGTCCTCGGGACCCGTCATCATGGCCTTCTGCTTTTTCAGGAATTTGATGTAATCCACAATCTCCTGGCTGAACCGCTCCCCCGGGGCGATAATGGGAATGCCCGGAGGATAGACCATGATGGATTCTCCACTGACCTCGCCCACCACCTCATCGAGGGGGAGGCTTTTTTTATTGGCATAATAGGCATTTCTAGGGGATACAATCCCCTCTGGATTCTTCATCCGCTTGATGAAGTTGAATTTATTGCCTCCGTGATATTCCTCCCCGATTGCCTTGAGCGCCTGATAGAGGGGTTCGAGGGACTCTTCATCGTCACCGAGACTCAGGATAAAAAGCACGTTGTGGTCATCGGCAAGCTCCGCCTGGATGTGGTAGCGCTCCCTGAGAAGGTCATAGACCTCATAGCCTGTGAGCTTCAGTTCCCCAAGATTGATGGTGAGCTTGGTCTCGTCGAAATCCATGGCGCCGTTGCCGTCCAGCACCTCCCTGGCAAAGGCATACATTCCCGGAATCCGGTTGATTTTTTCCCGGTATATCCTGACGGTCCCAAGCAAGTCCCCTAGAATCTTCTCCCCCCTGGTGACCAGGGTTTGTCTGGCGTAATCCAGACTTCCCATCAGGAGATAGGAGGCACTGGTGGTCAGGGACAGATTGATGGTCCCCCGCATATGGGGGTAGGAAACATAGGGATTCTCCCTCATGATGAGGGCTGAGCTCTGGGTCAGCGACCCTCCTGTCTTGTGCAGAGAAACCGATGAGATATCACACCCCGCCTTCATGGCGCTCAGGGGCATCTGGGGATTGAAGGGAAAATGCGCCCCGTGGGCCTCGTCGGCCAGGACCAGGACTCCCCTGGAATGGGCCAGCTCCGTCAAAACAGCAAGATCCGACGTAAAGCCATAGTAGGTGGGATTGATGATGAAAACCGCCTTGGCATCGGGATTTTCATCAAGAGCCCTTTCAAGACTTTCCCGGGTGATTCCCATGGCAATGCCGAGTTTTTCATTGATAGTGGGCTGGATGTACACGGGTACTGCACCGCTGAGAATCAGACCGTTCAGAGCCGATTTGTGCGCATTTCTCGGCAGTATGATTTTTTCACCCGGCTTGACACCGGCCATGATCATGGCCTGGACCGCTGCCGTGGTGCCGCCAATCATGAAAAAGGAATAATCCCCCCCGTAGGCCCGGGCCAGGAGTTCTTCCGCCTCCTTGATCACCGAGGTGGGATTGCTGATAATATCCAGGGATTTCATGGAATTGACATCCAGGGTCATACCGTAGTGTTTCAAAAATTGATGAAAACCGTCAAGTCCCTTCCCGTGCTTGTGTCCCGGCACGTCGAAGGGGATGACTTTTTCCCGATCATAACTTTCCAGGGCTTCAATCAGGGGCATTCTAGATTGATTCAACATAGTCAAAACTCCCCATTCAGTATTTTGCACATGTATCGTATCACATGGGCCTGTTATTTCAATGATTATTTGCAGATTTCAGGCAATTTCAGTGAAATTCCCTTTTTTTCATAGAGTCTGTTTTCCTCTTCGGGCGCTTCGACAAATTCTGTGACTTCAAGGACCTCTGTCAGTGGCGGTCTTCCGGTGTCAAGATCCGCCTTGACCTTGAGCGCCATTTCTCTTTGAAGGGGCTCTTCCCAGTAGATGGCGGAACGGTAGGCATACCCCACGGCCATCCCCTGCCGGTTGTAGCTTGTGGGATCATGGCAGGCAAAATAGCAGCGGAGGAGTTCCTCCAGAGGCATTTGATATGCCACCTTCACCACTTCAACCCAGCCCTGGGCATCCTTCATATAGCCCGCCACTGTCATCATCACACCTTCGAGCTGGTCGAGCCGGTTCTGCAGTTCCCAGAAACATCCGCCGCCCAGGTAAATCTCCACAAGTCTTTCCTCCTTCAGAGGGTTATGATTTCATAACCCTTCTCCATGTAATCCACCATGGCAGGATGGCCGTAGGCCTCCCCCAGAAGCGGGATTCCCTGAGCCTTTGCTTCTTCCAGAGTTCCCATTTTCTGGGCGCAGGCCCTGCAGATCCCCTCAAGGAGTCCCAAATCCCTGACTTGAGAATAAAACGAACTGAAGGGATTCTTTTCATCCGTCAAATCCCTGATCAATCCTGTAGCACTCCCTTCGATAATCAGCCGGACCTCGTGGCCCTTGGCTGCCATATCCAGCGCATTGAAAAGCCCGTGGGCGAAACACATGATATCGCCGTTGAAGGCGAAGATTGCTATTTTCCTCAACTGAATCACTCTCCTATGATTTTTATCAAAATGCGTTTTTGCCGCATCCCATCGAATTCGCCGTAAAAAATCTGCTCCCAGGGACCGAAATCCAGCCGGCCCTCTGTCACGGCCACCACAGCTTCCCGGCCCATCAGGGTCCTTTTGATGTGGGCATCGGCATTGTCCTCGAATCCATTGTGCCGATACTGGGAATAGGGTTTTTCCGGTGCAAGCTTTTCCAGAAAAACCTCAAAATCCTGAAGCAGACCGGCCTCGTCGTCATTAATGAATACACTTGCGGTGATATGCATGGCATTGACCAGTAAAAGACCCTCCCGGATGCCGCTATTGGCCAATGCCCTTTCAACATCCCGGGTGATATTGATGAATTCCCTGCGGGTTGCTGTCTCCAGAACCAGCACTTCACGGTGATTTTTCACAATCAGCCCTCATTTCTCATATTTACAACTACTCAAACCAACATTTAACAGTTTTTTTCCTAGTTCCATTTTAGCATTTTTTTTCAGGGGTACAAGTAAATGAAAGGAGGAGTCCCCATGATCAGAATCAGCGGCAATGATTTATACTACTCTATCATCAAAGGCTCTCAAAAAGTCATCCATATCAAGAACTACCTGAATAAAATCAATGTTTTCCCTGTTCCCGACGGCGATACGGGAACTAATCTTTCTTATACGATGAACACGGTAATCAATCAGGCCAAAAATCATGAAAGTGCCGAAGAAACCCTCAAGTCCATTTCCCAAAGTGCCATCGAGGGCGCCCGGGGCAATTCCGGCGTCATCATGGCCCAGTACCTCAGCGGCTTTTACAAGCAGTCCAAAAACCTGGTTTCTCTGACTGAACAGGAATTTGCCCATCTTTTCAAAACGGCCTACGAATCCGCAAAAAACGCCGTGAGCAAGCCTGTAGAGGGCAGTATCCTCACAGTGATGAAGGATTTCAGCGACACCTTGATCCAGAGCATCGAAGGCAAAAACGATATCACCTCCGCCTTAGAGAGCGCCCACCAGAGAGCGAAGGTCTCCCTTGCCGAGACCCAGTACAGAATGAAGGTCCTCAAGGAGGCCGGTGTCGTCGACTCGGGAGCAGGGGGATTCGTGGCCTTTGTCGAGGGAATCTACGAGTTTTTCAAGGAGGGTCGCAAGACCTTTGCCATCCAGCAAAAGACCATTCCCGCCATTGTCGACCGCCATGAAAAGAACCTGGCGACAATGACCCTGGAATACCGCTACTGCTTTGAACTCCTTCTGGAATTGAAGGAGCCCCTGGATTGGGAGGACCTGGAAATCTTCGGGGATTCCATCGTGGTCGCCGGCAATGACACGCTGATGAAAATTCATCTTCACACCAATGTCCCCCAGGATGTGGTGGCCTGGGTGGGGAAAAAGGGGTTTGTCCTGGAACAGAAGATAGATGACATGATCCAGCAGCAGAAGACCCTCATTGATCGAAAACATCCCATAGCCATTGTCACGGATTCCATAGGTGACCTCCCGGCGCAGTTCATCGATGACAACAATATCTTTGTAGTGCCCTTGAATCTCACCATTGACAACATTGAATACCTGGACCGGATCACCATCACCTCGGATTCTTTCTACGATCTCGCCGACAATGCCCAGGCCTTTCCCCGAAGTGCCATGCCAAAAATCAGAGACCTTGAACGGCTCTTCGGATTCATTGCCGACCATTACGAAGAGGCCCTGATTCTCACGGTTTCTGCAAATATCAGTGGTACCTACAACCTGATCCACAAGGTCCTCCTGGAGCATGACAATTTCGGCATGAAGATTGCCCTGGTGGATTCCAAACGCAACAGCGGGGCTCAAGGCCTTCTCGTGGCAAAGGCGGTGGAAAAGCTCAAGGAACAGCCCTCCCTGAGCGAATTGAAGGACACCGTTGAAGCCCTGATTCCCAACAGCCGCATCTACGTCAGTGTTGACGATTTCTCCTATATGGTGAGAGGGGGACGGGTCAGCCCCCTGAAGGGCCGCATAGCAAAATCCCTCAATCTCAAACCCATCATCACCCTCGATGAATCGGGCAAGGGGAAGGCCTTTGCCAGTGCCTTCTCCAGAAAACAGAACTTCAAGAAAATCCAGGACATCATTAAAAAAGACCTCAAAAGCCACACCATTGAATCCTATACGGTTGTCCATGGAAGAAATCCCTCCCTCGCCGAAAAATACAAGAGGGTATTTACAAAAATCATCGGCAAACCTCCCCTCTTTGTGGAGGAGATTTCCCCCATCGTCGGTATCAGCTCCGGTAAGGGGGCTGTCGCAATATCCTATATTCTAAAGGACAGGTGATTTGATGCATCCTCTTGTTTTTGAAAGCGCTTTTTTCCTGCTGGGTTATTTTTTGCTTTTCTTCGTGATTGCCACCCTGATCAGGAACAATTCCATTGTCGATATCGCCTGGGGACTGGGCTTTGTCCTGGTAACCCTTTTCGCCTATTTCAAAGGGCAGCACTTCAGTCTGGCGGGCACCCTGACACTTGTCCTGGTTTCCTTTTGGGGAATTCGACTGAGCCTCCATATTCTCAGAAGGAACTGGAAAAAGCCAGAGGATTTCAGGTATGCCAAGTGGCGTGAGGAATGGGGGAAATGGCTTTTGATCCGAGGGTTTTTCCAGATTTTCATGCTCCAGGGCGCCCTGATGTTTCTCATTGTCTTTCCGGTTCTCATGATCCAGGCACAGGCCACTGCTGGAATTGGTCCTCTCACCCTGGCGGGTCTCATCCTATGGCTCATCGGCTACTATTTTGAAGTCATGGGAGACAAGCAGCTCAGGGATTTCAAATCCGATCCATCGAACAAAGGCCGGATCATCCAGTCAGGACTCTGGCGCTATACCCGCCATCCCAACTATTTTGGAGAAGCCACCATGTGGTGGGGGATTTTTTTAATCGCACTGGGCGCCACCAACAGTCTCCTCACCCTGATTAGCCCCCTTCTGATCACTTATCTGCTTCTGTACGTATCAGGAGTCCCCCTGTTAGAGGAAAAATACAAAGACAGGGAGGATTTCAAGGCCTATGCCAGGGTCACCAGCAAATTCTTTCCCCTGCCTCCAAAGAAAGGGGGACAGGGATGAAAACCGCCAAAATCTTCACCCTGACCACGGCCCTCTTGATGGCCGGAGCAATCCTGTACGGCTTCAGCCAGGGGGATTTCTTCACCCAGGGAGGCATCATCGCCTCTTTGGCCTGGGGCAGGGTCACCCTAGTGGATATCTACCTCTCCTTCTTCCTTTTCAGCGGCTGGGTCGTCTATCGGGAGACTTCCCCGGTCAAGTCCACTCTTCTGATAGTCTCGATCATGGTCCTGGGGAGTCTGGCCATGGGGCTTTACAGTTACTACGCCCTGGTCCAGTCCCGGGGAGACTGGCAGACTTTCTGGATGGGGAAAAAAACCACTGCCAATTAAGAACGAGGCGCTAGGCCTCGTTTTTTTTGCTTTGCTCCTGGGCTATTTTGAAATTTTCAATAAACAGTTGACGGCTGATTTTATGGTCCACCATGGGTTCGTGGACCGCTTTGAGAAATCTTGAACAATAAGTGCCGTCTGGGTCGTATTTTTCCTTTTGAGCCAAGGGGCTCATGACTCTGAAGTAGGGCTGGTGAAGCGCTCCGGTTCCGGCCATCCACTGCCAGTTGCCCACATTAAGAGCGGTATCCGCATCATTGAGTTTTTCATAGAAATAGGCTTCCCCCCAGCGCCAGTCAATGTGCAGGTCCTTGATCAGGAAGGAAGCCGCCACCATCCTGAGCCTGCCGTGGATCCACCCCTCTTCATTGAGCTGGGTCATGGCGGCATCCACCAGGTCATAGCCTGTTTCAGCCCGCTGCCATTTCAGGAAATCCTCCCGGCTTGAAGACCAGGGATAATCCACTCTTTTAAAATTCTTCTGCAGCACCTCGGGATAATAATACATCCAGTGGATATAGTATTCCCTGAAGGCTGCCTGGCGGATAAAGGCATCACTGATTCTGCCAAGGTACCAAAGCTTCCGGGGGGATATTCCCCCGTTGTTAAGCAGTGCTGAAACCCTGGAAGTCCCTTCAAGGGTGAAATCGTCACCCCGGGTGGCATATGACGCCACTCCGTTCATGAAAAAATCATCGATTGCCGGATAATCCAGTGGATTCGGGGCCTCTTCCACAGGGGCGTCCTTCACCCAAAGCGTTTTCAACTGGCTTGAATCATAGGTGCAGGGCCCTTCAGGGGTGATTTTTTTGAGCCAGTTTTCATAGAAGGCCTTGAATACCAGGTACAGGGTCCCGTCGGATTTCATCCCGCCTTCCGGGGGTAGAAGCAGATAGTCTTCAACAAGAACCACCCGGACGTTGAGGCTTTTAAGCTTTTCCTGCAAGGCCACCTCCCAGGGTTCATATTGTCTTTGCAGGACAATCTCCCCGACACCGAAGTCCTTGACATACTGGTCCAGTATTGTATAGGTATCCCCCCGTTCAAAGTGGATCTTCTGGCCCAGTCTTCGGTTCAGCCGACTCAGAAGTCCCCTTCTGATAGCATATCCCCGGCTCTTCAACAGCCTGTCCTGTGGGTCCTCTACATAAAGCAGGATACTTTCCCTTTGATTGTCAATCAGATGCTTCAGGCCTTTGTGGTCCCCCGCCCTCAAGTCCTTTCTAAACAACAATAGACTTTTCATTCCATCCTCCTCCTCAGATGTCACCGCTACAGTACTTGAAAACCCTTCCTCTTTTGTAGCATTCCCCCTCCGGCAACCACAGTTCACGGGACGGTGATTCCATATTTTTTCCCTAATTCAGTGATTCTTCCCCATCCACTGGCGATACACTGTGGCCCAGAGGGGGTTTTGGGGAATATCGGGGATTCATTTCCAGGAGGCCGCCCTCTTTTCCCCGGCCTTGATGAGAAAAAGATTCTCCTGGAGCCGTTTCTCAGCCAAAATCACGCCACTGCCAGATTCCACCGCTGTCACAAAAGGGCCCATAGGGTTCTGTTTATTCTCCATGGACCGGGCCACTGACGCCCGCAAGTATTCTCTGGTGTAAACCTCATGGAAGTCAATACCCAAAAAAGGGACAACTTCTCAGAAGTCATCCCTTTTTTTTATAATGCCATCACTTCGATAATCCGGTCCATTTCATCCTGGGTAAGCGTGATTCCCTTGCTCATTTTTTCGCCATCCGGCGACCAGTCCCTGATATCGTACTTGGGATCCCTCTCATTCCAGGAAATCACATTGAGTTCTCTCTGCCATCCGCTGGGGTTCTTCGACAAGATACCCATCCTTTTAATGATATTGTATGTGACTTTTTCCATACCATCACCTCCTGAGATTCATTATGAACCAATCCAGCTGAATAAGTTCACTGTTCCAGAAGCTTTCCATTCAGGATATTGTTAGAAATTTATCTTATGTTGAAGCCCTTCCCCTGCCTGTGATATGATAATTGCCATGAAAAGGGGGAATTTTAAGTGGTTAAAAAAATAATCGCCCAGCGCAAGATCATACAAATGCTTGTGGCCATCGGTGTCTATCAACTGGTTTTCGTCATGGGCTTCAATCTGTTCTATCTGCTTGCCGCTTCAATCCTTCTAGGCGGCATTCTGGGCAAAACCTTTTGCCGTTGGATGTGCCCCATCGGATTTCTGTCCGAGACCATCAATACCTTGAGAGGCAAGGATCAAAAGGCAAGCCTTTACAACTACCACAAGGTCGGCTGCCCCATTGCCTGGATCCAGGGATATCTCAATAAAATCAGTTTTGTAAAAATCAAGCTTGATTCAAAATCCTGTACCCGTTGCGGCGCCTGCGACAATATCTGCTACATATCGGCCCTCAACAAGGACTATTCCCTCATCAAAGCGGCCAAGCTCGACCCGGCACTCTCCTACCGCTGCTCGAAATGTCTCGACTGCGTAGCGGTGTGTCCTACCGGAAGTCTGTCATTGAAACTTGATATTTGAAGATTAAACAGCCACCGGAAAAAATCAATCTGCAAAGGCTTCCCGTCTGTCGGCAAAATGACTGAGGGAAGCCTTTTTAAACAATTTTCATAGTACCACAGGTCCCTGTGACAGGCCCCTTGTCTGCTTTAACCGACTTTTTTCATTCCAGCGGCAAGATGTTGCTCCGAGTCTCCCCTTCTGATGTTGAGATACAGCAGCAGATACAAAAAGAGCAGATAGCCGGCAAAGAGGCCCAGGGTGAGCAGATAAAGCGCCGGGCGTCCCGAGACGTATCCCATGATGGGGATGTTCAGGATAACCATGAGGGGGGCGCCGAGGAAGATTGCCACGGCAGAACCCAGAACCAGATTTTCCGCCGCATCCGTTGAAAAATGCGGGTCCACACCCTTCAATAGGCCCATTCCTGTAGAAATCGTTCCCGTCTGCATCCCGTAAAAGGCCACAATATTCTCCAGAGTATCGGTCTTGAACACCCTGGGCAGCATCCAGCTGGTATAGACAAGTGTCACGAGTCCTCCGACGGTGGTCAGGACCATCACTGGCACGAAGTAGCTTCTGAAAGCCAGGATGGAAATAGCGGCGATGGAGGCCGTAATCATGTAGTCAAAGGTGGCTCCAGAGATTCTCTGCAGCAGATAATTATTGGTAATCTCCGGTCTCAACCAACCTTTTTCTTCTCCTTTGTCAATCATGACCCGGAGAATGATGCCGTAGATGCTGCCAATATTGAAATGAAAGCCCCACAGCAGGGTCGCAAAGGTCATCCCGAAGGTCCCGAGGGGAACCAGGATTCTGGTCAGTCCCACCAGGGTAAGGTAGGTCATCAGATAGACAACGCCTATCAATACCAGCTGGTAAGTGATTTTGTCAAGGGTCTCACTCAGAGAAAGCTCCAGGGGCTGATCGACCTCCACCTCTAAAATTCGTTCCTTTGCCACGGCTCCCTGGTGGGACCCCACCCGTTGCCCTTTCACCAGGTAGTTCATGAAGGGGATGCCTATGACCGAAGCCCACAGAAAACCAAAGGTTGCGACAGTCAGGCCGATATTGCCTCCGGAGGTGAATCCCAGGGCCTCCCACTGACTGCCGATGGAGAACGCCTGACCGGGTCCCTGGCCATAGCCCAGGGGAAGCAACAGACCGAAGCCGACAAAAAGATCCGGGAACAGGGTGTTGATCATGACAAGCCCCAGGCCAAAACCCACAATGCCCTGCACAAGATAAGTGCTCACAATGTAAATGCCACTGGAGACAATATTCCGGGTCCTTTTCCGGTCCCTGTTCTTGAGGGATAGGGCTATGAAGCCGATGGCCATGAGATGATAGACCATCATCCCGAGGATTTCTGTTTCAAAGGGGACCCAGCCTAGAAACTCGGGACCCAGCAATAACCCTGTAAATCCAGCGATGATTGCCGTGGGGACAATGACATTTCTGAGAAAACCCACCTTCTTGTTGATAGCATTTGCAATAAAAATGAATAAAGACAGATACACAAAATACAAAGCCAGCTGCCAGCCGTTTTCCATTGCCATTCTCCTTGTATGATAAGAGTCACGCTGATATTCCTAGCCATACTCTTATTTATTTTTGCCTTCAATCTCCCAACCATGAAGTCTTCCGGCAAAGGTTTGAGCCGGCCCCGATAGAAGCCTGCTCCCTGTCTTGAAGTCTGTGCTGCCTGCAAGCCGATGACTCATGAATGCGCCTGACCCGGGGTATATATTCTGAGTGTTACCGGTTGGCTTTTGTGGTCAACTGTCTAAAACTCAAGTCACGGGGTTCCAGTCCCTCACGAATGACATTCAGAGCCTGCTGCCATTTATAGACCGATTCAGAGGGATTCAAAAATTTGATTTGAATCAGAGTCCTGTCATCTATGTAAAATTCCAGAAGATTGTTGGACTGAATATTGATTCCCGACAACCCCTTGACGGGATATCCCTCCCTGAGATAGATTTTTCCCGATTCCAATCTGACTTCAAGCACCTCGTCGGACTGAAGGATTCTTTTGTCATTCAGAGTCTTGACTCTGGCTGCTTTGACGAAATGCGGTTTTTCAAGCGCACTGAGATTTTCCTGAAGGTAGCCTTGCTGCGCCCTGTCCCAGTCCCTGGTGTTACTGAAAAAAAGCGGCTCCCCGGGACCTGGGGTGAATTCCCCGTAGACGCCGTAAGTCACCCTGTAGCCGCAGCGGGTGCAAAACAGGCGGTCCCCCCGGGAACGAAGAGTGTCCAGGGTCAGACAGCTCGGACAGTAGTAAAGCATCCTTTGTAAGCCTTCCCCGGGTTTTCTGCCCCGGTAGGGATGTGGCTCCAGGCTCTGGGTGGCCATCTCATCGTGCTCGAGAGCCGCCACCATTTTCGTGTGGATTTCCAGGTCACTGCTCCTGAGGACTTCCTCTTGAGTCATGATGACCCGGTAGTCAAGATGGACCCTTCCTCTGCGGTTATTCTTCGCCCATCGGGGACCGGCGAGAGCTCCCCCCTGGATTGTCACTCCCACGAGGGGCATTTTCATGAGTCGCACCAGCTTTGCTGTTGAAAAAATCAACGGACCCGTGACCCCGTCCCAGCTGCGCTGCCCTTCCGGGAATAATCCGATGTGATACCCCTTGGCCTTCATCTTCAAAAGTCCCCGGATAGTCATGAGATCGCTTTTGAACTTCGCCTTGGGTACCGCCTCAAAAAGCTGTAGAAAGTAGCCCGCTACAGGCTGTGCAAAAAAACGCTCGTTGGCCACAAAGCTGATGGGTCTCTCAATGGGGAGGCTGACCAATAACGGGTCGGCATTGTTGACATGATTCGACACCAGAATAAAGGGTTCTTCTACCGCTTCGAGGGCTTCACCGCTGTATGACAAATCATAACGCATGAAAACATAGATTTTGACCAGGCCTCTGAGACCTTTCTTGAAAAGCGCTTTCATTCCCGAACCACGATTTTTTCAACATAGGCAGAACCCGTAGTAAACAGCATGGCCCCGTAATAGAGATGAAATCCGAGAACATCGCCCACCTTCAGGGAATCCTGGTAGTCTTCAATATCCACAATGAGATGGTCGGAGCTGCTTCCCACGACCTCGACTCCCGGATGGACACTCTCCAAAGAGGTGTGATCGAGAAAATCCTGTCTTCCCATGGCCAGCAGCGCGCGTCTTCTACTGCCCCGGTCTTCATAGGTGTTTTGATGGCCAAAGGCATCGACAAAAAGCTCTCCAATCGGATGGGTGGGTTTGGACTTGATTTCGATGATTTCCCCCTCGAGGATGAAATTGTCCTTGTGGAGCCCTTCAATATGGCAGTCCCAAAGGGTTGGCAGGTCCCGGTTAAGAGCAATTCCCTCTCCGATTCTCAGATGGTTGATTCCTTCGGGCATTTCGTCCCGGGCTACCAGTGTCAGGGAGGAGGTGGCCCCTCCCGAGACAATTTCAAGCTTTCTGCCGAGAGCCTTCTCTACTTCACGGGCCATTGCCACCAGCTGATTCATATTGACCCGGGTCGGCTTGACAGACCCGTAGCATCCCACATTGGTCCCGATGCCCATCAGATTCAAATGAGTCAGCTCCTTCTCCACCCAAAGGGCTGTTTCAACCAGCTCCTGTGAATCCATATAGCCTTCCCTGAGGTCTCCCAGGTCCACCATCAGAATCACCGAATGGATTGTTTCACAGGCCATGGCGGCTTCATCGAGGGCAGCCAGGGTTGCTCTTTCCGAGTTGAGACTGATATCGGCTGAAGCCACAATGGCCTGGGCCTCTGAAACCATGGGAATCCTCACCATCATGGTTTTAACAAGTGGGTCCAGGGCCTTGATAGCCTGGAGCTGCTCGATTCTAGAGCTTCCCAGGTGTTCGCAGCCCCCTTCGTCCAGGGCCATGGCAACCTCAGGTATCCCATTGAATCCCTTGACTACCCCCGTCACACTTATCCCCTTATTTTTGCACAGAGCCACCACTTTCTCGGCATTTTCAGCAATCTGACGGTACTTGATGAGTAATCTTGGAAACCTCTCCTTCATTTGCTATTCCCTCCATTTGACAGTTTATCAAGTCTGTGTTAAGCCGATGTTATGATTTCTTGAAACTTTTCAGTCTTTTCTTCATTTCTTCCTTGGCCTCCAGGAACTGCTTGTATTCATTGATCAGAATGCCATCTGGCTGATGCCCCTTTTCGACAAAGTAGCAGGCGATCCCTCCGAGACCCACATGGGCACCGACGGAGACTCCCATCTGCATGATCATTATTTCTCCCGTAAAATCAGTCTCAGCCTCGAGTTTCTGTTTCAGATTCTCAGCCACCATCCGGTCTGAAGTGTAGCCGATGATCACAAAGTCAGTGATGTCGAGATCGGCTCTGGCCTTGAACTCCCTGATATAATGTCCCAGGACCTTCTTGCGGCCCCGCTCCTTGGCCACGATGGCGCCCTTGGTATTTTTCATGGTCATGATGGGTTTGAGCTTGAGCATTTTCCCAATAAAGGCACTGGCATTGGTCAACCGGCCGCTTCTGATCAGGTGGTCAAGGTCATCCACCGAAAGATAGTGCTTCATATGGCCCTTGTACATCTCCAGGAAATCGATGATGTCCTCGTACCCCGCCCCTTCCTCCAGAAGCCTCGCCCCCTTGAGAACCAGCCAACCTGTGCCGTGGCTCATGGATATTGAGTCAATGACTCTGATTTTCACCGCTGACTCGAAATTTCTTTCAAAAAACAGTTCCCGTCCCAGAACCGCCGCCTGGTAGGAACCGCTGGTTCCACTGGACATATTGATACAGACAATTTCGTCGGCCCCTTCTTTGACCGCTTCTTCAAAGGCTTTGAGAAAATCTTCAGGACTGGGATTGGCGGTTTTGATGGTGTCTTCTTTTTCAATCACCTTGTAAAAATCGTCGGGCTGGATATCCACGCGATCCCTGTAGGTTGTCTCTCCCAGGGTCACATACAGCGGCACCATGGTAATCCGGTGTTTTTCCAACACCTCGTCACTGAGGTCGCAGGTGGAATCGGTAATGATTCTGATCATTTTTCATGCCCCCCTTTTCTATGATTCCTATTATAACCCAAATCCATGAAATAAAGAAAAAAAACGGGCCTTCGAAAAGGCCTGTTTCTATTTGAGTTCAAGAAACACAAATCCATTGAAATGCCCGTATTTCATTTCCGGCTCACCAGAGGGATTGTAGAAGATATTCCTGATAATCAGGTCGACCTTGGCTCCGGGAAATTCAAAGGTGAGGGTAGCTTCCTCCAGGGTGCCGGGCTGGATGCCCTCCCTGTCCTCATGGTAGTCTTCTATGAGTTCAACCACATTGACCACCCCAAGGACCTCATCCCGGTACTTCAGGGCAAGCTCCTCGGTCTTAGCGGTGTATTCGAAGGTGACCTCATTGCCTGAAACCGACGAGTCCCTGGCAAATTCCAGATTCAACTCCGTGAAAAACCCTTCCCCCGATGTAGGAACCACCATATCAAACCGATCAAAGGTGTAATACTCAATCATCGTTTCGTCTTCGAACTTTGAAGGATAGCCGTACTGGTGTTCAAAACCAAAAACCTCCAGGGTGTCCTCATAGTAACTGAAATCCTCCGGCAGGAAGTCAATCTGCCTCTGGTCGTGATTGTTGTCGAAATATCTCAGGAATTCACTGATTTCAGACTGGACCTCCAAGTCAAGCTCCGGATTTTTTTCAATGGCCCCCTCTTTGAGCAGGGCATTTTCCCTCAGCAGACTCTCAAAACGCTCCAGCTGGTTGTTGAAGGAGAGGTTGAAGGCACTGAGGGGTCCATAGGCGGCCACCAGGACAACCACTATGGCTCCCAGCACGACAAAGGGGTACCGGGTCTTCTTTGAAAAACCAATGTAGACCACGCTTGCAAGAATCCAGATGCCCGCAACCACCACAAAATACCTTGCCGGTGTCACTCCGTAATCCAGGATTCTCGCGGAAATTGCGGTGAAAAGAAGTCCCAGGGGGAGGAGAATGGCCTTGGGGAAAATCTCATGAAAGCGCCTCAGATAATCGTTTTTCTCCCTGAGCTTTTCCACAAAGAAGAGCACCACCACACTGATCAACCCATACCACACCACCAGATGGGTCAGAATATTGATGGGAAACTCCCGCATCACCACCAGTCGGATGAAGTAGGCGTATAGAATCAAGGTGTAAATACTCAGCAGGGGAATCACGATATAACTGAAAAGAATCGCCCACACCTGAGGGTAGTAGGCCTCATCCATATCCTCTGTCACCGGATTGATATTGCCGAGGAAATGGGGTACCGCAAAAAAACCCACAGTAATGAGATAGATATCCATGTAAATCCTGTAATTCAGATTGAGTTCAAAGAGCTGGTCCAGGGTGAAAATTATGCCGTTGAGGCCGCCATAGAGGACTCCGGAAAAAAACAGGGTGATAAAAAACTGGGTCAACACTTTGAGGCTGTACCGGGAGAAATTGTCCCTCTTGTAGAAATATGGCGCTATCAGGAACCCCAGATAGGCGGCCAGATTCAAAAGCAGGTATCTCACCATGAATTCCTGGTAGAGCTTTTCAGGAATCGTCTGATAGAAGACAGCCAGCAAAGCCACCAGGATTGAATCAATCACCAGTCGTTTCTTCACAGACTCTCCCAGTCTTTCCAGAACCAGCTTGCCCAGGGCGAAGAGGGGAGCCCCCAGAATGAAGGTCAGGAGCCACCGGTTCAGTCTGGCCTGCTCAAGAAGGTATTCGGGGGTGTCTGTGTATTCCATCCGGTTGAGCATAATCCCCACAAGGACAAAGCCGGCAGCCATTGCCAGGGTCTCCGGGAATCTCTGGGTGCTTTTGCTGAAGCTTCGGATCAGATTCTTTACAAGTTTCTTCAAATTGCTTATCACTGTTATCCCTCACTCACTCACTGGATGATTCTTTCTATGAGATGGTCCTTTTGAATCTCATCCAGACTTATTTTGTAGTAGGCGTCACTGATACGACCGTTGTCAAGATCATTCCAGGTCAGGTCCACATGGTAGAATCCCTCTTCAAACTCAACAAGATTCCAGGCATGACCCTCCCCCAAAGCCTCACCAATGACCAGGTCCGACTTTATTCCCGCCCGGTTGAGAAGCAGATTGAAGGCCTCGGCATAGCCGTCGCAGACGGCGGTGCCCTCCACCAAAGCGCCATAGGCGGTATGGGCTTCATCTTCAACCTCTCCTGAGCTGTAACCCTCGGAATCGTAGGTGATATGCCTTGCCAGGGCGTCGTGGATGCTCCGGATTTTTTCGTTGACCCCCATTCCCTGTGAAAGAGCCTCATCCAGAATCCTCCCGGCCATGTCCTCAAAGGCCGTATCCCCGGAATCCCGATAGTACATGGTGAAGTCATCCCCATCCCGGTATTCCTGATTGAAGGTGCCGAAATAAGTCAAACCGCCGGCATAGGTATAAATTCCCCTGCCCTCCTTGGCACCCTTGAGGTACTGGCCAAGGTACCTCTCTCCGGCGGGATCCTGGTGCATGCCCAGACCCGTCAAGGCACCCCTGACATATTCCCCGACGAAAACATCATCGTCCTCCCAGACCACCATGGCCTCCCCCGTCATTTCCCCCCGGTTGAATTCACCGGTATAGGTCGCAGTTCCGAAGGCCATTGACCCTTGTCCATGAATCAAACCCTCTTCGATCTCTCCAATGTAATGGGTGCCGTTGATCCAGGAGAAATAACCGAAACCGTCGATTCCTCCCTGGACCATGGTGCCGATATACAGGTCGCCATTGGCCCAGCGATACCCTTCGATATCAAGCCCTTGCAGACGATACAGCGCATCCCCGTTGTCCAGTAGAATTGGGGTCTGCTGCAAAAGGATCTCTCTGGCTTCCTGATGCTCTGAAAGGTCCTCCTTGAGTTGTTCGTCAAGGGCCGTGAATTCCCCCATCAGACGATTCAAACGGTGGGTGTCGACTCTGCGGTTCTCGGCTATCAACCGCATGAGCATGGTGCTGGCCTCTGCCCTGGTCGCCGTCCTCAGGGGATAAAAAGCGCCGTCGGGATAGCCGGTGACAATCCCCAGGGAAAAGGCCTTGAGAATCTCCCGGGTCCCGCTCTCTTCATAATCCTTCATGAAAAACGCGTATTCATACATCCTGTTGCTGAAATTTTCCATAAGGCCTCGGCTGATGAGGGTGGCCATCTCCCCCCGGGAAATCGGCTGCTCATAGCTGTCAAATTCAGCAAATTCGAAAAGCCCGATTTCCTGCCCTTTTTCAATGAAGGGCTGTGCCCAGTAGACAGAACCGTTCTGCAGGTCGTAACCCAGGGCGACCACCAGCAGCTTGATAAACTGGTCAATGTGTATTTCAGAGTCCGGTTTGAAGCTGCCATCGGGAAATCCATTGATAATCCCGGACGCCGACAGGGTTGTCACATCCTCATGAAACCAGTCCTCCGAAGCAACATCTGTGAAAGTCAGCGCTTCAGAACCATTATAACCCAATATACTGAACACAAATATCAAAATCATTACTTTACTTTTCATAAATATCACCTAAAACCCTTATACCCAGATACAGCTGTTCAAATGATTACATTCTGATTAAAATTGCGTTATAATGGTACAATCTAGTAAAAGGAGTGTCGCCGTATGAAAAAAGTAGTGTTGGTGGATTCCTGCTGCAATCTGCCGCCAGATGTGTTTGACCAATATCAAGAATCCCTCAGCATGATCAGCATGCCCGTCCATATCGGTAATATGGATTTTTTAGACGACCACGGTAAAACCATGTCCCATAAAGATTTTTATGACGCTCTCAGACAGGGTAACCTGCCAAAAACCTCTCAGATCACTCCCACCCATTTCTACGACTATTTTGAAAAACTCTACCTCGAAGGAAAGGAGATTCTCTATATCTCCTTCTCCTCAGGAATGAGCGGCACCTACAGCAACTCTGTGATTGCCCGGGACATGTTTCTTGAAGACCACCCCGACGCAGTTATTCTCCTTGTGGACTCCCATGCCGCCTCGGTGGGATATGGCGCCCTGGTCCTCAAGGCTCTTGAAAGCCTTGAAACCTTAAGTCTGGAAGCTATCGCCGACGCCGTTGAAAGGGAACGCTTCAATGTGCACCATGTCTTCTCGGTGTCTGATCTGATGTTTTTGAAAAACGGGGGAAGGATTCCTCCGGCCCTGGCCACGGTGGGCACCCTTCTCAATCTCAAGCCCATCATGGATATTGATCTTGCAGGCAGACTCAGACAAAAAAACAAGGTCAGGGGCAAGTCCAAGCTCTACCAGCACTTTATCGCCGTCATCAAAGACCGGTACCTGCCGGAAAAATCCGCCATCCACATCGGCCACGGGGACTGCGAAGCAGATGCCCGGGAGCTGGCGGACCTGATTGAAAAAACCCTCGGCTACGACCAAATCATCATCAATCCGGAGTCCCCCACCATCGGATCCCATGTGGGGCCCGGAATGCTGGTGGTCAGTTTTCTGGGAAATGAGAGGGCGTGATCCCTCCCTGGATTTTACTTTTAGACCCCGGTGTAATATAATATTTCTAATCAAATCAGTTGTTGAGGAAGTGAAATCATGGGATTGACAATCGGTTTTATCGGCGCCGGCAATATGACAAAAGCCATCGTATCCGGCCTGGTAAGCTCAAAACTTTTTGAACCAGCTGACATCCTCGTCAGTAACCCAACCCAGGCAAAGCTTGAAATTTTCAAGACAGAATACGGGGTGGGGACCACCACTGACAACACCGCTCTGGCCATGGCATCCGACTTCATTGTCCTCGGGGTCAAGCCCGGTGTCATTCCTGAAGTGGCCCACCAGCTCAAGGACGTCCCTGACCTCAAGAGCAGGGTACTCATCACCCTTGCCGCGGGAATTCCCATCGCCTTTTACGAAGAAATCCTCGGAGAGGACCAACCCCTTGTCCGAACCATGCCCAACACACCAGCCATGGTGGGTGAAGGAATGACCGCCGTCTGGGCAAACTCCCGGGTCGATGAGAAGAATCTGCAAATGGTTCTTCGCATCTTTGACGCCCTGGGAAAGAGTCTCATCATCAAGGAGTCTCTTTTTGACGCAGTCACCGCAACCTCAGGGTCCTCTCCTGCAATGGTCTATGTCTTTATAGAAGCCCTGGCCGACGGAGCCGTTCTGAGAGGCCTCCCAAGGGAGACCGCCTACCTTCTGGCCTCCCAGGCGGTACTGGGGGCTGCGAAAATGGTCCGGGACTCAGGTTTGCATCCCGGGGTTCTCAAAGACAGCGTGACTTCACCGGGGGGCACCACCATCGAGGCCCTCAAGGTACTGGAGGACCGGGGCTTCAGGGGTTCGGTCATGGAGGCCGTCAACCAGTGTGCGGAAAAATCAAAACAGATGGCCTTACAATTCAAATAGCCTGTTCAAGAGTTGGATGCTTCTCATCCAACTCTTTCCTTAACCATGAGAAGCCTATCAAGGAAGGAGCAAGGACTAATGAAAAAATACATTCTCGCCCTGGACCAGGGAACCACCAGTTCACGAGCCATCCTCTTCGATCACGACAGAAAAATCAGAGCCATGGCCCAGAAGGAATTCAAGCAGATTTATCCCGTAGCCTCCTGGGTGGAACACAATCCCATGGAGATTCTTTCGTCACAGCTTCAGGTGATGGAGGAGGTTCTGAGTCAAAGTGGTGTTCTCCCCGAGGAAATTGCCGGAATCGGCATCACCAATCAAAGAGAAACCACCATTGTGTGGCATAAAAAAACCGGAAAGCCGGTTTATAATGCCATCGTCTGGCAGTGCCGCCGCACCGCCGACCTTTGCGACAAACTCAAAGCCGAGGGTCATGAGGACCTCTTCAAGGCCTCCACAGGCCTGGTCATCGACGCCTATTTCTCCGCCACGAAAATCAAATGGATTCTGGACCATGTCCAGGGGGCCCGGCAACTCGCCCTCAAGGGCGAACTGCTTTTCGGTACAGTGGACAGCTGGCTGGTCTGGAACCTCACCGCCCAAAAAAACCATGTCACGGATTATTCCAATGCTTCAAGAACCCTGCTTTACAATATCCATGAACTCCATTGGGACCCGGCACTGCTGCGTCTCCTCGATATCCCGGAGAGTCTCCTCCCGCAGGTGAAGAGTTCCTCCGAAGTCTACGGCTTCCTGGACGAAAAATTTCTCGGCGCCGCCATTCCCATTGCCGGAATCGCAGGAGACCAACAGGCCGCCCTCTTCGGGCAGACCTGCTTCAAACCGGGCATGGCCAAAAACACCTACGGCACCGGCTGCTTTATCCTGATGAACACCGGAGAGGTGCCGGTTCCCTCAAGCCATGGTCTGCTCACCACCATAGCCTGGGGGATTGACGGCCGCATCACCTACGCCCTTGAAGGCAGTGTTTTCATGGGTGGTGCCACCATCCAGTGGCTGAGGGATGAGCTCGGCTTGATTCAGGAAGCCAAGGACAGCGCCTACTACGCCTCCAGAGTATTGGACAACGGCGGAGTCTATTTAGTTCCCGCTTTTACGGGACTGGGGGCTCCCTATTGGGACATGTACGCCCGGGGAACCCTTGTCGGCCTGACTCGGGGAACCGGCAAGAACCACATCATCCGGGCCGCCCTCGAATCCATCGCCTACCAGTCAGCCGATGTGATCCACGCCATGGAGGAAGACAGTCCCGTCCCCCTTTGTGCCTTGAAGGTTGATGGCGGAGCCACTGGCAATGACTGGTTGCTGCAGTTTCAGTCGGACATCCTGGGGACCGAGGTCATCAGACCCCGCATCACAGAGTCCACAGCCCTTGGCGCAGCCACCCTCGCCGGGCTCGCAGTGGGATTTTATGAGTCCATTGACGCCCTGCTTGAAAAAGACGCCGAGACTACGGTCTTTACCCCTCTTATGCCTCCGGATGAAAGGCAACGGTTGATTCGGGGCTGGCACAAAGCAGTGGACCGATCTAAAAACTGGGCGGATTGACCTTTTTTTCAAAACTTGCCTTGACCTTGGAATCTCCTTCAGTTATGATAGGAAATGGTTTTGTCTAAATTTTATCAATTGGAGGAGTTATGGAAACGAACTCGCAAAAAAATTCCCTTGTCGATCCTTCGGCTCTCGGTCTTTTCGGCCTGACGGTAGTCACTTTGGTCGCCTCATCCCAAAAACTGGGTTTCACCCAGGGAACCGCTCTGATTGTCCCCTGGGCGATTTTTCTTGGAGCTGCGGCGCAGCTCTATGCCGCCCATGTGGATTCAAAAAGAGAGAACCTCTTCGGTACTACGGTTTTCGGCGCCTTTGGCCTTTTCTGGCTGGGAGTGGCCGCAAGCTGGATGATTGCTTCTGGAGCCTGGGGAGAAGAATTGGCCCTGGGAGCCGATCCGAAACAGCTGGGAGTGGCTTTTGTGGCCTATTTCGGATTTTCCCTGGTCCTGACCCTGGCGGCGACAAAGACCAACAAGGTACTGCTTCTGGATTTCATTTTCATTGATGCACTCTTTGCGGGACTGATTCTCAGCACTTTGGCGGACAGCCACCTGGGACATCTCCTGGCCGGTTATTCCGAGTTGTTGGTCTCCATCATTTCCTTTTATGCCTTCAGCGCGAATATCCTCAACGGACATTTCAAAAGAATTGTCCTGCCTGTGGGAAAACCCCTGAATCTTTTCAAGGAACAACCGTCGGAAAAACCGCAACCCGGTTTGTCAAGAATTGCCTGAATTGCAGCAAAGGACCTCATCAAATGACGGTCCTTTTTTTGACAACAAAAAAAACCGGCAGACACCGGCTTTCACATTATAGATTCCAATATGGCGTATATTAGCAACTATGTGTTCATTTTAATGTCTTTAAATCATTTTGAGAAGTCAAACCCCTGGATTGTCAATATTGGATAATTGACAATATATTGACACCATGGGATAATCAAGACACCAGGAAGGCAGGTGACTCCAATTGAACGATTCCTACAAAAGCCATCTGGGTTATCTGATGGATGCCCTGAATATCAGCGGCAGGGAACTTGCCAGCGCCATCCACACAGATGTCTCGCTGATCAGTAAATGGAAAAACAAAAAAAGAATCCTCAATTACCGGTCCCCGTATTTCAGCGACCTGGTGGATTATTTTCTGAAAGTCGACCAGACTAACCACTACCATATCCTTAAAAGAATTTTCGCCTCCCAGGAGGAGCCTATCCACAATCTGACCCAGCTGCGACACAGCGTCGAACGCTTTCTGATGGATGATGTCTCACACCTGAACCCCCCGTCCCGGGAGTCTTCACTGCCCATGGACCCGACCAGGCGGGTTTTTGATTACCCTGTGCGTTTTTTCAGGGGACTTGAAGGGGCCCGGGAGGCTTTTGAACAGATTCTCGATATGACAGTGCAAAGCAGTGCCACTGAAAAACTCCTGTTCTTTTCCCAGGAGGACCTCAAATGGCTGCTGAAGGATTCTGATTTTCTCCACTCATGGAACAACAAGATTCTGGAGATTCTCCATCAGGCCCATGAATTCACCCTGATTAACGGCGTGAACCACCGCATTTTTCTCGAACCTGAATCCTTGAAACACTGGATTTCATTTTTCACCCATCACAATGTGACTACCTTTTCCAACAATATGCCCTGCGAAAACAATCACAAACTCACCCTGCTGATTGTCCGGGACAAGATAGTCCTGTACAGCGTGAACTACTCTTCCGACCCCGACGACCGCTACACGGCGGTGTACACCGACCCTTTTTCTGTGAAATCCTACACGGAGATTTTCAAAAACTATTTGAAAAGCTCCCAGCCCCTGTTCATCCCCTTCCCTCTTGCCCGACTTGACGGGCTGAGAGAAAAACTCGAAGGCTATATCCGGGAACCCAACAACTACTTCATCTATTCCTTTATGCCCAATCTCATCCATTTTCCTCCAGAACTGATTGTCAGGGTTCTTCAAAGACACCGCATCCAGGAAACACACATCACCCGGATTCTTGAATTCCAGGCGGAACTCAATGCCCTCGCCACCAATTCTATAAAAATCCTCTACAATATCGACCTTTACAATCAGCTCGGGAATCTCGACCAGATCAGAATTGAAACCCTGAGTTATCTTGCCGGTCAACCGGTTCACATCACCCGTCCGGAGCTCAGGGAAATTTTTGAATCCATCAAGGAAAAAATGCGCTCCGACAGTCTGATTCAGTTTGCCTTTATCCAGGAGGCTGACATTTCCCTGCTGTTTCCGGTAAATCTCATTATTGCATCAAGAAAATTTGTCGTCACCTACAATCCAGTGGCTACCCGGGAGTATTTTCTCGGAACTGACCTTACCACCACAGTGGCCTTTGAATACTACTTTGACCACCTGTGGAACCAGGTCCCTCTGATTCAAAAAAATCCCCTCTACGTCATGGACACCCTCGACAAACTGATCGATGCCCTTTGAGACTACAGCCACTTTTGATATTTGAAATACCCCAGCATCCCCGAGGCCAGAGCAATGCAAAGGATTACAAAAAAGTAGACACCACCGGTCCATTCAAAAATAGGCATGTGGACAAAATTCATGCCGAAAACCCCGGCAAGAAAGGACAGGGGAATAAATACCGCTGAGAAAATTGTGAGGATGGTCATAATGCGATTCATTTGCTGGTTGGTCAAGCCATCGAAGGTGTCATTAAGGCTCTGGGCGATTTCCCGGTAGATGCCCACCATGTCCACAATCTGGTCCAGGTGGCTGAGCAGATCCTCGAAAAAAACCCTGGTCTCGTCTTTGATCAGAGATGACTCTGTCTGGGTGAGTTCCCTGACAATATCCCTCCCTGGAAAAACACCGTTTCTAATCCAGATGAGGGATTTTTTGACGCCGTGTATCCTTTCTCCCTTTTGATCCCGTATCTGCAGCATCGTGTTTTCCAGATATTCGATTTCCTGGGAAAGGTCCTCAACAATCCCATAATAGCGGTCCGAAAGAACATCGAGGAGGGCGAAATACAAATAATCCGTGCCTCTGTTTCTCACATTGCTCTTTTGGTCAAAAAGACGTTCTCAGACGGGATTGAAAATGTCCGTCTTCACTTCCTGGAAGGTGACCAGGGTGTCTTTCATCACCACCATGGAAAGGTGCTCCATGACCAGATGCTGTGCCTCGAGATAAATCATTTTGTGGATGGAAAACAGATGGTCTTTTTCAATGTCCAGACGACTTCTCTGCCATACGTGAAAAATGTCCTCCATCAAAAGGTCTGAAAGGTCAAAATATCTTCCGACCCCGGCCACTTCCGGAACATGGCAGATCCCCACGACATTGAGCCACTTGAAGCCACGGTACCCTTCAATATCTTCAATGCGCTCAAGGGCCACCCGGTCCACCCCTTCAGGAGTGTAGACAAAGAGCTCCATGGCAAAGGGCTCCTGGGTGTACTGTCCCGTATAGGTCAGTGTCCCCGGAGGCTGGTTCATCTTGCTTCGCTGTCCTCTAGCCGGCATACTTGATACACTTCCTTTTGACCGGGTTCAGGATGTGTCCCGTCTTTGGATGCTCTGCAAAGGGGCCCGGCCTGAAAAAGCCCCTGGTCATCTCAGCACCTTTGAAAAATCATTGACCCTGCGGACGTAGTCCTCCTCATTGATGTGGGTGAATTCACCCTCCCTGTAGATGATTTCGCCCCCCACCATGGTCATAAAGACAGGCTCATTGATCCCCGTCACCCCGGGTACTGCCCCGGGGTCATCAGCACATCCGGCATAATTGACGCTGTCACTTTTGACGAAAAACATGTCGGCGCATTTTCCAACTTCAAGGGAACCGATGTCCTCCCGGCCCAGAATTCTAGCTCCCCCCCTGGTGGCGATTTTTAAAAATTCATAGGCTGACGGCGCTTTTTCCTTGTAGGCAAGTCTTTGGAGCAGGTAGCCGGACCGGATTTCCGCAAGCAGATTGGAACTGTCATTAGAGGCACTGCCATCCACGGCGAGTCCCACCGGGATATCCATGGGAAGCATTTCACTGATTCTTGCCACCCCTGAAGCGAGCTTCATGTTGGAAATCGGACAGTGGGCGATGCCGGTCCCGGTCTGGGCCAGGCGCTCGAGCTCTTCATCATTGAAGAATATGCCGTGGGCGTAGAAAACGTCCTCTCCCACCCAGTTGACACTTTCCATATAGCCCAGGGGCCTGTCTCCCAGGGTTTTAATGCAGAAATCCACTTCATCCGCAGTTTCTGCAAGATGGGTGTGCAGCCTGATACCGTATTTCCTGGCCAGGGCCGCACTCTTTACCATAATTTCCCGGTCCACTGAAAAAGGGGAACAGGGAGCCAAAACCACCTGGGTCATGGCACCATGGGAGGAATCATGGTATTTCCTGATGAGTCTTTCACTGTCGGCCAAAATATCTTCCGCCCTTTGAACAAGATCGTCAGGCGGCAGTCCCCCATGGGATTTCCCCAGGGACATGGATCCCCTGCTGGCATGAAGCCGGACACCCAAGGTCGCGGCGGCTTCAAATTCTCTGTCAATCAGGTTTTCCTCCCCTTGAGGGAAGACATAGTGATGGTCGAAAATCGTCGTGGCGCCGTACTTGACAAGCTCTGCCATGGCCACCATGGCAGCGGCGTGGAGCATGTCCGAGGTCAGATAGCGCCATCTTTCGTAAAGCCACAGCAGCCAGTCAAAAAGCTCGAGTTTTTGAATTTCCGGGATATTCCGGGTGAGCACCTGATAAAAATGGTGATGGGTGTTCACCAGCCCCGGATAGACCCAGAGATCTTCGGCATTGATCACTTCAGCATCCGGATCTTTAAGGTTTTTTTCAATGGCGGTGATGGTCCCCGCCTCAATCAGAAGATCATAGCCAAAAAGTTGACGGTCCCTGTCATCACAGGTCACAATGGCTTTTGCATTTTTCAATAAGACTTTTTTCATGGTCCCATCCTTCCTTCACTTTATTGCCTTCACAGGCTTATTTCGGCCTCCCTTCACCTTTACCCTTTATTTTTACAGCTAATTCTTGAATTTCACAAAACAACTCCCAATAATAGTCGCTTTTTTGTCGTTTTTATCAGTTTTTAAAGCTGTGCACCGGCGCCGGAATCCTGCCCCCACGACGGATAAAAGCCTCTGAACCGAAACTGTTAACTTTCATCACCGGGGCATACCCCAGCAGTCCGCCGAAATGGACCATGTCCCCGGTGGTTTTACCCCATGCCGGAATAACCCGCACGGCGGTGGTTTTATTATTGATGACCCCGATGGCTGCCTCGTCGGCAATCATGGCGGCAATCGTGGCCGCCCGGGTGTCTCCGGGAATGGCAATCATGTCCAGACCCACCGAACAGACGCAGGTCATGGCTTCAAGCTTGTCAAAGGTCAGCGCCCCTCCCTGTACCGCTGCAATCATCCCTTCGTCTTCACTGACCGGGATGAAGGCGCCGCTGAGGCCCCCTACATGGTTTGAGGCCATGATGCCCCCCTTTTTCACGGCATCATTGAGCAGCGCCAGAGCCGCTGTGGTCCCATGGGTTCCACAGGCCTCAAGGCCGATTTCCTCCAGGATTCTGGCCACACTGTCCCCGATTTCAGGTGTCGGGGCCAGGGACAGGTCCATGATGCCAAAGGGAACGCCAAGCCGACGGCTCACCTCTTCTCCCACTAACTGTCCCGCCCGGGTGATTTTAAAAGCGGTTTCCTTGATGACCCTGGCCACCACGTCAATGGGCTGGTCTCTCACCCGCTCCAAAGCGGCCTTGATGACCCCTGGACCACTCACGCCCACGTTGATGACCGCATCGGCCTCTCCGACGCCGTGATAAGCCCCGGCCATAAAGGGGTTGTCTCCCACAGCGTTGGCAAAAACCACCAGTTTGGCACAGCCGATGCTCTCTTGGTCCCTGGTCATTGCCGCCACGTCCAGAATAGTCTGCCCCATGGTTTTGACGGCATCCATATTGATGCCGGCCTTTGTGGTCCCTACGTTGACTGAGGCGCAGACTCTTTGAGTACTGGCCAGCGCCCCGGGAAGACTCTTCATCAGAATCCGGTCGCTGTTTGAGATGCCTTTTTCAACCAGGGCACTGAAGCCTCCGATGAAATTGACCCCCACAGCCTCTGCGGCATCGTCAAGGGTCTTTGCAAAAGCCGTGTAGTCCTCTTCCCCAGTGGCACCGGCAATCAGACTGATGGGAGTCACTGCAATTCTCTTGTTGATGATGGGAATCCCAAGCTCCTCTTCAATCTGGTCCGCCACCGCCACCAGATCCCTGGCCAGAGTTGTAATTTTTTTGTAAATCCTTTCCCGGGCCCGGGCCCCATCCTCATGGGCACAGTCCAAAAGGGAGATTCCCATGGTGACTGTCCTGATATCAAGTTTTTCCTTCTCAATCATCCGGATGGTCTCCAGGATTGATTTCATGTCAGTCAAGGGTCTCACCCCCAAAATTCACCTGATGCATGGCTTTGAAAATCGACTCCTCCTGAATCCTTATGGACATCCCGATTTTTTCAGAGCATGCCCTTAAGGATTCCTTCAAGGACTTGAAGGAGCCCTCCATTTGACCCAGGTCCACCAGCATGACCATAGTGAAGTAGTCCTCCATGATGGTCTGGGACAAATCAAGAATATTCACCCGCTTCTGATACAGGACCCCAGACACCTCGGCTATGATTCCCAGTCTGTCCCTGCCCACGACATTGACAATAGCTTTCATTCGACTTTCCTCCTTTTCTGACAAAAAAATAAAAAAGACCGGTTTTCCAGTCTCAGGCAGGCAGATAAAAAGGCTCGTCAACTAAAAGCCCTTTTCTCTGTCCTTTTACCTGAGAGTTTGACGTTCTTTTCAAAACGAACGCTTTCCCCTTCGGTGCTCTATTTAAAGAGTCTCTCCAGAGTCCCGTCCGGCAACGGTCGAATTCCTCTTCCACTGCCATCATCCGGTCCATATGATTTGTCACATTGTAACATGTCGCCAAATTTTTAACAAGGTCTATTTTTTATTTCTGACATATTTCAAAGTTATGTTGGGATTGGAAGTTTTCACTGATCTGACTTCAAAGTTCTTCATGGAAGAGACAAATGGCGTCAGCTTGGTAAAACCGTAGTTTCTGGTGTCAAAATCAGGGTATCTCTTGTTGAGGATGCTTCCAATCTCCCCAAGGTAGGCCCAGCCATCCTCGTCGGACACCTCATTGATAATGGTTCTGATGGTTTCCACCAGCTGGGTCTTGGAGGTCATTCCGTTCTTTGAATCATCGGTGGCGGGGGGGCTCTTTGTGGTCGGCACTTCCTCGGTCTTGTCTGCCATGGAGGCAAGGACCTCAAGGTATTTGAATCTTTCACAGGCGGCAATAAAGGGTTTCGGGGTCTTCTTTTCCCCCATGCCGATTACCAGCATGCCGGACTCTCTCAGCCGGGCCGCCAGTTTCGTGAAATCGCTGTCGCTGGAGACTATACAAAAACCATCCACGTTCTGAGAATAGAGGATGTCCATGGCGTCGATGATTAGCGCCGCATCCGAGGCATTTTTTCCTGTGGTGTAACTGTATTGTTGAACTGGTATGATAGAATGGTTAAGAAGCACCTGCTTCCAGGAAGTCATCTGGGACCTGGTGAAATCCCCGTAAATCCTTTTGTAGGTAGGTGTCCCGTGGTTTGAAATTTCATCAATGATGTATCTGATGTACTTGTCTGATACATTGTCGGCATCAATCAAAACAGCGATGCGCTTGTCTTCATTCATAATTTACCCCTTTATTCTTTAATCTTTGGCCTTCACTCCAAGTATAAAGTATTTGTCCCGATTAATCCAGTCACTTGAGCGGAAACTCAAGTGAAATCCCAGGAAAATGGTGATTCAATGCAAAAAAGCAAGGTTCCCTTCTCCCATCAGCTGGGTTACGGCATCGGCGTTTACGGTTACGGGCTGACTACCCAGATGATTTCATCCTATCTGATTTTCTACGGGACGGCGGTCCTGAGACTGCCCGGCGGCTGGATCGGTCTGATGGTGTCCCTCAGCGTGCTCTGGGACGGTGTCAGCGATCCCCTGATGGGTTATATCTCCGACAACACCCGTTCCTCTCTGGGAAAACGCCATCTCTATCTTCTCCTGGGCACCCTTCTCATGGTGGCGGGCAACTACGCCCTGTGGACGGTCAACCCCTCCCTGAGTCCCACCATTAAATTCCTGTGGCTTTTTGTCATCCTTTTGCTCCACAAGACCTTTATCACCGTTTATGCCACCCCCTACAACGCCCTGGGTGCTGAAATGACCATGGATTACGACAACCGCAGCGCCATCCAGGGGGTTAAAACTGTTTTCTTTATTCTTTCAATTCTTTCAGTCACCGCCATCGGCATGCTGGTCTTCTTCAAACCTTCCCTGGATTATCCCCTGGGACAGCTCAATCCGGATGCCTATCGCAATATGGCCCTCACGGTTTCGGGTCTCACCCTCTTCACAGGGCTCTTCACCTATTTCACCACTGCCGGTTACCGCAGCCGGGACGACAAGAAGGACCGCCCCAATTTCAGCCTTTTTTTGACCCGGGTCAACTTCGCCCTGAAAGAACCCCAGTTCAGATCCGTTCTCCTGGGCTACCTCTTCACCAATCTTGCCGCCGCCCTGATCGGCACCATCGGCCTCCATGTCTTCACCTACACCTTTGTCTTTAACAATGTAGAGATTGCCACGATTTTCGGAGTGCAGTTTCTAATGAGCATCCTCTTTCAACCCTTCTGGGTCTTCATCTCCAAAAAACACGACAAAAAAAACGTCGTGATTGCCGGGCTCAAAATCGCCATTGCCGGCAGCAGTCTGCTCTTCATCATGGTCCTTTTCAAGGATTTCGTTTCGGGCCACTTTGAAGTGATGCTTCTCTATGCGGTCATTGTGGGTTTCGGCACCAGCGGGCTTTTTTCCCTTCCCTTTTCCATGGTGGCGGATACGGTTGACATAGAAGAACACATCCACGGTGTCAGAAATGAGGGGGTCTACTACGGACTGCTCAACTTCGGCTATAAAATCTCCCAGGCCCTGGGAATATTCTGCTTCGGCCTCCTCCTGGACCTGATCGGTTTTGACTCCAGTCTGGCCACCCAGACCCCCTTCACACTCTATGCCCTGGGATTGCTGCTTCCCCTTGGCACCATCACGGCCATGATTCTCTCGAAGTCCTCTTTTGAAAAATACACCCTGACCCGTGAGTATCTGGCCTCCATTCAGAAAAAACTCTAGGGACAACTCCTCAAGACCCCTCAACTGCTCCTGGTTTTTACCAGGAATCCTCTCCAAGAGCGTCACAGTTGCAGCCCAAGTCAACCTACAAGGAGGAAATGTATTGTGAACACCCTGCAAGTGCTGGAACAAGTCGTCAAAAGATGCAAAAAATGTCCCCTGGGCGAAACCCGGACCCACAGTGTTTTTGGCCAGGGTCCCAGTGATCCGACTATTCTTTTCGTCGGCGAGGCCCCCGGTGAAGAGGAGGATGCCAGGGGGATCCCCTTCGTGGGAAAATCCGGAGCTCTTTTAAGCAACATTCTGGAAGCCGTCGACATCCCCAGGGAATCGGTCTATATCACCAACATCGTCAAATGTCGTCCCCCGGGCAACCGGGATCCCGAACCCGTAGAGAGAGAGGCCTGCCTTCCCTACCTGAGATCCCAGTTCAAGGAACTCCACCCGAAAATCGTAGTGGCCCTGGGCCGGATAGCCGCCACCACGCTGATTCATCCAGATTTTAAAATCACCAGGGATCACGGCAAATGGATCCACAAGGGAGACACCCTGTTCATGGGCACCTTCCATCCGGCAGCCCTGCTGCGAAATCCATCCTATAAAAAGGAGGCCTGGGAGGATTTCAAAACCCTGAAAAAACAACTGGAAAGCTATGAAAACAAGGAAAGGAACCCCGGATGATGACCGGGGTCCCTTTTTCTTTTACGGGCCTACAGGCTCCCTAGTGTGCCATCCGGTCGTATTCGGCAAGGATAGCCTCCTCCGGCGCTTCAGTTAACAAGGAAACCACAAAAATTGCGAGCCCTGACAGCAGGAAGGCGGGCACGATTTCATAAAGGTCAAAAATTGCCGCCTGGGAAATTCCGGCGATTTGAGTCCAGGCCACCACTGACACCGCTCCGGTGACCATTCCCGCTATCGCCCCCCATTTATTGGCCCTTCGCCAGAAGAGGGAGGCAATGATTACCGGTCCGAAGGAGGCTCCGAGGCCGGCCCAGGCATAGGATACCAGACCGAAAACCGAGCTTTCGGGATCGATGGCAATGACCATGGCAATCAGGGCAATGGCCACCACCGACAGACGCCCCACCTTGATCATTTCCGCATCGGTAGCCTCTTTCCTGATGTATTTCTTGAAAATATCCTCTGATATTGAGGAGGCCGTGACCAGCAACTGGGAATCAGCGGTACTCATACTGGCCGCCAGAATCGCAGCCAGGAAAACACCGGCTATTACCGGCACAAAAAGCACATCCACGCTGAACATGAAAATCTTTTCCGGATCAGAGATATCGGGCATGTACACCCTTCCGAGAATCCCGATAAAAACCGCCGCTCCCAGGGTGAGACTCACCCAGACCATGGCAATCCATCTGGCTTTTTTTATAAAGTCCGTGCTGCCGATGGCCATGAAACGGGCGAGGATATGGGGCTGCCCGAAGTAGCCCAGCCCCCAGGCGAGGTTCGATACGATGGCAATGACAGGAAGTACGCCACCGCCCTCTGTGGCCCGGATGAGATTCATGTAATTGGGATCCACTTCCTTCAGGGCGATGCCTGCAGCCTCAATCCCCCCCAGTTCCGCCAGAATAACGAAAGGAACAATAATCAGAGCAAAAAACATCAGCATCCCCTGGATAAAGTCCGTGAAGGAAACTGCCATGAATCCTCCCAGGAAGGTATAGGCGATAATGACAATGCCCCCGAGAATCAATGCCACGGTGTAATCGATGCCCATAAGGGTTTCAAAAAGCTTGGCCCCCGCTGAAAATTGGGCCGAGGTATAGACTGCAAAGAAAAGGATGATTACCAAAGAGGAGACCAGCCTGAGAATATGGGTGTCGTCTCTGAAGCGGTTTTCAAAATAATCCGACAGCGTCAGAGAATTCCCGGCGATTTCCGTGTAGCTCCTAAGGCGTCTGGCCACGACCCTCCAGTTGATGTAGGTTCCGATACCCAGCCCTATGGCTATCCAGGCTGCTTCAAGCCCCGCTATGTAGGCCGCTCCGGGCAGGCCGATCAGCAGCCACCCGCTCATGTCCGAGGCCTGGGCCGATAGGGCGGCCGTCCAGCTCCCCAGTTTCCTGCCACCCAGGACATAATCAGAAAAATCCGAGGTTCTTTTGAAATAGACAAACCCCACATAAATCATGCCCAGCAGGTACATCGACAGCACGATGATTTTAATTGTATTGCCTTCCACTAGTCCGTTTCCCCCTTTAAATAATCAATAAGTCCCATGCCTTTACGGCACCGTTCATCCTTTTTATTCTATCATGTTTTGTCCCGGGGACGAAAAAAATTGTTTTTTTTAATAAACCTGCTCTTTATTGACGAAATATCTTGAAAAATCCTGGAGAATTCAGTAGAATGGTATTCAGACAGGCCGGAGTGGCGGAATTGGCAGACGCGCTAGATTCAGGTTCTAGTGAACATTATGTTCGTACAGGTTCGAGTCCTGCCTTCGGCACCAAACTCACACAAACTGAACCCATCACTAACAGTTGCAGACTGTTGGCGGTGGGTTCGGTTTTTTTGTGTTTCCCAGGCGCCCCGGCGAGGCCCCCCGGGCAGGGACGGCTATGCCCCGGC
The DNA here is from genome assembly GCA_002029975.1 of delta proteobacterium ML8_F1. Classification (GTDB taxonomy): domain Bacteria; phylum Bacillota; class Clostridia; order Peptostreptococcales; family Acidaminobacteraceae; genus ML8-F1. Next base: position 99,888 of record LQBE01000015.1, on the reverse strand, counting down.
ATAGAGAATTTCAAGTTCCATGTTGAACTGCTTTTTAAACAGGGGCGCATAGTAAAGGGCGGACAGGATATCGAGTTCCGGATATTCTTCACCGTAGAGATGGAGTAAGGCGACATCCTTTTTTATCTCAACTTCGATATTTTTTACATTGCTGCTTAAGGAACGATCCAACTGTTCCGCCATTTTCAGAAAAATTCCCAGTTTGGCGTAGATTTCCCTGTCCACCGGGGTGAAAATTCCCCGGTACTCCTCTAGGGGGTTCTTGATCTCATCCCGACGGTGGTTTCCCACCAGGTAAGCCACCGCAATCTGTTCAAAGTTGCTCAGCCCGTGAATTTTTCCGTAGAGCAGCAGGTACATGCCGTGGATATGGTGGTCGTAGTAGTCAATGTGCATCCCGATGTCATGAACTAAGGAAGCCACCTTTAGCACCCGGCGGTGACTTTCACCAAAATCATGGATTGTCCGTGTTTGATCGAAGAGCGACAAGGCAATATTCTTGACCTGATGGGCGTGTTCCTTCTGCACCCCGAAGCGGTTGATCAGATTCATGATGCTGTGTTCCAGCACATCTTCCACCACAAGGGGCCATTGCCTGCGCTCAAAATAGGTTTTGTAGAAATAACCGTCTCTGAGCCCGTTGCCGCTGATGCGCATCTCTGAAGATTTCACAATGCTGAGCAGGGCCTTTAAGGGCATCAGTCCCAGGGCGATGACATCCGCCCTTTTCGAGTTGATTCCCTCGATCTGAGACAGGTCCTTTTCATTTTTTTGACCAATCATCTCAAAAATCTCCTGGACCTCCCGGGCCGTCATTCGGTAATTGTGAAGATTCCTGATGGGAAAACCGTTGCGGTTGCGGTCCACTTTCCCCAGGGCCCGGATGCTGCCGCCAAGACCGATGATGGGAAGTTTCTTGGTTTTTTTGATCCAGTCCAGTCCCTTGATGGTTTTTTTCATAAAGAGCTCCGCCTGCCTGTAACGACGTTCCTGGTCCTTGATGGAGGCAAAGCGGTCAGTGAGATTGACAGAACCATAGGGCAGGCTCACGGATTTTTCAAGACGACGGTCTTTCACCCAGATGATTTCAGTGGACGCCCCGCCGATATCGATAATCAGGGCATCCTCCAGATCCATGGCATTGATGACCCCCAGATAATCATAATAGGCTTCCTCTTCGCCGCTGAGAACCCTCAGGTCCAGGCCCACCTGTGCCTTGACCCTCTCGATGAAGACCTCTCGATTGTCGGCCTGACGCACTGCCGCAGTACACAGAACGTGAATTTCCTCAACCTCGTTGATTTCAATCAGCTTCTTGAAATACGCCATGGCCTTGATGGTCCGCTCCATGGGACGGGGCTTGAGCATGTTGTCCTTTTCAAGCCCCTCACTCAGGCGCACCATCTCCTTGGCGGAGTCATGAATGCCGTATCCTCCCCGTTCATTGATGGCCATCAGGTTCATCCTCACTGAATTGGAACCCAGGTCTATTATGGCGATTTTCTGATCCAAACAATCACATTCTTTCCTTCAGATATGCGATGAAGCTCTCATTGTCCTTGTACTGCAGTTCCTTGAGGATTTCATGGGCCCAGAGTGCCTTTTCCCCCTCCCCGGACACCTTCAAATAGTTTCCATGGGAATCGAGCCGCCAGGATTTCACGTTGTCTCCCAGATAGAGTTGCAGAATCAGACGAATCCTCCTGGCAATAACAGGATCCTGCACAGGAAACAGCAGCTCGATTCTTCGGTTGAGATTCCTTGTCATCCAGTCAGCACTTGACAGATAAACCTCATTCCGGCCGTCATTATAGAAATAATAGATTCTGGAGTGCTCCAGAAATTCGCCGATGATGCTCTTTACTTGAATATTCTCACTGAGTCCCTGGACACCGGGAACCAGCGTGCAGATGCCCCGGACAATCAACTCAATCCGTACCCCGGCTTTTGAAGCCTCATAGAGTCTGTCCACCATCCCGTCATCCACGAGGGCGTTCATTTTGGCAATGATCCGGGCTTTTTTTCCCATCCGGGCGTTTGCCACCTCTGTGTCAATCAGTTCATAGAACTTCTCCCTCAGATTGTAGGGGGCCACGACAAGGGTATGGGTCACGACCTCATTGGCAAATCCTGAAATCATGTTGAAAAACATGGAGGCGTCTGAGCCGTAGCTCTCCTTGGCGGTAAAGTATCCCATGTCCGTGTAGCGTTTGGCCGTGATATTGTTGTAGTTGCCGGTCCCCAGATGCACATATCTTCTGATTTCCTTCATTTCCTTGCGGACAATCAGGGTGATTTTGGAATGGGTCTTGTAGCCCACCAGTCCATAGATTACGTTGACGCCCTTTTTCTCCAGACGCTTTGCCCAGGAGATATTGTTCTCCTCATCGAATCTGGCCATCAGTTCCACCAGGACCGTCACCTGCTTGCCCCGCTCTGCCGCGGTCTCGAGAGCCCTGATAATGGCGGAGTCTCCGCTCACCCGGTAGAGGGTTTGTTTAATAGCCAGGACCTTGGGGTCTTCGCTGGCCTTTTGAACCAGGTCCACTACCACATCAAAGGATTCATAGGGATGATGCACGAAAACATCCCCCTCCCGAATCAGCTTGAAGATATTCCCCTTGGTCATCTGGGGATTTCTTTTGGCTTTGTAGGGCTTTTGAGCCAGGGCCTCCCGACCCTTCGGAGGAGAAAAGGCCAGCCACGCAGTGAGTTCCATCATCCCGGGAATCTGGTAGATTTCATTGGAATTCACTGACAATGCCGACTGAAGCACCCGCTGTATCCAGGGGTCTGTGCCTTCCTTGATTTCAAGACGGATGACCTCCCCCCATTTGCGCTTTTTAACCGCTTCTTCGATGACCAGGAGCAGATCATCCGCCACATCCTGAATCAGTTCCAAGTCCGCATTGCGGGTGATTCTGAAGATCCCGGCACTTTCCACGGAGTGCCCCGGGAAAAGCTTGTCCAACTGTGAAAGAATAATGTCCTCTAAGAGCAGGTAGGCGGTTTTCCCTTGCTCTTTGAAGGGAATCAACCGGGGCAGAATCTGGGGAATCTGGACAATGGCCAGCTGGGATTTGTCCGCCACTTTAATGCGCGCGGCTATATACAGAGCCTTTCCTGAAATATAAGGGAAGGGTCTGGAAAAGTCCACTGCCATGGGAGTCAGCACAGGGAAAATCTGGGCATGGAAATACTGGAAAATCCTTGTCTGGAAGTCCTCTTCAACTTCAGAAACCTCCAGTATTTCAATATCCCGGGTCTTCAATGCCTCCAGGCACTCCCGGGTGATTTCATGCTGCAGGGCCACCAGCTCCTTCACCCTCCCGACAATCTTTTCGTAAATCACCTGGGGGGAATCCCCGGAGGAATCCTCTTCTTCATAGCCGGCCCTGATCTGCTCCTTGATGGAACCCATCCTCACCATAAAAAATTCGTCGAGATTGTTTGAAAAAATGCCGCTGAATTTAAGCCTCTCCAGAATGGGAAGGGAACTGTCCCTTCCCTCCATGAGAACCCTCTCATTGAAATTCAGCCAGCTCAGTTCACGGTTGAAAAAAAGCTTTTCCATTTATACAAACTCCAATCGGGGATGAATCCCATAGGTGTTGATGAAAAATCTTCTCTTTTGCTCATAGTCCCAGTACTCCAGAGTGACATCCTCCTGGGCCTGGGCCGTCAGTTTCAGGTCCCCATCGGACAGGGTCACCCTGGTCAGAGTGATTTTCTGCCGTTTGCTTTTGTCCAGGGCATCCGCCAGGGAAAGGATAGCCCCGAGTTTGAAGATGCGGTTTATCTGATCCTCCCTGACCATGACGGCATTTTCGTTCTTTTTGAAATCCTTGGGGCTGATCATCATCAGACAAACGTAGGCTACGAGTTTCATCTCCTCTTCTGTAATTCCCAGAACACTCAAATTTTTGATTTTCGAAAAGGAAGTATTCATGTAGTCCTTCATCCGGGTGAACTTGCCGATTTCATGAAGAAGGGCGCTGAGTTGAAGAATCACCTCATCCCTCTCGTCAAAGGGGTAGTGCTGTTTCATTTCCCCGAAAATAATCAGAGCATTCTTTTGAATCCACTTGACATGGGGAAGATTGGTCTTATATCGCTTGGCAATGCTTGTCGCCAGAAAAATCGTATCCTGGTTGAAAAGCTGATAGCGGTTCAACTGATAGTCCTCTTCGATGAGCCCGGCAATGATTCCGTCACGAAGATTGACATTGACCGGTACCATGACATCAGTCTTCACCAGTTTGAAAAAGGTGTGGTAGAGAAGTACGGTAGAGACCAGTTCATACCAGTCCACCCCCTTCTCCTCCACCAGGTGTCTGATTTCCCTGTGGTCTGTGGTAATTCTTTGATAAACCTTTTCAAAATCCCTGCGGAGAATCTCATCACTACCCCCGAAGAGGAGGTCCTTCATGGGTTTGACTTCCCCGCCCACTACCAGATAGTGATGGATTTTCTTGTTCTTGATCATCCGGAAAATGTGATTTGTCCTGGCTTCAATAAATTCCCCCACCACCGGCAGATAATTGACATTCATGGCCTCAATCTGTTTCATCAGATTCTTCAGAATCTTGGTGCCCAGAAAAAACTCCTCATTCATCACCAGTCTGTTCTTCAGATACATACTGACATCGCAGCTGCCGGTGTTGAGTTCCACCAGCAGGGACCCCTGTCGAATCTCCTGAAAACCGGGTACGTTGTCCCGGATGGATTTATAGGTAATGAATTTCTCCACGGTGTCTTCGAGTATTTCTACCTTGAACCCCGTTTTCATCAGAATCAGTTCCATGATATTCTGGCTGTTTTCAGTAAAGCGCATGGCCGAGGTGGCTACTGCGCGGTACCGCTCAACCTCGTAGGTTTCCATGACCTGTTTGAAATATTCCAGCACGCTGATGATTTCCTCAACCTTGTCGTGCTTGAGATAACCCTTGGTGAATACCGCCTCTCCGATATCGACTTCCTTGGTGATATTCTCCAGACACTTGAAACTTGAATCGACATATTGGACGATTTTCATTTTGATGCTGTTGGAACCCAAGTCAATGGCCCCGTATAGTTGATTCACCGTTCATCACCCCGATTCCATAGTATTAAACTATTACCCGATTGTTAACGAAATTTACCTAAATTTAACCCACATTTTCTTCTCTGAAAACATAAAATTCAAGAATTTCACAAATTTATAGAATATTATTCAGTATGAATGCTATATTTTTTAAAGGGCAACGGGGTCTTCCCGGGCTATTTTCGAAATTTTCTTAATTTTTTATTAATATATGGAATGTTTTTTTAAAGCAACTGAACTTTCCCGCCCCCAGGTCCCCCCTGAGAGTTTTCAAGCTTTTACAAACTATCCCTTATTTCTTCGGTATGACACACCTTTTTAAAGCCGCCCTCCCTTGGTATAATGCATTAAATACTGCACTGGCGTCACCATAGAAAGCAATGAAAGGGGATTTATTAATGAGTTTATTGATGGCATTTTCAATCGTACTGATTGCCCTGTCCTTGGGTGATATCATCTCCACCAAGACCAAAGCCTTTATTCCTTCAGTATTTGTTACGGCATTATTATTCCTGTTTGGCTACTGGACTTTCTTTCCGTCGGATATCGTTGATATCGCCGGCTTCCAGACGCCTATCGTCTATCTGTCCATGTATCTTCTGATCACCCACATGGGGACCATGCTCTCCGTGAAGGAACTGGCCGGCCAATGGCGGACCATCGCCATCGCCCTGATTGGAATCGTCGGCATCGTGGGCATGGTCATGACCATCGGGTCTGCCCTTTTCGACTTTGAAACCGCTTTAGCGGCAACACCCCCCCTCACCGGCGGCGTCGTAGCCGCCCTGGTCATGAGTGAAGCCGCCACCAATGCCGGTCTTCCCGACCTGGCGGTTCTGGCCATCATCACCTACGTCATGCAGGGCTTTGCCGGATACCCCCTCACCGCTGTCATGCTCAAAAAAGAGGGCACCCGTCTTATCAAGGGCTTTCGAAGCGGTGAAATCAAATATGTCAAAAGTGACGACACTGAAAAAACTGTCGCAAAAAGCAAAAAACTGTTCCCTGCGACCCCGGCAAAATACCAGACCACTTATGTCCTGTTGATGAAGCTGGGTCTTACAGCCTGGGCTGCAGTGCTCTTCGGCGGTTTCCTCGCTCCCTATCTCAATATATCCGCCTTTGTCTGGTGTCTGGTTTTTGGCGTCATCGCCCAGGAAATCGGCTTTGTAGAACAAAGACCCCTCAACCTGTCAGGCTCCTTCGGATTCCTGATTACCATCCTGATGGCCTTCGTCTTTGCCGGACTCAACAAAGCGACACCGGCCATGCTCGCCCAAATCGCCCTGCCACTGGTTGTCATCATTCTCCTGGGCGTCACCGGCATGGGAATCCTTTCTATGATTCTTGGAAGATTCCTGGGTTACACCAAGGAAATGTCCTTTGCCGTAGCCTTGACAGCCCTTTACGGTTTTCCCCCCAACTATATTCTCACCGAAGAAGCCTCGAAGGCCCTCGCCAACAATGAGGAGGAGAAGGATTTCCTGATGAGCGAAATGCTGCCAAAAATGCTGGTGGGTGGCTTCACCACCGTCACCATCGTTTCGGTCATTATCGCCGGTGTCTTTGTCAATCTGCTCTAAACCACCAACCAATTAAAAGGACCCCTTTGCAGTATTAGGGGTCTTTAGGAGTGAAATTATGAAAACCAGACTCGAACGCATTCAGCAGGATCTTGAAAATCTGCAACAATTCAACGCAACGCCGGAAAAGGGGTTGACCCGGTTTTCTTTGACTGAGGAAGACCGCGGCGCCCGGGAGTACCTGAGAAAGGAACTTCAAAAACTTGACTTGAACGTTTACGAGGATCCCGCCGGCTCCCTCTTTGGAAGACGCGCCGGAACAGAGGACCTGCCCGCTATTCTGATCGGGTCACATTTTGATTCTGTAAAGAACGGCGGTCACTTCGACGGTCCCGCAGGGGTCATCATGGCCCTGGAAATCATGCGGACCCTCCAGGATGAGAAGATTCAGACCCGCTATCCCATTGAATTTGTCGCTATGATTGAAGAAGAGGGAGGGCGGTTCGGCTCCGGCGTTTTCGGTTCCCGGGCCATGGCAGGCCTTGTGGATTATGAGCTGCTGCTCAAACGACGGGATGCCGACGGCATTTCCATGGCTGAAGCCTTTGAATCCTTCGGTTTCAATCCCAGGGAAATCGAAAAAGCCAAGCGCACAAAGGATCAGGTCAAGGCCTTTATTGAGCTTCACATTGAGCAGGGGCCTGTTCTGGAAAGCAGGGGCAGTGATATCGGCATAGTGGAATTCATTGTGGGGATTACCCAGCTTAAAGTCACCCTCAAGGGTCGGCCTGACCATGCCGGCACCACCCCCATGGATATGCGGGCGGATCCCCTGGTGGTGGCCTCACAGGTAATTGCCCGGATTCCGGATTTCCCGGTAGCTGAAAAAAACGGCAGTGTTTCCACTGTGGGGGTTCTGGAAGTGAAACCCGGCGCTTCAAACATCGTGCCTGAATCCGTCACCTTTGTCGTGGATATCCGCTCAAAGGACTCAGAGAGCATTGAGAGAATTGTCGGGAAAATCACTGAGGCCCTGGACAGTGCTTCGCAGGGGACTCCTGTAAGCTATGAGACTGAAATCCTTCTGGGCGTCAAGCCGGTCCCCATGGAAAAAGGGATTGTGGCCAGTTTCAGGGAAAATGCCGAGGCTTTGGGATTCTCCTATGAAATGATGCTCAGTGGCGCCGGACATGACGCTATGATTATGGGGCTTTTCACCGATGTGGGTCTGATTTTCGTCCCCAGCCGGGACGGGCGAAGCCATTGTCCCGAGGAATGGACCGATTACGAGGATCTGCAAAAGGGCATCGAAGTCATCTATGAAACCATACTTCAACTAGGGGAGGCTATCAAATGAGTGTGAAAGTATTAATGGATCAGGTCGCTGCGTACGGTGTGGAGATGAGAAGACACTTCCACAGCCATCCAGAGGCCAGTATGAAGGAATATGAAACCCAGAAAAGAGTCATGGAAGAACTCGAAAAAATGGGTGTTGAATGCTTCAAAGCCGGCGGTACCGGTGTGGTCGGCGTCATCAAGGGACAAGCCCCTGGAAAAACCATTGGTCTGAGGGCTGACATGGATGCTCTGGAGCTTACTGAAGAAAGCGACGTCCCCTACAAATCCCAGAATGAAGGCATCATGCACGGCTGCGGTCATGACGGCCATACTGCGGGTCTGCTCAGTGCGGCAAAAATCCTCAAATCCCTCGAAGGGGAAATAAAAGGTACCGTCAAGCTTCTCTTCCAGCCGGGAGAGGAAACGGCAAAAGGTGCCCAGGCCCTCGTCGACGACGGGGTCGTGGATGACTGTGATGCGGTTTTCGGACTTCACCTGTGGAATGATCTGGAGGTAGGAAAAATCTCTGTTGAGCCGGGCGGACGCATGGCCTCGGCGGGCATCTTCAATATCAAAATCAAAGGCAAGGGGGGACACGGCTCCATGCCCAATCAAGGGGTCGATGCGGCCCTGGTGGGGGCTGCGACCCTGATGAATCTTCAATCCATTGTCAGCCGCGAAATCAGTCCTCTGGACCCCGCAGTCCTCTCCATCGGCATTTTCAAGTCAGGCACCCGGTTCAACGTTCTGCCAGGGGAAGCCTATCTCGAAGGCACTACCCGATGCTTCAGCATGGAGGTCAACGATGCCTTTGAAGAACAGATTGATCGAATTGTCCAGAATACAGCCAAGGCCTATCGCGCCGAGGCAGTTCTAGATTATTCCCAGCTGGTGCTTCCCACCATCAATGATCCGGAACTGGCCAAAATCGCAAGGGAGTCCGTGATCTCAATACTGGGTGAAGCGGGTGTCGCTGAAGTGCCGAAGACCACCGGCGGAGAAGACTTCAGTATTTTTTCAAAAAAAGCCCCTACCATGTTCGCCTTTGTGGGTTCCAAAAATACGGCAAAGCTTGACTACTATCCCCACCACCATCCGAAATTTGATATCGACGAAGACGCTCTGAAGAATGCCGCTGGCATTTACGCCCAGTTCGCCCTCGACTTTTTGAATCGGTGAGTCCCATGAATCCAATCAGTGAAGGCATCAAAGCCCAAAGACAGTATATGATTGACCTCAGAAGACATTTCCACGCCCATCCCGAACCCAGCTTTGAAGAATTTGAAACCTCGAAGCGGGTCCAGGAGGAGCTTGAAGCCATGGGCATCTCCTTTGAAATCATGGCGGGAACCGGAGTTGTCGGGACCATTGAAGGCACCAGACCCGGAAAAACCGTTGCTCTGAGAGCTGATATGGACGCTCTCATGGTCACCCAGGAAAATGACGTCCCCTACAAGTCCACCCGGGAAGGTGTCATGCACGCCTGCGGTCACGACGGCCACACCGCCATGCTCCTTGGTGCGGCCAGGGTCCTCAAATCCCTGGAGAATACCTTTGAAGGCACTGTGAAACTGATTTTCCAGCCCGCCGAGGAGCTGGTAGCCGGTGCCAGAAAAATGATTGAAGCCGGTGCACTCGAGGATGTTGACGGTCTTTTGGGAATTCATCTGTGGATGGGTCTTCCCACGGGACAAATCTCAGCGGAAGCCGGACCTCGAATGGCCTCGGGGGACTATGTGGAATGTCATATCGAAGGCAGGGGGGGACACGGTTCCATGCCCAACCAGGGAGTGGATGCCGCCCTGATTGCCGCCGCCTTTATCATGAACATCAACGCCCTCATGAGCCGGGAAATCAGCCCCTTGGAACCCACAGTCCTCACCTTTGGCGAAGTGGACTCGGGAACGCGGTTCAATGTTCTGGCAGCCAGGGCGAAAATTTCAGGGACCGCTAGAACCTTCAGCCCTGCAATCCGGGCCGAGCTGCCAGAGATTATCAATCGCTACGGCACCTTTATCGCCGAATCCTATCGGGGGAATTTCAGCCTCAACTTCAACCACGGCACGCCTCCCACCATCAATGATTCCCATATCAGCAGCCTGGCCAGGCAATCCGTTGAAGAATTCCTGGGACCCGAGGGAAACGTCCTCTTCGAAAAAACCACCGGCAGTGAAGATCTTGCCTACTATCTCGAACGCCTGCCAGGAGCCATCGCCTTCGTGGGCTGTCAAAATTCTGCCAAAGGCATCCTCCACCCCCACCATCATCCACGATTTGACATCGACGAGGAGGCTCTGGCGCACGGTGCTGAACTCTATGCCCGCTTCGCACTCAATTTTCTGAAATAGCAAATCCCCTGCTTGTCCCTCAAAGCAGGGGATTTTTCAGCTGCTGAAGCCTTCTTTTTTCTTGTAATGTCCCAGTACTCGAAAGTACCGCTTGTGGTCATTGATATCCCGAAGGGCTCTTTTGACATTCTCATTTCCGAGTTTCCCCTCGATATCGACAAAGAAGAAATACTGTCCCGGCTGGTGTTTCAAGGGTCTTGACTCGATTTTCATCATATTGATGTTGTTTTTGGCAAGGACGGCCAGAATATTATAGAGCGCGCCAGAGGTGTGGGCCGTGGTAAACATCAGACTGATCTTGTCAAAGGAGGCGTCCTCCTCCATCTCACCCTTGATGACAATGAACCGGGTGGTGTTGAGCTTGTTGTCATTGATAGTGTCTTTGATAATGTGAAGCCCGTGGATTTTCGCCGCCCGCTCGCTGGCTATGGCGGCAATTGTGGGGTCCTGGGTCTTCTTCACCAGCGCGACACTCATGGCGGTATTGAGATAACTCACCTTTTTCCAGCCTGGATAATAGCTCAGAAAATGCTCGCATTGTTCAATCCCCTGGGGATGGGAGTAAACCTCCTTGATGGAATCCACCTTGGCATTTTCAAGGCCGATGAGATGTTGGTTGACCTTCAGATAATGCTCCCCCACAATAAAGAAGCTGTAGCGATTCAAAAGATCGTAGATCTCCTTCACCGCACCGGTGGAGGAATTTTCAATGGGCAGTACCCCGTAGGTGATTTCCTTGTTGGCCAGGGCGTGAAAAACCTCTTCAAAGGTCTCATAGGCTTTTTTGTCCATGGATTCACCAAAGTAGTCAATCGCCATTTCCTCACTGAAAGAGCCCTTGGTCCCCTGATAGCCGATGACGGCCTCCGCATTGATTCTGCCCCTTTGGCGCTTCCGACTCAAATCAAAAACCGCTTCCATCAAGGCGAGAATCTCCTCTTGATGGTCTTTGTTTTCAATCAGCCCCAGGAGCCGCCTCTTGATTTCAAGCTCCCGGTCGGTATCCTTGACGTCCAGATTGTTGGCCATCTTGTAGCCTGCCACTTCCTCCACCAGTTCAATCCGACGACTGATGAGCTTCACCAGCTCATCGTCAATCAGATCGATTTTTTCTCTGATGTCCCTGATCATTCCTGCCACCTCCCTGAATAGTCGTAGTCCATGTAGAGCTCCAGAATCCCCATGGCCATCATGGCCTCAGCCACGGGCAGCGCTCTGAGAACAATGCAGGGATCGTGGCGGCCTTCTACGATGAGGGTTGTGTTTTCCCTGGTGGCGACATTAATGGTGTTCTGGGGTTGTTTGATGGACGAGGTGGGCTTGATAACCAGATTGGCTACCACGGGCATGCCGTTGGTAATGCCGCCGATGACCCCCCCATTGAAATTCTCCGGGATGACAACCCCCTCCTTCTCAAAGAACATTTCATCCCTGACCTCACTGCCTTTTTTTGAAGCAAAGCCCTCTCCCAGGCCGAAGCTCACACTTTTTACAGCGGGAATGGCGAAAAACAGATGTGACAGCTGGCTCTCCACGGAATTGAAAAAGGGTTCTCCCACTCCCGCGGGAATCCCTGTGCCCCTGATTTGAAGACTTCCCCCCAAAGAATCGTTTTCAGCCATGGCTTTTTTGACAGCCCGCTTCATATCCTCCTGAGGGGTGAAGCCTTCCAGGCTCTGCTGGGCGACTGAGGTAATTTCTCCTTCAATCCGGATACCCTTCAAACCGAGAAGCTGGCGGGCAATGGCTCCGGCAAAAACCACCGGCGCAGTCAGCCTCCCTGAAAAATGTCCGCCACCCCGGTGGTCATTGTATCCCAGGTACTTCACATGAGCCCCGTAATCCGCATGGGAGGGCCGCATGACATCCTTGAGGACGTCATAGTCCTCCGAACGTCGGGAAGTGTTTTCAATCAGGGCCGTCAGAGGTGCCCCTGTGGTTTTCCCCTCAAAAAAGCCGGAGATGATATTGAAATCGTCAGCCTCTTTCCTGGGGGTGGTATGGGGAGAGCTGCCGGGACGTCTGCGGTCCATTTCTTTTTTTATGGCTTGGAAATCCAGGGGAATCCCGGCGGGAAGATGATGGATGGTGATGCCGATCATGGGCCCGTGGGATTCTCCAAAAAGTGAATATACGATATGCTTGCCCCATGTACTATTCAATGATGAGACCTCCTAGGGATTTGAAATGCTCAAAGAAGTTCGGGTAGGATTTTTCAATGGCCTGGGCTCCATGGATGCTGACGGCTTCAGTACACCGAATCGAGGCAATGGCCAGACTCATGGCAATCCGGTGATCCTTCCAGGAGTCGACCTCCCCTCCCTTGAGATGTTCTTTCCCGTAGATATCCAGTCCGTCAGGATTTTCTATAATCTGGGCCCCGAGCTTGTTGAGCTCCTCGGCGATGGCCTTGAGGCGGTCGGACTCCTTGAGTCTGAGTCTCGACGCATTGACAATCCGGGTTTTCCCTTCACTGAGAGCGGCAAGAACTGTCAGAATCGGCACCAGGTCCGGACACTGTGACGCATCAATGGTCATCCCCCTGGTCCGGGATTTCCTGGCCACAACCCCTTCATCGGCGGTCTCAATGTTTCCTCCCATGGCTCTTGCAATATCGATAATGGCCCGGTCCCCCTGCAGCGTGTCCTTTCTGAGCCCTTCCACGGTAATCTCCCCTCCGATGAGACCCGCAACAATCCAGAAAGCCGCCTGGGAATAGTCCCCCTCTACCGTAAAATCGGCGGGGGTGTACTGTTGAAAGCCCGGAATCACAAATTTTTCGTGGTTGTAATTCTCCACCCGGATACCGAAGGTTTTGAGGACCTCCAGGGAAATATCCACATAGGGCTTGGATTCCAGGGGTGAAGTCACAGTGATTTCAGAATCCCCCTGAAGGAGAGGGAGTACGAAAAGAAGCCCTGTGATAAACTGGGAACTGACATCCCCGGCCAGGGAATAGGTCCCGGGAGTGAGGGCGCCTTCAACGGAAAGGGGCAGGGCGTCATTGTAGGCATAGCGGATGTTCTTGTCCTTGAAAATTTCAAAATAGGGTGTCATGGGTCTGGTTTTCAGCCGACCCTCCCCTGTAAACACCACGGGTTCTTCCACGACCCCTCCCAGGGGCACCAGAAACCTCAGGGTCGAACCCGATTCTTTGCAGTCGATGGGACGGCCGGGATTTTTCAACTGCCCCGTCGCAATGATTTCCGCCCAGTTATCCCGCTTGTTGATCAGGGCGCCAAAGCCCTCCATGGCGTCACAGGTCGCCAGAATATCATTGGAGTACAAGAGATTTGAAACCTTGGAATGTCCCCGGGCCAGAGATGCGGCAATCACGGCGCGGTGGCTGACGCTCTTTGACGGGGGAATCTTCAGAGTCCCCTTCAGCCGTTGGGGTTGTATGGTCACTTGCATGCAAACGCCTCCTTGTTTTTGGATTGATGGGTGGATTTCCAGGTGAAATCCGCCGATTTCATGAGTTCCTGAGCCTTGAGCTGGTCCTCTTGATTATAGAATCCGAGCTTGAGCACTCCCGGTATGTTTTCCCGGGCATGAACAATCTCAATGTCCTTGATGTTGATGGCATTGTCCGCCAGAATCGTAGTCGCCCCGGCTATCATTCCGGGCCTGTCCTGAACATCCAGGAAAATCTCATATCCCTGTTCAATCCAGTCCATCAGATGTCCGGGAATTTTTTCCCTCTGACTTCTGGCCTTTTCAAACTCACTCTGGATGTAAGGGCCGTCCCCGATATCGATGGCATCCCTCATGGCACCCAGCAAACGAATGTAATCCTTGATGCCCGCGAGAATCTCCTCACGATTGTTCAACAGGATATCCTTCCAGAGCTTCGGATCACTCGAGGCAATCCGGGTGGTATCTCTGAATCCCCCACCGACATAGTCAATCAGGGATTCTTCCCCAAGGAGGGTCATATTGACCATGGCCACGGCATTGATTTGGGGAATGTGGGAGGTTCTTGATACAATCCGGTCGTGGTCCTTTGGATTCATAAGGAGGGGATTCGCTCCAAGAACCTCGACCAGCTGTCTGATTTTTTGAACCCCTTCACTTTCTGTGTCCGGGGTAATGAAGTAGTAGGCATTTTCAAAAAGGTGGGTTTTTGAAGCGCTGAATCCTGATTTCTCTGAGCCGATCATAGGGTGACCTCCCACAAAGGTCTGCCCTTCCCCCAGCAGGGGGGTCACTTGATGATGGGCTTTTTCCTTGACACTCCCCACGTCTGTGACGATTCCCAGGGGATCTAAGTAGCCGATGGCCTCTTTGACCACTGCCTCATAATGCCCTACTGGAACAGCCAGAACCAGCAGGTCGCATGCATGGTATCCAGTCCCGTCGATGACCCCGTCTTTCAGGGCCTGACGAAGATTTTCCCCGTGATGGTCCACGCCATAGATTCGGCCCTTGTATCCCTTGTCTCTGAGGGCTTTTGCCATGGAACCGCCAATAAGACCCAATCCCACAATAGTGATGGCCTTGAAGTCACTGAACAATGTGAATCACCGCCTTATATGGATTGATGGACTCGTGTCACCGACTCGACAAGACTTCTGAAACGCTCCGGCTTGAGGGACTGCTGTCCGTCGGACAGGGCCAGTTCCGGCTCGTGGTGAACCTCTACCATGATGCCGTCGGAGCCGATGGCCGCCGCCGCCCGGGACATGGGTTCCACCATGGACCAGCGCCCCGTCCCGTGGGAGGGATCGACAAAAATCGGAAGATGGCTCAGTTCTTTGATGGCCGTCACCACTGAAAGGTCCAGGGTATTCCGGGTGTAGGTTTCAAAGGTCCTGATGCCCCTCTCGCAGAGAATGATTTCCTGGTTGCCTTCATTCATAATGTATTCAGCGGACATCAGAAGCTCCTCGATGGTGGCGGACAAGCCCCGTTTGAGACAGATGGGCTTTTTACCCCGGCCGGCCCTTTTGAGAAGGGCGAAATTCTGCATGTTCCGCGCGCCGATCTGGACAATGTCGGTGTAGTGCTCTACAAGATCGTAGTCCTCGGTGTTCATGACTTCAGTGATAATAGGCAGTCCTGTCAGGTCCCTGGCCTTGCTGAGCAGTTTGAGCCCCTCTTCTCCCAGTCCCTGGAAGCTGTAGGGGGAAGTCCGGGGTTTGAAGGCTCCTCCCCTGAGGATATGGGCGCCGGATTCCTTGACGGACTGGGCGACGGTCATCAACTGGTAGTCGCTTTCCACTGAGCAGGGACCGGCAATGATGGTGAAATTGCCTCCTCCTATCCTGTGTCCCCTGACGTCGATAACCGTATCCAGGGGGTGGAAGGTTCTAGAGGCCAGTTTGAAGGGCTCCTCTACCTTGAGGACCTTTTCCACAACCCGGTGGGCCTCCACCTGGGTGATATCGATTTTCCGGGTATCACCAATGAGGCCTAGAACGGCATGCTCGCTGCTGCTGGCATCCTTAACTGTCAGTCCGTGTTCCTCTACCCATTTTATCATGGCTGCTTTTTCTTCAGCCGTGGCATTTCTTCTCAGAACAATAATCATTTTGATTTCCTCCAATGTTTTTTAAGTTTTTTTGTCATGCCTCTTGCTTTGTCACCATAGTCCCATTCGTCCATTTTGACCCTCCTGTCGTAAAATGCCAATAAAAAAGGGTTTCTTCTCAAGAAGAAACCCTTTATCAGCATACAGTATTCCCATACATTGCACGTTAGATTCAGAATCCCCCTCTTAAGAAAGGCCTTGTGATGAAATTTTTCAACGCGAAATTGCCTGCGCCATAGTAAAAGCCCAAGCTAAAAAAGTAATAAAAATAACTGGATCCAAGGGTGCTGTTTTGAACCGCGCTGGCATTAATCACAAGTTTTTCCTCCTGAAAGGGACAAGAATGATAATGATTGTCCTGATTATATCCTCAGTCTTTTTAAAAGTCAATCTGTAGGACTTAAATTATCGAAATTTCTGAAAATAAGTTATCTTTTGTCACACTACTCGATTTTGTTGAGGTCGAACCCCTTGAAATCGGATGTGATTTCAAGAATCTCCAGGGCAATCTGAAGCTTCAAGACATCGTGGTATTCCTTGAAATCGATATCAAGAATATCCTTCAAACGATTGATTCTGTAGGTCAGGGTATTGGGGTGGATGTGCAGCTGGGTCTTGGTCAGGGCAAAATCCTTGCCGGTTTTCAAATAGGTTTTCAGGGTTTCAAAAAGATCTTTGCGTGAGGCATTGGGATACTCGAAAAGGGGGCCCAGGGTTTTCAATACAAAGCTTTCCAGGTCTTCGAGTTTGTTTTTCATCAGGAATTTCTTGATTTCCAGGTCTTCGTAGAAATTGTAGCTCTGCTTTTTGTCCTGCCACAGGTCCATACTGAAAACTTGAAGGGTGTTTTCGTAGACGCTTTTAAAATCCTCCTGCCGCTGGATTACTTCGCTGACCATCACTTGACAGGAATAATCGATTTTCAGATGGGACAGGGTATAGCGGCTTTTTTCAAAAATCCGGTAGATAAGATCGGTCAGATAGTCCCGGTCATAGGTCTCCCTGGATTCAAAAATAGTAATCAGAAAATTGTTTTTTGGAATTGTGAAGCTTCCGGCGAGCTTCTCCATCATCAGCTGGTTGATTTCCTGATAGAGCAGCTTGAAGTCTTTGCCCCTGGGGGAATCAAAGGTATCCTCAGAATATCTGATAACGGTCATCTGGTGGTTTTTCCGGAAATCATAATTGAACTTTGTAGCAAACTTTTTCAAAAAGTCCTCAGACTTCTCCAAAAGCAGATTGTCTAGAAAATCCCCCTTCAGGGACTGCTCCATGATGGCGATTTCGTTGCTTTTAAGCATCTCCAGGGCCACAATGGTGGAACAGTTGTTGATGGTCACCTTTTCAAGCTCATTGTATCTCGGGGAATTGGAGATAACCCCCACCCAGCCCAGAACCTCCTTGTTGACCCGGATTGGATTGAGATAAATCCACAGCGAAGGCTTTGTGCAGTAGTAGATCACCTCGGTACTGCGCTCCAGCCGGGGGGTGAAATAGGCCTTTTCGCTGTTGAGCTCTTCAATCGTGAAAACCCTCAGGGAAAAGTGGGAAATATTGAACAGGGGGTCCATGATAAAAATTCCCGCACTGAGTATCTCCGACACCTCTTTTACCACATCCTGGATGGTTGAGCCGTTGAGAACCATTTCCGTAAACTTGCCGTGGAGGAAGGTGGAATATTCATAGCGGTTTTTTTCCTCTTCAACCATCTCAGAGTAAATGGTCAGATTCCTCTGATTCTCCAGAATCTTCTCGTAGTTCTTCGCATTCACAATCGCCGTGGTGGCATGCTGGGAAATCCACTCGGCCAAATAGATGTCGTCCCTGTTCAGAGGCGCCTTTCCCTGATAGTTGTCAATGACAAAAACCCCTATAGCCTCCTCCTGGAACATCAGAGGAACACTGATACTGCTTTGAATGGTCTCCATGCCCCGGGGAATCGTGGTCTCGAGTCTGCCGTATTTGTCCGTGTCCATGGTCCCCATGGCGGCCATCATCTCCTCCTTGCTGGTGAGATGCAGGGTTTTCTTTTTTTCAAAGGCAATCCCGGTGATGGATTCCCCCGGTCTCAAACTCATATCGATGCTGCCGAATCCTATGGAGGTGGTGAGGTCAAGCAGGCCGGTCTTTTCATTGTACAGGAAAATCACTCCGATATCCGCCCGGGGCATCAGACTCAGAGTCACATCCATAATGGAATTCAGTATGGTTTGAATGTCATTGGTGGAATTGATGAGCTTGGTAAGCTCGAGAATTTTTTCAAGTTCTCTGACACTTCTCCTGATATTCTCCACTTTTCTCCCTCCGGACAATTCGTTGATTTTTTTCATTATACCTCTTTTTTGGTTCCCGCGAGTTTTTTTTGAAAAAGCGCCCCTCTCAAGGGAAAAGAGGGGCGCTTTTTAGTGGCTTTTTCGGCTATTTTTCAAATATGCCTCCCGTATTGGCACTGGTTACCAGCTTGGCATAGCGGGAGAGATAGGTTCCCGGCTCAGCCTTTGAAGGCGGCTGAACCCATTTTTCTTGTCGTGCCTTCATGACTTCATCAGAAATGCCAAGGTTCAGTCCCCGGTTGGGAATGTCGATGGCAATCAAATCCCCCTCTTCAATCAGGGCAATGGGCCCCCCCATCATGGCTTCAGGGGAGATATGACCGATGCAGGGGCCTCTTGTTCCCCCGCTGAACCGCCCATCGGTAATAAGGGCGACGGATTTTTCAAGTCCCATGCCGCTGATAGCCGCCGTTGGATTGAGCATCTCTCTCATCCCCGGGCCGCCCTTGGGTCCCTCGTAACGAATGACCACCACGTCCCCGGCCTTGATTCTGTTGTTGACAATGGCCTCATAGGCGGCTTCTTCAGAATCAAAAACCCTTGCCGGCCCTTCGTGAACCATCATTTCAGCAGAGACCGCCGCCTGCTTGACCACGGACCCCAGGGGGGCCAGATTCCCTTTGAGCACGGCAATTCCTCCCTCGAGGGAGTAGGGGTCCTTCACGCTGCGGATGACCTTTGGATTTTTGATTCTCGCATTGGCTACGGTTTCGCCAAGGGTTCTGCCAGTAATTGTCAGGGTGTCGGGGTACAGGAATCCATGGTCCAGCAGTTCCTTCAAAACTGCTGAAATGCCTCCGGCCTGATCAAGATCATGCATGCTGTTCACACCGGAAGGGCTTATTTTTGTCAGATTGGGGACTTTTTTGCTGATGAGGTCAAAGTCATCAAGACTCAGGGGCACCCTCGCCTCGTCGGCGATGGCCAGCAAATGCAGTGCCGTATTGGTGGACCCGCCTATGGCCATATCCAGTGTGACGGCATTCAAAAAAGCTTCACGGGTCATAATGTCCCTGGCGGTGATGTTTTTTTCCACCAGGTCCACAATGGCCATGCCGGCTCGCTTGGCAAGCTGCTTGCGTTTGCCATAGGGGGCCGGTATGGTGCCGTTGCCGGGAAGGGTCAGCCCCAGAGCCTCCGCCAGAGAATTCATTGTATTGGCTGTAAACAGTCCTGAGCAGCTGCCGCAGGTAGGGCAGCTGTTCTGCTCAATTTCAAAAAGCTCCTCCTCAGTGATTTTCCCCGCCTGGAGCTGTCCGACTCCTTCATAGGCGCCACTGATCAGATCAATAGCCATGCCATTGTTTTCTCCCGGCAGCATGGGACCCCCTCCGATATAGACCGCCGGAAGGTTCAAACGGGCTGCACCCATGAGCATGCCGGGAACAATCTTGTCACAGTTGCCCACAAGGACCATCCCGTCAAATTTATGTCCCATCATTACCGCTTCAATGGAATCCGCAATCAGCTCCCGCGAAGCCAGGGGGTATTTCATGCCGCTGTGGTTCATGGCGATGCCGTCACAGATTCCAATAGCCGGAAACTCCAAAGGCACGCCACCGGCGGCGCTGATGCCCAGCTTCACCTGTTTGGCTATGTCATCCAGATGAAAATGACCTGGAATAATTTCGTTCTGGGCATTGACAACAGCTATGAGGGGTTTGTCAAAATCCTCGGGCAAGTAGCCCATGGCATAAAGCAAGGACCGATGACCCGCCCTGGCAACCCCCTTGGTCACTTCATGACTCCTCAATTTTTTCAAATCACTTGCCTCCTCTGTTCAACTGGTCAATGACAGCCTGGGTCATTTCCTCCGTTGAAACCACTGTGCCCCCGCCTTTGAGGTCCGGCGTGCGGAGTCCGGCATCCAGGGTGCTTTCAACAGCCCTCTCAACCGCCAGGGCCTCTTCTTCAAGTCCGAAGGAATATCGGAGCATCAGCGCCGTGGAAAGAATCGTACCCAGGGGATTGGCCTTGTGCTGCCCGGCAATATCCGGGGCACTGCCGTGGATGGGCTCGTAAAGACCCAGGGTGCCCTCTCCCAGGCTTGCCGAGGGCAGCATTCCGATACTCCCGGTAAGCATGCTGGCTTCATCGGAGAGAATATCCCCGAAAAGGTTGCCGGTGACAATGACATCAAACTGGTGGGGATCCCTGATCAGCTGCATGGCGGCGTTGTCAACAAGCTGGTGCTCGAGGACGACCTGCGGATAATCCCTGGCCACCGCCAGCACCGTTTCCCGCCATAATCTGGAGCTTTCAAGGACATTCATTTTATCCACATTGGTCAGCTTCTTGCCCCGCTTTGAAGCCACTTCAAAGGCCAGTCTGGCAATTCTTTTGATTTCCGGTTCAGAGTAGCGCATGGTATCATAGGCCCCCCCTTCATCCCGGCCTCTGTCCCCAAAATATATTCCTCCGGTGAGTTCGCGGATGACGACAAGATCGAGGGAATCTCCCATGACTTCAGGCTTCAAGGGGCTGGCATTCCTCAGGGCACTGAAAACCTTGGCGGGACGGATGTTTCCGAAGAGTCCGAGACCCTGGCGGATTTCAAGCAGCCCTCTCTCCGGTCTCAGATGCCCGGGCAGCTGGTCCCACTTGGGCCCCCCCACTGCCCCAAGCAGCACGGCATCGGAATTCCGGCAGACTTCAAGGGTGGAAGCCGGAAGGGGGACACCGGTTTCATCAATGGCCTTTCCTCCGGCAAGCACTGGAGTGAAAACAAACTGATGGGTGAATCTCGCCCCCACTGCTTCAAGAACCCTGACTCCGGCGGCGGCTACCTCGGGACCGATGCCGTCCCCTTCTATGACTGCAATATTGTATTTCATTATATTTTCCCTCCTGTGGCTTTGATATAGGCCATCAGGCCACCCTCTTCAATCAGCGCCTGCATAAAGGGAGGAAAGGGCTGGGTTTTGTAAACCTCTCCCTTGGTGGTGTTGGTGATGGTCCCCTCTTTCAAATCCACGGTAATCAGGTCCTCCGCTGCAATCCGCTCAGAGGCTTCAGGGCATTCCAGAATGGGCAATCCGATATTGATGGCATTGCGGTAGAAAATCCGGGCAAAACTCCGGGCGATTACCACGGATACCCCGGACTCCTTGATTGCAATAGGGGCGTGTTCCCTTGAAGATCCCGAACCGAAGTTGCTGCCGGCGACAATGATATCTCCGGTTTTCACCGCTTTGGCAAAGTCCTTGTCGAGGTCCTCCATGCAGTGGGAGGCCAGCTCCTTGTAGTCGGTGGTGTTGAGATATCGGGCGGGGATGATGACATCTGTATCTACATTGTCCCCGTATTTGAAGACACGTCCTGGTTTATTCATAATTTCCTCCCTTGACTTTTCTTGGATCCGCTATCACTCCGGCAAGGGCCGTTGCAGCGGCAACAGCCGGACTTGCCAGATAGACCTCTGACTCAGGATGCCCCATGCGTCCCACAAAATTGCGGTTGGTGGTGGCCAAGGCCCGCTCACCCTTGGCGAGTATCCCCATGTGCCCTCCGAGACAGGGCCCGCAGGTGGGGGTAGACACGACGGCTCCTGCTTCGATGAAAATTTCCAGAAGGCCCTCCTTCATGGCATCCAGATAGATTTTCTGAGTCGCCGGGAAGACAATCAGGCGCATGCCTTTGGCGATTTTCTTGCCCTTGAGTATCCGGGCGGCTTCTCTCAAATCGCCAAGCCTGCCGTTGGTGCAGCTTCCAATGACTACCTGGTCAATGGGAATATCCCCGAACTCTCCGAATACCCTGCCCTTGTCCGGCAGATGGGGGAAGGCAATGGTGGGCTCGATTTCGTCGAGGTCGATGTCATAGACTTTTTCATAAACCGCATCGTCGTCTGCTTCATAAACCTCGAATTCCCTGCTGCTGTGATTTCTGATATAGCTCTTGGTCAGCTGGTCCACAGGGAAGATACCGTTCTTCGCCCCGGCTTCTATGGCCATGTTAGCAATGGTGAAGCGGTGGTCCATGGAGAGGCTTTTGATCCCTTCGCCGGTGAATTCCATAGACTGATACCTTGCTCCCTCCACACCAATCATTTTGATAATGTGCAGGATTACGTCCTTGCCGCTGACAAACTCCCTGAGTTGTCCTGTCAGATTGAACCGAAGGGCTGAAGGCACTCTGAACCAGCATTTCCCTGTAGCCATGCCCGCGGCCATATCCGTCGAACCGATTCCCGTGGAAAAGGCCCCCAGGGCGCCGTAGGTGCAGGTATGGGAATCCGCTCCAATGACCACGTCACCCGAAACCACCAGTCCCTTTTCCGGCAGCAGGGCATGCTCAATTCCCATCTCTCCGATTTCAAAATAATGGGTGATGTCCTGCTCTTTGGCGAAATTCCTGAGTTTGAGACAGTTCTCCGCCGCCTTGATATCCTTGTTTGGGGTGAAATGGTCTGGAACCAGAGCAATTTTATCCCGGTTGAACACCCTCTTGTGCTGTGATTTTTCATACACCTCGATGGCCACCGGAGCGGTGATATCATTGCCGAGAACCATATCAAGATCCGCCCAGATGAGCTGCCCCGCCTCTACCTTGTCCAGGCCGGCATGGGCCGCGAGGATTTTCTGTGTCATTGTCATTCCCATTATCCCATCTCCTTCAGTAGATTGTATTCTATGGAGTCCACAAGAGCCTTCAGGCTGGCTTCCATAATATTGGTGGAGACCCCCACCGTGCCCCAGGTCTCTTTTCCGTTGGTGGATTCAATCAGTACCCTGACCTTGGCCGCGGTCGTATTGTCCCCATCCAGCACCCTGACCTTGTAGTCCTTGAGTTTCATTTTGTCAAGGCAGGGATAAAACTTCAAAAGGGCCTTTCTCAAAGCCAGATCCATGGCATTCACCGGACCATTTCCCTGGGCGGCGGTTATTTCTTCACTGCCCTTGACCCTGATCTTGATGATGCTCGAGGCACTGAGGTCCGATGCCGCTGTTTCGTCAATGGTTTTGAAATACGCAATTTCAAAGGCCGGTTTGTAAACTCCCAGAAGTTTCCTGACAATGAGTTCAAAGGAGCTCTCTGCACCCTCGAACTGATAGCCCTCATATTCAAGTTCCTTCAATTTGTCAAGAACCCTGGAGGCGGTTTCAGAATCCCGCCTGACCCGGGGATCCACTCTCTGGATGACCGAAAAAACCGAGGTCTTCCCAGACATTTCACTCATAAGATAGCGGCGCCGGTTACCCACCGCATCGGGGTCAACATGCTCGAAGCTCCGGGCAACCTTCGCCACCCCGTCGATATGCATCCCCCCCTTGTGGGAGAAGGCGGACCTTCCCACATAGGGAAGCTGGTTGGACAGGGGAATATTGGCGATATTGTTGACTTCCCGGGCACTTCGGGCAAGATTTTCAAGCTGTGCCTCAGTGAGTACTTCAAAGCCCCGTTTCAACTGAAGATTCGGTATAATGGCTGATAGATTGGCATTGCCGCACCGCTCGCCAAAACCGGTGAGGGTTCCCTGCACATGGGTTGCTCCGGCTTCCACCGCAAGAAGTGAATTGGCCACGGCAAGGCCCATGTCATCGTGGACATGGATGCCCAGGGTCGTTCCGGCGATTTTCCCCACAGCCAGAACTATCTCCTGGATTTCAGTGGGATAGGTCCCTCCGTTGGTGTCGCAGAGCACCAGAACATCCGCTCCCGCCTCCCGGGCGCTTTCAAGGGTTTTTATGGCATATCCGGGGTTGGCTTTGTAGCCGTCGAAAAAATGCTCCGCATCGAAGACGACTTCCCTGCCCTTTTCCTTGAAAAAGGCCACAGTGTCTTCAATCATTCTAAGGTTTTCCTCCAGGCTGGTCTTGAGAATTTCCTCCACATGCAGATCCCAGGACTTGCCGAAAATGCAGACCACTTCTGTCTGCGCTTCCAGTAACGCCAGGACATTATCGTCCTCGCAAGCCTCAATTCCCTTGCGCCGGGTGCTTCCAAAGGCTACAAGTCTGGCCTGCTTGAGAGTCATTTTTTTGACTTCCTTGAAAAAAATCCGGTCCTTTTCATTGGACCCCGGGTTGCCTGATTCAATATAGTGAATCCCGAGGTCGTCAAGGACCTTCACAATCTTCAGTTTATCCGTTACCGAAAAGGAGATGCCCTCTCCCTGGGCTCCATCCCTGAGGGTGGAGTCGAATATTTTGATTTTCATAGAATAAGCTCCCGCTTCATATTTTTTCGGCGCCCATTCCTAATCGATTTCTTTGAATCAATTCTCCTTGCTGCGGTCCAGAATCCTGTTCATGGCTTCAATGTAAGCCAGGATGCTGGATTCCAGGACATCCGTACTCAAACCGTGTCCCTTGTACTTCCGGTCTTCAAAAATGACCGTGACCATGGCTTCGCCCTGGGCATCCATCCCCTCGGTGAGGGCATCGAGCTTGTACTCCTTGAGAACCCCCTCGATTCCTACGATTTTCTTGATGGCATTGTAGGCCGCATCCACCGGACCGTCTCCAATGGCCACCTCTTCTATGGTGTCCCCCTTGGATTCCAGGGTGACGGTGGCAGTGGAGGTCAAACCTGTTCCGGTGTTGATCGTAAAGGATTTCAACTGATAAATCTGGGGGATTCTGACTGATTCCTCCATGGCAATGGCAATGAGGTCCCGGTCATAGATATTTTTTTTCTTGTCAGCCAGATCCTTGAATTTTTCAAAAGCATCCTTGAGCTTGTCGGGTTCCAGCGTGTATCCCAGCTCCTCCAGACGTTTGACAAAACTGTGCCGTCCGGAGTGCTTTCCCAGAACCAGCTTGTTGGACTTGACGCCGATGGATTCCGGCGACATGATTTCGTAGGTGGATTTGTGGGCCAGGACACCGTGCTGATGGATTCCAGACTCGTGGGCAAAAGCGTTTGAACCCACAATCGCCTTGTTGGGCTGCACCGGCACCCCCGTAATCGAGGTCAGAAGCTGCGAAGTCTTGGCAATCTCCCTGGTGTTGATTCCGGTTTCGAATCCATAGAAGTCCTTCCGGGTTTCAAGTGCCATTACAATTTCTTCCAAAGCGGCGTTGCCGGCCCGTTCTCCGATGCCGTTGATTGTGCACTCCACCTGGCGGGCGCCAGCCTTAAAGGCGGAGATGCTGTTGGACACCGCAAGACCCAGATCATTATGGCAGTGAACGCTGATAATGACAGAGTCGATGTTTTTGACATTTTCCTTCAAGTAGGTGATGATGTGTGCGTACTCCTCCGGGGTGGTGTATCCCACGGTATCCGGGATATTGACCACTGTTGCACCCGCTTCGATGACGCCTTCGATGACCTTTGCCAAAAAAGGCAGTTCCGATCTTGAAGCGTCCTCTGCTGAAAATTCCACATCCCCGGTAAGGGATTTGGCAAATTTCACCGTATCCACGGCCTTTTGATAGACTTCCTCGGGGGTCATTTTCAGCTTGTATTCCATGTGCAGGGGCGATGTCGCTATAAACGTATGGATTCTGGGATGCTTTGCATCCTTGATGGCATCAAAGGTCCTCTGGATATCCGATTCCAGGGCTCTTGAAAGCCCCGCCACTACAGCGTTTTCTATGACTCCCGCAATGGCCTCGACGGCTTCAAAATCCCCCGGGGACGCCGCCGGGAAACCGGCTTCGATAACGTCGACACCCAGCTTCTCGAGTTGTTTAGCCAACAATAACTTTTCCTTCAAATTCATTGTGTTGCCTGGAGATTGCTCTCCGTCTCTCAAGGTGGTGTCAAAAAAGTAAATATGGTTGTCCACAGTGAATCCTCCTTAGTAAAAAGCCTTTAAATGCTTGACATTTAAAGATCGTGATGTATCTTACCGGCCGATATCGGGGCCGCCGGGTTTTCCTTGGGCGTAGAAAACCTGCTCAGGCTATCACAGTTGAGGATCTCCTGATCTATATTGGAACTAGCATAATCCCCTCTTGTTAAAAAGTCAACAGTTATCAAAAGAATAGTCAGAAAATTTTAATCATTATAAATAATTAGTTTTTTTCAGCTTTTCCCTTGACAGGGGAACCGGCCGTGGATATAATTGCAACAATATAACTTTTCTTGACAACTTCATTTTCAAATGTGATGACGGAGCTTGGGATCATCTCTTTATTCAAGAGAGCCGGTGGTTGGTGCGAACCGGCAAAAGAATGGTATCCCTTATCCCTCCTGAACAGCAGACTGAACGTACCAGTAAGTCTATGCCGGGTGCCTGCCGTTAACGGGCTAGAATTGTTTGATTCGAAACAAGGTGATTTATCACGAAGTAGGATGGTACCATGAAGCGATGCTTTCATTCCTATACCCGTCTTGGGGTATTGGGAGTCGAAGGTGTTTTTTTTTACCAAATTTTAAGGAGGTCATTATGGGCAGAGTACTGAGTATCAAATCAAGAGGCGGATTTGATCACTTCATCAAAATCAGTTCAACGCTGAAAAGGAGGCGCATCGAGGTCGAAAAGATCTTCATGGAGCATCTGGCCCAGGAGGACTTTCTTGTTGAAGTCACTCTGGGAGATTCAGCCAGGGATCTCAAACAAATCATGGGTTTTATGAACAAAATCGAAGATGTCTACGAAATCAAAGAAAAAATGGAGGAATAGGAAATGGCTAAAATGTATTATGAAAAGGACGCGGATTTAGAGTTTTTAAGAGGCAAGAAGGTTGCAGTCGTCGGTTATGGATCCCAGGGTCACGCCCACGCTTCCAATCTCAAGGAAAGCGGCGTTGATGTGGTCGTGGGCCTTTATGAAGGCTCAAAATCCTGGGCAGTCGCCGAAAAAAACGGATTTGATGTCAAAACTGTTGACGAAGCCGCAAAAGAAAGCGACGTGGTCATGATTCTTGTCCCCGATACCAGACAAAAGGAAGTCTATGAAGGCTCTATTGAAAAAAATCTGCAAGCAGGCAATGCCATTGCCTTCGCCCACGGATTCAATATCCGCTACGAGCAGATTGCCCCCCCTGAAAATGTGGATGTGTTCATGGTCGCACCCAAAGGACCCGGTCATCTTGTGCGCAGGGTCTATCAGGACGGCAAGGGGGTCCCGGCACTTTTCGCTGTCCACCAGGATTACACAGGCCACGCCCAGGAACTGGCTTTAGCCTACGCCAAGGGAATCGGGGCCACCAAGGCCGGCGTCATTGAAACCACCTTTACTGAAGAGACCGAAACCGATCTTTTCGGCGAACAGGCTGTACTGTGCGGGGGAGTCACCGAACTCATCAAGGCGGGCTGGGAAACCCTGGTGGATGCCGGTTATCAAAAAGAAGTCGCCTACTTTGAATGTCTTCATGAAATGAAGCTGATTGTGGACCTGCTCTACGAGGGCGGTTTTGAAAACATGCGCTACTCCATCAGTGACACCGCAGAATACGGTGATTACATGGTGGGCAAGAGAATCATCAATGAATCCACCCGCAGGGAGATGAAACAGGTCCTCGCCGAAATTCAAAACGGCAAGTTCGCCCAGGAATGGATTGATGAAAACAAAAATGGCCTGCCGAACTTCAAGAGAATCAAAGAAGCCGAGCTCGAGCATGACCTGGTACAGGTCGGCAAGAATCTCAGAAGCATGATGTCCTGGATTGATTGACACCTCAACACCTTAGGAGGTCACAACGTGCGTACCGGATCAGAAATTATTTTAGATACCCTGTTGAAAAACAACATCACCAAAATTTTCGGTTACCCCGGCGGGGCCATCATGCCTGTGTATGATGCCCTGCTGGATTACACCGGCCGCATCACCCATTACCGTTTTGCCCATGAACAGGGCGCTGTCCACGCAACAGACGGCTATGCCCGCTCCACTGGTGAACCAGGCATTTGTTTTGTCACCAGCGGTCCCGGCGCCACCAACACCATCACGGGACTCGCCACAGCCTACATGGATTCCGTACCCATTGTGGTTCTCTCGGGCCAGGTTCCCACGAGCCTGCTGGGAAAGGACTCCTTTCAAGAAATCGACATCACCTCCATTGCGGAACCCATCACCAAAAAAACCTTCCTGGTGGATGACGTGGACAAGATGGAGGACGTCATCAACGAAGCCATAGCCGTGGCCAGGGGAGGAAGGCCGGGTCCGGTCCTGGTGGATCTGCCCAAGGATATCCTTCTGGCCAAAACCGGCCATCTCCCGGCTGCAAACCCACCGACCCCGAAGGACACCCCGGCACCCCCTCTGGACACTGCCGCCCTGGAGGCCATCCTGCTGAAACTGGCGGAAGCCGAGCGGCCGGTAATCTACGCCGGCGGGGGTGTGAAGTCCTCTAACACTTCAGCACTGCTGCAGGCCCTGGCCAAAAAAGGGGATATCCCCGTCATCAACACCCTGATGGGCCTGGGCACCTTTCCCATGGATCATCCCTTGTCCCTGGGCCTTTCCGGAATGCACGGCCATCCCGAAGTCAATGAGGCCATGAGCCGGGCGGACCTGCTGCTTGTCATCGGCGCCCGTTTCAGCGACCGGGCCATCGGCCTGTCTGAAACCTTTGCCAGGGATGCCTTTATCGTTCAGCTGGATATCGATGAGACCGAATTTTCCAAAAATATCCTCTGTGATCTCTACCTGGCGGGGGATCTCAAAAACAACCTGGCCTACCTGGTGGACCATCTGGATGCCAAAGCACACTCTGAGTGGCTGGCCTGGATTGCGGGCAAAAAACATCCCCCGAAACCCGACACCCTCTATTGTCCCGAAAATATCATCAAAACCGCCCGAAAAGCCTATCCCGACGAGACCATACTCGTCACCGATACCGGACAGCACCAGATGTGGGCCGCCCAGCACTGGCCGGTTATCCATCCCAGGGGGATGCTGACCTCGGGGGGGCTCGGCACCATGGGCTACGGCCTGGGAGCGGCAATCGGCGCCTGCATCGGCAACCCGGACACCCCGGTGGTTCTTATTTCCGGTGACGGCTCCTTCAGAATGAACTCCCATGAACTCCTCACCGTGGCGACCTACAATCTCAACCTCACCATCCTAATGATCAACAACGAATCCCTCGGGATGGTTCGACAGTGGCAGAAGCTCTTCCATGACAAGCGCTATTCTGAAACCAGCAACAAAAGCAGTCTGGATTATATTCTTCTCGCCAAAGCCTATGGGATTCAAGGGGTCACCGTGGACAGTCTTTCAGACCTTCAGACAGCACTTGAAGCCAGCAAAAAAGATTCCAAGGCACACTTTATCGAAGTCCGCATCGATCCCGATGAGGATGTCTATCCCTTTGTTCCCCCGGGAAAATCCATTGGTGAATATTTGGTTAAATAATGTTTTTGTCATGTTTGTGTTGACATCCTCTTTGAGACTGTTATAATAATTTTCAAATACCAACTGAATAGCAACACTTATCAAGAGCGATTGAGGGACTGGCCCGATGACATCCAGCAACCTACCTGACGGTGTGGTGCTAAATCCAGCGGTGTAAACCGGAAGATGAGAAAATCACCTATCAAACTCTACCTTCTGGTAGAGTTTTTTAAATTTATAAGGAGGTCAGGGCATGACACGATCACGGACCATCGAAGCAATCAATGAAAAAATCAGACAGGGGAATGTCGTGGTAATGACAGCGGAAGAAGTCATCGGACTCGTCCGGGAACAGGGCCCTGAGTCCGCCTTTGACCAGGTGGACGTGGTGACCACAGCCACCTTCGGTCCCATGTGCTCCACCGGCGCCTTTCTCAATTTCGGACATTCAGACCCCCCTATCCGCCTGGAAAAAATCACCCTCAACAATGTCCCCGCATCCGGAGGGCTCGCCGCCGTGGATACCTACATTGGTGCCACTGATGTCTCGGAATCCGCACCGGAATCCTATGGAGGGGCTCATGTGATTTGTGATCTGGTTGAGGGCAAAAAAGTCACCCTCAAAGGCTCCGCCAAAGGAACAGACTGCTATCCTGGAAAATCCGTCTCCCGGGAGGTCTCCCTGGAGGACCTCAACGAGGCTTTCATGTTCAATCCCAGAAACGCCTATCAGAATTATGCGGCAGCCATCAATCTCTCCTCCAGGCCTATCCATACCTACATGGGAACTCTGCTGCCGGATGGATCGAACATCACCTATTCCACCACGGGACAGCTCAGCCCCCTGTTGAATGATCCTTATCTGAAGACCATCGGAATCGGCACCAGAATCTTTCTGGCCGGAGCCCAGGGATATGTCGCCTTCAACGGAACCCAGTTCAAAACCGACGTGGAACGGGACGACAACGGGATTCCAAAAACCCCGGCGGCCACCCTCTCGGTAATCGGCAATCTCAAGAAAATGGACAGGGAGTTCCTCTCTCCCGTGGTTTTCAAGGGATACGGTGTCAGTATGAATGTCGGCATCGGAATCCCCATACCCGTCTTGAACCCGGGGGTTCTCAGTGACTGTGGCATCAGCGACGAGGCCATTAAAACCAATGTCATCGACTACAGTGTCCCCGCGAGATCGAAGCCTGTCATTGCCACAGTCACCTACGCTGAACTCAGAAGCGGCGAGGTGTCAGTCGGGGACAGAAAAGTCAAGACCGCACCCCTGAGCAGTCTGAGAAAAGCCAGGAAAATTGCTCAAATTCTTAAAGAACAGATTCAGCAGGGGGAATTCTTCCTGTCGCAGCCCGTTGAATATTTCACCCTCGACCACAGGGTGAAGCCCATGGTAGAAGGAGGGGAGGACGCATGAAAAGCAAAATTATGATTACCTTCCCGGCAGAGCACACCGGAACCCCCCTCACCTATCGACTGATCAAAGACTATGACCTGATCATCAATATCCTCAAAGCGGATATCGGCTACAACAATATTGGTCATATCCTCTATGAAATCGAAGGAGAGGCCGCCATGATCAGCAAAACCATAGCCGACATCAACCAGTCGGGGATGCACTGTGAAATACTGGATGCCATCATCGAAGTCGACAAAAACCAGTGCACCGACTGCGGCCTCTGTACTGCGGTCTGCTTTACCGGCGCCCTCTCCATTGCTTCTCCGGACTGGGAGCTTGCCTACAATCCACAGAAATGTACGGGATGCGATTTGTGTGTCCCTGTCTGTCCCTCCATGGCCATTTCAAAAGCATTCTCCCTTTAAGGGCAAGGAGGCCGCCATGTACCAGGAGAGAACCTACCGGAAAGAAGTTTTCAACGATTTGAAAACCCGCCAGATTATCCTTGGGGAATCGGACCTGATGATTTACTACAGTGGCACTTTGAAGGGCGCTGAGAGTGAACTCCGGAGTATCCGCCGCCGAATCAAAAACCATATCAAGCGGGAGCCCCATTTTATCCACGCCCTGTCTCCTCTCAGTCCCCTGGTTGAAGAAGACAGGGTCATCACTCACATGAAGAAGGCCTCCAGCGCCCTGCATGTGGGGCCCATGGCAAGTGTGGCCGGAGCAGTCTCCTACTATCTGGGTGAAGCCCTGAGCCCCCTCAATGAGGATTTGATCATTGAAAACGGCGGCGATCTTTATGTGAAATCCACCACCCTGCGACACATCAAAATCCATTCGGCCTCAAAGGCCTTTGAAGGGGGGGTCACCATCAAAGTGGCCCCCGAGACCACCCCCCTGGGCATCTGCACCTCATCGGGAACCCTGGGCCACTCCCTGAGCTTCGGCAGAGCGGATGCGGTAGTGGTGGTGTCTGAAGACCCCCTCCTCGCTGATGCGGCGGCCACGGCCATCGGCAACGTGGTCCAGACCCGTGAAGATATCCCCCGGGCCATTGCCTATGCCAGAAAAATTCCCGGTCTTCTGGGGATTCTGATTCTCGCCGATGACCGGCTGGGAGTCTGGGGCGACATCAGCTTATTATAAACTGAAAGGAAGAACACTGTGAAAATCAAAAATATGTTTGACGAAAAAAGACCCACTGTCTCCTTCGAGGTCTTTCCACCAAAAAAGGATTACCCCATCGAAACCATTTATGATACCATAGAATCCCTCAAAGACCTTGACCCTGATTTCATCAGTGTCACCTACGGTGCCGGCGGGTCCACCCAGAACAACACCATTGAAATCGCCTCTCGGATCAAAAACCACTACGGGATAGAATCCATCGCCCATCTGACCTGTATTTCCTCCTCACGGGAGACTATCCGCACTACCATTGAAACCCTGAAGGCTTCCGGTGTGGAAAACATCCTCGCTCTGAGGGGAGACATCCCGGAGGCTCTTGTAAAAAGCGGCTTCAAGCCCGCCTATCCCCACACCGTGGACCTCATCGAGGAAATCAAAAAATCCCGGTATTTCAGCATCGGCGGTGCCGCCTACCCAGAAGGCCATGTGGAGTCCCTGAGCAGAACTTCAGATATCAAGTATCTCAAATCCAAGGTGGACCACGGTCTTGACTTTCTCATCACCCAGCTTTTTTTTGACAACAGGAAATTTTACCAGTTCAAAGAGAGCCTGGACCTGCTCGACATCAAGGTTCCCGTGATTGCCGGAATCTTCCCTGTGGTCAACCTCAGACAGATCAACCATGTCCAGGCCTTGACCGGCACCCGTCTCCCCTCGAAATTTTCAAGGATTATCGACCGCTATCAGGACAAGCCTGAAGCCCTCAGAGAAGCCGGAATCGCCTACGCCGTCAATCAGATCATCGACCTGCTTTCCTCGGGGGTCGACGGAATTCATCTTTATACCATGAACCAGCCCATGAACACCCGAAAAATCATGGAACCCATCACCACTATCAGAAAAACCCTGACCCAGAAATAAAGGAGAGCCTATGGACACTATCCGCACCATTGAGGAGTACCTTGGTTATCCCGGGGGCTCTGACCCGGAAACCCGGGAAACCATTGAAAAAATCCACGGGGAAATGACAAGCCTGCTTAAGAGAAAATGCGTCTATGAAACCTTCAAAATCAACAGCATCAGGGAAGATTGCGTAGACCTCTCCCATCCCCTCCTGGCCCTTGAAGGAAAAAGTATCGCCGAACATCTCAAGGGCTGCGAAGAAGTGGCTCTTTTGGCCTGTACCCTCGGACAGGCAGCCGACCGCATGATTCAGCTCAAAAACCGACTGAACGCCTATGAGGGGCTTGTCGCCGATGCCACCGCCTCTGTTGTCATTGAAACCGTTTGCGACGAGTGCGAGGAAAAAATCAAGCAGGCCTTTCCCCCAGACACCTATTTTCGGTCCCGCTTCAGTCCCGGATACGGGGATATGCCCCTGAAGGACCAGAAGCCTATTCTGGGGGTGCTGGACGCCTACAAAAAAATCGGACTGAGTCTCAATGACAGCCTGCTGCTGGTACCTCTCAAATCCATTGTTGCCGTCCTCGGCATTTCCAGCCGGGTGATGCCAAAGGAAACTGTCAACCGCTGCGGCCAGCCCTCCTGCGAGGGTTGCGCCTACGTGGCCACCTGTCATCACAGAAAAGATCAAAGGAGATGAAATTACCTTGTTGGAATCAGGATTGCTTGTATTTGACGGTGCCATGGGCACCATGCTGCAGGAAAAGGGATTTGTGAATACCTCAATCCCCGAGGAACTCAATATTGAAAACCCCGAGGTGATTGTGTCCATCCACAAGGACTACATCGCCCACGGGGCTCAGGTCATCACCACCCACACCTTTGGCGCCAATGCCTACAAACTCTCTGAATCAAAGTATTCCCTTGAAGCAATTGTTTCTGCCGCCGTAGACAATGCCAAAGCCGCCACTGAGGGTACCGATGTGAAAATCGCCCTTGATCTGGGTCCCATCGGGCGGGTAATGCGCCCCATCGGTGAAATGGATTTCGAGGAAGCCTACGAGTATTTCAAGAATCAAGTGGTCATCGGTGTCAGCAAGGGCATTGATGTGATTCTGATTGAAACCATGTCGGATCTTGGCGAAATGCGGGCCGCCGTACTTGCCGCCAAGGAAAACGCCTCCTGCAGGGTATTCGCCACCATGACCTTTGAAGCCGACGGTCTGAGCCTGACGGGAACCGATCCCGAAACCATGGTTCTCGCCCTCGAGGCTCTGGGGGTGGATGCCCTGGGAGTCAACTGCTCCCTGGGGCCCGGAGAAATGATTCCCATTGTCAGAAGAATTCTCGACTTCTCTGAAATTCCTGTGATGGTCCAGGCCAATGCCGGGCTTCCGAGTGTCAACTTCGGAAAAACCTTCTACCATGTCTCCCCGGAGGCCTTCAAAGAAGTCTATGACCTTTTTGTCAGTGAAGGGGTCCAGATTATCGGGGGCTGCTGCGGCACCACCCCCCAGACCATCCAGAAGCTTTGTGAACTCAAGGACCGCTACCAGCCACGGGAAATCAAAAAAAGACCACGCTTCGTCTCATCCTCCCAAAAACGGGTGAATCTCGATAACGGGGTCACCCTTATCGGTGAACGCATCAATCCATCAGGTAACCGGCAGCTCAAGGAACCCTTCACCTCCGGTGATTTTTCTTTGGCCCTCAAAATGGCCTTCGAGCAGGTGGAGAAGGGAGCCAGGGTCCTGGATATCAATACCTCCCTGCCCGGGGTGGACGAGAAAAAAGCCATGCTTGAAATTATTGAAAGCTTCAACGGTCTGATTGACGCTCCCCTGCAGTTTGATACCACCACCCCCGAGGTCATTGAAGCCGCCCTGCGTCACTATAATGGCGTTCCCATTATCAACTCGGTCAATGGCAAGGCACAGTCCATGGCTGACATCTTTCCCCTGGTGAAAAAATACGGTGCTTATGTGATTGCCCTGACCTTCGATGAAGGAGGCATTCCCAAAAAATTTGAAAGCCGCATGGCCGTGGCACAAAAAATCATCAGGACCGCCGGGGACTATGGCATTGACAAAAGCAGGCTCCTCATCGACACCCTGGTTCTTACCGCCAGCGCCCAGCAGGCCGAGGTGATGGAGACCATCAAGGCCATCAGGGCCATCAAGGCCTCTGGTGACATCCTCACTACCCTGGGTCTGAGCAACGTCTCCTATGGTCTCCCCAACCGGCCCCTGATCAACCGGACCTATCTCGCCATGGCCCTTGGTGCAGGCCTGGACACCGTTATTATCGACCCCGGCGCTCCCGGAGTCATTGATACTCTGATGGCCTTCAATCTGCTGTCCAACCAGGATCCCGACGCAAAGGCCTTCATCGCCGCCTATGCCAATCAAACCACCGGTGAGAGTGTCCCTGAGACCATCCGGGAAGAAAATCTGACTCAAATGCTACTCAAGGGCAGCCAAGAAGCCACGAGAACCTTCACCGAGGCAGGCCTTGAAACCCACGAGCCTCTGTGGATTGTTGAAAACCATCTGGTCCCCGCGCTTGATGAAGTGGGACGGCAGTACGAGGAGAGGACAATCTACCTGCCTCAGCTGATCCGGGCCGCCGAAACCGCCGGTGTCGCCTTCGAACTTGTGAGAAAAAAACTCCTTTTAAGCGGTGAAAAACTCGCTCCCAAGGGAGTCATTATCCTGGCCACGGTGCAGGGGGATGTCCATGACCTGGGCAAAAACCTGGTGAAGGTCCTCCTTGAGAACTACGGCTATGAGGTCATTGACCTCGGCAAGGACACTTCCCCGCAAAAGGTTGTAGAAGCGGTGGCCAGACACAGGGTCAGGCTCGTCGGTCTCAGCGCCCTGATGACCACTACGGTGCTTCACATGGAAACCACCATCAAGGCCATCAAAACCGAATATCCTGAGACATCGGTTTTCGTGGGGGGAGCTGTTCTCACCCCTGAATACGCCAGGGAAATCGGTGCGGACTATTACGGCAGAGATGCCAGAAGCGCCGTCACCATCGCCGATGAGTTCTTCACCCGCAAAATCCGCCGCCCCTAGCAGAAACTCCTGACAAAAACGATGAATCCCCTCCGGTTGACACTGCCAGCCGAAGGGGATTTTTTCATAGACAGCTGATAATCCCCCCGATTCATTCGGAGAGCGTCAAAGTCTGCTCACGGTAATCTTTCCTTCAATTTTACTGATACTCTTGATTTTCAGAGTGGGATCATCTATTCCGGCTTCACTAAGAATGTCGCGGAAAATCCTGTACTCTTTTCTTTTCATGACTACTTCTACTTGATGTCTTTTTTCTCCCTGATTTCCCCTTGCGAGGAAATGATTGACGGTATAGCCTTCTTCCCTTAGCCGCTGGGCAATCGCCGTGGATTTCACGCCCTCGTTGAGAAAAAGGTCCACTTCAATAATGCCCAGACCCAGGGTATCCTCCAGCTTGCCTCCGACAAAGACCCCGAAGGTCCTGCCAAGTGCATAGGCCAGGGTGAAATAGAGGCCGGTGGATCCAACCACCTTGGTCAGGACACTGGCAAAAATCGCAGCATCCACGAACACTATCAGATAAACGGGGTTCATGATTTTTTTTGATATCATGATGGTCTTGAGAGTGGCCAAAACATTGGTAAAAGAGGTGACCATGAAAAGACTGCCCAAGGAAATCATCATTTCCTGATTCATCTTTTCCCTCCTTGAAAAACTGCCCCGCTGCTTCCCGACAAACAAAATAAAATAGACCTGAAGTCTCTCAGGTCTATCGATTATCCATTTCATGGGTAACGACGGGATAGCTGATTTCATATTGTCGGGATTGACCCGACTTAGCTACTATACCATCTTTTCGGCCCCTTGTCAAAACAAACTAATCCAGGGCCTCAATAACCTCAAGCACCGCCTCGTAATCCGGTTCATTGCCTACCTCGGCCACATACTGCACGTATTTGACGATGTTGTCCCTGCCGATGACAACGACGCCCCGGGTGAGCAGTTTGAGCTCATCAATCAAAAACCCGTATTTCAAGCCAAAATCCCTTTGCTGATAGTCGCTGACCACCGTCATGTTCTCAATCCCTTCAGCGGCGCAGTAGCGCTTCTGGGCAAAGGGAAGGTCCAGGGTGATGGTGATCAGGTCCACCTTGTCCTTTGACTTCAGGGCTTCCTGATTGAACAAAATTAAAAACGCAATCCCCTTCTCTAATCCGATTTAGGAGGGGTTAGTTTTTATTGAGGAGCCTTTTGCTCCTCAATGTACTTCATGATTACTTCGATAGTTGCTCCACCTGTGGCTATTATTAGGTAGCTTTGGCTCCAGAAGTATGGTTTTCAGTAGAACCTGCTATGTCTATACTTTGTCACGACAACTCAGTGATATTTTAGAGAGTAACATGAGTGTCTATTCTTCTTGTAAGCGTTCATACAGCATCCCTCATTTATTTACAATAAATACCATTTATGGTATTATTGTAACAGAAAGAACCGGATTTGACGAGGTGCCATATGAAAGTGACTAAAACTGTTCGGCATAAAATTACATCTCACACCAATAGGCTTAAAGCAACCCTCAATATTTATCGAGAAGCCCTTGCTTTTATTGTCGATGCCATCAATAATGAGTGGGAAACACTCTCTCTTATGGAAACCTCTAAAGAGCGATATAATCATGTAGAAAAACTCATTCACGAGACAAAAGAGAATCCTTCACCCCAATATCCTAAGTTCGACCAGCAGTTTCACAAGTTCCCAAGTTATTTCCGAAGAAGTGCTACTGCTGAAGCAATGGGAATCGTATCCAGTCATCGATCCAATCTAGCAAATCACTATGAGAAGCAACGCCTATTCGAATCAGAGGGCAAAGCGTTCAAGGACAAGGCACCGACACTCTCAAAGAAACACGATGCTTTTCCGGTTTTCTACAAATCCAACATGTTCAACAAACTTGGTGATGGAGAAGCCATGATCAAAGTTTTTCACAAGAATGATTGGGTCTGGATTAAGATTTCATTTGAGATGAAAAATCTTGAGAAACGCGACCTGCTAAACTACAAAGCATTTAATCCCACACTGGTGAAACACGGGAAAAAATACTACTTAGCGGTCCCATACCAGAAAAACATGCCCCTGAAAAACACGAAATTGGAAGACCAAACGATTATTTCTGTTGACCTTGGACTAACCAACAGTGCGGTTTGCTCTGCCATGAGGTCTGATGGTACTGTCACTGACCGAATTTTTATCAATCAGTCAGTAGAAAAAGACCGATTACTTCATCGCCTGGGTAGACTTAAAAAAGCGCAAAAGAAGTCTGGGCAAAACAGTAAAAATAATTTTCCAAATCACTGGCGTAAAATCAACCATCTTCAAAAACAAATAGTTCATGACACTGCTAGTCAAATGATTAAGTTTGCCGAGAAAAATGGAGCAGATGTTATTGTTTTCGAGTACCTTGGCAAATTCAAACTGCCAAAAGGTCAAAGTTCTTGGGTTATGAAATTTCGCCAGAAAATGCAGTACTGGGCAAAATCCAAGATTCAAGACAAGGTCGAGGATATGGCCCACAAAAGAGGTATGCGTTTTCGCAGGGTCAGTGCGAAAAACACTAGCGCACTCGCTTTTGATGGCAGCGGGCTTGTCAAAAGAAACAGGAGGAAAGATATTGCCCTTTTCCAATCAGGCAAAACCTATCAGGCAGATCTTAACGCATCATACAACATTGGTGCGAGATACTTTATCAAAGAAATACAGAAAACCAGTTCTGAAAAGAAGTGGTCTCAAGCTCTGGCAAAAGTTCCAGAACTTGAGCTCAGGACCAGAGGCACTTTGTCATCATTAATTAGCCTTGCTAAAGCCATGTAGAACTTATGGTTGTATTTTGCGCAGTAAGTGCTGTATTTATGACAGAGGGTCTAGCTGTTAAAGCAGTTAGAAGCACCTTCTATAGTTGCGAAGCGACTTTTGAGGTGAGGTTCACTAACGGAGGTTGAACAGATGAAGAAACAAGCTTTGGGGGAAGGTAAAAAGAGTCTGTCCATACGCACGATACTCCTGGTCCTTTTTTTGTTGATTCTATCGATGGCTGTGGTGGGGAATTCTCATATCATCATCAGCAACTGGAGAAGCTCTTCAGAGAAAACCACCCTGGGCATGGCCCGGGACCTCAACGAGAGAATCCACGAGGATATCCATGATTTTATGGAGACGCCACGTCATATGAATCTTCTCAACCACAAGGTGATAGCCACGGGGATACTTGATTTGTCTGAGACAACAAACCGGGAACGGTATTTTCTGGGTGTGCTGCAGACCTATGAAGACCATATATACAGTTTCAGCTTCGGTTCAGTCCATGGAGAGTACTATGGGGCTAGAAGAAGTCCCGACGGGGTTCTTGAAATTATGCGCAATGACGCTTCAACCGGGGGCGTTTCCTGGTATTACGAGGTCAGGGAGGATCTGACCGCCGGCGATCGGGTGGTGGTGGCTGGAGCCTTTGACCCCAGGACACGGGATTGGTACCGGGCGGCCCAAAGCAAGGGAGCCTTCACTTTTTCTCCGGTTTACCAGCACTTTGTGATGGATGACCTTGCGATTTCTGCGTCGATTCCAGTCTATAGTCCTGAGAATGACTTCATGGGGGTCCTTGGAGCCCATCTGCTGCTTTCAGGAATAAACGATTACCTTGAAACGATTGCCGAGGATTCCAGGGGATTCGCCTACATTTATGAAAAGGATTCGGGCCTTATGATAGGCAATTCCATCGGGGTGGAAAATTTCAGAGTCGAGGCCGATGGATCCTACGTGAGAAATTCATACCGGGACATTGAGAAGGCCCTGATGGAGGGGTCTTCCGGGAAAGTGAATTCCTCCCAGGGGACTGAAAATCTGGAAGCCACCTACGCTGTCAATACTGAAATCTTTGAAGGCTCCGGTCTTGAATGGGTGGTGGTTTCTGGAATTGCAAGGAGTCTGTTGAGTGCAGAGGTCAACCGAACCATCAATTTCACCATCGGTTTTGTCATCCTCATGGGGCTTTTCACCCTGGGAGCCTATAGTTTTTCTACAAAAGTGCTCCTGGATCCGATTGCCAATCTCCTTGAGGTCAGCGAGAAAATTGCTTCAGGGGATTTGAGTCAAAGAGCTGAAGTTTCACGCATGGATGAAATCGGAAGAATTTCTATAGCCTTCAACAATGTGGCGGAGTCGCTGCAGTCCCTGATCAATGACCTCGAGGGGATTGTGGCCAGGCGAACTGAGGAACTCCATGGGGCCTTGGAGGATCGGCAGCGCAGTGCGGACCAACTCAGACTCCTGCTGGATTCCACTGCCGAGGCAATTTACGGGGTGGATACAGAGGGCAGATGCACCTTCACAAACACCAGTTGTCTCAAGATGTTGGGCTACAGTTCTGAGGAGTCTCTCATCGGCAGGAATATGCATAATCTGATCCACTACCAGAAGAAGGACGGAACCCCTCTGCCCAGGGAGACCTGTGAGATGGACCGTGCCTTTAAAGAGGGGAAAAAAACCCACGCTGAAGACGAGGTGTTCTGGCGATCCGATGGCACTTTCTTTGAAGTGGAGTATTATTCCTATCCGCAGTACAGGGGAGAGAATCTCGTCGGGGCCGTGGTGAACTTCATGGACATCACCAGCCGGAAAAAGGATGAGGAGCAGATCCGGTATCTGAGTTATCACGATGAACTGACGGGTCTGAAGAATCGAAGGTATGTGGATGAACAGATCAGGCAGTATGCCCTTGCGGACAAAATACCCTTTTCTGTGATTATCGGCGACATCAATGGCCTCAAAATGACCAATGATATTTTCGGGCACGGTGCCGGGGACAACCTGATTAAAAAATCAGCCCAGATAATCAGACAGTCCACAAGGGAAAAGGATACCATAGCCCGAATCGGCGGGGATGAATTTCTTGTCCTGCTTCCAGATACCGGCAAGGAGGAGACCGGGCAAGTCATCAAAAGAATCAACCAGAGCTTTTCAGAGGCGACCATTGACGCCATTAAATGCAGCATTTCCCTGGGCAGTGATACGAGGCTGACCCAGGGAAAATCGCTTGAAGAAACCATGACCAATGCTGAAAATGCCATGTACAAGGAAAAAACCCTCAAAAGGAATGATATCAACCAGCATCTTATCAAAACCCTCATGGAGACATTGCACCGGCGTTCCAAGGAGGAAGAGGCCCATTCACAGGGGGTGGCTGAACTCAGTGGAAAAATTGCCAGGGCCCTTGGTTTAGATGCCGCAGCCGGCTACAGGATGGAAAAAGCAGGGTATCATCACGATATCGGAAAAATCGTCCTCTCGGAGGAATTGCTTCACAAGCGCCCCCTTTCGGAGGTGGAAAAACAAAAGATGAAAAACCATTCCGTGGTGGGCTACCGGATTCTGAATCTATTTGATGAAACCCTTGATATCGCCGAGGGAGTCTACAGTCACCACGAATGGTTCAACGGGGAAGGGTATCCCAAGGGTCTTAAAGGCGAGGAAATCCCTATGATGGCGAGAATTCTTGCTGTCGCGGAGGTCTATGACCGGATGGTGAATCCCTGGGGGGCGCTCCCGCTTTCCCATGAGGAGGCCGTGTCGGAGATCGGCAGGCTCAGCGGGACCTACT
>LQBE01000015.1:175-58246 GCA_002029975.1 delta proteobacterium ML8_F1 | reverse complement strand
CACAGAATTTTGATGGGACCTCTAGGCCACAGGCCGGGACTGACGGTCCCGAGGCTCATCAGCCGGCGGTTAAAACCAAAGAGGCTTCATACGACTCAGGCAGATTCATGAATCTGTTTCGGGTCCAAGGGTTGCGGAGGGATAGCAGTGGGAGACATTCGAAACAGTGACCCCAGGCACTACCGCCTGAGGTTTCCCCTGGAAAACATGACCATGCAGGAATCAGTGGACGGGCTATTTCAATATACTGGCATCTGGCTCGAAATCATGGGCAGGTCCAGAATCACTGAAACCGAAGTCCATGATATTCGGGTTGTCATCAGACAGTTGATGTCCCTGCAGTATTTTTTAAAGCCCCTGATTGACAAGAAGCATTATGAGGAAGGGAAGAAAACCCTCGACAGGGGACTCAAGGAATTGGAGGGCTCAAGAGAGAAATCTGTTTTTATCAAGGCCTTGAAGGAATTTGAGACATTCCTGACGCTTAAGGAGGGGAATGTGGATAACAGCCGGCAGCTTCATGCCTTGAGATGTCTTGTTGCCTCTCTTGAGGAAGAAATTGAAAGAGACTGGGCGACCTTTGAAAGGGATCAGGGCGGGATCTGGCCGGATTGCATCAAAAACTGGCTGGCCTGGATCAAGGAGGAGCCTTTAGCGGATTCAGACGAAAATTATACGGCACAACGACTTGAAAAAATGATTGGGAAGTGGCTTGGCCGTTATCATCGCCGGCAGAGTCTCAAGGGAGATGGTCTGCACCAGAGCCGCATTGCCATGAAAAAAATCCGTTATCTCTACCGGGCCGTCCCTGAGGCCATGGTGCCTAAAAATCCAACAGTCATTCGGACCATGGCGGCGTATCAGGAGACTACCGGTCAGCTTCACGATATCAGCCGATTCAGGGAAATGTCCCTTGGAATACCGGATTCCCTGGCCAGGGCATGGGTCGACTATGAGGCTCATCAGGAGAAAAAGTATCTCAAGCAGTGCTTCAAGGTCCATCAGGCACTGGTTGAGGCCCTCACAGAGGTGCCAAAGAAAGAAGGTCGACATGATTCAAGAAATAGGACCTAGAATTTTTGACAACCGATTCAAGAACCGAAAGGCCCTGCCGGAGGATCTTTTTTTAACCTATGAGGGAGACTCGGTACTTGTCAGCAGCACCGTCGACAAGCTTTGGTATCCCTCCTTTTCTGATTTTGCCGGGACCCACCCGGGGCTTGCGAAGGAGGCCCGGTTTCTGTTCACGGTGGATGAAATCCACTATTTTCTGGTGAGGGAAAAGGGCCTCGACAGGGTGCCGGGATGGCAGTATGTGTCGACGAAGCGTTTTCGCAGCGAGTCGGGATTGTGGCGCTCCTTTCCCGGGGCAGTGGGCTGGCAGCTCTATCGCTGGTATGAGGACAACCGATTCTGCCCAAGGTGTGCTCATCCGCTGAAACCGGGGAAAGAGGAACGGCATCTCTCGTGTGAATCGTGCCAAAAAAAGATTTATCCTGCCATTGCGCCAGTGGTCATCGTTGGGGTGACCCACGGAGAAAAATTGCTGCTGACCCAGTATGCCAATCGGGAGTATCGGAGCTACGCTCTGATTGCCGGATTCGTAGAGATTGGAGAGACCCTGGAAGAGGCCGTCCAAAGAGAAGTCCTGGAAGAGGTCGGTCTCAGGGTAAAGGAGATAACCTACTACAAAAGTCAGCCCTGGCCCTTTACGGATACGCTGCTGGCGGGATTTTTTGCTGAACTTGAAGGGGATCCCGAAATCACTTTGCAGGAGGATGAACTCTCCCTGGGGCTGTGGGTTTCCAGGGAGTGTGTCCCGGAGGACGAACTGGGGATTTCCCTGACCCGGGAAATGATGAACGTTTTTAAGAACAAGACAAACCTAAAAAACAAAAGATCCCTCCCTTGAAGTAGGCCGTAAAGAGAAGAAGCACTTCAAGGCAGGTGAGGCGTGTAGATTAGAAAGGGCCGGACAATCGATTAAACGGGTTGTCAAGGTCAACACCTGGAGATTTAGCCTATCCGCCCCTTGTGCCGGATATTTTTTTGCTTTGGGGTGAGGGAAAACAAACGGATGGCTGTCGCTTTAAATGCAGTGGCAACCCCCTGAAATATCGCAGTATAAACCTTATAAGAATTGATGTCACAAGGGCCTCTCTTTTTAAAAATGAAAGAACTTCTGCAATAAAATACGGTGATTGCCAAGCTCACAATGATAGGTTAAAATAATGCTGTGAAAGCCCAATCCCAGGATATTTGACGCACCAGGGTATTGGCATGCCGGGCCTGGCATCTTCGAATACCTGAGATAAAGAGGGAGAGGGTTGATAGAGTAGTTGCATAGTTCGGATTAGGGGGAATCAGAATGCCGTGGTTTACCTTCAAGCCGATTTGGACGCCACTGAATTGGCTGGGAATCAAACTGTACAAGAACATTACAGAGGATAGTCTGTGGCTTAAAGTGGGGAATTCAAAACGAAAACCCCTCTTTGCCAGACAGGTGAAAAAATCAGAAGGCACTGACCAAGAGCCTTTCAACTGACAGAGGTACTTTTTTGGCGTGCCATCAAGGAAAAACAATGAACCTCAAAGGGGGTCATTGTTTTTTCTGGTTTTCAGGCATAAAAAAGGTCTCCTGAAAAGGAGACCAAGTGTCGGGTTCAAGTCATCTGTCGCGCTAAAGAATCAATCAAGGCTTTTGACGACGTAGCCCACTTCATAAACTGTGTTGACAATATCGGAATCGGTCAAGTCACTGTTGTTGTCAATGAAAACCAGTCCTTCATCGAGTCGGATTTCAATATCACTCAGTCCCTTGCTTTTTAGAGCATTGAAGAGCTTTTCTTCACAATCCACGCA
Organism: delta proteobacterium ML8_F1; assembly: GCA_002029975.1. Taxonomy (GTDB): domain Bacteria; phylum Bacillota; class Clostridia; order Peptostreptococcales; family Acidaminobacteraceae; genus ML8-F1. Next base: position 55,384 of record LQBE01000015.1, on the reverse strand, counting down.
GGTCATCCCGTCTACGGTCAGTGTTCTTTTCATAATCATCCTCCTCGAATATCGGTATAAAAGATTGTTAAAAACTTATCTATTAGATACCCATGATCAAGAATAATATGACGCTACAATAGAAATGATAAACATTATCAAAATGTTGGGTTGGCCAATGGCTATCCAGAAAAAGGAGGGCTTTTTATCAAGTCCCGAAGGACGAAGTCCAGATCCCTGGTGTTGGGGGTGGATGCCGCCTGGACCCTGCGCAATCCGTCAGGCCTCGCCTTGATAGAAGGTGCAGACCCCGGTTACAGGATCAAGAGGCTGGCCCGTTCCTATGAAGAATTCACTGAAGGAGAGGGCTTTATCATCAAAAATGGCTTCAAGCCCACAGGGAGCCTGCCGGATTTCGAAGCCATCCTGAGGGTCTGTGAATCTTCAGGAGAGGGACCGGTGTCGGTCATTGCCTTTGACATGCCCCTGTCTTTGAATCCTATCACCCGCAGAAGGGCATCAGACAATTTAATCAGCAGGGAGTACGGTTCCCGAGGGGCGGGTACCCACAGTCCGAGCCCCCTGAGACCTGGGGAACTGTCGGACAGGATCAGGGCATCCCTTCTGGCTCTCGGCTATGGTCTGGGAGAAGAAGCCGGAGAAAAGGGGGTTTTTATTGAGGTCTATCCCCACGCCTCCCTGATAGAGTTGTTTGATTTAAAATATCGTTTCCCCTATAAGGTTCATCAAACAAAAAAATACTGGCCCAGCTTGTCCCTTGAAGAGCGGCGGGTCAAAAGAGTCGAGGTTTTGAATCAACTGCTGGCCATGCTGGCCAGGTGGTATGAAAACCTTGCCGGTTTTCTTGAGCCCCTGGACCCCGATGACCAGTATACCGGGTTTGAATTAAAAGGCAGGGAAGATCTCCTCGATGCCCTTATCTGTGCCCTGACCGGTGGCCTGTATCTCGAAAAGAGAATTCATGGTTATGGGGATTCAGAAGGGAAAATATGGGTTCCGAAGCTTTAGCACGACATCAGGGCAGCTGGGGTTGAAACTCAGGGATTTGCAGACATTTCACTATGCATAACAGTGCATAACGATTATAATGAAACAAGGGATATGCATGATAATACCTATCGGTTAGGAGCGGCTTGGATTTTTTCCAGGCATGGGGCGGTCAAAGTCAGCCCGGTGATGATTGCCGGGGACTGATAGACAAGGAGAAGGGAGAAATGCTAGATGGGTAAAGTGAAAACAAGGATGAAGGGCATGACAGTCCTGTTGGTTCTGACGGCGGTTTTCAGTCTGGGCTTTTTGGGATGCTCAGGACAGACGACGCCCCCGGCAGAATCGACACCCGCTGAAGAGACTGGGGAGGAACCGGTGGCAGAACCACAGAAGATTGATGATTTTATCATTTTGGCCACCACCACCAGCACCTATGATTCAGGCCTGCTGGATTATCTCAACCCGGTATTCTCTCAAAAGACCGGTATCGAGGTCCGGGTGGTTTCCCAGGGAACCGGAGCGGCTCTGGAGACGGGGAAAAGGGGCGACGCCGATGTGCTTGTGGTCCATGACCGGGTTTCAGAGCTTGCCCTGGTGGAGGAAGGAGCCTTTGTCAACCGTTCGGATGTGATGTATAATGATTTTATCTTTGTTGGACCCGAAGACGATCCTGCAGGCCTGAAAGCGGCAAAGGACGCCCTGAGTGGGCTCAAGGCAATTAATGACACCAGAAGCGGTTTTGTTTCACGGGGGGACGATTCCGGGACCCATCGCATGGAACAAAGACTCTGGGAGACTGCCGGGATTGATACAAGTTCCGAGGCATGGTACCTCTCAGTGGGACAGGGCATGGGGGATACCCTCAATATGGCCAGCGAAGTCCAGGGCTATGCCATGACGGACCGGGGCACCTATGTGGCCATGAAGGACAACCTTGATCTTGTCATTGTCCTCGAGGGAGATGCCAGACTCTTCAATCAGTACGGTGTTATGGCGGTGAGTCCTGAGAGGCACCCGGAAGTCAAGTATGACGATGCTATGATGTATGTTGATTTCCTGATGTCGGAAGAGGGCCAGAATCTGATTGGTTCCTACCAGGTCAACGGGGAAACCCTGTTTTTTCCCGGCTATGGATTGGAATAAAGAATTGAAAACAAGGGAGCAGGTCCCGGGAAGTCTCAGAGGACCGCTTCAAGGCTAGAGTGGAGGTAACAATGTGTCCCAGATTGGAGAGGGGATTTTAGAGGCCATCAGAATGATTGTCACCCTGAATCCGGATTTGATCAAAATAGTGGGGCTTTCCCTGTGGGTCTCCTTGTCGGCAATTGTGATTGCGACGATTCTCGGCGTTTTACTGGGCACCTGGCTGGGGCTTAAATCCGAGAAAAAAACCCGGTTCATCAATAAGTTGATTTTCACCCTGATGGGGATGCCCCCGGTGGTGGCGGGACTGATTATCTACTTGATTTTGTCAAGACAGGGGCCTCTGGGAGTGCTGGGACTACTCTACACTCCCGGGGCCATGATTATCGCACAGGTTTTCCTGGCGCTTCCCATCATCACGGGACTCACCATGGTGGGGATCCGTGCCAGGGGCAAGGTCATTGAAGAAACCGCCAGGTCCCTCGGCGCTGACAGCCGCCTTGCCGCCTGGACGGTGGTCAAGGAATCCCGTATGGCTATTCTGGGGGCAGTGATTACGGGTTTCGGGCGTGTGGTGGCCGAGGTTGGGGCGGTGATGATGGTGGGAGGCAACATTGACGGGCGCACCCGGGTGATGACCACTGCCATTGTCCTTGAGACCCGCAAGGGGAATTTTGAACTGGCCATCGGTCTTGGAATGATTCTTCTGAGCCTGTCGTTTTTTGTGAATTCAGTGCTCTACACTATTCAGAAGGGTGGGGATGCCCATGAAGGATAAGAGTCCTCTCCTGGAAATGACAGGCGTCAGCAAGGTGTTTCAAAGAGAAATTCTGAATATCGAGTCACTTGCCCTGCAAGAGGGCTTGATTTATGGCGTGATCGGCCCCAGCGGCGCGGGGAAAAGCACGCTGCTCAGAATCATCAATCTGCTGACACCGCCCACCCAGGGAACCTATCATTTCATGGGTGAGGTGGTTCAAAGGGAAAGCGACCGAGAGCGTCTGAAGTTCCAGCGAGAAATGGCGCTGGTTTTTCAAAAGACACTGCTTTTCAGAGAAAGTGTCTGGCACAATATCGCCTTTGGACTCAAGGCGAGAAAAATCCCTCGAAGGGATGTGGAAAAACGGGTGGATGAGCTCCTGGCCTATCTGGGAATGGAGGATCTGGCCCATCGGAGAGGGGATACCCTCTCAGGCGGCGAGGCCCAGCGGGTGGCCATAGCCAGAGCGGTGGCCTTTGAACCCAAGCTTCTTCTTCTTGATGAACCCACGGCCAACCTTGACCCCCGGAATGTCGCCCTGATTGAGGACATGATCCAGGGGATGAGCCGGGACAAGGGAATTACCGTGGTGATGGTGACCCACAACGTGTTTCAGGCCCGGCGGGTTTCAGACCAGGTAATTTTCATTGATGAAGGAAGAATTGTCGAAATCGGTCCGGTTGACAGGGTTTTTTCACCGGAGGCCCACCGGAAAACCAGGGCCTATGTTCAGGGAAAAATGATTTACTGAAGGATGATGGGGATGTCCGAATCAAAAAACAAGCTTCCTGACTTGAGACTGTCGCTGGAAATTGACGCAAAAAAGCCCTCAAGAGGAGAAAATATTTTGCGTCTCTTAGAGGGGATCATGACATGCGGCTCGATCAGCGGGGGAGCGGAAAAGCTTGGGGTTTCCTACCGATATGCCTGGGGACTGCTTCGTGATGCGGAAAAGGTTCTGGGATTCAGCCTGATAGACCGAACCGTGGGCGGCGCCTCCGGGGGTGGGGCCCGTCTGACGGAGGAGGGCAAAAAACTCCTGGAGCAGTCTCTGAGCCTGGAAAGAGAGATAGAAAACAAAATGGGCCGGATTTTTTCTGCCACCGGGGAATCTGAAATCATGGCCAGGGGGCAGCCCATACTCATGGCCAGTTCCCTGGAACCGGTTCAAACCGGTCTCATGGACCTGCTGGAGAAACAATTTTTTAGTGACACCGGTATCATTGTCAAGACCATCGGTCTCGGAAGTGGCAGAGCCCTGGCCATGGGAAGAGAGGGGCGGGTGGACCTGGCCCTGTGCCATGCCCCGGAGTTGGAAAGGCAGTTTGTCGAGGCGGGGGATGTCCTGGAAAGGATTCCTGTGATGGACAGCGATTATGTGATTGTGGGTCCCGTCGACCAGGAGGATTTTTCCAATGCCGGAGGGGACCCGGTACGGATATTTCAAGAAATCGCCAGAAGAGGACTGGCATTTGCCAGCCGCAACGACTTTTCAGGAACCCATCTCAAGGAGCAGGATTTATGGAAAAGAGCCGGGGTGGTGCCTGGAGGAAGCTGGTATCAAAAGAGCCGGGGCCTGATGGGGAACCCCGGCATCCTGAAAATGGCGGCAGCGTCAAAGGCCTATACCCTGGTTGATATGGCCACCTATCTGTCCTCGGAGGAGGATAGCCGGATGCTTGTCAAAAGCACCTCAAATCCCCTTCTTGAGAATCCCTTCTCTGCGGTTCTTTTCAGGGGAGGCTATCAGAGCAGGGCTTGCCGGGAGGAAGCTCTGGCGTTTTTGAACTGGATTAAGGGTGAAGGAGCACAGGAAATCATAGGAAACTTCGGCTCGGACCAATTCAGGGAGGGCCTGTTCAAGCGGGCGCATTGACCAGGGTCACTTTGACATTGTCAAAAGAGCCGGATTCATGAAAAAGGACTGATCATCCCATAGGAATAATCAGTCCTTTTTTATTTGGGCAGGTGGATGGGATGATGGAAAATCCCATGGGCCCCTTCCATCAGGCTCTCTCCCAGAGTGGGATGGGCGTGTATGGTGGTGATGAGTTCCTCGGCGGTGGCCTCCAGTCTCAGAGCCAGGGCGCCTTCTACAATGAGCTCCGTCGCCTTTGGACCGGCGATATGCAGACCCAGTATTTCCCCGGTCTGTTTGTGGGCAATCCACTTGATGAGTCCTTCGGTTTCACCGAGAATCAGCGCTTTGCCGTTGCCCATGAGTGGGAATCGACCCACGACATAATCATAACCCGCGGCCTTGACTTGTTTTTCCGTCAGCCCCACTGAAGCGATTTCAGGATGGGTGTAAACGCAGTAGGGAGTGGTATTGAGAGCCATTTTTGAGGCTTGACCCATGATATGCTCTGCCGCCATGATTCCCTGGGCTGATGCTACATGGGCGAGCATGGCACCACCGGTGCAGTCCCCTACGGCATAAATTTCCGGCACAGAGGTTTGCATGACCCCATTGACTGAAATGCCGCCCTGGGTTTTTATCCCCAGGTTTTCAAGACCGATTCCCGTAACCAGGGGCCTGCGGCCCATGGCCAGGAGTACTTTTTCGGTTTCAAGGGTGATGGTGGCATCAGGGGTTTTTACCGTGACGGCGAGACCCTCGGGGGAGGGAGCGAAACCTTCAACTTTTGAGCGGGTATGGATTTGAACCCCGTCCTCTCTCAGGGAGCTTTCCAGGTAGGCGACCACTTCCTCCTCCATCTGGTCCACAATCCCCGGAAGCATTTCAATGACAGTCACCTCAACGCCAAGCCGGGAGAAGAGATTGGCGAATTCAACGCCGATGACTCCTCCTCCAACGACGACCAGGCTTTTGGGCAGTGTTTCCAGGGCCAGGATTTCATCACTGATAAGTACCGAAGGGTTGTCTATGCCCGGAATGGGAAAAACTGAAGGGACTGAGCCAGTTGCAAGGATTGCCCGGTCAAAGGTGATCTGCCGGGTATCCCCGTCCTCTGTGGTGATGCGTGCTGTGGTTTTACTGGTGAGCTCACCGGTGCCTTGGATTACAGTGATTTGATTGTTTTCAAGAAGAGAGGCGACACCGCCCACAAGGGTGGCGACCACCTCCTGTTTTCTTTGTTGAAGCCTGGTCCAGTCTACTCCGAAGGGACCTCCGGTCAGGCCGAGTGAGTCCCCCTGCCGAATCAGGGTGGTCACAAGATCCGTGGTATTCAGGAGAACCTTGGTGGGAATGCAACCCACGTTGAGACAGGTTCCTCCAAGGGATTGCCTTTCCACCAGGGTGACCTCGGCTCCGAGCTGTGCACCTCGGATGGCTGCCACGTAACCTCCGGGACCGCCACCCAAAACAAGTATTTTCATAACATTCCTCCTCATGGAGAAGGGTTTGTCCTTCATCCTAGGGTATTTTCAGTTCATCAATGTCCAGGGCACCGTAACGGTCAAGGTCCTCTTGAATACCGGGGGCGATAAGCTCCCTGAGTTGGGACAAGGTGGCCCAGCGATAATCCATGTGTTCATGGGACAGGCTGACAGCCATGGATTCCGGCTGGCACAGATACACCAGAATGATTACGCTGCCCAGGGTGCTGGAGTAATTGGTGGTGGCATAGAGGAGTCTTGTCAGGGTGGTCCTGAGGCCGGTTTCTTCACAGATCTCTCTGATGAGTCCCTCCTCCAGGGATTCCCCCTCTTGGATTTTTCCTCCCACCAGTTCCCAGAAGCCCGCCCCGTAGGCCTGGTTTTCATGTCTTTTCAGGGTCAGGGCTTTTTTATCTTTGACAATGAGCCCCTTGACAATTACGGTAAACACGTCAGCAACATCCTTATCGTTTATAATTTGGCCGGGCCGGCCTAGAGCATTAAAATACTGGGATTTTCCATATAGGATTTCACCAGGTTGAGAAATTTCGCGCCCTCGGACCCGTCCACCACCCGGTGGTCGGCAGAAAGACTGAGGGTCATCATGGGTTTGAAAACCAGTTCCCCGTCAACTTTGGCGGGAACCTCCATGATGGAGTTGATTCCCAGAATGGCCACCTCCGGCTGGTTGATGATGGGGGTGAAGGATTCCATGTTGAACATTCCGAGATTGGTGACGGTGAAGGTGCCCCCGGTCATTTCATCCAGGGTGAGGGTGCCGGCTCTGGCCTTGCCTGAAAGCTCCTGGATTTCCTGTGAAATGGTTTTCAGGCCTTTGGCCTGGGAGAATTTGATATTGGGAACGATGAGACCCTCCTCCAGGGCGACAGCGACTCCCATGTTCACGTAATTCCGGGTAATGATTTCTTCCCCTTCCACGGAGGCGTTGAGCAGGGGATTGGCCATGAGAGCGGCGGAAACGATTTTCACAATCAGGTCGGTATAGGTGACCTTGTAGACGGGTTTCAACTTCTCCCGAAGCCGGGTCATTTCCGTGGTGTCCACGCTGAGATTGTAGTGGACGACAGCGGAGGTCTCCAGGGATTCCCTCATTCGTTCGGCAATCACCCTCCGCATGGAACTCATGGGAGTACGGGTTTCAAGAGGCTGGATGAGTTCCTCCAGGCTCTGGCGGTTCCAGTGAGCCACCACATCCTCCTTCATCAGCCGCCCCGAGGCTTCCATGGTTCCTGGATCAACCCCGAGGGTTTTGGCGACATTGGCGGCGGTGGGACTCATTTTCACTTTTTGTGAAGGCGGTTCGTAGCCTTCAACATCCTTTTCAGTAATCGAGCCAGCGGGGCCTGTGCCCTGGACAAGACTTAAATCGACACCCCTTGCTTCAGCCAGTTTTTTAGCTTTGGGAGAGGCCTTGATTTTTCCCTCTGGTTTTCCGGGAATTTGAGGCTTTGCAGCCTGAGGCGCGGCAGTTTCCTTCACTTTGACCTCTTTCCCGGAATCGGAGTCCAGTCCGGCGAGAAGCTGGGAAATATCCTCTCCCTCCCTGCCGACAATGCCCAGGGGTTCCAGTACCTTGACGGTGGAGCCCTCTTCCTGAAGAATCTTCAAAAGGGTTCCGGCCTGGGTGGCTTCCACATCATTGGTGAGTTTATCGGTCTCGGCGACGAAAATTTTTTCCCCCAGATTGATGGTATCTCCGACTTGTTTATTCCATTTTACCAATTTTCCTTCCTTCATGGTCAAGCCCAGTTTCGGCATTACAATCAATTGTGCCATAACATCCCTCCAAGATTTCTTATCGTTGAAAAAAACCGTTTTCCAATGCAGATTCCAGAATTCGATTGACAACCACGTGGCGCGGTCCGTTGCGGAGAATTTTAAAAGACAGAAGATCACCCTTGACAAAGCTGACCTCCCGTTCTCCGTCGAGGGCGATCATCCCCTTGTAATCCGGTTCAAGGGTGAAGGATTCACCCAGATTGATCCGCTGCACCTCTTCAGAGGTGACCCTGACAATGCTCCCTGCAGCGATGGGGGCCAGGAAATGGTTGGTTCCGGAGTTGATTTTCAAGGCGGCTCCGAAGTCGTCGGTTTCTTCAATTTTTATATTTGCCCCGAGAATTGCGGAAAATCCGATGGACGCGGGGTGGCAGTTCGAGACAATGACGTGCTTGATGGTTTCAAGATTCCAGATGGCTTTTGCGCCAATATAGATTTCATCGGAGATGACCACATCCATGAGGGCAATATCCACCAACTCACCGTTTTTAGAAACTTCAATAATCTTGTCCCGTTCGCAGAAGGTTTCATAATCGATGGCGTTAGTGGCCGCCGCAGCGGCAGCCATGCCGGCGACAGTCCCTTCGAGCATTTTGGGATAGGCGTTGTTGGTGCCGGTGGAGATGCCGATCAGGGGCACTTTGTTGATGGCCTTGGCCACCAGTCTGTGGGTGCCGTCTCCGCCCAGGACTACGATGCAGCCCACCTGCATTTCCTCCAGCATGGTGGCGGCTACCTGGGTATCCTTAGGGGAAGCTTTTATTTTCATGTCGAGGATTTCAATTTCGACATTGAGTTCGCCGGAAAGTTCGAGTTTTTCCATTACCTTGAATCCCATCATAAAAGAGTCGGGCATCACATAGATTTTTTTTACTCCGAAGGTCTGCGCGCCCAGGATGACCCGTTCAATGATATTGACTTTTTCGTTGTTGTCAATCACTGTAGCGTGGGAGACCAGCCGGCGGATGTCCTTACCTGAGGCGGGATTGGCAATGATTCCAATTGTTGTCATGATGTACTCCTATCTAAGGGGTGCGCGATTCCCGGGGGGAACCGCACACCCTGTTGAATTTAGAATAATTTTTTAACAGTGTTGACAATATCGATGTCGTTGGGCAGTACGTAGTCCTCGAGTTCACCTGAGAAGGGAATGGGTGTGTTGAGGGCGCCGACTCTCTGGATGGGGGCGTCAAGATCGAAGAAGAATTCCTCGGCAATCATGGCCGCGATTTCCCCGATGTATCCACCGCGTTTGACTTCCTCGGACACCAACACAATCTTGCCGGTTTTTTTCAGGGAGGCGGAGATGGCTTCCTTGTCCAGGGGATAGAGACTTCTCAAATCCACGACCTCGGCGTCAATGCCATCCTTGGCCAGGGTTTCGGCGGCGCTCAGGGCATCGTAGACCTGCTTGCCGTAGGTCAGAATTGTCACATCCGTGCCTTCTTTTTTCACTGAGGCTTTGCCAAAGGGGATCGGTTCAATGACATCGGGCACTTCCCCCTTGATGGCGTAGATGGCCTTGTGTTCTACAAAAATGACGGGGTTGTCATCGTCGATGGCAGTCAGCATCATCCCTGCCGCATCGGCAGCGTTGGAGGGATAGACCACCTTGAGGCCCGGCACATGGGTGAACCAGCTTTCCAGAGACTGGCTGTGCTGGGCCGCCGCTCGGACACCGCCGCCGCTGGGGAGTCTCACCACCATGGGCAGGGCGATTTTGCCGCCGAACATATAGCGCATTTTCGCCGCCTGATTCACCAGTTGGTCCATACCCACTGTTGAAAAGTCCATGAACATGAGCTCTGCGATGGGCTTGAGTCCTGTAGCGGCGGAACCCACTGCCGCACCGATGATGACGCCTTCGGAAATGGGAGTGTCCCGGACCCTTTCTCCTGAAAACTCTTCGTACATGCCGGCGGTCACACCGAAGCATCCGCCGAACTGGCCGACGTCTTCACCGAAAATGATGACATTGGGGTCCTCCATCATTCTTATCCGCATTCCTTCTCGGATGCCTTCACCATAGGTCATTGTCCTCATCTTACTTTTACCTCCTCTACGATATCGGAATAAACGTTTTCAACCGCTGATTCCAAAGATGGTTTTGGGCTGTCCTGGGCAAATTTCACTGCAGTGGCAATGACTTCGTCAATTGCAGCAGTTTTACTGTCCAGATCTTCCTGGCCCAGGATTCCATTTTCCAGCATGAATTTTTCCATTCTTTTGACAGGATCTTTTTCAAGCCATTCCTGAAGCTCTTCATCGGTGCGGTACATGGTGGGGTCGCCTTCAAAATGACCGCGGTGACGGTAGGTTTTACATTCGACGAGGGTGGGGCCTTGATTTTTACGCGCCCGTTTAGTGGCCTCGTTGACGGCTTCATAGACGGCGAAGACATCATTGCCGTCCACGGTGACTCCGGGAATATTGTAGGCCACCGCCCGGTCGGCGATGTCCTTGATGGCCTGATGGCGCTCCTGGCTCATGGATATGCCGTAACCGTTGTTCTCACAGATGAAAACCACGGGAAGCTTCCAGATGCTGGACAGGTTGAGGGCTTCATGGAAGGTGCTCTGATTGGTGGAGCCGTCGCCGAAGAAGCACAGCACCACCTGGTCAGTTCCCCGATGCTTGACGCTCAAGCCGGCTCCGGCGGCGATATTGTGGCCGGCACCGACGATGCCGTTGGCTCCGAGAATCCCCTTGGAGCGGTCGGCGATGTGCATGGAGCCTCCCTTGCCTTTACAGTAGCCTGTTTCCTTGCCGTAGAGTTCCGCCATCATGAAATTCATATCTCCCCCCTTGGCGATAATGTGACCATGGCCCCGGTGGGTACTGGTGATAAAATCATCTGCTTCGAGTGTCGCACAGGCACCTGTGGCGACGGCCTCTTCTCCCAGATAGAGATGAACAAAGCCTGGAATTTCACCCTCTGCGAAAAGACCCATGGCCTTTTCCTCGAATTTTCTGATTTTAAGCATGGTATCGTACATGCTTAGAATCTTCTCATTGCTCAGCTTCAAAATTATTCCTCCTTATTCCATAGTTTCATCAGGGTTTCTCAGTATCGGCCGACATCGGGAAATCTCAAGCATCAGAATCCCTCCCTTGATCAGTTTGAATGGTTGTCCCCCCTTATAAATGGTCCCCTTGAGGATGATCAAGTTGTTTGCATTCCTTTTTAATGCAAGAGGCGTGCCAACTGTACTGGAGGACATCTTTGAGCCGGGGTCTGGTTTCAAAGGAAAACGGGAATTTCCCATAACCGGGAATTTCCCGTTATGGGAATCCCAAAGTGGGAAATCAGGAGGAAAAGGAAAGCGCCCATGAGGGCGCCCGGGCTTAAAGCGTCTTGAAATGCTGTACATCAATATTGTAGGATTTGATTTTTCGATAGACAGTGGATTTGCCGATGTGAAGTTTCCTGGCGGCCTCCACCACATTCCCCCGGGTGGCTTCAAGGGCCTTGAGAATCAATTCCTTCTCGAAATCCACAAGATCAAGGTCCTTATCCGGAAATTCCCGGGGTTGCCTAAAGTCAATTTCCAAATGCCCGTGGATGTATTTGTCGTCGGCGATGTGGAATTCCCTCTGGATGTAGGATTTCAGTTCTCTTACATTTCCCTTCCAGGGATGTTGCTGAAGCATCTGAAGGAATTTCGGGGTGAAGACCTTGTCCAAAGAGTCGCTTTCCCTGTTCAAGACTCGGAGGAATTCTTCTGCGAGGAGCAGGATGTCTCCCTGGCGGTTTCTCAGGGGGGGCAGGGTGACATTGATGACATTGATTCTGAAGAACAGATCCTCCCGGAAGGTTTTGTATTCGATTTCATCCCTGAGATTTCGATTGGTAGCGCAGATGATTCGGGTATCGAGGGACCTTTCGTACTGGCCGCCGATTCGGATGACCTTCTGGTTGTCAAAAATCCGCAACAGCTTGGATTGGATCTCAAAAGGCAGTTCGCCAATCTCATCAAGAAATATGGTGCCGCCGCTGGCCAGCTCAAATTTGCCGGGTTTGCCGTCGGTTGCCGCACCGGTGAAGGCGCCCTTTTCATAGCCGAAAAGCTCGCTTTCCACCAGGTCCTTGGGCAGGGCGGCACAGTTGATGGCAATGAAGGGGCCGTGACTTCTGGACGAGTGATTGTGGATTGCATGGGCGAAAAGCTCCTTGCCTGTGCCGCTTTCCCCTTGAAGCAGCACCGTGTAGTTGGTTTTGGCGATTTTTTTTGAAAATTCTATGGACTCCAGCATTCTGGGGTCCGAGGTGATGATGTCTTCAAAGGTATAGCCGGCACTGAATCCGACAATCTGCGAGACGACCCTTCTGACCTGCTGGGCTTCCTTGATGAGAACAACGGCTCCGGTGATGCGGTTGCCCAGTTGAATGGGAGAGACATTGATCAGGCATTCAAGCTTTTTGTGGTCCAGGTTCATGGCATAATCATTGATGCGGAGGGTTTCGCCGGCAATAAACACCTTCTGGGTGATTTCGAGGTCCTTCAGAATTTCCTTCATATTGTAATGGAGCAGCTTTTCCTCGGAAACACCGAAGAGCTCGGCGGTTTTTTCATTTACCCGGGTAATGGCATAGTTGCGGTCTATGACAAAAAGGCCATCGGCGACAGCGTTGAAAGCAGTGTGCATCATCTCGTAGGATGCCATGAGAACCAGCTGGTTTTCAATGATTTTTGCAGCGGTGGTGACAATTCCAAGGGTGTGGATATGCTCCTCCACGACACTGCCGGAGATATCAAGGCAGCCGATAATCTGGCCGGAGATATCGTGGATGAGGGCGGCACTGCAGGTCCAGGGGTGATGGGAAAGGCAGAAGTGTTCGCTGCCCACCATATGAATGGCTTCCCGGGTGGCAAGGGCGGTGCCGATGGCATTGGCCCCAACAGTGTTTTCATCCCATCTGGCGCCGATGACAAAATTCAGGGTATTGTGTTCAAAGTGAATATTCTCACTTTCAATGACATAAATCAAAACACCCTCGGCATCGGTGAGGACCAGGCTGAAACTGGTTTGTTTGATGGTTTCATAGACATTCTCAAGAATCGGTCTGGCGATGGCGATGAGATTCTTGTTCTTCTTGAGTTTGATTCCCAGTTCCTCCTTGGAGATAAATTTTCCATACCCGTCATTGTAATCCACTCCATGGGCCAGACAGCGGTCCCAGGCGTCCTTGACCACCCCTCGGGTATCAGACTGGAACTCTCCCCGAAGGATGTAGGATTCCCAGTTCTCCCTGAGTCTGTTGAGATCCCTGCTCATAGGTTCACCCCCCAAATTATAGAAAATTCTGTTGATTCACTAGTATATGGAAAAATTATAACATATTTTTCCTTCGGCAACTTGAAAAACCGCCGGGAAGTCTATGGTATACTTGAAGTGAAACCGTAATACAAAGAACCAAAAATAAAGGAGAGATGCCAGGTGAAGATTGAAAAATTCGGGGTGGAGTACTGGATGGACCGCTACGAAACCACCTGCCGGTATAATCTCGCAGAAACCTGTGTTGATTCCATTTCCGTGAATCAGCTCAAGGAACTGGTTGCCGGGGATGAAGAGGCTCTTAAGACCCTGGAGAGTCTGACGACCCTTCGGCTCAGTTATGGGGAGATTCCTGGAAACCTGGATTTTAGAAAAGGCGTGGCAAGTCTTTACCGGAACGTGTCCCTGGAGAATATTCTGAGTACCAACGGGGCCATCGGCGCCAATTTTCTGGCTCTCTACACCCTGGTGGAACCTATGGACGAGGTGGTTGCCGTGGTGCCTACCTATCAACAGCACTACAGTCTGCCCCAATCCCTGGGGGGAACCGTCAAATACCTCCATCTCAGGAGAGAAGAGGATTTTGTCCCCGATACCAGACGGCTCAGGGAGATGGTGAGTGACAGAACCCGGGTGATTTGCCTCAACACCCCCAACAATCCCACAGGTCAGCTGATTCCTGATGAGGTCATGACTGAAATCATCGAAATTGCCAGAGAGTGCGATGCGTATATTCTCAGCGACGAGGTTTACCGCCATTTGAACCAGGAGGAGGGATATGTCCCCTCCATTGTGGACCGCTATGAAAAGGGAATCAGTACAGGATCCATGTCCAAGGTGTTTTCTATGGCAGGCCTCAGACTGGGCTGGATGGTGGGGCCCTTGGAGTTGATGAAAAGGGCATACAATGTCCGGCATTACAATATGATCAGCTGCGGCATGATTGACGAGGTCATCGGAGGGATTGCCTTGAAACACCAGGAAAAAATCCTCCGGAGAAATCTGGGAATCATCCGGGAGAATCTGAAAATTCTCGATGACTTTGTGGCAGGGGAGCCCCATCTCGATTATGTCAGGCCCCAGGGGGGAACCACAGCGCTCTTGTACTATGACATGCCCCTGAGCTCTACGGAGCTGTGCACCCTTTTGATGGAGGAGGAGGGAATCATGCTGGTCCCCGGGGACTGCTTCGACATGGGCAGGTCCATGCGGATTGGCTATGCCTTCAATCCCCTGGAGTTGAAAACAGGGCTGGCCAAACTCTCTGAATTCCTCAGAAGATATGATTGATTCCGGGCAAGTGGTGAATCGGTCCGGTTTTGAAAAGAGCCCCCCTTGCCAGAAAAAGGCATGATATCACATGGGGGAGCTTGTAGTTTATGGCTCAGGTCATGCTGAAGCCAGGGAGGGATTGGAATGAATAATAGAGGTGCCGGCGTGTCCTTTTGTTTCATAGCGGCATTTTTGCTGGCTGTCAGATATGTCAGTGCCGCGATTTTCGCATCGGGGGTCAGTTCATGGAGTGGGGAGCTGTTCAGCGCCATGCTTGAGTACACTGGGAATTTGCTGGTTATTCTGAGTGCGGTGGCCCTGGTGGTTGGAATTTTTTATCTTGCAAGGGCAGAAAAAGAATAGCGTCTTTATAAAGAAGCAGCGGACAGAAAAACAAACCCTCTGATGGGAGTTGACATTTATTTTCAAATATAATATACTCAATCAAAATACACATACAAAGACCATGACGGGAAGAGTAGGATAGCAGGAAATGATTAGCGAGCCGATGAGGGTGAAAGTTCGGCCATGGCAGGTTATCTGAAGAACATCCCCGAGTCGCCAACCGAAATCACAGCCTGTGAGAGTAGACTTGGACGTCAACTGCACGTTACAGCAGAAGGGGTATCGATGTGATTGTCCGTACCCGTCAATGAGAGAGCCTATGCTAATTAAGGTGGCACCGCGAAAACAACCTTCGTCCTTAAAGATTTATCTTTAAGTGCGGAGGTTTTTTATTGAAAAAACTCAAAATGTTAGGAGAGATACCCATGACAAGGACATTGATCAGGGATCTCAGCCCACAGATGGACCACAGTGTCTATTTGAAGGGCTGGATCCACAGCATTAAAAAATTCAAAACCTTCGCCTTTGTGGTCCTGAGGGATCGGACCGGGATAGTCCAGATGATTGTAAACGGGGAGACAGTGATTGAGAGTCTGAGGCTGGAGGCCTCGGTGTCGGTCAGGGGAACCCTCCAGGTGAATGCAAAGGCCCCCGGTGGACTGGAGGTGCTGGTGAGCCGGATGGATGTCCTGGGTGAGGCCAGGTATGACCTGCTGCCCTTTTCAATCAACGGACGGGAGATTGAAGCTTCTCTGGAGAAACAGCTTGACCATCGGACGGTTTCCTTGAGAAGGATGGACCGTCGTGCGATTTTCAAGGTCCAACAGGAGATTACCCAGGCTTTCAGAGACTTTTTGATCCGGGAGGGATTCACAGAAATCCATACTCCTAAAATCATCGGGATAGAAACCGAGGGAGGCTCTGATGTTTTTGTTCTGGATTATTTCGGAACCCGGACCTTCATGGCCCAGAGTCCCCAGTTCTACAAGCAGATGATGGTGGGTGCCGGTTTTGAGAGGGTCTTTGAAATTGGAGCGGCCTACCGGGCAGAGCCTCACAGCACCTGGCGGCACCTCAACGAGTACATCAGTCTGGATTTGGAGATGGGCTTCATCGACAGTGAAGAGGATATCATGGATCTTGAGGAGCGACTCATCAAGGCCATCATTGGCCACCTGGAAACTGCAGCCATCGAAGCCCTGGAAATTCTGGGCACTGCGCTGCCGAAGGTGGACAGGATTCCGAGAATCCCCCTCACGGAGGCCCAGGAAATACTGCTGAAAACCTTTGGCAAAAAATCCCCGGTGGGAAATATTGATGCCGAGGGTGAAAAGCTCTTCGCCGGCTATGTCAAAGAAACCTATGATTCTGATTTTGTGTTTCTGACCAAATATCCCGCCTCCAAGCGGCCTCTTTATACCATGCCGGATGAGCATCTGGAGGGAATGACCCGGTCCTTTGATTTGATTTTCAAGGGGCTTGAAATCACCACCGGCGGACAGCGTATCCACGATTACGACCAGCTTTATCAGAACATTCAAAAGGCCGGCGGCAAGCCCGAGGACTTCGATTTCTACCTTGAGTCCTTCAAGTACGGCATGCCCCCCCACGGTGGGCTGGCCATCGGACTTGAACGGATTACCATGATGTTTCTTGGACTGGACAATATCCGCCAGGCAACCCTGGTACCCAGGGATCTCAACCGATTGAAACCATAGGAAAGGGAGGAATCAGCCATGAAAGTCACCAAAGAAGAAGTGGAATACATTGCCAGACTGGCTCATCTGGAGTTCACCGCAGAGGAGGCTTTGAACCTCGCCGGAGAGTTCACGGCAATTCTGGAGCATTTTGACCAGCTCGCTCAAGAGGATCTTTCGGGATATGGGATGGATACCTTCGAAAAGGAGGGCCTCAGACTCAGAGAAGACCGGGTGGTTCCCTTTGAACATTTCGGGGAATTGTTCAACAATACAGCATCCATGGCAGGAACGGCGGTAAAAATTCCCAAGGTTGTGGATTAGGAGGTAGGGGCATGGAAGTTGAAAAGTTGACGATTAAAAGAATCCATGAGGGGCTTCAACAAAAGGAATTCAAGGCGGAAGAAATCACGAAGGCCTATCTCGAGAGGATTAAAAGCTATGACAGGCAGATCGGCGCTTTCCTCACCCTCGATGAAAATAGCGCCCTGGAAACAAGTCGACAGGTGGATCAAAGGATAGCACGGGGATCAGCCCTCAATATCCTCGACGGAGTTCCTGTGGCGGTAAAGGACAATATGTGCACCAGGGGGCTCAGGACTACCTGTGCTTCAAAAATGCTGGAGGACTTCGTCCCCCCCTATGATGCCACTGTCGTCGAGGCCTTGAAGCACCAGGGGGGGGTGATTCTCGGCAAGACCAATATGGATGAATTCGCCATGGGTTCTTCAAATGAAAATTCCGGATTCCACCCCGTCAGGAATCCGTGGGATTCCTCGCGGGTGCCTGGCGGCTCTTCGGGAGGCTCGGCGGCGGCGGTTTCTGCCGGATTCGCCCCCATGGCCCTGGGGTCCGATACAGGGGGATCCATCCGCATGCCGGCGGCCTTCTGTGGTCTGGTCGGGGTCAAGCCCACCTACGGCAGGGTGTCCCGATATGGACTGATTGCCTTTGGTTCCTCCCTGGACCAAATCGGGCCCTTCGCACGAACTGTCGAGGATGCGGCATACGCCCTGGAGGGGATTGAAGGCTTTGACCCCAGGGATTCCACTTCGGCCCCGGGGAGGACCAAGGAAGACTATGCCGCCGCGATGAAGCAAGGGGTCAGGGGAATGCGTATCGGCATTCCCAGGGAATTTTTCGCTGAAGGGGTGAATCCCGAGGTCAGAAGGATTGTTCTCCGTGGGGTGAAAAGCCTTGAAGACCAGGGTGCTGAAGTGGAGGAATTCACCCTGCCCATCACCCAGAGCGGACTCAGCGCCTACTACATGATTTCCTCCGCTGAAGCAAGCTCGAACCTCGGCCGCTACGACGGCGTGCGCTTTGGCTACCGGGCCGGGGAATACAAGAACTTTGAAGAGCTGGTGGTCAAGTCCCGGACGGAAGCCTTTGGAAAAGAAGTCAAGCGCCGCATTATGCTCGGGACCTATGTCCTGTCCTCGGGCTATTACGATGCCTACTATAAAAAAGCCATGCTTTTTCGCCAGAAGGTTCGGGGACTCTTCAGGGAAGCCTTTGAAACCTATGATGCCATTGTCTCCCCCACGGTACCGATGCTGCCCTTCAAACTGGGTGAGAAGACCCAGGACCCCCTGGAGATGTACCTGGCGGACCTGTTCACCGTCAATGTGAACATTGCTGGAATCCCCGCCCTGTCCATGCCGGCGGGATTCAGTGAGTCGGGACTTCCCGTCGGAATCCAGTTCATGGGGAATCATTTCGAAGAAAGCAAGCTCTTCAGGATTGCCTATGCCCTTGAAAAAGACCTGGGCCTGGATTTGATACCTGAATTAGGGGGGGTGGAATAATGGCTGTCTATGAAACTGTCATAGGTCTGGAGATTCATGTGGAACTCAATACGAAATCCAAGATATTCTGTTCCTGCTCCACTGCCTTTGGGGCTGAGCCCAATGTCAATACCTGTCCCGTGTGTATCGGACTCCCCGGGGTTCTGCCGGTCCTCAATGAAGAGGTGGTCCATCTGGCTGTAAAGGCCGGCAATGCCCTGGGATGTGAAATCAATCTCATCAATAAGATGGACCGCAAGAATTATTTCTATCCGGACCTGCCCAAGGCCTATCAGATTTCCCAGTTTGATCTGCCCATCTGCACCGGGGGCTTCGTGGAGGTCACGGCCCAGGGGGAAAAAACCCGGGTGAATCTCACCAGAATTCACATTGAAGAGGATGCTGGAAAACTGATTCATCTTGAGGATGAGGCCTACACCCTGGTGGACTACAACCGGGGCGGGGTGCCCTTGATTGAAATTGTCACCGAACCCGACATCCGCAGTGCCGAGGAGGCCGTAGCCTTTCTCAAGCAGCTTCGGTCGATTCTGGTCTATTCCGGGATTTCTGACTGTCGGATGGAACAGGGGTCCATGCGGGCGGATGTCAATATTTCCCTCAGGAAAGCCGGGACATCAGTCCTCAATACCAAGGTGGAAATCAAAAACATGAACTCCATCAAGGAGGTTTACAAAGCCATCAAAAAGGAAGAGAGCCGCCAGCTGCAGCTGTATTCCTACGGCGAGGGGCACAAGGTGGTCCAGGAGACGAGAAGATGGGATCAGGCCAAGGGCAGAACCCTTGCCATGCGCTCCAAAGAGGATGCCCATGACTACCGCTATTTTCCAGAACCGGATCTTCCCCCGGTGAGGATTGACAGGGAGTGGGTGCTCCAAATCAGAAGCTCTCTTCCGGAGCTGCCCGTGGACAGGAAAAAGCGGATGATGGCTGCCTACGGGCTCAGAGAGACCGATGTGGATATTCTCATTGAAGAAAAGATGATTGCAGACTTTTTCGAAGCCACTGTGGCCCTTTCCCGGGAACCCAGGGAATCTGCCAACTGGATTATCACCGAGGTGCTCAGGGTGATGAAAAACCAGGAGAAAGTCCCCCTGACTCCCGAGCAACTGTCGGATCTGATTCTGGAGGTGAAAAAGGGTACGGTCAGCCGCACTGCGGCGAAGGAGGTTTTTGAGGCCCTCATCAATCAGGAAAAATCCACAGGGGCCCTTATCGAAGGGATGGGTCTGAATCAGATCAGCTCTGCACAGACGCTGGAAGCCGTCATTGAGGAAGTCATCGAAGAATTCCCCCAGGCGCTCTCAGATTACAGGGCCGGCAGGACCCAGTCCTTTGGATTTTTGATGGGACAGTGTATGAAGGCCACGAAGGGCAAGGGAAATCCAGGCATCGTCAAGGCAATCCTGGAAAGGAAGCTCAAGGAATAATGACCTGGACCGGATTCAGCCGGTTCAGAGGGAGGATTACTGGTTTTTTGCAGGTGGTTCAGGGTCCGGGATACCGGGCCCTGATTTTGACATTTTCCCTGTCAGATGTTACACTTCAGGTATCTGTTTTACCAATAAACGAGGACATGCCACTGGAGGAGATGCTTTGAAATCAAGCGAATATCAAAAGGCGCGAAATGGCAATCTTAAAGATTTCATGGTCGAGCATTTGAAGGATGAAATTTTTGTAAAAAAGAATCTGGTACCCGGCAGCAGAATCAGTGAACGCAAATATTCCGAGAGTCTCAATATCAGCCGGGCACCCATCAGGGAGGCTTTGAAAGAACTGCAGGAGCAGGGCATTATCACATCAATCTCCTATAAGGGATGGTTTGTTGCGGAATATGACGAAGCTGACTACCGGGAAATCAGCCGTCTCAGATCAATTCTTGAAGACAATCTGATCGAGTGCATCATCACCCACGGGCATTATGAAGACAAGGACCTGTCAAGGCTCAGGACTCTCAATGAGGAATTGAAACAGATTGCTTCAAATCACGACCTGGACAAGAGGCCGTTGAAATTCATTGACAAGGAAATGGAATTCCACAATTATCTTCTGGGTTTGTCAGGAAAATCCTGTAAGTGGACCAACAGAATTCTGAGAAATCTCAACTACCAGATTTACTGCACCTTTGACCGGTGGTTTTACAAGGATTCTCAAATGAACAAGAGCATCATCGGTCACGAGTTGATTCTTGAGGCACTGGGAGAAAAGGATATTGGAAAGCTCCGGGAGACCTATGAAATCGAAGTGGACAAGGAGCATGTCATTCTTTCTGAGTAAGTTTTTTCGGGGAGCGAAGGGTTACATATAAAATAATGGAGGTTAGTCATGAAAAACAAGCGATTGGTGATGATTCCTGGTCCGACTCCCGTGGTGAGGAGCATACAGGACCAGATGGGAAGGGAAACAGTGGCCTTTGGCGATCCGGATTTCGTAAAAGACTACAGGGAGCTTATCGGTGACCTCAAGGCACTGTGGGAAACCCAGGGAGAGGTCTTTGTGGTGGCGGGCACCGGAACTCTGGCCATGGAAATGGCTATCAGCAATACGACAAAAAAGGGTGACAGGGTCCTGGTGGTGTCCCATGGCTATTTTGGTGACCGGTTCATCGATCTTTGCGAAGGAAAGGGTCTTGAGGTGGATGTGCTCCGGAGCGAGTGGGGGGAGATTGTTCCCCTGGAGGAGATTGAAAAGCAGTTGAAGGAAAAAACCTATCAGGCCATTACGGTGACCCATGTGGATACCTCCACCGGAGTGGCGGCGCCGGTGGAGGCCATTGGCGCCCTGATGAAGGATTTCGAGGACACGGTTTATATTGTGGACGGGGTCTGCGCCACCGGGGCGGAGCCCGAGAAGGTGGACGCCATGGGAATTGACGTGCTTTTCACAGGGTCCCAGAAGGCCTTTGGGGTATCACCGGGAATTGCGCTGCTGTGGGCGGGACCCAAGGCCCTCAGACGTCGGGAATCCCTGGGAAGAATTCCTGAATTCTACGTGGATTTCGACAAGTGGCTCCCTATCATGCACGACCCCTCCAAATACTTTGCGACACCTGCGGTGAACCTGGTCTGGGCAATGAAGGAATCAGTGCGCATCATGAAGGAAGAGGGGCTTGAAAACCGCTATGCCCGTCATCAGAAGGTGGCAAAAGCCATGCAGAAGGCTCTGATGGGTCTTGGATTCACCCTTTTAGCCCGGGAGGGGCATCGGGCGACAACCCTTTCCAATCTGATTTATCCCCAGGGGATTGATGACGGAAAATTCAGAAGCATTCTGGCTGAGGAGGGAATCATTGTGGCGGGAGGCCTCGGAGCCTATGCCGGCAGGATGTTCCGCCTGGGTCATATGGGGAACATTGACATGCACGATCTGGTTTCGGTTCTCGCCACCATCGAACGCGCCCTGTATCGGGTGGGTTATCCTGTGGAACTCGGCAGCAGTGTCGGAACCTTCATGAAGGAAATGATGGTCTAGAAGACTTTGGCCGTGGTACTGTCATAAGACGGAACATAATCCTCAAATAAAAAAACACCCCGGGTTTTCATATTGACCGGGGTGTTTGCTCTTGTCAGGCATTCAGCAGCTTTTCGACTGCCTTGAGATCCCGCCTGCGGTGAATCAAAGGGGTTTTATCCTCCTGATAGACCACAGCTTTTTCTTCGTAGGTGCTTCGATCCTTGGTCTGATAGAGGATGCCCAGGGGATAGGGGTCGGTTTCAAAGGCCAGGGCCATGGCCTTCATTCGGTCGGTTGGATCGTGGCCTTCGTCGAGGTAGTAGGTATGCTCCTGGTACCATTTGAAGGTATTGACTTTGTTGAAGGAAACACAGGGTTGAAAAATATCCACCAGGGCGTAGCCCTTGTGGGTGATGGCTGCTTTCATGATCCGGGTAAGGGTTGGAATATCTCCGGAAAAGGCTCTGGCCACAAAGGTGGCACCAAGAGAAACCGCCACGGCCAGAGGATTGAAGGGTTCATTGATGACCCCTTCCACCTGGACGGTGTTTAGCTGGCCTACAGGACTGGTGGGAGAGCCCTGGCCCTGGGTCAGTCCGTAAATCATGTTGTTGTGGACAAAGTGGGCGATGTCTGGATTTCTTCGGATATTGTGGATGAAATGGTTGCCGCCTTCACCGTACATGTCACCGTCGCCTCCCTCGGCAATCACTGTAAGGGAGGGATTGACGGCCTTGATGGCCACAGCGAGGGGAAGTCCCCTTCCGTGGAGACCATTGAAGAAATTGGTATCGACATATTGGGGCATCTTGGCCGCCTGGCCGATGCCGGAGGTCATGACGACCTGTCCGGGATCGAGGGCCAGTTCATTAAGGGCCATGATCAGGGCCTTTCGGATGCTGAAATCACCACAGCCCGGGCACCAGGCGATATCGGTGTTGGGATTGAGCTCAAAGGGTTTCATTTCAGGACCTCCTTTAATAGGGATTCGAATTCCTCAATGCTGAAGGGTTCCCCTGTGTACTTGAGAATGCTGTCGGTGACTTCGATGTCCAGATGCAGTTTCAAAAGACCGGCCAGCTGTCCCGTGGCATTGTTCTCCACCACCAGGACTTGGTCGGCCTGCCGGGCGAAATCCCTGAGGCTGGCGTGGAGGGGATAAACCTGCTTCACATAGAGGAAAGCGATATCCCGGCGGTCTGTGGTTTCGATGTATTCCCTGACCAGGCCGTAATTGGAGCCCCAGGCAATGATAAGCTTAGAATAATCTTCTGGACCGATGAGTTCAGCGCTTTGATAGTCCTCGAGAATCAGGGATTCCTTGTCGAGCCGCTTGTCATTCATCAGTTGTCTGACTTCAAAATCCTCTGTAATCAGTCCCTCTTCGGTATGCTCGTCAGAGTCCACCTTGACCAGACCCTTGCCATAGCCGGGGATGCCGCGCCGGGACACGGGATGATCCCCCAGCTTGTAGCGGAGGTAGTCCCTTTGCGTCTCAGTCACAAAGGATTCCAGGGGCTCTTCCTCCAGAGGGAAGGACAGCATTTGATAGTTGGAGTCCAGGAAGTACTGGTCGGTGAGAATCATTACCGGCACCTGGTACTTGTCTGCGAGATAAAAGGCCTTTTGAGTGAGTTTCAGGGCGTCCTCCGGATATCCCGGTGCGAAAATTATTCTGGGGAATTCACCGTGTCCGGCATAGACTGCAAGATTCAGGTCTCCCTGTTCCGTGCGGGTGGGAAGACCGGTAGCCGGCCCCGGCCGCTGGGCGATATGGATGACCACGGGGGTTTCGGTAATCCCTGAAAGACTCAGTCCCTCCTCCATGAGGGCAAAGCCACCGCCAGAGGTGGTGACCATCCCCCGGGCACCGGCGTACCAGGCGCCCAGGGTCATGTTGATGGCGGCAATTTCATCCTCGGCCTGCTCCACCAGGACGTCAAAATCCCTGCCGTGGTTGGAAAGGAAAACCAAGAGGGCAGTGGAGGGAGACATGGGATAGGAACTGATGAAATTGCAGCCACCCGCCAGAGCGCCAAGACCGGTGGCGGTGGTACCGTTCAAGATTTTATAAGGCCTGGGGTGACTTGTCTTTTTGATGGCCTCGGGGAGATTGATTCCCTCTGAAGCCCGGGAGCCCTTTTCAAAGGCTTTCAGATTGTTTGTGATGATTTCCGGACTCAGATTTTCAAAACGTGCGGTAATCAACTGCCGGCAGGTTTCGGGATTGAGGTTCAGAATTCCTGCGATGTAGCCAAAAAGCAGGGTGTTCACGTAGATCGGGCTGCCGAATTCCCCGGCCATGGATTTCAGGGGCAGAATCTGTTTCAGGCCTTGCTCGGAACCCTTGAAATAGGATTCCTCTGAGAAAACCAGGGTATTTTCGTGAACCCGGTCCTTAAGTCGGTCATAGGCATGGTCATTGAGAAGAAACAGATAGTCGATGGCTTCCTGATAGGCGGCCACAGGTTTTGTGGCCAGACGGATTTCCACCGTATTGTTGCCCCCTCTGACCCGGCTCATGATTTCCTTGGTGCTGTAAACATAGTATTCCCGGCCGGCCGAAGCGATGATGAGTTCCTCCAGGGTCTGAAGACCCTGGCCGGCCTCTCCGGAGAGAACAATGGCAAAACTGTTATGCATGGATTTTCCTCCTTTTAAACAGGCGTTGATTCTATACTTACCCAGTGAAAGGGAATCCTAAAACCCCTGATACTCACCGCGAAGACATCCGGGGATTCTCAGATGAGGAACACCCAAGGGCACGGCGGCTAAAGGGCTCCCATGGTTCTCAGGGCCCCCACCAGATGGATTCTGTAGGCCTTCAGAAGGCTTTCATTGCCTTTTTTGGCGCTCAGGACAAAGGTGAGACGGTCACTAAAGATCAGGTATCTAGCGGCATAACCATCGTCAATCAAGGGACCGTAACCGGCGTAGAGCATTCCCTTGCTACTGCTGGTACTGGTGGAGAAGTAGCTTGTAGTAAGCTTCAGATACCCTGGGGATTGGAAAACCGGCGGCAGGGGAGTATCGGGGCGGTAACGCTCATGCATGGTCCTGAGTCCGAAGAGATGCCGGTCCACCCCCTGGCCTTGCTGACATTCCCTGATGCGCTGGATATGCTTTTCAGCGGCGATTTTCAAGTTCCTGGAATCCGGTTCCCGGACAAAGGCCAGGGATTCCCGGGTGACGGGTCTCATGGTTTCGGTCCTGCCCCCGAGGAAGGTTTTGGTCATGACGGCTTCATAGGTGTTGGCGACACTGCCAAAAAGGGTGTACTGGGCGAGTTGAAGGGACAGCTGGAGAAAGGCGTCAGGGCTGACACCGATTTTTTTGATATGGTCCTTGCCGAATTCATCAAAGGAGACGAGGAGAAGGGAAAGATTGTCGAAGTCCAGCCGGCTTTGTTTCAGGGCGTTTTCGATGGTTTTTTTGTGGACGGGTTCCATGTCAAAGTCAATGGGCTCAAGGTCGGCTGCCCCCGAGGGGAGGGAATCGACTTCTAGGGGTTCAAGGTGGTCATACAGGTAGGAAACCAGTCTTCCCAGGGTGGTCCCGTCTACGCCGGAATGCTCATAGTTGATGCCAAAATCCTCACGGTCTCCAATGATGAACTGCAGGGATTTGTCATACCAGCGATTGGAGGGGTCACCCCCTAGCAGATGCTTGAACATGCTGTCCTTGTCGGGATAGGTATTCTCATCCAGGACAATCACTGCCAGAGCCCCTTCTATCCGTTGGAAGCCTCGGCGATTTTTTTCGCTGAGGTCTATAAGACTCTGCCGGGACAGGGCCCACCCCCGCCTTCCAAGGGAGGTCAGACTCCCTATAGACTCCGCATTACCCGGGTAGTCTGTGGCCAGTAGAGATTGAAGACTGACAGTGATTTTCTTTGAATCGACAGGATTCCCCTCTTTATCCAGGACGTCCAGGGCATAGTGACGCCCCCGGTGGATCACAATCACATGACGGGAGGTGGGGTTGATGAAGTAGGCATCCTGCTCCCTTCCGGGAATCCGGCTAGTGCCGAAGAGGGTCCTGTACTGGGTCATGCAAAGAGGGTTTTTCCCCTGAAAGTCAGGTTCAAGGCTTTCGGATTGGATCAGCCGGTTGAAATCCACCAGACCCTTAATCAGGCTGGTGACAAATTTCGCAAGGCCCAGGGCCCGGGTGCCGGGATTTTTTGCGGCGATGAAAGTGACGTTCCCTCCCATGGGCAGGGGGTCGGGGTTCCCCAGATAGGCGGTCTTCCAAAGGGGCTCCAGCCAGTTCAAGTGCTCCGGCTGCTGGTTCAGTTTCTCCAGATGGTGCTGGTACCAGGGGCCAGAGGAGGGGTCGCTGACAAAATTTTCCACAGCTGTTGCGGTGGCTTCGAGTTCCTCTTGGTCCAGGAAGACCCCACTCCACTCAAGGAGCTTGTCACAGGTGTCCCTGAGTCGCGGCAGGGGAAGTTTCAAAAGCTGGTTCTGACGGGCATACATGGACATTTCAAGTCACCTCCAGGTTGTTTTATACAGTATACTTCAAAAAATATCGGATAACAAAAATTCTGCCGCTTCTGAGGGTGTCATCTGGTTGCCAAAGGGTATAAAGGGGATATGACTGGCAGGTCACATTGTACCTGGGAGGTGAGAAGTTGCCAAAAGCCACTTTTTTTAATCTGCCTGACGAAAAAAGAGAAAGGATTATCGATTTGGCCGTTGGAGAATTTGAACGGCTGCCCTATGACAAGGCCAGTGTCAATCGCATTGTCAGGGATTCTGGAATTGCCAAGGGGAGTTTTTATCAGTATTTTGAGGACAAACTGGATTTATACACCTATGTGATCCATCTGATTGTCGAAGAAAAACTCAAATATCTGTCCCCCTTGTTGGGCAACTCTGAAAACGAAGGGTTTTTCAAAGTGATTGAGGCCCTCTTTAAATCCGGGATCCAGTTTGCCGTGGAGCATCCCCGTTACGTGAATATTTCAAAAATTTTCATGGCGGACACGGCTTCACCCATCTATGCCGGGGTGGTCAAGGCGAACCTCCACAAGAGCCACGAAATCTACAGGCAGCTCATCAGTCAGGGCATTGAAAGAGGAGAGCTCAGAAGCGATCTTGACGTTGACTTTCTGGCTCATTTGATGACTGACATGAATTATTCTGTGGTGGATTATGTCAAGAAAATCCGGGGGAATATTCTGGACGAATCCCTTGTGGATTTTCTCAGAGGTTTTTTAAGTTATCTTGAAAAGGGAATCGGCAACCCGCAGGAGTAAGACCCATGGGAGTCAAAAAAGGAGGTTTTGAAATGAAAGGTATGGCGGTATGGGGACTGGTGTTGATTCTTTACGGTATCCTGGTGGTAGTGATTGCTCAAAAAAAACCACCCCGAATCTGGCAAATGAAAAAAATCAAGTTTTTTGTCAGGGTATTGGGAGAAAAGGGCACGGTAATTTTCTTTGATGTTTTCGGTGCTCTGGCGATGCTGCTGGGTGTTTGGCTGCTGGTGGATTGAAGCGAACCGACAAAGACCCTCTGGAGGCCATGGCCCGGGATAGACATCACATGAAAAAAATGGTTAACTAAAAGAAAATATAAACGACTGGAGGCATTGCATTGAGACCACTGATTGGCATCACAGGCAACTACAACGACGCAAGAACACCGGGCAAGGATTATCAAAGGGATATCCTGGGTCGGGATATTCATTCCACCTCATTGGATTATGCCAGAAATATTGAAAGAGCCGGAGGGATTCCCCTGAGCATCCCCACAATACTCAAGGAGGGGTATATTGAGGGTGTCATCGACAGCATTGATGGCCTGCTTCTGAGTGGCGGGGCTGATATTCACCCGAAACACTACGGCCAGAGCATCAAAAGAGGCCTCGGCAGTGTCGGGGGAATCAGAGACGACTTCGAAATCGCCCTGTTGAAAAAAGCGGTTGAAAAGGGCATTCCCGTGCTGGGAATCTGTAGAGGGTTCCAGCTCATCAATGTGGCCTTTGGTGGGACCCTGGTCCAGGATATCCAGTTGTACCACAAGACCCAGATACAGCATGTGGGCATCGGACTCATGAAAGATGACATCGCCCACAAGGTTTTTCTGCTGGGAGATTCCATCCTGCACAATATCTACGGTAAGGAGACCCTCCATGTCAACAGCTATCATCATCAGATCATTGATGAAGTTTCTGAGCAGCTCGTTGCCATAGCCACCAGCGAGGACGGCATCGTAGAGGGCCTGGTCCACGCAACCTATCCCGGGATTTTCGGGGTGCAGTGGCATCCGGAGATGATGGCGGAGACCAGCGGGGAACAGTTCAAGCTCTTTGAAGGATTTCTGGCCCTGGTTACCAGGTAGTTTTGTAGAAAAACACAAGGAATACCGGAGAACTTTGGAGCAAGTCCTAGTGGGTTCTCCGGATTTCTTTGGGTATAATTGAGACAGCATCGAACAAAAAGGAGGGTACATATGTCAGACGTGCGATTAAACGGGATTGTCAAAACCTACCCCAACGGGTTTGAGGCCGTGAAAGGCATCGACCTCGATATCGGCGACAAGGAGTTCATGGTTCTGGTAGGACCGTCAGGTTGTGGGAAAACCACTACGCTGAGGATGATTGCCGGACTTGAGGAGGTGACCAAGGGAGATCTTCATATCGGCGACAAACGGGTGAATGACGTGGTGCCAAAGGACCGCAATATCGCCATGGTATTCCAGAATTACGCCCTTTACCCCCATATGACCATCTTCGACAACATGGCCTTCGGTCTGAAGCTCAGGAAGGTGCCCAAGCAAAAGATCAAAGAGAAGGTGACTTCTGTGGCAACCGTCCTGGGCATTGAACAGCTGCTTGAAAGAAAACCCAAGGAACTCTCCGGCGGCCAGCGTCAGCGGGTGGCCCTCGGTCGCGCCATTGTCAGGGAGCCGGAGGTATTTTTGATGGATGAACCCCTGTCGAATCTGGATGCCAAGCTCAGGGTGCAGATGCGGGCGGAACTGATCCGTCTGCACAAGGAAATCGACTCCACCTTTATTTACGTCACCCACGACCAGACTGAGGCCATGACCATGGGGACAAGAATCTGTGTCATGAACAACGGGGAGATTCAACAGGTCGGTCCTCCGAAAACCATTTATCAGAATCCGGCCAATGTTTTTGTAGCCGGCTTTATCGGAGCCCCCCAGATGAATATCATGGAGGCCATGGTGAGTGAGTCACAGGGGAGGATTTTTCTTCAAGTCAATGGGGACCAGGTGGAACTGCCGGAGGAAACCCAGGCGGCCTTGAAGGAAAAAGGGTATCTGTCGAAAAAAATCATCTTCGGGATTCGACCGGAGGACACCTCTATTGCAAAGACGGGAATCAAAATCAAGGTGGACGTGGTGGAACTCCTGGGCAGTGAAATCTATATCTATTACAGGATTGACGGCATCCAGTATATCGCCCGCGCCAACAGCGAAAATGATGTCGCCATGGGGGATGAGATTTTCATCAGCTATGACACTTCAAAACTGCATCTTTTTGATGCTGAAACGGAGAATAGAATCCTCTGAAAAGGGTGAGGGGTTTGCTTGAAAAACTGATTGAGACTTTAGAAGGGATTCTGGGGACGGCCGTGGCCGTCGAACTCGAAGTCGGCCTGAAATTCCCCCCTGATTTCATTCAGGACCATTATCTGGAGAAGCTAGTCTTTAATCAGGGAACGCTTTTCCTTAAGGACAGGCAGTTGACTTTTAGGGAAAGGGAGTTGGTCCGGGTCCTGGCGGACTCCTGCTTCAAAGAAGAAGAGTTCCTTGAAGACAGGCTGCTTTCAGGGAGGCTGCCAGAGGGATTCCATGAAGGGCTGAAGTTTCCCCTGAGAATCTGGTGGGTGGAATCAAAGGGGGGGACGGAGAATCTTGTGGCATTCTTCTTGGCGATGGCCAAAGAGGACACCCTTTTAAAAGCGGGTTTGAGTACCCTGGTGGTTTTCAAGCCTGAGGAGGATTCCCTGGACTACTCGGCAACGGATGTCCACAGTGACCTTGAAGCCACGGTCTACGAGGATGTCAAGCTTTACCTTTCCAGGAGAATTGACCGGGTCGATGAGATTCCGGCCGGCTTCGAGGGGATTAAAGTCCTCAGGAAACTCCATGGCATCCTGAAAAAAAATCCGGGGATTTATGAGTTTGACAAAATGCTTCTGAGCGAAATTTTTTATCTCAGCAGACGGGAGGCGGGGGGCGGTTCCGTAGGGCGCATTCTTTCCCAGGTGCAGCCTCTTGATCTTGAGCCAGAGCTTATGCACACAGCCAAGGAATTTCTGTTTAGCAATCTCAATAGCACTGATACGGCGAACAAGCTTTTCATCCACCGCAACACCCTGCTTTACCGCCTGGGAAAAATCAAGGGTCTCACAGGCTATGATATCAGGAATTTCCTCGAGGCGGTGAATTTCTACAGTCTGTATCTGTACCATGAATTCAGGGAAAGCCCATAGAGCGTCTATGGGTTTTCCTATCTTGTTGATCGAGGTGATATGTTGAACAAATTTGATTCGCTGACAATCTACTCCATCTATCTGAGAAATCACGGGGAATTCAATACCTTTGAAACCCTGGGTAAAGACCTTGACAGAATAAGAGGGATGGGTTTCCAGGCGATTTGGCTCCTGCCCATTCACCCCATCGGAACACGCAATAAAAAAGGTGCTTTAGGCTGTCCCTATGCCATTGCAGATTACGGCGGTATCAATCCTGAATACGGAACTCTCGGGGATTTCAGGAGCTTCATCCACAAGGCCCATGAAAAGGGTTTGAAGGTCATCATGGATGTGGTTTACAATCACACGGCCTACGAATCAAAATTGTACCAGGAGCATCCGGAATTCTTTTTGAAGGATGCCCGGGGCAATCCTGTGACCAAGGAACCGGAGTGGGAGGATGTCATCGACCTTGATTACTCGCAACAGGCCCTGTGGCCTCTTCTCATCGGGTACCTCAAGGACTGGGCCGCCATGGGGGTGGATGGCTTTCGGTGTGATGTGGCTTCCCTGGTTCCCCTGGACTTCTGGCGGGAGGCCAAAAAGGCTGTTGAAGCTGTGAAGCCCGGGGTTTTGTGGCTGGCGGAATCGGTCCACAGGGAATTTCTGGAGGATTTGAGAGCCCGGGGTTTTGAGGGCAATGAGGATGCGGCCCTCTATGAAGTCTTTGATATCCTGTACGATTATGATATCCATCCGGCCTTTGAGACTTTTGTCAAGGGGGAGACGGCGCTAAAAACCTATATTGAGGCAATCAGAAACCAGGATGCAATTTATCCCCCGGGGTATGTCAAGCTCCGGTTTATAGAAAATCACGACCAGCCCAGATTTCTGGCCTACGGAAAGACCATGAAGGACAAGGAGAAATTCACTGTTCTCAATTATCTGCTCAAGGGAGCAGTGCTCTTCTACGCCGGACAGGAGACGGATACCCAGAGGACCCCGAGTCTCTTCGAAACAGACCCTATTGATCTGGGACACGGGGTTCCAAGCTACATCCTCCTGGTCAAAAAGCTCAATCAACTGATGGCAGCAGGGGTTTTCTCCGGGGAAAGCATTGTCTATGAGGTGGTGCAAGAGAAGCTGCTCATTGTCCATGATCCGGAATACCGGTTCCTGGGAGCGGTTAATTTCGGGCAGACCCCTCTTACCCACGATTTCGCCCTCGGGGGAGACTACTGCGACGTCCTGGGGGGAAGGGAATCGGGGCCCCTTGGGAACAGCACCATTGTGGATTACAGGATTTTCATCAAAAAATGAGAAAAGCCTGGCAATCATTTGAATGATTGCCGGGCCTTTTGATTAAAGATACCAGATATCTCTTGCGTATTCCTTGATGGTGCGGTCGGAACTGAAATATCCTGAGTTCGCCAGGTTCATCCAGGCCATTCCAGCATGGGTCGCAGGGTCCAGATACACCTTTGCGGAGTCGTTCATCACCCTCCGGTAATCTTCGAAATCCTTGAGGACGAAGTAGGTGTCCTCCTGGGTCAACCGCTGGTGGATGGCCTTGAACATACCGCTGGTGCCGTCACTGAAGGTGCCGTCAACCAGGGTGTCCACCACCCGCTTCAAGCCGGGAGTCTCATGAAGATATTTTTGGGGGTCATAGGAGTCCTTAATGGCTTCAAGTTCTTCGACCCTGGCCCCGAAGACAAAGTTGCTGGCCTGGGAACCGTGGGCGAAAATTTCGATATTGGCGCCGTCATAGGTGCCTATGGTGGGGGTGCCGTTGAGCATGAATTTCATGTTGCCGGTTCCTGAAGCCTCCTTGCCCGCGGTAGAGATCTGCTGGGAGAAGTCAGCGGCGGGGAAGAGCTTTTCCCCATAGGTGACATCGTAGTTTTCGACAAAAACCACCTTCAACCGGCCGTCTATGGCAGCATCGGAATTGATCAGCCCTGCAATTTCATTGATGAATTTGATGATCCCCTTGGCGAAATAATAACCCGGTGCGGCCTTGGCACCGAAGATAAAGGTCCTCGGAGGCATTGCCAGGGAGGGATTCTCTTTGATCCGGTAATACAGATCCAGAATATGCAGGGCATTCAGCAGTTGCCGCTTGTACTCGTGTAGGCGCTTGATCTGAATGTCAAAGATGCTGTCGGGATCGATGCGGATGCCTTCCCTTTCGAGGATATAATCGGCAAGCTCCTGTTTTTTTTCACGCTTGATGGCTTTGAAGGTCTTGAGGACATCGGAATCATTCCTGTAGGCTTCGAGGCCTTTGAGGGTCTCGAGATTTTTAATCCAGTCCCTGTGGCCCAGGAGCTGGGTGATGTACTCGGAAAGCTGGGGATTGGCCTTGAGCAACCACCGGCGCTGGGTAATGCCATTGGTTTTATTCTGGAATTTCGAGGGGTAGAGGTCTGCCCAGGGCTTTAAGGTTACGGCTTTGATGATTCCGGTATGAAGTTTGGCGACCCCGTTGACGGCGTGGGAAACAAAAATGCTCAGATTGGCCATGCGCAGGATACCCTCATGGAGAATCTTGTACTGATAATGCTCCTCTTGGGGAATCTGGTGCTGGTGCAGGTTTTTTTCAAGAGCCTCGTCGAGGAGAAGGATGATTTCGTAGACCCGATGGAGGAGTCTCTCATAATAGACAGCCGGCCAGGTTTCCAGGGCCTCCCAGAGAATGGTGTGATTGGTGTAGGAAAAAGTTTCCCCGGCAATCTCAAGGGATTTTTCGAAGGAAAGTCCCTCCTGGTCCATCAGCAGGCGGATCAGTTCGGGGATGGAAACCGCGGGATGGGTGTCATTGAGCTGGATTTTGTTGAAGGTCCCGAAGGTGCTGATGTCCCCGTGGTGGCGCTTGTGCTGATTGATGAGATCCTTCAGGGAGGCGCTGCTGAAAAAATACTCCTGCCGGATTCTCAGTAGCTTTCCCTGTTCAGTGTCGTCATTGGGATAAAGCACCCTGGAAATATCCTGAGCCCGGTTTTTCTGGGTATTGGCCTTGTCGTATTCCTGTTCATTGAAGGCATCAAAATCAAAGGGGACCAAAGGCTCCGACTGCCAGAGCCGGAGGGTGTTGATGGTGTCGGTGTCATAGCCGAAAACCGGCATGTCGTAGGGAACCGCCCTCACCGTGAAATCGTCGAAATTGACTTCAACGGCTTCACTGGGGATTCTCACAGACCAGGGATCTCCGTGTTCAAGCCAGTTGTCGGCGGTTTCAGTCTGAAAGCCATGGACAAACTGCTGCTTGAAAAGACCGTAGGCATATCGGATGCCGTAGCCGTAAAGGGGGATGTCATGGGTGGCTGCTGAATCCAGAAAACAGGCGGCCAGGCGGCCCAGGCCGCCGTTGCCCAGACCGGGATCCGCCTCTGAGGCTTCGATGACATTGAGGTCAAGACCCATCGCTTCCAGGGATTCCTTGACTTCAGAATAGATACCAAGGTTGATCAGGTTGTTGACAAGGGCTCTTCCCATGAGGAATTCTGCACTGAAATAATAGGCCCTTGGCACCGCCATTGAGGATTGGCGGATCCAGTTTGCCATCCCCTGGGCCATGGTGGCCTTGGAGACGGCGAAATACAGGGCTTCGGGGGTGGCTCCCTCGAGGTCCTCCTTGAAATGATTCATGAGATAGTTCTTGATGGATTCTTGAAATTGCACAGGGTCAAATGCCATGATTTAGCCTCCTAAAAACTTCAGTTCGATGGCGGATGCTTCTGGCGAGATCCCCAGTGAGGGCATTGCGGCTCATCCGCCATCGCCAGTTGCCGTCGCGGGTCGACGGGGTGTTCATCCGTGCTTCATTGCCGAGATTCAAATAGTCCTGCATGGGAATGACAGCAATGGTGCAGACCGTCGCCAGGGCGCCTCGGATGATTCCCTCGACATAACCCTCTTCTTCGGTCAGGGCCAGATACTCCTTAGCCAGGGTGAAATCCTCCTCGGTGAGATCCTCTTGCAGCCAACCTTTGGTGGTGGCGTTGTCATGGGTTCCCGTATAGACAAGGGAATTGACTTCAAAATCGTGGGGGAGGGCATTGCTGGTGTCCCTGGCGTCAAAGCAGAACTGCATGACGTTCATTCCCGGGAAATGGGTCTTGTCCTTGAAATCATAGAAGGACGGGGTGAGGTATCCGAGATCCTCTGCAATGATATCCACAGGTCCCAGGGCCTCCTCAATGGCCTTGAAGAGCTCCAGTCCCGGTCCCTGGGTCCATTGGCCGGTCTGGGCCGTGGGAGAACCCGAGGGAATCTCCCAGTAGGCTTCAAAGCCCCTGAAATGGTCGATGCGCACTTTGTCGTACAGGGTCATGGCCATGGCGATTCTTCTGATCCACCACTGGTAGCCCCTGGCTTTCATTTGATGCCAGTCATAGAGGGGATTGCCCCAGAGTTGGCCAGTGGCTGAAAAATCATCAGGGGGACAGCCCGCAACCAGGGTGGGCTGCTTTTGGTCATTGAGTAAAAACAGTTCGGGGTTGTTCCAGACGTCCACGCTGTCCTCGGCGACATAGATGGGAAGGTCTCCGATAAAGCGGATGCCTTTTTCCCCGGCGTAAAGCTTGAGGTCCTGCCACTGTTTGAAAAAAAGATACTGGACAAAGACCCAGAAATCTATTTCCTCCCGGTTTTCCCGGGCAAAGTTCTCCAGGGCTTCGGCCTCCCGGTTTTTATAGGCCTCGGGCCACTCGGTCCAGGGAACAAGATTGAAATGAGCCTTGATGGCCATGAACAGGGCGAAGGGTTCCAGCCATTGCCGGTGGGTCTGCCTGAAAGCGGCAATGGCCGGCTCAAGTTCTTCGGGTCTGTTCCGGCGGGCGATTTTAAGCAGGGGAATCCGGGTGATGAAAATGTCATGGAAATCCACGGGATCATCGATGGACGCTTCGGGCAGATGGGCGAGATCCTCTTTTTTCAAATAGCCCGAGGCCACCAGAAGGTCAAGATCAATCAGGTAATGGTTTCCGGCAAAGGCAGAGGGGGATTGGTAGGGGGAGTCCCCGTAGGAAGTGATTCCCAGGGGGAGGATCTGCCAGTAGGTCTGTCCGCTTTCATGGAGAAAATCGACAAAGTCGTAGGCCGGTCTGCCGAGAGTTCCGATACCGTAGGGACCGGGTAACGAGGTGATATGGAGCAGTATCCCGCTGCTTCTGTTATTCATGGTGTTCCTCCTATAATGGATTCCCCCTGGAAAAGGGTGGCTTCAAGTCGCAGGTGACGCCTGCCCGGGTCTCTTCCCTCAATCTGGCTGATCAGCAGCAGAAGTGTCTGCCGGGCAAATTCGGCCATGGGCTGGACCATGGTACTCAGGGACGGATGAAAATACCGGGTGTATTCGATGCCGTCGATACCAATGATGGACAAATCTCCGGGAATGGTGCGTCCCGTGGTCAAAATATATTTGGCGGCCCCCAGGGCAATCTGGTCCGAGGCGGCAAAAACACCCTGGACCTCCGGGTGGGTTTCGAGCATGTCTTTCATGGCGCCATAGCCAGAGGCCATGGTGTAGTCGCCGTAGTGGACAAAAGAGGGATTGAAGGGCAGATGGAAGTCTGCCAGGGCTTCCCGGTAGCCCTGGAGGCGACGCTCTCCTGTTTTTCCGCCACCGGGTCCCGGAGCCAGCATGGCAATCCGGGTGAGTCCCCTTTCACACAGGGTTGTCACTGCTGTAAAGGCCACTTTGACGTTGTCGATGGTGACGCTGGAAAAGGCATCGGATGTTGCTTCCCAGGGGAAATCGGAGGAGGTGAGCACCACGGGAATATCCAGGGCTTCGAGGGCCTCAAGGGAGGCGGCGTCGAAATCTCCTCCAAGATAAACCAACCCGCCAAGGTTCTGCTCCAGTGTCTTCTCCAACAGGATATCGATATCCCTTCGGGTTTCAGCCGAGTAGTGAAGAATGGTGGTATAGCCTCTTCGGGTAAGCTCCTTTTCCATGATTTCCACGATTCCGGAGAAAAAGGGGTTGAAGATTCCCTTGACTAGGATACCCACTTGTTTCTCCTTGATCAACTTGAGATGACGGGCGTTGGCATTGGGAATATACCCCTGCTCCTCAATAATGCCTTGAATCCTGGCTCTGGTTTCGGGATGGACATCGGAGTGGTGGTTGATGACCCGTGAAACCGTTGAAACACTGACATTGCTCATTCTGGCGATATCTCTGATATTGAGGATTTTCACAATAGGAGCCTCCTTATGAAAACGGTACCGGTACCGTTTTCATTCTATCATTTCACGCCTGTGAAGGCAATACCGGTAAAAAGTTGCCTGTCGCGGGACCGGTGGACAAAAAAACATCAAAAATAAACCTCCTGGTCCGGACCCGGGCAGGTACTTCTAAGGCATTTAAAATCCCTTAAAGGACGATATTGGGATAATAAGGAAATGCAGGCCGGTTAACATATTATCAGAAAATTCTAAATAGAAATAAATTAAGAATAATGTGATAGATTCAATTGGGGGAAAGTGGTAGAATAAACTTAATCTATACAATTTGAAGTATCAATTCATCCTGGGTTAAGGAGCGGTCAGCGTATGTACAGAGTAGGAATTGTCACAGCCAGCGACAAGGGTTCACAGGGGCAACGGGTGGACGTCAGCGGTCAGGTGATTGTTGGAATCATGGAGGCCGCCGGCTATGAGGTCGTCAGTATCAGAGTGCTCCCTGATGAGTCTTCGGCGTTGGCGAGGGAAATGATCCGCCTGAGTGACGAGGTGGGGGTTGACTTGATTCTCACCACAGGGGGAACGGGTTTCAGTCCCAGGGATGTCACACCGGAGGCCACCAGGAAAGTGATTGAGAGGGAGGCTCCGGGCATTTCAGAGGCGATTCGCTGGAACTCTTTGAGCATCACTCCCAAAGGGATGCTCTCCAGAGGGTGCTCAGGCATCCGGGGGAAAACCCTGATTGTCAATTTGCCCGGGAGTCCCAAGGCAGTCCGGGAGTCTCTGGAGTATATTCTGGAGCCCCTGTACCACGGCATACAAATCATGACGGGTGATGACGGGGAATGCGGGACACCGGAAAAAGCCCAAAGCAGAAAAGACTAGAATTTGGAGGACATATTTTGGATTTCTTTGACGTGAAGACCCTTGACAAAGGGCTTGAAATCATTAAAAATTTCGGACTGAAGGCCCAGGCGGGGATTTGTGAGGAAAGGGTTCCCCTCTTTGAGGCAGTGGGCCGGGTGCTGGCAGAGGATATTGTCTCCGGCGTGGATCTCCCTGATTTCGACCGTTCCGCTGTGGATGGCTACGGGGTTCACTCGGCGGATGTGGTAGGAGCTTCTGAAGCGATTCCGAGTCTTCTCACACCGGCTGGGGAGATGACCATGGGTGGCACCGGCCAGCTTCGCCTTGAAAGGGGGGAAGCGGTTTATATCCCCACTGGAGGTCCTCTTCCCGAAGGTGCTGACGGGGTCGTAATGATTGAATACTGCGAAAAGATTGATGACACCACCCTTTTGGTCAAACGCCCCATTTATCCCGGAGAGGATGTTTCGTACAAGGGTGACGATGTCGCCAGGGGGGAAAGGGTGATGACTGCGGGAAGAAGACTTTCCCCCTATGACATCGGCCTTCTGGCGGGTATCGGAATCTCTGAGGTGGCGGTGATGAGAAAACTCAGGGTGGGAGTCATTTCCACCGGTGACGAGCTGATTGCCGCCAGTGAACCCTATGCCCTTGGCAAAATCAGAGACATCAACGGCAATGCCCTGGGAGCCGCTCTGCGGGAATACGGGGTGGAGGTCACCGGCCATCATCTGGTCAAAGATGATTTTGAGGCTCTTCAGGCAGTTTTTGGCAAATGCCTGGAGGATTCAGACTGTGTGCTTTTTTCAGGAGGCAGTTCAGTGGGCCTGAGGGACTTCACCCAGGAGGTCATCAGAAGTTTCGACGACAGTGAAATCCTCGTTCACGGTCTGGCGGTAAAACCGGGAAAACCCACCATTGTCGGTCGGGTTGCAGACAAGCTTGTCTTCGGTCTGCCGGGGCATCCTTCGGCCGCCCTGCTGCTTTACAATCTGGTGGTCGTGCCCTATCTGGATACCTTGAACCACACCACCCTTGAACCCATCCGGGTGGCCGCACGGCTGATGAACCGGGTTCACGGCGCGCCGGGAAGAGATGCCTTTGTGATGGTGACCCTGAGTGCTCCCGACGAGGAGGGTTATCTTCAGGCGGCTCCCATTCATTCCAAGTCCGGCATGATCACTCTCTTGTCCAGGGCTTCGGGATTTATTCGAATATCCCGGGATGTGGAAGGCTACAAGGAGGGACAGGTGGTCCTGGTGACCCTGCTCAGAAATACCCTCCATCCGGGAGATGATTTGAAATGAAGGACATTTATATTGGCAACACCCCCGTCAATGAAGCGGTGGCCCATTATCTCAAGGAAGTCAGCATCCCCAGGACCTCGGAAAAGGTGGGGGTCGCCGAGGCGGCTTTCAGGAAGACTTTCTGTGCGGTGATGGCTCAAAAATCCTCCCCCGACGCCCACATGGCAGCCATGGACGGCATTGCCGTGGAAGCGGCCCTGACCAGGGGAGCCAGCGAGCGGACACCGAAGCGCTTGAGGGAAAACATTGATTTTGTCTACATCAACACGGGCAATCTCATGCCACCCGGAGCGGACAGTGTCATTATGATTGAAGAGGTATTTCCCGTAGAGCCGGGAATTATTGAAATCATGGTTCCCTCCTACCCCTGGCAGGATGTTCGGCAGGTGGGAGAGGATATACTAAAAGGTGAGATGATTCTTCCCAGGGATCACGTCATCAGGCCTCTGGACCTCGGGGCGCTGATCAGCGGCGGCGTGGAGGAGGTTGTGGTCCACCGGCGGCTCAGTCTGGGGATACTCCCCACGGGCAATGAAATCGTTCAATCCCTGGACCAGCTGGGCAGGGGGAAGATACTGGATTCCAGTGCCAGGGTGTTCAAAAGCTATGCATTGGCCTATGGGGCTCTGGCCACGGTGTATCCTCCGGCCAGGGATGACTTTCAAGAACTGAAGGAGGCTGTGGCCCGGGGGGTTGAGGAAAACGATATCCTGATTACCATTGCAGGAACTTCAGCGGGGAGCAAGGATTTCTCCAAGGATGTCATCACGTCACTCGGACGGGTCCTGGTCCATGGGATTGCCATGAAGCCGGGAAAACCGACAATCCTCGGTGAAATCATGAATAAGCCGGTGGTGGGACTCCCGGGGTACCCGGTGTCTTCCTTTTTCACCTTTGAAGTTTTTGTCAAACCCCTTTTGACCCGGATGAATCCGGGTTACAGCGTCAACCTGCTCCAGGGAATTCAAGGGGATTTCCTGAAAATTGAAGACAGGGAAAAAACAGATGGACAGCTTGAAACGACCTTGTCCCAGCGGGTGGTGTCCTCTTTGAAGCACGAGGAGCATATCAGGATGACCCTGGGTTTCATTGAAGACCGGTTCATCGCCACTCCTCTGGACCGCAGTGCGGGTTCGACCATGAGCCTGGTCAGAGCCGACGGCATTCTCAGAATTCCCCAGGATGTGGAGGGGATTGAGGCCGGTTCCAGGGTCATGGTGACCCTCACCCGGAATATACCGGATATCAAAAGAAGACTGGTGGTTACGGGAAGTCACGATCTCATCCTTGATTTCATGGCGGACCAGATGCCTCTGTCCTCCGCCCATGTGGGCAGTATGGGAGGAGTTCTCGCCATCAAGCGGGGGCAGACCCATCTGGCACCGGTGCATCTGATTGATGAAGCCACTGGAGTCTACAATCAGCACCTTTTGGAGCGTTATTTCAAGGGCCAGTCCGTGGTGCTTGTGGAGGGAGTCCGACGCCAGCAGGGAATCATGGTTAAAAAAGGCAATCCCAAGGGGATTTACACCCTTGAAGACCTCACCCGGGCAGATGTTTCCTTCGTAAACCGCCAGCGGGGTGCCGGAACCCGGCAGCTTCTGGATTATAAACTGAAAGAGGCCGGGATTGACCCGGAGGACCTCAATGGCTACACCCGGGAGGTCACCACCCACACGGCAGTAGCGGTTTCAGTTTTCGAGGGGGGAGCCGATGCGGGAATCGGGATTTTTTCAGCCGCCCAGCTAATGGAGCTTGAATTTATTCCCATGGGTTTCGAAAGCTACGATTTCCTGCTCTGTGAAAAATACCTGGAGGATTCAAGGGTGAAGGCCTTCCGGGAGCATCTGACTTCGGAGTGGTTCAGGCAAAGGCTCGAGGCCGTCGGCGGCTATGAGCTTCACTCACCGGGAAGAATTATTAAGGCGGTGGCCCATGATTGACGGACAAGGCAGGAATATCAACTATCTCAGAATATCAGTGACGGATCGTTGCAATCTCCGGTGCAAGTACTGCATGCCAGAAAAAGGGGTGGAGAAGATTGCCCGGGAGGATATTCTGAGCTACGAAGAAATCGACAAAATCGTCGGGGTCATGGCGAGGCTCGGAGTGGACAAAATCCGATTGACAGGGGGGGAGCCCCTGGTCCGACCTGATATCGTGACCCTGGTAAAAAAAATCCGCAGCCACCCGCAAATCAGGGAAATCACCATGACCACCAATGGTATCTACCTGGAGGAAATGGCTGAAGATCTCAAAAAAGCCGGTCTTAACCGGGTCAATATCAGCCTCGACACCCTGAATCCCCAGGGTTACAGGGAGATGACCCGGGGAGGGGACCTGAAAAAGGCCCTGAAGGGAATCCAGGCGGCAAGGCAGGCCGGGCTCACCCCCATCAAAATCAATGTGGTGCTGATCAATGGTTTCAACGACGGGGAAATTGAGGATTTTGTCGCAATGACCCGGGATGAGGCGGTGGATGTGCGTTTTATCGAGCTGATGCCCATTGGGGAGGTGGCCAACTGGTCAAAGTCCCACTTCATCTCCAATGAGGAAGTCCTTCGGCGGGTGCCGGGCCTTGTGCCGGTCAAGGGGGACGATCCGAGTTCCCCGGCGACTTACTATCGCCTGCCCCGGGGCAAGGGGAAGGTCGGGCTGATCAGCCCGATATCCTGCAAATTCTGCAGTCTGTGCAATCGCATCCGTCTGACATCAGAGGGTTTTCTCAAACCCTGCCTGCACTCGGATGAAGAGATTCCCCTGAGGCCCCTGGTGGATTCACCGGATTTACTGGAAGCGACCCTCAGGCGGACGGTGTTCAATAAACCCGCCGAGCACCATCTTGAAGAGGGGAAAATCATCAGCCGGAATATGTTTAAAATCGGCGGTTAAGGGGGGAGAACCTGATGAAGGAAGAAAATCCACTGACCCATTTCAACCCCGACGGCAGGGCGAGGATGGTTTCAGTGACGGACAAGGAGGACACCCTGAGGGTGGCAGTCGCCCGGGGGAGCATCTCCATGGGAGACGAGACCATCAGACTGGTGGCCGAGGGCGGCTTCAAGAAGGGGGATGTCCTGGGAGTGGCCCAGATTGCCGGCATCCTGGGAGCCAAAAGAACCAGCGACCTCATCCCCATGTGCCATCCCTTGATGCTCACCAGTGTCGACCTTTCCTTTGAAATCGACGGCAACCGGATTCTGATGGAATCCCGGGTGGCCCTGAAAGGCCGGACCGGAGTGGAAATGGAGGCCCTGACGGCGGTGGGTATCGCAGGTCTGACCATCTACGATATGTGCAAGGCCGTGGACAAGGACATGGTCATCGGTGAAATCCGCCTGGTGTACAAGACCGGAGGAAAATCCGGCACCTATCAGCGCCAGGGGGAAGTCATCAATTCACTGTAAAGGACAAGGGGTTACCAAATTCCGAGTCAGATTCTCTAAGGAGACCGATTCTCTACGAGGGCTGACCAATGGGT
This sequence comes from delta proteobacterium ML8_F1, assembly GCA_002029975.1. Taxonomy (GTDB): domain Bacteria; phylum Bacillota; class Clostridia; order Peptostreptococcales; family Acidaminobacteraceae; genus ML8-F1. Next base: position 13,198 of record LQBE01000015.1, on the reverse strand, counting down.
GATGTAGGAAACTGTATTGCCTCCCTTTTGGAAAGGAATTGGAATAGATTAATGCACCACGGTTAATTATTTCTAGCGACTCACACAGCTTGAGCGCGCCAAAAAAAGGAGGATGTTCTATGTACGGTTACCATGGAAAGTATCTGAGAATCAACCTGACGGAAGGCACTTGCAAGGTGGAGAATCTCGACCTGGAGCTGGCCAAGAAATGGGTCGGTGGTCGCGGCCTCGGAACGAAGTTTTTTGTAGATGAAGTGGATCCCCTAGTGGATGCCCTGAGTCCTGAAAACAAGCTCATTGCAGTGACTGGACCCATGACCGGTACCACAGCTCCTACTGGAGGAAGGTATATGGTGGTGACAAAATCACCCCTTACCGGTACCATCGCCTCGTCAAACTCAGGGGGATACTGGGGTGCGGAGCTGAAATTCGCCGGCTACGATATGATCATTGTTGAAGGCAAAAGCGACAAACCGGTGTATGTCATGATTGAGGATGAAAAAGTGGAAATCCGGGATGCCTCCCACGTCTGGGGCAAGGTCACCTCTGATACCACAAGAACCCTCATGAAAGAAATTCCGGAAAAATCCCGGGTTATGACCATCGGCCCCGCGGGAGAAAAACAGTCCCTGATGGCGGCAGTGATGAACGAAGAGTCCAGGGCTGCGGGCAGGTCCGGGGTTGGAGCCGTGATGGGTTCGAAAAATCTCAAGGCGGTCACTGTCCGCGGCACTAAAAAGGTTGCCGTGGCAAACGAAGAAGAATTGAAAGAAGTCATCAAGACTTGCAATACCAAAATCAGAGAAAACGGCGTCACGGGTCAGGGACTGCCGGCCTATGGGACGGCGGTGCTTGTCAACATCATCAATGAAAACGGCGCCTTCCCCGTCAACAACTTCCAGAGCTCGCAATTCCCAGGGGCGGAGAATATCAGTGGCGAGTTGCTGGCTGAAAAGTATCTCGTGAAAAAGGATCCCTGCTACCGGTGTCCCATTGCCTGCGGTCGTTATACCAAGGTGGATGACATCGAGGGGGGCGGACCGGAGTATGAAACCATCTGGGCCTTCGGTGGAGACTGTGGCGTGGACGACATGGGCGCCATCATCAAAGCCAACTACTGGTGCAATGAAATGGGTCTGGACACGATTTCCACAGGGACCACCATTGCGGCAGCTATGGAACTCAATCAAAAGGGCCTGCTCAAAGATGAAAATCTCGGGGGGGTTCCCCTGGAATTCGGCAGTGCCGAAGCCATTGTTGAGTGGACCAAGAAAATCGGTATGAGAGAGGGCCTTGGCGACAAAATGGCCGATGGATCCTATAGACTCTGTGATGCCTTTGGCGTACCCGAGCTCTCCATGTCAGTCAAAAAACAGGAGCTTCCCGCCTACGATCCCCGGGGAATCCAGGGACAGGGTCTTTCCTACGCCACCTCGAACCGTGGCGGCTGTCACGTCCGCGGCTACATGATTTCTCCGGAGATATTGGGACTGCCGGAAAAACTGGACCGTTTCGCCCTGGAGGACAAAGCGCCCTGGACTAAAATCTTCCAGGATTTCACAGCTTTTATCGATTCTTCAGGACTGTGCCTGTTTACCTCCTTTGCCATGGGAGCGCCTGATTATGCAGCCATGTTCAATGCCATTGTAGGCGCTGAGTTGGACGGCAACGGGGTCCTGGAAGCGGGAGAAAGAATCTACAACCTTGAACGGGTCTTCAACCTTGCAGCGGGAATTACGCCTGCTGAAGACACCCTGCCCAAGAGACTGCTGGAGGATGAAATTCCTGAGGGACCCTCCAAGGGATTAGTGAACCAGCTCAGCAAAATGCTTCCTGAGTACTATGAACTGAGGGGCTGGGGAACCGATGGCGTACCGTCGAAGGAAAGAAAAGACCAGCTGGGTCTATAGGATTTTCCCTGGTACAGGATGGGTATTGACGCTTCCGGGAGCTTAGCCGCTCCCGGAAGCTTTTCTTGAATGGAGGTATTTGCAATGCCCTTTGAAAAGCTCTACATTGAATTGACAGACGCCTGTAATCTCAACTGTGTCATGTGTTACCGCCATAATTGGCCGGATCTTGGCGGGCATATGTCCCATGAGATGCTGGAGAAGATAATCGGGGAGCTTGGGGACAATCCCTCTTTGAAGGAAATTGTCCTGGGAGGCATTGGAGAACCCACGGTCCATCCGGCCTTCAAAGAGATTCTTCCCCGGCTTGACGGCTACAGGGTCACAGTGACCACCAACGGCACCACCCTGGATGAGGACATGTCGGAGCTTTTTGTCAGGCATGTCGACAGGCTTGTGGTTTCTGTGGATGGATCAGCCAGTGTCTACGACCGGATCAGGGGCTTTGAATACTTTGAATTGTTGAAAAACCTTCAAGGGATGGATGCAGTCAAACGCCGCCACAGGTCCCATACACCCCAGCTCCAGATACAGATGGTTGTGTCGAAAGACAACCAAAAAGACATACCAGCGGTGATTGAGATGGCTTCGAATCTGGGGGCTTCGGAATTGATTCTTTCAAATATGATTCCAGTGACCCTTGAAGACGCAGAGAAAATCCTTTACACCCAGTTTGACAACCGGGAAATCTACAATTATTTCCAGGGGATACGTCCTCTGGCCTTTAGAAAGGGTCTTGAACTTAGAATTACAGAATCCCGGGTAAAAACTGACCGGGTGTGTCGTTTCGTCGACTATGAAGCCATGGTGGTCAATTCTCTGGGTGAGGTGACACCATGTTACCGCTTGATGCATTCTGGTGAAGAGGTGGTTTTCAACCGTCTCAAAAAAATTGAAAAAGCGGTCTATGGCAGGGTGATGGAAAAAACCCTTCTGGAACTCTGGGAGGACCCTCACTATGTCACTTTTCGGAACATGGTCAAGGGCAACCGCTATCCCTCCTGCATGGACTGTGACCTTGTGGAGGGCTGCGACTTTGTCAGGTCAACGGCGGCGGACTGCCATGGCAATACCCCGTCCTGTGCGGATTGTCTGTGGTCCCGGAATATCATTTACTGCGTGTAGGGGGAAGGAGGTGTCGGCGTGGAGGTCAAAATCAGGCTTTTTGCCACATTGAGAGAAGGAAGAGGCAAAGTGCTTTCAAAGGACTTTGAAGCAGGGGTCACCCCTGGTTTGATCATTGAAGACCTGGGAATTCCTGAGGAAGAGGTCGCCATTCTTCTGGTCAATGGAAGAGACGGGGACTTGGAACAGGCTCTTGAAGACGGGGATGTGGTATCCATCTTCCCACCGGTGGGTGGAGGTTGATGGGGAAAATACAGCGGGGATGAGGTGTTGGTCATGGAGAATACCGGCAGGCTATCAAAGCGGTACGCGAAGAATCTTCAAATGCTGAGTGAGGAAGAAGTCCTCATGCTGCATTCAAAAAAAGTGTGCGTTCTGGGTTGTGGCGGTCTGGGGGGATATGTGGTGGAAATGCTCGGTCGTCTGGGGATTGAAGCCATCACCGTGGTGGACGGAGACTGTTTTGATGAAAGCAATCTCAATCGACAGCTCCTGGCTACGGAGGATCTCATCGGCGTTTCCAAGGCGAGAGCGGCGCAAAGAAGGATGGCCTCGGTGAACCCCAGGGTCAGCATTACCGTCCGTGAGACCTATCTCACAGAGGAAAACGCCCGGGAAATAATAGCCGGCCACGATCTGGTATTTGACGCCCTGGACAGCATTGGGGCCAGAAAGCTTGCAGCCGGAATTTCAGGGGATATGGGTATCCCTTTGATTTACGGTGCCATTGCCGGTTGGTATGCCCAGGTGGCGACAATCTTCCCTGGTGAAGGGACTCTGGAAAGCATTTATCCCGGGAAACAGGACAAGGGCAGGGAGGCGATTCTGGGGAATCCTTCCTTCACCCCGGCTCTGGTGGCTGCCGTGCAGGTCTCGGAAGGGCTCAAGGTGCTTCTAGGGAGGGGCGAGGTCCTGAGAAACAGGATGCTTTTCATCGATCTTCTCAACAATGAATTTGACATCCTTCCTTTGAACGGTAAAATAGAGCCTTGAATATTTTCAAACCATCTGTCATGGGATGGTTTTTTTATTTTAAGATTTGTTGTTCAGAACCGGGAAATCAACTGAAACTCTTGTATAATAAAGGGTAGAAAGAAGATAACGAACTAATTTTTCAAGGAGTGAATCCCATGAAATTAAATGTGGAACATTCAGGAATCTCTCAAGAGGCCGTCATGGCCCATAGTGGTGCCGTGGCGGAAATTTTCAAAACCATGGTGGACAGGACAGCCGTGGGAGCGGAATTTCTTGGTTGGATGGATTATCATGAAAAGCAAAATCCCGAGGTCTTTCGTCAGATTATGGCCCTGGGCGAAGAAATCAAAGAAAAGGCACAGGCCCTGGTAGTCATTGGCATCGGCGGCAGTTATCTGGGTGCCAGAGCCATGATTGAAGCCCTGGGCAACCGCTTCGACCCGGGGGAAAACCCCGGGGTTTTGGTGTACTTTGCGGGTAACAACCTCAGCGGGGTTTATCTGGAGGAACTGCTGAAAGTGATCAGAGAAAAGGATATTTACGTCAATGTGATCAGTAAATCCGGGACTACCACGGAACCCGCCATTGCCTTTCGTCTCATACGAAGGCTCATGGAGGAGAAATACGGCGGGGAGGCCAGACACCGCATTATTGCCACGACAGATGCTTCCAGGGGAGCGCTCAGAGCCCTGGCAGAGGAAGAGGGTTACAGGACCTTCACCATTCCGGATGACATCGGGGGTCGTTACTCGGTGTTCACCCCGGTGGGTCTGGTGCCCATGGCGGCGGCGGGAATCGATATCGAAGCAATTCTGGCGGGAATTGAAGCGGGGAATCAGGCCTATCGGCATGGAGGACTTGAAGACAACAGCGCCCACCAGTACGCAGTCATGAGAAAAATACTCCTGGAGAAGGGAAAAAACATAGAGATTCTGGTCAATTATGAGCCCGGTATGGTTTTCATTGCAGAATGGTTCAAGCAGCTCTTCGGTGAATCCGAAGGCAAGGAGCTCAAGGGAATCTATCCTTCTTCAGCCCTCTTTTCAACGGACCTGCACTCCCTGGGGCAGTACATTCAGGAGGGACAGAGAAATCTTTTTGAAACGGTGCTTACCTTTGAGGCTTTGCCCCGGGATGTGAGTATTCCCTGGGATGAGGAGGACCGTGACGGTCTCAACTATCTCACCGGCTACAGTCTCAATGAAGTGAACAAAAAAGCCTTTGAGGGCACTCTTCTCGCCCATGTCGAGGGGGGGGTTCCCAATATTGTCTTGAGGATTGAATCCATGGACGCCTTCAATCTTGCAAAGCTCCTGACTTTTTTCATGTTCAGCTGCGCCATGAGCGGCTATCTCATCGGGGTCAATCCCTTCAACCAGCCGGGGGTGGAATCTTACAAGAACAACATGTTTGCCCTCCTTGGCAAAACAGGATACGAGGATTTGAAAAAGACCCTGGAGGCAAAAATCCATGGGTAGGGTCCTGGGAATCGATCTGGGAGGAACAAGCGTAAAATACGGCATCCTCCATGAGGACCGGATAATTTCCCGGGGGGTGGTGCCCACGGAGATTGAAAAAGGGACCCCCCAACTGATTGAAAAACTGAAGGGAATCATACGCTCCGGGGAGAATGTCAGCGCCGTGGGAATCGGAGTTCCCGGTATTGTGGATGAAACCCAGAAATTTATCTATGAATGCAAGAATCTCTTTTGGAAGGAGATTCCCCTGGCCAGATGGCTGGAGGAGGCCACGGGAGTCGAGGTTTTTCTGGACAATGACGCCAATCTGGCCGCTTTGGCGGAACAGCAGGCGGGTCTGCTCAAGGGGATCAACAACGGCATCCTCCTGACCCTGGGTACCGGAGTGGGAGGAGGGGTCATCCTCGGAGGCGCCTTGTACCGGGGCAGCCACGGGCTGGGTTTTGAAGTGGGACACATGCGAATCGGCTATGAGGGGATTCCCTGTACCTGCGGAAGGCAGGACTGTTTTGAAGTGTATTCCTCGGCTACGGCTCTTGTGCGTCACTACAATGAAAGAGCCCCCCTTCCCGTCAGGGAGGCCAGGGAGATTTTTGACGGTTATCAAAAAAAAGACCCTCTGGGGATCCAATCAATGGACTGGTATCTGGATCATCTGGCCGACGGGGTGGTCAATCTGATCAATCTGTTCGACCCCCAGAGGATTGTTTTTGCAGGAGGAGTTTCCCTGGGCCTCAATCTGGTCCTTGGAGAACTGGAAAAAAGAGTGGAGCAAAGAAAATTCACTAAGGCCCTGCCAAGAGCTGAGCTGATGATTTCCTCCCTGGAAAATGATGCGGGGATTTACGGCGGAGCCCTTTTGGCGGAAGCAATGAGGAAAGGATGATCAAATGGAAACCATTCATGGTATCAGGACCAGGAGAAGTATCAGGGAGTTCACCGGAAAAGTCCTGGAGGACAGAGTTCTCGAGGAAATAGCAGCACTGGGATTTTTTGCGCCAACGGCTCATAATCTGCAGCCCCAGGAGTTTATTGTTTTCAAGGATAAAAAGACCCTTGAGCAGCTGGGGAGGGACTTGAAGTACGCCAAGGGCCTGAAAACCTCGGGCGCCGGCATTCTGGTCATGGCGGACACCCGCAAGCAACCGGAGCCCGGCTTCTATGTGGCGGATACCGCTGCGGCGATTCAGAACATCCTTCTGGGAATCCACGCCATGGGTTATGGCGGGGTCTGGATTGGAGTGTACCCCGTGGAGGAGTACATCCAGGTGGTCAAAGAAACCTTTGGGATTCCCGGGCACTACATGCCTGTCGGATTGATCGCCCTCGGGGAGCCAGTGACAGCCAAGGAAGGTCTTGACCGCAAGGATGCCAGCCGGATCCACTGGGAAAAATTCTAGGCGGTCAGGGTTTAAAAAAAATAGGAACACCAGTCTTGACTGATGTTCCCCTGCTTAAAAGAAATTTATTCCGGCGATGGCCAGAAGCATCAAATCGGCCAGGACATGGGCCGCCAGGCCTTCACTCAGTCCATCGGTCAGGGTATCCAGATAGGCGAAAATCAGACCGCCCAGAAAAATCCCCAGCAGTGACAAAAGCACTATCCCCGGTGAAAACCAGTGGATGATCAGGTCCAGATGATAGAGGGAAAAGAGACCGGCACTGAGCACATAGGCCAGCCGCGGATAGCCGAGTTTTCTCAGGTTGAGAAAAATGAAGCCTCGAAAGAAGAATTCTTCCAAAAGAGAATTGACAAAAACCATATAAAGACCGTAAAGGATGAAATTTCCCCTGCTCAGGCGATAATAGGTGACGAGATTATTCTCGATGATGTCAAGATCAATCAGGTGCTCGAGGCCCAGGAAGGCCAGCATAATCCCCAGTAATGGAAGAAAAGTGATGACCAGGGTATTGGTATCCCGGTTGAAATTGACAGGCTCAAGGGTGAGAGTCCCCTTGAAAATTGTATAGTCGGAATAGTGGACGGCGACAATCACCGGCATCCCCAGAAAAAGAAGCCATTTGACGACACTGACAAAAATGTAGTCACCCATCAGCAGGTAGTTCAAAACAAACAGAATCATCACAGAGGCTATACTTGTGAGGACCAGGATTTCAAGCTTTTCTTTTCGCATGGCATCACCTGAAAACAGCATATCAAAAAACACAGGATAAGAACAGTAGAATTGCTTTCAAAGGAGGAAAATTATGTACGAAAAGCGCATCGAATCCATGGGGTATCATTTGCCCCCCATGCCGGCACCTGCCGCCCGATACCTTCCGGCGGCCCGGACCGGCAATCTGATTTTTATCTCGGGGCAGACCCCCAAGGTGGGGGACAAGCTGGTCTATGCCGGGAAGCTGGGACAGGACCTCTCTGCAGCAGAGGGATATGAGGCTTCAAAAATCTGTATCCTCCGGGTACTCAGCGCCTTGAAGGCAGAGGTTGGAGATCTGGACCAGGTCATTAGAATTGTCAAATTGACAGGCTATGTGAACAGTGCCCCGGATTTCACCAAGCAATCCAAGGTGATTGATGGAGCCAGCGAGCTGCTTGAGGTTGTCTTTGGAGAACAGGGACGACATGCCAGGGTGGCTGTCGGCACCAATGCCCTGCCGGGAAATGCCGCTGTTGAGATTGAACTCATCGTAGAGGTGCGGGGAGAATGACGGGCATGAGGGATTTTCACATTGGAAACCGCAGCAGACTGGCCAGCAGGCTCCCCCGCAAGAGCTTTGCCCTGGTACTGAGCGGCAAGGCCCCGCGGGCCACCGCCGACGAATTTTATCCCTTCAAACCGGATCGAAATTTCTACTACCTGACGGGCTTAAAGCGGGAGAATTTTTTTGTGCTCCTGGTGAAGGACGAGTCGGAGGTGGAGGAGATGCTCTTTATTGAGGAGCCACAGCCGGACATCGAAAAATGGGTGGGAAGGCGGATGACCCGGGATGAGGCAGTGGCAGTCTCGGGCATTCCAGTGGTTTTTTATGAACGGGAGCTCAAGACCATTCTCAACAAGGTGATTCATGAAAAGGCCTTGAAAACCGCTTTTTTTGATTTGGAGCGTCTCACCTTTGAAGAGCCCCAGAATCAGATTCACAGTCTGGTCAGTGAATTCAGGGAGAAATATCCTCACATCCAGATTGAATCCCTCCACTATCCGCTGCGGGATTTGAGAGTGAAAAAACAAGGGATTGAGCTGGAACAGATCAGGGGGGCCGTGGCCCTTACCAGGCTGGGGATTGATGAGATTCTGAGAAACCTTCGGCCCGGTCTTTATGAATATCAGATGGAGGCTCTTTTCAATTATGTCATCATGAACAACGGGGCTGAGGGAAACGCCTTTAAAACCATCGTCGCCAGCGGACCCAATGGAGTGATTCTGCATTATGTTGAAAACCAGCGCAGGATGAAGAAAAACGAACTGGTTCTTTTGGACCTGGGGGCAAGGTTCGAGGGCTACAATGCCGATGTTTCAAGAACCTTTCCAGTGGGAGGAACCTTCACTCCCCGGCAAAGAGAGCTCTATGAGCTGGTGCTCAAGGTACAGGAAGAGGTGCTGCAAATCATGAAGAAGGGGACACTGTTTTCTGAGCTCAATCTCAAGGCGGTTGAGGTCTTCACCCGGGAGTTGCTGGCAACAGGGCTGATTGAAAAACCCGAAGAGGTCAGTAAATACTACTATCACGGGGTGGGTCACTATCTGGGTCTCGACACCCATGACATCGGTGCCAGGGACATTCCTCTGGAACCGGGCATGGTCATTACCCTGGAGCCCGGGGTTTATGTGTCGGAAGAGGCTATCGGAATCCGCATCGAGGATGATATTCTGATTACCGAAGAGGGTCCGGTGGTCCTGACCCGGGATATTCCCAAGGAGATTCATGAAATCGAAGCCATTATGAAAAACCAATAGATCAGACAAAGCCCCCGGTTTCGGGGGCTTTGTGGGACCAAGGGGAGAGGTCAGTTGTTTTGACTGGCCTTTCATCTGTGCAAGAAGATCCTGGTGCAGCTAAAAAACTGCTGGACCGCCCCTGTTGTTTTGGTGCGCCGGGGCCGGTGTGAGACCTTTGGAACCCGGAGAAATTTCTCCCGTCAGAGATATCGACCAGGAAGCGCCCGCTTTCACTAGGCGGGGGTCTTTCGCCATACAGACTGTCACTTAGCGTCTTCTTCACCCAGGTGAGCTTAAAGGACTGGATTTTCGTCGGGTTTCTAAGCGCCTGGACATCACCTGGAAAAACAAAAAAAATGATCCCCGGGGGGATTGAAATCGGGGATCCAAGATATATAAAACTATTCAATGGCTTTTTAGTAAGTGACGGCCACCTGGTACATGTCGGAAGTTTTGGAGAGGCTCACCGGCAGGCCGTACTTGGAGTAAATCGCATCCTGGGTAGCGTCCACGGTAATCCACTCTCCGGTTTCTTCGAGATAAATCTCGTTCCAGGCGTGGTAGACCGTGCCGACATAACCGACAGCCACCTTGGTGGGAACTCCGATACTTCGAAGCATTCCAGCCATGAGAGAGGCGTAGTCGTAACAGATTCCACTGGCAATTTCAAAGGTTCCTTCCACACTTGGCACATAGTTTCCTTTGACAGTGCGGGCTTTCTGATAGTCGTAGACGATATTTTCGATGACATAACTGTGTATGGCGTCAATTTTTTCAGCTTGGGTGGCAAGGTCCCGGGTGAGTTCCCTGGCTTTTCTGACAGCGGCCATGTCTTCGTTGAAGTCGACATTCTGAGTGGCATTGAGATAGACGGCTTTGGGATCTTCAAGCTGGAGGTTGAGAGCCTGTTGGTCAATCAATTTGAAGCGGCCGTTGATTTTTTCATAAACGTTGATTTCGTAATCGCCGTTGCCGAACTGCAGGGGAAGCCGGGCATCCTCAGTGAGGGTGTACAGTGCCTGATGGTCTTCCTTTGTGATGAAAACCCTGAGATCGTTGTCGGCGGGTTTTTGAATCGCTATGGCGCCTGTTTCCAGAGCAGTGAAGCTGTAACTGGCTGCGTCGGCGAAGCTGACGGCAGTGGGGCTGAAAAACATTACAGCGGCAAGCAACAGAATCAAGGAACGCTTGAACATAAAAAATAATCTCCCTTCGGTAGCTGGCTGCCTTTCCTTGGTTCAAGGTGAAGGCCCTTTAGCTTTGCGTCCCAGCCTTTTGGCTGGTTTGCCTTTATCGCTATTGAGATCAGCGAAGTAACTTCCATAATTTTTTCAAATAAAAAGTCTCTCTAATTCGGTAGCTGGCTGCCTTTCCTTGATTCAAGGTGAAGGCCCTGTAGCTTTGCGTCCCAGCCTTTTGGCTGGTTTGCCGTTATCGTTGGAAAGACCAACTTCTTCAGATTCCTATTTGCCCCTTAAGGGTAACATGATTTTCTTTAAATGTCAAATAAAATATCTAAAATGCAAAAATAAAGTTTAATTGGTTTCAAAGGACACCTCTTACGATTAGTCGGTGGGTGGGATCCCCCATGGGATCGCAGGTGATCAGGGTAATCTGATGTTTTCCGGAGGTCCCGAAAAGCACCCCCACATCCTCGGGAAGGACCCTGAAGATATCACTGATCCGGTAGACATAAGTGGTGTTTCCTTTTTTTACCTTGATTTCGTCTCCCAGGGAGACTTCCCCCAGCCGGTTGAAATTCCGCCCGTAGGTGATGTTGCGATGACCGATGACGGCATAGTTGCCTTCGGCACCAGGGGCAATGGTATTTTTGAAACTGGCAATAGAAACCAGCATGTTTTCTGCTGAGGCCCCTCTGATAATGGGAAGTTCCAGGTCGATGGCCTCAATAATCATCGTGCCGTCTACGACTCTGGGTTCGTTGGGTCGGGACTCCTCCACGAGACCCGCCAGGGCGTCAGGCATTTCAATGGTTTCCGGTGAGGTTTCCAAAACATCAAGTGCTGCGGTTTCTTCTTCGGTTTCCCGGGTCGGTTCGTCACTTGTCTTTGGTTCCCCCGGGTGAATCGACAGTTGGTCATCTAGTTCACTGGTGGTTTGTGCTTCAGGGGTTTGTACCGCCGATTCGAAAAGCCGCTGTTGCTGGTAATCGTAGTATTTTTCCCTGAGCGGAAAGTATAAAATGAGACCCAGGCCGATTGACATCAGAGCCCAGGCCAATAGTTTTCTCATAACGCACTCCCCCTTAAGGGTGGGAGCAGGCATTTACCTGCTCCCGAAGTCCAGATCTAGAAGCTCGGTTTCTTTCTTAAAAATGCACCGGCCAGCAGGATCAGACAACCCAAGAGGGTCCATTGATAGTAATAAGTTTCGCCACTGGGGGTGACAGAAGACTTAAACCCGAAGTTGACATCGGTGATTGCCTCGGTTTCCTCGGTGAGCTCCAGGACCACGGTGCTGTCCATGGGCGTCCCGTCGTACTCAGAAACCTGGTAGACACCTGTTGGTGCCGTTCCGATGGTGACTGTATATTCTCCCGGATCCATTCCATTGAGCTCGGGATTGGTCAGGAAGTCGAAAACGTAAAGACCGTTGGCGGCTGTCAGAGTCGTGGTGACGGGTTCGCCGTCAAACCACAGGGTGACTTCCACATTGGAGTAACCGGTCTCTCCGGCGTCGAAAATGTTGTCGCTGTTAAGGTCATTGAACACATAACCTGAGATGAGGGTTGTTACATCCAAGGGGGCGGGCTGGTAACCGAAATTGATATTGGAGGTCGTTGCGTAGACTGACTCAGTGACCTCCTGATCAAGGGTTCCATCCGCTTCAGAGACCTGGGCATCCATTATTTCATTGTCTGGATTGGCGACTACGGTGTATTCGCCTCTCAAGTCACTGAAACTGTAACGTCCGTCGGCATTGGTGGTAGTGGTTCGGTAGAGGGAATCTCCCAGATACAGATCCACGGTGACACCTTCATAGCCGGTTTCTCCGTCATCCACTGTGTTGTCCCCGTCGATATCGCTGAACAGGTAACCGCTCAGGGTGTAGCGGGTGGTTTGTCGTGGAGGATTGTCACCGTCGGTGACCACCACCGTGGCGTCGTCAACGACTCCTATGGTGCTTTCATCAGGACGGTAGCCTGTGGCGGCCGCCACATTGTCATAGGTGCCTTCGTCGCTGAAGGTGGTGCTGTAGGTGTAGGTGTGTACCTCGCCGGGTTCGAAAATCTCATCCGTACCCAGGGATACGGGATCTTCATCCTCCAGGGTATCGGTGACATCCAGGTAGTAGAAGGGCATATTGCCGAGGTTTCTGACGATTACGGTGTATTCGACGGTATCTCCGACTTCGACTGTTCCGTCATCGACGCTCTTTTCAATCTGGAGGTGATGGTCCCAGTGGCCAAAGTTCACATAGGGCGGATTGCTGAGATTGGGAACATAATTCACCTCGTTGGTTCCGTTCAGGGTGCCGTCATATTCTGAAACGATGGGACCCTCTACATTGGAGTAGCGGACCACCAGGGCTTCAGTAGTCGTTGTGGGAAGATCTGAAAACTCATAGTAACCGTCTGAATCTGTGAAGGTAGTGCCATCCTTCGGATAGTTGTTG
>LQBE01000015.1:0-165 GCA_002029975.1 delta proteobacterium ML8_F1 | reverse complement strand
CTCTACATTGGAGTAGCGGACCACCAGGGCTTCAGTAGTCGTTGTGGGAAAATCTGAAAACTCATAGTAACCGTCTGAATCTGTAGAAGTAATGCCATCATCCGGATAGTTCTCATAGTCCGGAAGGATAAAGGTGTTGTAGTCATCCTCGTCCACGCCGAGGAA
>LQBE01000014.1:184465-200011 GCA_002029975.1 delta proteobacterium ML8_F1 | reverse complement strand
TCCATGCGGCTACCTCCCGTCTGTTCCTTTGGGGTCTCACCGCTATTATACAACTTAATCCAATCTCTCAGTTGTCTTCTTGATTTGATTTTATATTTTGCACAGATTTCACTGTGGCTTCCTTCTCCAGCTAGGTATGCCTTTACAGCATTGATTTTTAGTTCTCTGCTGTACCTACGATTAGTACCACTACTGATTAGTCCTAAAGATCCTTCCTGCTGATAAATGCGAACCCAATCTCTAAAAGACCGTTTAGCTATTCCCACAGTTTGACAGATATCAGCTGCAGATTTTTCTCCCGCTAGGTACTTCTTGACCAGCATCACTTTTTCTTCTCCAGTAGCCTTTGTCTTATGAGGCATAATAAAAACTCCCTTCATGGTCAACAGTGTTTTTCTTTTTCACTGTCTTCCATAAAGGGAGCATATCAATCTCTCATCGTGGGTTTTTACTTGGCATCAATCAAAGGAAAAAATACTTCCGGTCCGGTTTTCAAGATACAACCTGGGAATCTTCGTCTTCATGGTCACCAGAGCCTTTTCCCCGGTACAGTGATTGAGACCGATGGCTTGAATGCCAAGGGCTTTGATGATTTCTATCACTCCCTGGATTCTTTCATCGGAAGCATCCCTCAGGTGGGTTCCTCCGATCAAAGCATAGAGGGGTTCCCTAAATCTCTGGCGGACGGTCTCGATGATATTCTCAATACCCGGATGGGAACATCCCACCACGAGAACAAGGCCCTTCTCCCCCCGGATGACCAGGGCAATCTCGTCGGTGAAGGGGTCAGGATAACGCTGTTGTCCTATTTTCAGAGCAAACCCCGGATCAATGGTGTCCGGGTAGACCCTTGAAAAATTTCTGATCAGATAGACATTCTCAAAAATCGAGGTGATATCCTCCGTAAGGGTATGAACCCTCACGCCGGCGTCCAGCAAGTCTTTTTCATCGTAGTTGACACCGGTAAACACTTCGGCATCCAGTCCCTTGACTTTTTTATTGAAATACCCCTCTCCCACAAAGAGGTCGAAATCCCTGACGCCCTTTTCAAGCAGTGTCAAAAGCCCGTTGCCATGATCGTGATGACCGTGGGATACCGCCATCTTGTTGACACTCTTGATGTCTATCCCCAAAACTTCCGCGTTCTTGTAAAAAGCACCGGCTTCACCCATGTCAAAGAGAAGAGCGCCTTCCGGGGTTTCAATGTGAAAAGACAATCCGTTTTCAGGTATCAGATTCCCTGAATCATCAGGGCGGTTTTCCACCAGGGTGGTAATGGTGTATTTCATGGCTTCCACTCCTTTTTACCAAATATCGCCGAAAAAGCCCCTGGCCTGTTCCGGGGGGATGACAGGCGATCCGTGTTGCCGAACGTGTCAAAAAAACCCAGAAAACCCGTTCGCCCTTGTAACACTCAAAACCATCGGATCAGGGGCAGTGCGCTCGAGTCTGAATTTTTGATTCATAGCCAATCCAATCGTATTGAAGTTGAGGCTGTCTCCCCCGATTTCCAAAAAACACTCATTTCAGGGGAGTGTCAGGCACGTCTCAAGCGCAACATCCTGCCGACATCAATTTCCGCTAGAATCATACCGCTGAGAATGAGCGCCCCGCCGAAAACACCGTTGACTCCCAGGATGTCCCCGGCAATCAGGTAGCCGAAAATTCCGGCAAAGACCGGCTCATTGGTGTAAATCAGAGCCGTATGGGTACTTGTGGTAAACTGCTGGGCGATGGACTGGACAATAAAGGCCATCGAGGTGCAGAACACCCCGAGGAAAAGCATATTCATCCAGCTCCCGAAGCTGAAGCTGAGACTCGGAGTCTCCAGCATAAAACTCATAATCCAGCTGAAAAGTGCAACGCCCCCGATCTGCATGATGCCAAACTCCAGGGAGGCGACTTTTTTTGTGAAGTGTCCCACGGTAATAATGTGGAAAGCAAAACTGAAGGCTGCGATAAGGGTCAGCAAATCCCCGATATTGGGGAGACTCAAGCCGTTGAGGGTCAGAAATCCCAGCCCGACAAAGGCCAGAAAAACTCCGATTTTCGCTTCCACCTTGATGGTCTCCTTGAGGATTATCGCCGAAATCACCGGCACCAATACCACATTGAGTCCGGTGATAAAGGCTGATTTCGAACTGGAGATATAGAGCAGCCCGATGGTCTGCACAGCATATCCCGAGAACAGGATGCCGCCGACTATCAGCCCGTATTTCACAGTCTCTTTATCGATTTGCATCATCCTCTTGTAAAAAAACAGACCGGACAGCACAAAAGCGATGGTGAAGCGCACTGCTAGAAAATTGAAAACCGGGATACTTGCTATGGCGTTCTGGGTGAGGATAAAGGATATTCCCCAAGTAAGGGTCACAAACAGCAGCCCCAGGTCTGCTTTGATTTTCAAACTCAATTCTTTCCCTGCCTTTCTCATGCCTTTTTATTGTAACAGATTCTGTCAACTTTTTCATGCTTCCGTTACATTTATTAAATGTATTTTACCATTTAGCACTTCATTTAAGTGTTTTTTAAGCCCGTAAAAAAGTCTAATGCTATAGTGAATTTATCAGATAGGAGGGGGAACCATGACTTTTGGGCAGCGATTGAAATTCCTCAGAGAAAAATCAAATCTATCCCAAACCGGGCTGGGGAAAATCCTCAATGTGTCTCAGCAAACCATTTCCCAATATGAAAACAATCAAAGAACCGTGCCCTCGGAATTTATTGTCGATGTGGCCAACTTCTTCAAGGTTTCTTCTGACTATTTGCTGGGCATTCCCGAATCTGAGAATAAAAACCTCTTGATCCTATCCGTTGATGATCCGCAAATCCGTGACAGCATCGAAAGCTATGCCGCCTACTTGACCCGGCAGAGAATCAATGAAAGCCATAAAAAACGAGAATAATCACCTGTTGGTCCTGCCGGAGCTTCTCTATAGCCGACTGTTCAAGATGCTGCCTCTGCTTAAAAAATATCATCACGGCTGTCAAGAAGATTTTTTCGATGCCTTTCATGATTTGTACCTCACCATTTATGAAAATATTCACCATCTCAAGAAACTTGAAGCCTTTGAAAAATGGACCCTGGTCATCTTTGTGCACCGCCAGCGCCCTTCCATGACATATCTGCCCATTGAATACGCCCAGTGCCAGACCACTGACCACTGCCAATCCGTCATCGACAAAAACTGTCTTTTGGAAAATTTGACTTCCCTCACCTACCTGGAAAAACTGATTCTTAAAGAAAACATCCTCGAAGGCTATTCCCTCAAGGAAATCGCTGTCCACACCTCTCTCTCCCACGGTTACGTCCGCCTCATCAAGCACAGAGCCTTACATAAACTGAAAAATAAAATCAAGTAGTGGATTCCGCTACTTGATTTTGTATTCCCGGATATAAATTTCTTTTTTAAAGAGCAGTGTTCTCAAATCAATGGTCATTTCTGAAATCGTTTCAAAAAACACAGGTTCGATAAACACCCGGGTTCCTTTCACTTTAAGTACGTGAAAACCTGCCGGCAGGTCTCCCTCTCTCCTTCGAACTGAAGGTGCAAGACCACTGGTTCAGCACATTCCCCCTCTTTGTGAACCCACTTCAAGTTCCCCGGTGCCGGTTTTGTTCAAATACTCCTCTACTTTCTTCGTGAAAATGATTTCCACAGACAGGCCCCCCTTTAAAAAAAGCCCCGTTTCAGGGGCTTTTATGATTTATTCGTTGATTTCTACAATGCGTCCGGTGACTGAAGCCTTGTCAAATCCGACATTGGCCATGTAATCTATGAGGACCTGGTCCATGGCTCCGAACTCAGCCACAACCTGCTTTCCGGTAAACATGCTGTAACCGTCTCCGCCGGCTACCAGGAAATCATTGGTGGCCAGGGTGTACATTGCCGATTCTACAAGAGGCTCTCCATCCACAAGAATTTCCACGACACGGCTTCCGGCGTCCTGAGTGGCATCAAAGGTCACAGTCATTCCCGCGATATGGGGGAAAGCGCCAAGAGGCTCCGGATAGGAGGCTATGCCGTTTTCAACCGCCGCCATGACATCCGCGCCGCTGAGCTTGATCACACGAACCGTATTGCCGAAGGGCAGGACCTGAAGCACATCGCCCTTGGTAACCTCACCTTCTTGGATACTGGTTCTGATTCCGCCGCCATTGGTCAGGGCGATGTCAGCACCACTGATATCAAGAAGCGCTTCTGTCAAGAGGTTTCCGAGATTGGTTTCACCGGTACGGACAAATTCCGTTTCTCCGTTGAGAACCATGGGGCTGAAGCCCACCACTTCATTTTCAATAAGACCATTGAGTTCATTCAGGGCATCCACCAGTGCGCCGACCCGCTCATGCTCCGGAGCTTCCAGGGAATCCGCTTTGCTGAACTGGCTGGCCACGATACTGTCAATTGCACCGTCTACCATATGGAACTGCACGATGCCCACATTTTTGGATTTCTCTCCTGCCTGGACAATCATGGTATCCTCCACCATCATGCCTTCCGGCAGATTGGTATGGGAGTGTCCGTCAATCATCAGGTCGATTCCGTCTACCTGCTCAGCCACTGATTTTGAAGTGTAGTCCCCTTCAAGTCCCAGATGGACCAGGGCGACAAGCACATCCACTTCATCCCGCAGTTCATCAACCATCTCCTGGGCGTAGGCCACAGGGTCTTGGAAGGTCAATCCCCGGGTGTTGTCCGGATGGGACTTGTAAGTGGTCTCTGGGGTGGCAATCCCGAAGACTCCAATAGTGTAGCCGCCTTTTTCAAAGGTGGTATAGGCCGGCAAGAGGCTTTCTCCCGTCTCATCGACGATGACATTGCCTCCAAGCATGGGAAAATCAAGCTTTCTGGCAAGATACATGAGTCTGTCAACCCCGTAGTCGAATTCATGGTTGCCTGCCACCATCAGGTCATATCCCATCTCGTTCATGATGTAAGTCCCGTATCGACCATCTGACAAGGTTACTAGATTCGCACCCTGCAGAGCATCTCCCGCATCAAAGAAAAGAACGTTCTCATCGGATTCTCTGACGGATTCTACAAAAGCAGAGACCTTCGCCGCACCCATACCGTCGTACTTGCCCTCGACATAGAAACCATGGACATCGTTGGTATGAAGAATTGTCAGTTCCGCTTCTGTCACTTCAGGAGTTGGTGTCGTCCCCGGAACTTCGAGTTCCTGGCCTTCCAGAATCAGATCCGGGTTGTCCAGATCGTTCAGATCGGCGATATCCCGCCAGTCCACGCCCCATTGGACGCCAAGCTCTGACAGGGTGTCTCCGGACTGCACCGTGTAGGTTTCAGCGAAAACAAGTCCTGTGGTCATTGATGAAAAAATCATCAACACCGAGAGAATGATTCCCAACCTTCTTGTTCTTCTCATTTGCTTCACTCCTTTGTTCAATTTTACCACCATTTACTGTTTACCATAATTAAGTGGCCTTAAACGGTACCGACAGGTAAATCTTGTGTTAAACCACTCCGGAGGCTGCTGTCCAGCCCCGTGGATCCGGGATTTGCAGCTGAAACCTCAATCCCCCCACCGCACCGGGCTATCATCATTCCAGCAATTTGTCAATGAGTTTGACAGCCTTTGAGATGCGCTCGATATAACTGCCACTGATGGTGTGATAGGCGATTTCTCTGTCATCGAGCATTTTTTTAAGCTTCTCATTGTTGTATCTGCGGTCCTGCTCCCGACCATAGGTACGGTAGCCATCCGCCACCCACACGACATCGGGCTCAAGGTACAGCCACAAATCGTAGTAATTGTGTTCGGCCATGCTTTCCAAAATGGGATCCTTCCCTGAAAAAAGCTCACTGAAATACTGGGTGACAATAATCTCAGTATCCACGAACAGCAGCTTGTTGGAGTACCTGATTTTCTCGAACTCGTCCATTTTATGGCCATAGGCAATCACTGGAAACAGGTCCGGAGTGAAAATTCCGTCATATCCCCCCATATTCTCACAGAGAACTCTCCCGTACTCTTCGACATAGTTGGTATTGTAGAGTTTTGCCAGATTTCTTGTCAGAGTGGATTTTCCCGAGCTTTCCGTCCCTACAATCACCACTTTTTTGACATAATAGGGCCTGACAAAGGAGGGCAGGTCGTCCCAGTGCTCAAAAACCCCTTCCCTTCGGATCTGAGTGGAGGAGATGGTGAACTTTTTGAAATCATACTGGTCCAGCAGACTTTCGATGGCCGGATAATTTTCCCGGATTATCCTGAAATAATTGAGGTCCGTATGGAAAAGGGCGTCGATTTTTTTGCCGATGGTATTGAAAATCTTCTGAGTGCTGGCTTCGAAGTCAATATTCCCCTCTTTGTCCAGAACCTCCTCCACCTGAAGGATATTGATATGAGCCATATCCTTGGTAAGACCGGTAATCCAGCGGGCGCGGATTTCCGGCACCAGATATTTGAACCGGTCATTCCTGCAGATTTCCTGGTCGATTTCAGACTGGTGGATTACCACTACACAGAGCTCTTCACAGATATAGGAAGCCTTTAAAATCGCATTCACATGGCCCATGTGCATGGGCATGTATTTCCCAATGATCAATCCTCTTTTCATAATTCTCCCCTTAATACTGATTTTGTCCCCCCCGGTCAGGGTGCTTGCTATGTCCTTATTCTACCATATCCTTTGTCAGTCCCCACGAAGATATTCGGGGGATTCTCAGTTGAGCTTTTTGGGGCGGCGGTGGTTTGCCCTAGGCTCCCATAGAGGGGTCTGCCATAATTTGAAAATTTGTGCCATAATTGATTGTGGCTTGTGTCCAATGATGTGCGAAAAACCATCTTCAACCTAAGTAAGGGTCATGCTGATTTGAGCCGTTCTTCGTAGATTTCCTGTAAATTGTTGTTGCTGATGTAGCACCTGCCAGTTGACCAATCTTCACGATATTCAATCAAGTAGCTGGTCACCAGTCGTCTGTAAGAATCCGTGGAAGGGAATATCCCAAGGACCTTTGTCCGTCTGCGAATCTCCCTGTTGAGTCCTTCAATCATGTTGGTTGAGGAAATCTTTCAGGAGTCTATCTGCTCGAAATTGAAGAATTGCAGGGAGTCCTCAAGGCCATTCTCAAGTGTTCGGATCGCATTCAAATATCTGGATTCAAACTCATTCATAAGATGATTTGCATCCGCCATGGCGCTTTGGTAATCAGGTTGCAACCAGATCTGCTTGAGCTTGCCAGTGAAGTGTTTCTTTTGCTTTGCAGGCACATGCGCCAGGATGTTACCCATGAAATGGACTTTGCATCGCTGCCAGCTTGCCCCGATAAATGATTCGTTGACGGCGCTCACGATACCTTTATGCGAGTCTGATACGACTAGCCAAGTACTTTCTATACCACGGGCTTTCAGCTGATCAAACAGCGCTGCATAGGATTCCTTGGATTCTTGATACATGGGCTCTATAGCGAGTATTTCCCGTGTGCCATCCATTCTGAGGCCACAGACAACATGGATTGCCATCTTGATGATTTGATGATCATTTCGGATGTTCTCATAGAGTGCATCCACCCAGAGTGTCGGGTATTCCTTTTCGAGAGGTCGATTCCTGAAGGCTTCGACCTGTTGATTCAGGTCCTTTGTAATATTTGAGACCTGGCCTTTCTAGATTGAATCAATACCCAAACTCTTTGCCAGTTTCTCAATTTTACGAGTGGAGACGCCATTGATATAAGCCTCCTGAATGACATTCATCAGGGCAACTTCCGAGGGTTTCTCTCGGTGCCAAAGAGTGGGAAATATCCTCCTTTTCGGGGACGGGGCACCATGAGATACATGGTGCCCCTGGGTGTATCGAAACGCCGTGTTCGGTATCCTGAGCGGTAACCACTTCGGTCATCGGTGCGCTCTGATTTGTCCGCACCCCCTTATCCTGTGAACACAAGATATAGCAAGTGGTTTACCAATTTTCCCGCATTAAAAATGCGCTTAATTACCCGCATTCATTATGTCAGGGCAGATAATTAAGTGCATTCCGTTGTTTTCCTTTTTCTTATTTGTATTCTCTTTGGGTTGAGTCCCAATTCTTTATGAATTCATTTTCTTTTATCACTGCTTGAAAAGGTGGATCGAGGAAAGTAATCATCAACTGAATGACTTTCTCCAGGTTTAACTCATATTTCAATATCTTCTTGCAAAATATATTCCATCTATTACCAATCGCATCATTCACAATCAGCCTCTCAAGGACTTGGACTGAATCTTTCTCTATTGGTGTTCCCCTGTTTGTAAAGGTCTCATTTATCGCTTCTTGGACTTTTTTTCCTTCAAAATCAAAGGAAGTCACAAGGTAATAGATATCATAAAAATCTTTCATGCGTCCCGTCGATTCCATGAATCGACGGGACGCATCAAATTTTTCCGATATCATTGATTCTAATGAATAGGTAAGAATTGTTGGTTCTTCAAATCCATCAAGTAAAACAGAGAGCGTTCTTATAAGTGGTGCTGGAACGATTGTATCTCCCACACCAAAATCGATACTAAATGGTGTTCTCGTTTTGCCCATAAGACCTATTAGATTTACGCGAACGCCGTGATACTCTTTTATCTCACTGATTGGTTCAACGCTTCTTATTTCAATTTCCATGAACTCATTATCAGTTTTCACAGCTATGATGGTTCGAACTAATTCTTCTACTGAACTCAGCTCATTAGAATGATTTTTAAGTAAATACTCAGCATCCACCGTAGGTCTTGTTGTGAAGTCACTGATTGCATAGAAGAGAAAACCACCTTTAAGAATGAGCTGTTCTTTATAATGACTCAGAGCCAGCCTTCTAATGAACTCTTCCTGAAAAAACAAATTTATCAGTTGTTGAAATGCAATACCTTCTTCTTTTGCTTTATTCTTTAGTGTTGCCAGTATAGACGCACTTGAATAAGTATTTATAGCCACTTCCCTATCTGAGATTGAACTTTTTTCGCGATGTTAAATATTTCAGCATACTCAAATAGACGCCTGATGTTTTTTTGTGGGTCTTTGGTGTATCGCATTACCGCATTGGTAAAAACTTCTTTTTCGAGTTTCTTTTCATAGCGCATAATATCACACATGGTACGATCCCGATCAAAAATTCTCACTTCTACACCATTTATTTCAAAAGTTGTAACACCAATACTAAGAAATTTCGATTCCTGGTAGTATGGTTCTACAAGTGGGTACTCAATGTCATACTGGCTTTTTTCACTATCTCTGTCCACTGCTATTTGCCACGCTGTTGGAATCCTATCCGTATAGTGATAATGCAGGAGTGCGCTTTCGAGAAATATAACCGCTTTGGGAAAGAGTCTTGCTATCATTACTTCCTCTGGGTTCACTTCATCAGTGAGTTCATAGTAGCCATACTTTATTTTTGATATTTCTCCTTCTTCAAAAAGCTTTTTTATTTGACGACTATTCAGACCCAGCTCTTTCAGCTCTGATGTTTTCATTACACCGCCATGTTTTTCAAATTCATCTATTATTTTTTGTTTTTCAATCATACTTGCACCTCATTATCCGCATTTAAATTTCAACGCGGGTATTTAAGTGCATTATATCACTGTCCAAACTATTTATCAACGAGTTTATAATCAACGCCAGAACACCCGTGCCTTTAGTCGTGGGATGAATGGCTCTTTTTTCGTAAAAAAAGGGTTTCATAATCAATTGTGCGTCAAATAGTGTTATCGTCAATATTAGAACATGTGTTCTGTAAAGAGGTGAAGCTTATGGTTTGCAAGGCGACTAAACTTAGCCTCAAACCCAATAAAACCCAAGAAAAACTGATTCTTAAAACGATTGCTAGCAGCCGGTTTGTGTTTAACTATTTTTTGATCTTTGGAATACTGCTTACAAAGAAACAGAAAGCTTACCCTAATTTTAAAAGCAAAAAGTATAGCGAGCAGTCTGATACCACCAAATAGACCCATAACAATATCGCCATCATGGAAAATTACATCAAGCTTCCAAAACTTGGCCTTGTGAAGTTCGCCAAAAGTCGAGAAATCGAAGGTAAAATTGTTAAAGTCATTGTCAAGAGAAAACCAAGAGGCAAAGAGACTCGCCCGTGAGCAGCGCAAACTTTCAAAACGAGTACTCCTGGCTAAAGAAAAAGGCGTTTCGCTTTCTGAAGCTAAAAATTATCAAAAGCAAAAGCTGAAAGTGGCTCGCCTTCATGAAAAAATGACTCACCAAAGAGAGGACTTAATCCATCAACTCAGCACAGGCCTTGTCACAAGCTATGACACAATCAGCCTCGAACACTCAACACCAGGGGCCTTATGAAAAATAGGAAGTTCTCGAAAGCCATAAGGGATGTTCTTGGAGCAAATTTTCAGCAGTACTCCAGTATAAAGCGGCCTGGTATGGCAAAGAAGTGGTCAAAGTCAGTCGCTGGTATCCATCGAGTCAAATTTGCTCTGAGTGCCATTTCCCAAGTAGTAAAAAACTACTGAACAAAAGGATCTGGACCTGCCCAAACTGCGGGGCTGTACTTGATCGAGACATCAACGCCAGCATCAACATAGAAAAAGAAGGCCTCAGGCTATTGTCAGCCTAAAGCCTCCTTTAAACCGTCGGGATGACGGGGTTAGCTTAGTAAAGAAGAGATACCGCTGATATCGATTGAAACACTTCGATATCAAGTAAGCTCTGTTCCGAAGAATCTCGTGACTTCTGTCATGAGAAATTCAAGCCTTTCACGGTTCAGGGGATCTCAAATGGAGTGACGACCCCCTGTGGAACAACGACGGGGATCCAGCCGCCCTTTATGATTCCCAGGGCAGTCTGATTGATGAATATGATTTGTCTGAAAATTTAAAATAATTATTTTAAATCACTTTTGCAGATGCTAAAATGAATTATGATGACTCATTGAATAAAGGGGGATTGTTATGAGCGATACAAAGAGCACCATGGGCTATCCCTATGTTCCCGTCAGGAATACACCCGCTCCCAGGGTCAGTCCACCCGGGGCCGGGAAAAAAACAGCCCGCACCCCCAGGGAGTTTGAACACACCTGGGAATTGGTCTATTACCTCTTGGTCAATGGCGTAAAGAATCTGAAACGCCTTTTCAAGGTTTTTCTCATTCCACTGGCCATAGCCATGGTCGTCAACATCATCCTGGAATCCATCCCCACCTATTCCCTTTCTGGGATTGTCAGACCCGTTGTTCTCTTTGCCGTAGCCCTTACCGCATCCTACAACAGTCTGATTCCGAGAACCCTCTACTGGATTGTCATTTTTACCATCGGCAAGAAGATTTTCCTGCGGATCAGACTTGAAGGCCTGGGACCAACCCTCGGCAGCTTCAGAGAATTTCCATCCCTTGTCAGAGATGCTGCAGGCAAACTGGAACGCAATTTTTATTATGTTCTTGCAAGCGGTGCCGGCTTTGGTTTTATTGCCGCGAACTTTCTGACACGGAACAACCGGTTTGACAAGTCAGTGGTCACCGTTGTCATTGCCATAACCCTTCTCGACACCCTCCTGAGAGGAAGCCGGACACTGCTATTCACCACCTTGAAACTCATCCACAAGGATTTTGCCCTCCTTGTCAAAAAAACAGCACCCTTTTCTGATGCCCATGTTCTGGGCACTGTTCTCGGTTTCACCCTGGGACTGCTGGGAAATCTGATTTTCGCCCTCCTGAAACTGGACCTGGGGGGCTACATTCTGGGGACCCTGCTACTGATTCCCTCATGGACTCTCATCCATGCCAGAGGTTTAGGGGTGAAAAGCCATCAGAATTAAAACCGTTTCAGATGAGAAGTACCGCTTCGCCTACAGCTTTGATCTTGACAGCGGCTATTACTACCGCACAGGGATCATCAACGACTCCGGCCTGGACACCGGCGTCGACCCCTTTATGGCCTCCTACCCCCACCTGCTGGATATCGGCATCATGGGCAGCTGTATCCATGGAAAAACAGGACGCTGCCTTGAGGCGGGGGTCCAGTGCTACCAGGACGGACTCCATCGCTCAGAACCAGACATGGCGCTGAGTGACTTCAAGAGAATCATCGATGAAAGCAGGGGGCGTCTTTTCCAGGTCGCCCTGGGTGGTCGTGGCGACCCGGAGATGCACAGGGATTTTAAGGCCATGATCTCCTACAGCCGGGAAAACGATATCATTCCCAACCTGACGACCTCGGGCTTTGGTCTGACTGAAGAAAAAGCGGATCTGATGAAAACCTATTGCGGCGCAGTTGCCGTCAGTTGGTACCGGAGTCCCTATACCTTGAAGGCTATTGAAATGCTCACTGCCAAAGGGATTAAAACCAACATACATTATGTGCTGGGACAAAATTCCATTGATGAAGCCTATGAAATGGTCACAAGTGGAAAAATACCAAAGGGCGTCAACCGGATGATTTTTCTACTCCACAAACCGGTGGGTCTGGGACAACAGGCCAATGTACTCAGGGCCAACGACCCCAGAGTGGAAGCCTTTTTCGCCCTGTTCAACGAAGACCGGTTCTGTGACCTTGCCGGCTTTGACAGTTGCTGTGTCCCCGGCCTTGTCAATTTCGCCAGAGACATCCACCTGGACTCCATCGACACCTGCGAAGGAGCACGCTACAGTGCCTATATCACCCCGGATATGAAAATGACCCCCTGCAGTTTCGACCAGGATCTCAAATGGCAGGTGGACCTGAGGACCCATAGTATCCGGCAAGCCTGGGATTCGGCGGCCTTCAACCAGTTCAGAAGCATCCTGTCCACCAGTTGCCCCACCTGTAAAAGCAGGCGCTCCTGTCTGGGGGGATGCCCCATCAAAAAAGAAATCGTACTATGCAAAGACCTTCAGGAGGTGAAACCATGAAAATCAGACAGGATTATGTCACCAATTCCAGCAGCACTAGTTTCGGCGCTGCCACGGCTACGGGCCTGGCCACAGCAATCCTCACCGCTGTGGGCATCAGTGCCGCCGCAAGTGCTGACGAAGCCGGCGCGGACCTGGCCCCTGACCCTGCCGGACAGGATGGCCCGGACCGGGATTTCAATCCGGATGAGTGGATCAAGAGTGATGCGGATTATCATGAAAAACTCGGCAAACTGGACCGGGAAATTTCAGAGTATGAAAAAGAATGGGAGGCCACCAAGGATACCCTCGAAGGTGAGGATTACGAAAAAACCAAAGCGCAGTATGAGGAATACATCCATCATCTCAAAAGCAAGAAAGAAGAAGCCGAGGTCATTGAATTTGAACGGGAACTGGAAAAAATCGCCCAGGAAGCCGAAATGGAATACAAGCAGAACTGGCTGGACGAGCGCAAGAAAGATCTTGAAAATGCCCGGGAACAGATTGAAATGATAGAAGCCACCATCCGGGGATACGGTTCCGCAGGCTATGGAATCGATGAAGCCAAAAGACAACTGGAGATGTACAGGGACCGGGAGAAGGATCTTCAAAAAACCCTGAAAAAGGAAGGGGTCGTCCATGATTACAAGGCTGCCCCCAGGGAAGACATCGGACCCAGCAAATCCGTGGGGGAACTGATTGAAAAAGTTGATGATGAGTACGAGGCATTTATCCAGCAGTTGAAAAAGGAAAAGAATGACCGTCGCAAAAAGGAAATCCTCAGAGAACGCATGGAAGCCCGGCAGGAGGAATCCGAAGGGTATATGGAATGCGCCGACCACATGGACCGGAATCTCAAGCGCGCAGAAATTATCCAGACCGGTGCGGATATTGGTGTCGATGTACTGGAAAAAGTCACGGGCCCGGCAGGGAAAACCATCAAGAAGGTTTATGTGGGCGGCAAGGCCCTCGCCACCGGGGGAACAGAAGCCTACCTTGATCCCGAAAATGCCGGCAGTCACATGGCCAAAGCCACCGTCAAGGCAGCGGGTGATGTGGCCAAGGAATTCACTGATACCCAGATTGTCAAAGACGGCATCACCCTGGTTTCCGAGGTCACCCAGGGTGGCATTGATTCCTATCAGAAGGGGGAAGACCTCTCCAAGGGCATGGCCAAGGGAACCTTCAAGGCCGGCGTGGACATTGTCGTTGACCGTGCCGTTGGCAAATATCTGCCGGACAGCAGTCTTCCAAACCTTGATTTTGGAAGTCACACCGGCAAAAATATCGTCAAAAGCCTGGTCAACAAGGATCCGATTATCAGAACCATCATCAAGGACGGCATTAAAGACTCGTTGAAAAACAACACCAGCAATCAGTTGAAGAACATCCCCAAGGGAGACGGGTTCATCTTCGGTGATTGGAAAGCCTATTGATAGGAGTGATGACAAATGACAACAGCATTGAATCTCAAGTACCGGGATCTCTCTTGGCTGGGCCATGCCTTTGATGAGCTTTCTATTATCTCCCCTTTTAAGCTGATCCAGGTTGAAGGTTTCACGGAAAGCGACCGACAGGCCCTTGTGACCAAAGGCGTTGTCGGGGAAAACAATCAGGTTCTGCCCGGCTATCATCAAATCCTGGACACCCTTGCCGGCGCCGACCACTTCATTGAAACAGTATTCAGCAGGGGTCCCGTCAAGGCAAGACGGATGCACCTGGGCAAGGACCATGAAAGGGTCTCTCTCAGTTATTCAAAGGACGGGGTTGATCTGATCCACCCCGCCAATCCCAGGGGGATGATCAACTTTTTACAGGAGTATACCGGGGGGAGCAGCCTCACCGGGGGTGATCTGAGCATCGAGCTTTCCCCGGCACTCATGGTGCTTTTCGGTGTGATTTCTGATTTGTATCGCAAAGCTGTTTTTGCCGCCTATGCTGAAGAAGAAATTTTCAATTACCGGGGATTCACTTCCGATGAACTCCTGGATGCGGCCCTCAATGTGCGAAACAACTCCCAGAGTCTGGCATTTCACATCAAAAGCCTGGTCCCGCCGGGAATAGCTTTTGACCGTGACCAAATCCTTCAGGCTCTTGATTCCCTGCTTGAACAGAGCCTGCTTAAAAAAGAGGACCACCGTTATTTCCCCATTGATGAAGCCCTGCTGTTTTCAGGAAATTTCCTTGTCATTGAGAGCAGCCTCGATGTGGTGGTGGGACAGGTCCATGAGGGGGAACTATTCCGCTCAGGGTTCACCGTTCTGCAGGCAGGCCCCCTGGACCTGGTGCTGCTTGAAGGCTCCAAAGAGTCTGTAACCCTTCAGTGTCTCTCGGCGCAGTCAATTTTATCCATTCTGGGATCCGTTTTCGAAAACCAGCCCATGATTGTCTAACCCCCCTGAACAAAAGAGCCTTCAGACTCCAGTTCCCACCTGACCCAATAAGCCCTTCGACACAGTCTTTGTCAAACCCCCTCAGGAAACTGCGGTTTGTCAGAGGCTTTCCGGCGGGCTTTTTTGGGTTCATCACTATTTGGTGTCGGCGAGAAATTCACTGACACCTTTTTGATTCCAGAATTGGATATTCTTGCCCATCTGTACTGGGAGTCCGGCGATTTGGATACTGCTATTCCGGATTAAGGTGTTAATCAGCCACTTCACATCACTGTTTCAGACCACCAGCATTGACTGGACAATCTCAACTGAGCTTACGACCTGAAGGATTGCAATCACATA
>LQBE01000014.1:125549-184455 GCA_002029975.1 delta proteobacterium ML8_F1 | reverse complement strand
TCAACAGTGTTTTTCTTTTTCACTGTCTTCCATAAAGGGAGCATATCAGTGAATCGAGGGGGTTTTTAACAGATCCTTTGTGTCACTCCTTATAGGCAATCATTTCAATTTCCACCTGGGCGTTCAAGGGCAGGGCCGCCACTTCAAAAGCCGCTCTTGCCGGCTTGTGGTCAGTGAAAAAGGTGCCGTAGACCTCATTCATTGCCGCAAAATCCGAAATATTCTGAAGGTATACCGTGGTTTTCACCACATCCTCCAGGGTGTATCCCCCTTCCAAAAGAATCGCCTGGGCATTTTTCAATGCCATTTTTGTCTGTCCTTCAATTCCCTCGACCATGGTTGAGGTTTCGGGATCAATGGGAATCTGACCGGAGACATAAAGAAAATTGCCGGCCTTGATTCCCTGGGAGTAGGGACCTACCGCCTTGGGTGCGCTTTCCGTGTAAACACTGATTAAACCCATATTTCATTCCTCCTATCTGATTTCATCCAAATAATTGTAGATGGTGTACCTGGAGACGCAAAGCACCTCCGCCACATAGTCTATGGCACCTTTTATCATGAAGGTCCCCTGTTCATCGAGTTTTTTGACCACAGCCACCTTTTCGTCCTTGGTCATATAGACAATAGGCTTGCCAAAATCCTCAATGGCTTTCTGGACCAGCTGACTGAGCACATTGCCCACCTTGTTGATTTCAGAATCCACGGTATCCTTGGTGAACACCAGATCGCTGTCAATCTTCATAAGGTCATGGAATACCTTGCGGGCCGCTACCAGCTCCGTGATGTCAAAATTGACACAGAAGCAGCCTATAGCCTCCCCCTTGTCATCCCTGATAAAGGTGGTGGAGGATTTGAGCACCCTGCCGTCCCGGCTTTTGCCTGTATAATTGAGAATATCCTCCTTGGTGTTGCCCTCTAGAACTTTTTTGTAGGACAGCTCTGTCATGGCATCGTTGATTTTTCTCCCGGTGATGTGGCCGTTTTCAATGGCCACAATGGAATGCTTTAAATCTGAAAAATCATGGAGAACAACCTCGCAATTATCGCCAAAGGTTTTGCCTAGATTTTTCACTAAAGGCACGAATTTCTCAATGATCGGGTTGATTTTTCTTTCCATAGAGGTCACTCCATTTCTATTTCAGTACAATATTCACCAGACGTTCCGGAATCACGATGACCTTGGCCACGGCCTTGCCCCCGGTGAACTCATTGAACCGCTCATGGGCCAAAACCATTTTTTCTATCTCACTGCCTGACGCACTTCGCTCTACCACTATTTTAAACCGCACTTTTCCGTTGAACTGGACCGCCAGCTCCACCGTATCCTCCTTGGTTTTTTCCTCAAGGTATTGCGGCCATTTCTGCTCGGCAATGGTATCAGGATATCCGGTTTTTTCCCAGATTTCTTCTGTGACATGGGGAGCCACCGGATTCAGGAGAATCAAAAGGATCTTCATTTCATCCCGGGTAATGGATTTTCTTTTATAGTATTCATTGACCAGGGTCATGAGCTGGGCCACTGCGGTATTGGCCTTCAAATGCTCGTAGTCATGGGATACTTTTTTGATTGTCTGATGAATGAGAACTTCCAAATCCTCGGAATAGCCGGTCTCGTCCCTCACCCACTGGGGCAGTTTGAAGACCCGGTCCAGGAATCGCTTGGCACCCTTGACGCCGTTCTCTGTCCAGGAAACCGATTTTTCAAAATCCCCGATGAACATTTCATAAAGCCTCATGGTATCGGCACCGAAATTTTCGATGATTTCATCAGGATTCACGACATTGCCCCTGGATTTGGACATCTTTTCGCCGTTTTCTCCCAAAATCATTCCATGGGAGGTTCGCTTTGCATAGGGTTCTGCCGTGGGCACGGCACCGACATCGTAGAGTACCTTGTGCCAGAAGCGGGAGTACAGCAGATGCAAGGTCGTGTGTTCCATTCCACCGTTGTACCAGTCGATGGGCAGCCAGTAATCAAGATTCTCCTGACTGGAAAAGGCCTCGTGATTATGGGGATCCGTGTATCTCAGGAAATACCAGCTCGACCCCGCCCACTGGGGCATGGTGTCGGTTTCTCTTTTGGCGGGTCCGCCGCATTTCGGGCAGGTGACATTGACCCATTCCTCGATTTTGGCCAGGGGACTCGAACCGTCCTCTGCCGTCTCGTAGCTTTCAACCTCCGGAAGAATCAAGGGCAGGTCTTTTTCCTCCAGGGGAACAGTGCCACAGTGCTCACAGTGGATAATGGGAATCGGTTCACCCCAGTAGCGCTGTCGGGAAAAAACCCAGTCGCGAAGCTTGTAGTTGGTTTTTTTGTATCCCAGTTGGCGGTCTTCAATATGGCTGATCATGGTTTCAATGGCTTCTTTGACCTTCATGCCGTTGATCAGGGGGGAATTCACCAGGACACCGTCTCCGGTATAGGCTTCTTTTGAAATGTCTCCTCCGGAAATCACCTCAATGATATCCAGTCCGAAAGCCTTTGCAAAATCATAGTCTCTCTGGTCGTGGCCAGGGACCCCCATGATGGCTCCGGTACCGTAGCTCATCATGACATAATCAGAAACAAAGATGGGAATCAACTGCTCTGAGATGGGATTTCTGGCATGGAATCCCTTGATCTGGATCCCAGTCTTATCCTTGTTGAGCTCTGTTCTTTCAAAATCCGATTTCTTTCGGGCTTCCTCCTGATAGACCTTGATTTCCGCCAGATTCTCTATCCCTTCCCTGAGGGTTGTGATAAGAGGATGCTCGGGCGAAATGACCATATAGGTGGCCCCGTAAATAGTATCCGGCCGGGTGGTGTACACCAGCAGTTCCTCCCGGGTCCCCTCTATGGGGAATCTGATATCCGCACCGAAGGACTTGCCGATCCAGTTTTTCTGCTGGATTTTGACCCGCTCGATATAATCCACTGTGTCAAGATCCTGAATCAGCCGGTCAGCGTATTCGGTGATTTTGAGCATCCACTGCTCCTTTTCCCGACGCACGACTTCTGAACCGCAGCGCTCACAGACACCGTTGACGACTTCTTCATTGGCCAGACCCACTTTACAGGAGGTGCAAAAGTTGATATCCATGTTGGCCTTGTATGCCAGACCCTTTTCGTACAGTTTGAGAAAAATCCACTGGGTCCATTTGTAGTACTCGGGATCTGTCGTGTTCACTTCTCGGGACCAGTCAAAGGAAAGACCCAGGGCCTTGAGCTGCCTTCTGAAGTTCTGGATATTCTTCTCCGTCACAGTCTTCGGATGCACCTTGTGCTCAATCGCATAGTTTTCAGCCGGAAGGCCGAAGGCATCCCACCCGATGGGATACAGCACATTGTAACCTTCCATCCTTTTTTTGCGGGCCACCAGGTCCAGGGCCGTGTAGCTGCGAGGATGACCCACATGAAGTCCCTGTCCGGAGGGATAGGGAAATTCAATCAGGGGATAGAATTTCGGCAGGGTGTGGTCCTCTTTCGCATAGAAGGTGCCCTCCTGCTCCCACCGCTGCTGCCATTTCTTTTCAATTGCCTTGAAATCATATTTCATCAGTCCACCTCTTTTCCAAAAAATAAAAAAAGTACCTCTTTTCATAGGGACGAATCACAGATCCGCGGTACCACCCTATTTGACCGTTAAGTCCTCTTGAGTCGGTCCGATACAGGGGACCAGCCTGAAAAAAACCTTCCAGGTGAGTTCAGATTCTTCGAATACCGGTTCGCACCCTCCACCGGTTCTCTTGTCATTCTTGAAATCCTACTGCTCCTGAAATTTTTAACCTGAGTATAGTTTATGAATAATCCCCTTGAGTGTCAATATCCATTTCAATTTTCTTGGCATCATACCACAATTTTTCTAAATCATAGTGGCGACGGTTGTCACCGGTGAAAATATGCACCACGATGTCTTTGAAATCCAGTAGTATCCACTCTCCCTTTTGCATTCCCTCCTTGGAGTGTATCCTCAGGGATTCCTTCAGGGCCGCCTCCTCCAGAGCATCCGCCAGGGATTTCCCATGGCGGGGATTCATTGCCGTGACGATGATGAAATAGTCCATCATCGGGGTTTTTCCGGACACATCCAAAAGCACAATATCCCTGCCTTGTTTTTCATCAAGCACCTGACAAAGGGCAAGAGCTGTCTTTTCCTTCATTGATTCACCTTCCCTATCCTAGATTGAATAAAATTATAACATAAATTCCATATAAAAGCATCAGACCCGCCCCTTGAAGACGATAGGTCTTCCCCTTGAGCATGGGGGGAACCGTCAGTATCCCCATCAGGGCCAGGGATACGGGAATATCCAGTAGCAGGGTCTGGGGAATATCCTCCCCTGTGAACCCCAGGAATGAAATATCTGTCAGGGTCATGTACAGGCCATCCCCCGCCAGGAGGCCGCTGGCCCCTAGAATCAGTGAAATATTGAGGATATTCGCTCCAATGATATTGCCCAGGCCGATTCCGGAGTCTTTTTTAAGGACCGAGGTGATTCCCGTGACCAGCTCCGGAAGGGAGGTCCCCAGGGCAATCAGGGTCAGCCCTATCACAGATTCGGGAACTCCGATAATCTCAGCGAGGACAATTCCATGGGTGACCAGCAGGTCCGCTCCCAGAATCACCAGAAGCGATCCCAGGGAAAATTTGCCGATATAGACTAAAACTTCCCTTCTGGTATTGGTGAAGAGGGGTTTTTCACTGCCCATACTCCCCTGATAGGCTTTGATATTGATATAGAAGTAAAGGGCCATGGTCCCCAGAAGAATCACCGCCTCCACCGTTGAGAGGAAATTTTCCCGGGCCATAAAAGCCGTCAAAAGGGTGACGAAAATCATCAGCAGGGCCTTTTGGGTGAAAATCTTCCGGGACACCCCGACCGGTCTCAGAAAAATAATCAGACCGGCAATCAGACCCATGTTGCAGATTACTGAACCGATGGCATTGCCGATGGCGATATCCGTACTGCCCTTCAAAGTCGCGTTTGTCGAGACCAGAAGCTCTGGCAGAGTTGTTGCAAAGCTCACAATGGTAGCCCCTACGATGATTGAAGGGATCCCTGTCACCCGGGCTATCCAGATAGAGGCGTCCACGAACCAGTCCCCTCCCTTGATTATCAGGACCAGTCCCACAACAAATAGAAAGATACTCATGATTTCTGTCATGTCAGTTTTTTTCTCCTTTGAGATAGGCAAGAGCCTTGAGACTGAGGGGATGCAGAGGTCTGTGTCGGGCTGTGACATAGCTGACGGATTGTTCCAGGGCGACCACCATGGCTTCATCCAGATTCCTCAGCGCCAGGCTTCTCACCCTTTCAACCCCCTCGAACTGTCGTCCGGGCTCGATGTAATCCGCCAGGAAGACAATCTTTTCCAGAGGACTCATGGCCTCTCTGCCGAAGGTGTGGTAGCGGATGGCGTTGAGAATGTCCGGGTCCTCAATCCCGAATTCCCGTGAAGCCAGCCAGGCCCCTAGAAGTCCATGGGCCAGATCAATGTTTTCCTCCATCACCTCATCGAGGGGAATCCCGGCATCCTTGAGTTTTTCCCGGGTCTGATCGGGACCATAGGCCTTGCCATAGTCATGCAGCAGTACCGCCGCTTCAATTTTTCCGGCATCCACGCCGTATTTTTCCCCCATTTCAAGCGCCGTTTCAAGGACCCTCATGGTATGGGCAAAGCGCTCCTTTGAGAGCTTGTGTTCAACCGTTTTTTTCATCTTTTCCATGCTTTTCTCCCTGCAAACAAAATATAATCCGGTATCGTCGATTTCTATTCTACACCAAAATCAAAAATAACAACAATCATTTTCTTTCACCTTTTAGGGTTTTTCAAAAAAGGCCAGGGGCAATCCCTTTAAGATTGCCCCCTGGACCGGCACTTGTTTTTTGATTTCAGGCCGCTGCCTCTTCTTTGTCCTTTTCAGTCGTCACATGGGTCACTATCCTGTAGACGCCAATCGTCAGCAGGGGCACCAGGAAGACGGCTATCATCCCGCCAGGCCGCCGGTTCAATCCAGAGCCCGGTACAGGTTTTTTCTGCGGATGAATGCCTCGACAGGTCCCGGCAGCAGATATTTGATGGACTCTCCGCGATTCACCCTGCCCCGGATATCCGAGGAAGAGATGGCCAGGGCCGGCACCTCGAGGTATTCAATCCTGGCACTGTAATGGTCTTGCAATCGATGAATCTCCTTCACAAGCTCTGAGTCCTGATACCCCGGTCTGGAGGCCCCTACAAATGTGATTTCCCCAAGGAGCCGCCTGAAGTCCTGCCAGGTTTCCAGGGCCATGATCTGGTCGGCACCGGTAATGAAATAGATTTCACAATCCTCTCTCGCCAGTTTCTTGAAGGTTTCAACGGTCTCGACGGTATAGGAGGGCGCCTCCTGCCGCACTTCAAGGTCACTGATTGTAAAGTTGGGATTGTCTTCAATGCCGAGCTTCACCATCTCATAGCGAAGCCACTTCGGAGTGGTTACTCGGTCTTGTTTGTGGGGAGGATCCCCCGAGGGTACAAAGCAGATCACATCAAGCTCAAAACGGCATCTTACTTGTTCCGCCAGCATCAGATGCCCGTAGTGGATGGGATCGAAGGTCCCTCCCATCAAGCCCATGGACCGGTATTGCATCATGGGTCAACCCCCTTTTTGTTTCCTAAGCTGATTTTACCATCCTTTTGAAATTTTTAACACCTCATCGGGAATTTCATCCCTGGAAAACTCCCTGAAGGTCTTTTCCATGATACTGAGGGCCTGATCCACAAGGGATCTTTCAATGTTCAGAGGGGGCTGTATTCTCAGAACATTTCCAGCGAAAAAGGTCAGAATCAGCTGTTTCTCCCATGCCCTGTAGGCGATTTTTTTTGCCGCAGTCCCATTAGGCGTCCTCGTCTCCCGGTCCATGACGAGATCCACCCCGATGGACAGACCGTCCCCCCGGACATCCCCGATGAATTCAAAGTCATTTTTCAGTTTCAACAGCTCTTTCTTGAAATATTCCCCCTGGATTCTGGAACGCTCAACGAGGTTTTCCTCCTTGATGACAGCAATATTTTCCATGGCCGCGGCCATCACCACGGGATTTGACCCGTTGGTGAAGGCGTGTCCGAGGGTTCTGAGGCCTTCAAAAATTTCCCGGCGTCCCACCACCGCACTGAGGGGCATCCCGGCCCCCAGGGATTTTCCGTAGATAAAGAGGTCCGGCTGGACCTCAAAATGATCCGATCCAAACCACTTGCCTGTTCGGCCGAGACCCGTCTGGACCTCATCCACCACCAACACAATCCCATGGGGCCTTAAAAGCTCCTCAAGCCGACGCATCCATTTTTTCGGAGGCTTCAGGATCCCCGCATCCCCCTCAATGGGTTCGAGGAAGACCCCGGCGACGGTTTGAGGGTCAAGCCAGGTCTTCAAAGCCTCCTCCATGGCCCTGAGACAGGGCAGTGAGCAGGTGTCGGGATGGTCCCCGTAGGGACAGCGATAGCAGTTGGGATATTCAAAATGATGGACTCCGGGAAGCATGGGTCCAATATTTTTTTTCATTCCGTCGCCGATTCCTGTCAGTGTCAGGGCCCCGTAGGTGGTGCCGTGGTAAGAGCCTTCAAAAGCAATAATCTTCTCCCGCCGGGTATAGGAGCGTACCAGTTTAATGGCCCCGTCAGTGGCATCAGAGCCTGAGAAGCCGAAGATCACTTTTTTGTCTCCTGCAATCGGAGTCAGTTGCGTGATGACCTCGGCAAAGTCCCCAAGAGGCTCATGGTACATGTAGGCAGTCGTGTACTGGATGAGTACCTCTGCCTGTTGCTTAATCGCCCTGACCACCCGGGGATGGTTGTGACCGACATTCATCACGGCGGCGCTGCCCAGAAGATCAATGAAATCATTGCCATCGAGGTCTGTCACAATAGACCCCTTCGCCGTCCGGACACCCAGGGGATAATAGGGGGCCCTGGCGGCCTCCGTCAGATACTGTTGATCCTTTTTCACCAGTTTTTCACATTGTCCAGTCTTCAAGATTTCACTCCTTTTGCCTGTTAAATCAATTATCCTAAATAAGTGTTGAAAAAACAATAACACAATTTTACGCCCAATTGACCATTAAACTCTTTTTTTGCAAAAAAAAGCCATGCATCCCACGACTAAAGTCACGGGTATTCTGGCTTTGATTATAAAAATACCCGGAAAATCCGGGTATCAGGGCAATTGGATGCGGTTGGCCTTTTCCTTGGTCCTTGAGGCCCTGTAGACCACCAGCTTGTGGCCGAGGGCACTGACAAATTCTGTCTTGAGTTCCTCCTCCAGCGCCCGGGCTATTGCTACGGGTTCTCCGGGACAGTTGTTGAGAATATTGATTTTCAACAACTCGTGGTCATTGAGAAGCTGGTCAATCTGCTTCAGCGCTTCAGGTGTCAGTCCTCCCTTGCCCAGCTGCATCATGGGTCTCAGGGGATTGGACAGGCTTTTCAAAAAACTGCGTTGTTTTCCTGTTATCATTTTTTCACCTACTCATAATATTCAAATTCAAGATCGTAGATGCGGACCGTGTCGCCATCCTCAATCCCCATGGTGACAAGGTGCTCAAAAACACCCTTTTTCAGCAGAATGTTCTGAAATCTTCTCAGAGATTCCAAATCAGAGAAATTGGTGGAAAAATACAGCCTTTCAATGGCCGTGCCCTCGACACAGTAGACCCCGTCCTCAATGGAGTATTTCACTTCATTGACCTTTATCGCCATATCTTCAGGATCATAGATTTCCGACTCATCGTAAAGGGGGATGGCCTCCACCTCTTCCAGGGTCGTGGTGACCGCCTTCATCAGCTGCTCCACCCCTTCACCCGTGGCGCCACTGACGCCAAAGCACTTGACCCCAGAAGCCTCCACCTCATTTTTAAAGGCCACAAAAGCCTCTTCATGCTCCAGCAGGTCAATCTTGTTTGCCGCCACAATCTGAGGACGGTGGTAGAGCTTCTCACTGTACGCCCTGAGCTCATCGTTGATGCTCTTAAAATCCTCAATGGGACTGCGCCCTTCAATGCCCGAAACATCCACCACGTGAAGAATCAGCTTGGTGCGCTCGATATGTCTGAGAAAATCATGACCCAGACCGATCCCCTTGTGGGCCCCTTCAATCAAGCCCGGAATATCGGCCAGAACAAAACTCTTGCCCTTGATCACTTCGACAACCCCCAGATTGGGAAACAGGGTGGTGAAATGATAGTCGGCAATCTTGGGTTTGGCCTTGGTCACCTTTGAAAGCAGCGTGGACTTGCCCACATTGGGAAATCCCACGAGTCCGACATCCGCCAGCATTTTCAATTCCAGAACCACTTGTCGTTCCTGCCCGTAAAAGCCCTGCTGGGAAAAGCTCGGCGCCCGCCTTGTGGAAGTTTTGAATTCTGCATTGCCCCTGCCGCCACTGCCACCCTTGGCAATGACGAATTCATCCTCAGGGCCCTTTAAATCTGCAATGATTTTGCCAGTTGCCTTGTCTCTGATCAGGGTTCCAGGGGGAAGCAGAATCACCAGATCCTCTCCCTTTTTCCCGGACATCTGCTTTTTCTGTCCATCGTCCCCGGAGGCCGCCTTGTACAGACTCCTGTAGCGAAAATCCATCAGGGTTCTCATCCCCATATCCACCTTCGCCACCACATTGCCGCCCCTGCCCCCGTTGCCGCCGTCGGGCCCGCCATCGGGGACATACTTCTCTCTTCTGAAGGATACTGCACCATTGCCGCCTTTTCCAGCCTTGATGAAGATCTCCGCTTGATCTACAAACATTTTTAATCTCCTCAAAAAAAATGCTCATCTGAGATGAGCATTATTCAGCGTATACACTGACTTGTTTTTTGTCTTTGCCTTTTCTTTCATACTTGACAAATCCTGAAACTGTCGCGAATAAAGTGTCATCTCCACCTTTTCCTACGTTGATTCCAGGATGGATCTTGGTCCCGCGCTGTCTGACCAGAATAC
Source organism: delta proteobacterium ML8_F1 (assembly GCA_002029975.1). Lineage (GTDB taxonomy): Bacteria > Bacillota > Clostridia > Peptostreptococcales > Acidaminobacteraceae > ML8-F1. The sequence goes on along the minus strand of LQBE01000014.1, from coordinate 174,500 downwards.
TGCCTGCACTGACAAATTGTCCATCTGATTTTTTCACACCCAGGCGCTTTGCATGGGAGTCCCGGCCGTTCCTGGAACTACCAACACCCTTTTTACTTGCAAACAACTGCAAATTGAATTTCAACATCCTCTACACCTCCTCATTGAGAAGTTCCACAAAGTCACCGTAGGTCTCCACGATGCCCTGCATCCCTATATTGATGGTTTTAAAAACCCTTTGAATTTCCGTATCCAGCCACTCAGAATCCTCGCGGTTGAGTTCAAGACTCAGGACCCCTTCCTCCGAGTGGTCAATGATGGGTTCCCCCGGGTAGCATTCGAGGATCCCGTTGACCAGCGTAAAGGCCAGGGCTGAAACCGCCGCACAGACGATATCCTCGCCTTTGTCTGCGTAATCCGCATGCCCCCTGGATTCAAAATAATAGTAATGACCGCGGTCCCTGAGAAACCTGACCGAAATCATGACTACAAGGTGATTTTATCGATTTTGACTTGAGTAAAGGGCTGACGGTGTCCCTGTTTCTTGCGATAGTCTTTTTTGGCTTTGTATTTGAAAATGATCACTTTTTTCTGCTTGCCAGTCTTGAGTACCGTTCCTTCGACCTTTGCATTTTCAATGTAAGGTCTGCCCATCTTTAAACCTTCGTCGCCGGAGACCATCAATACTTTTTCGAATTCAACGGCTTCTCCATCGTCCACTGCTACTTTTTCAATGAAGATGGTGTCGCCTTCTTCGACGCGGTATTGCTTGCCACCGGTTTCAATGATTGCATACATATTCTTTTACCTCCCTATCCATAGACTCGCCAGCTCAGGTATCCGGATGACACCGGATTTAGACCTTTTCTGTGCGGTTACCCAGGTACATATGTTATCACACGGGGTCAGAATAGTCAATCATTTCCGCTGACTTGAATCTTGAATTCTTCCAGGGAATTGTCATATTCAAAGACCAGCCTGGTCTCAAAGGCTTCCTGCAGGGCCTCGATAGCCCCCGCATCCCTGAAGTACTTGCCACTGAGGGTGATCTTGAAGGCCCGGGCCCGGGTATGCTCCTTCAGATAGGCAATCCTGAGGTAGAGCTTTTCCAGCAGGAGTGACACCCTGGAGAACTCCATCACAGAAGGACCCTCGACCCGGTTGGTCAGTTCCAGGATGCCAAGGGGGGTGATTCCGTGACTCCTGATGGCGGACTCTCCGCGGATTTTTTGCTTCACCCAGGCCTTGAACTGACCCTTTTCCCAGGGGTCGTTCATGGTGATAAGATCCACCAGAATGACCCCCTGGAGTCTTCGGAGGACAATTTCAGGCAGCAGCCAGGAAAAAATCTCCTGATTGATTCTCAGATACCCGTGAGGCCCTTCAAACCGAAACTGGTGCGAGTCAAAATCGATGACATGGCCCACCCTCGTCTCCTCAAAATGCACTCTGAAGCCCTTGTCATGGACGACCGTGGCCTTCAGATGCTCCTCCAAAAGATCCTCAAGATTCAGAATTTCATTGAGGTCCGTGACGGCTTCAGGGCTGTAATCCAAGGGGGCCTCATGGATGATTCGCCCGGACGCCTTGACGGCCACTGATTCGAGGGCTTTAAGATGAGCCTCCCGTAGCGCTGACAACTCCATGGCCAGGACTTCTAAATCCAGGGTTTGGGCACGGGTTCTGAAAAGATATCCCTCAGTGCCTGAAAAAGCTTCCCTTAAAAGCGTCTCTCTCTGGGGGGACAGCTTTTTACTGAATCGATTCTGCTGCTGAAGGGGAAAATAAATCGCCCCGGACCCCTTGTAATAAACCTCGTCGCTTACCCGGTAGCCCTTGTCCTTTCTAGGCTCCTTCACCACCACAATCGGCACAGTCTGTCCCAGTTGGTAGGTTTTTTTAGTCTTCAGAAAACCTTCACCGCCCTGGAAACTGACAAAATAGGCCTCTATTTCCCTGAGCTGTCTGGTGATGGTGCCCGTATAGACCCCGTGGATTCTCGGCGCCCCCCCGGCCGGTCTGATGAGAATCTCCTTCAGGGTTTTCCCCTCATAAATGAAGGTCTTCTCCAGGTGCCAGCCCCTGTAGACCCTGGCTGATTTTTCAATAGAGTTCAATCAATTCCCCATCCTTTGATTTGTACAGCATTGTCCGCCGGACATCCAGCTTTTCCTCGGGAAAATCAAACAATTCTTTCATGAGTACCAGAGGTTTGAGATTGGAGACACTTCCTGTGTCAAGACTCATGAAAATCGAATGGTCCTTTTCGTCGTAGGTGAGTGTCCTGACCTGGGGGCGGATGTCCAGATCATTGATGCGTCCTTTTTTTGTCCGCTTCCTGATGAGATGGCTGTCCTGGTTCAAAAACTCCCGGATCCGATCCTCAATTTCCTCTGCAGCACAGGAAAGATTCAGGGTGACCCGGTAGTCACTCCTCACCACCTCCTTCATCAGAGAAGGCGATTTTTCCACAAGCTTGCCCTTCAAAAGGACAAAATCCCCCGGAAAGCAGCACCGCTGCCGGGCAATCAGTTCCCCGGGATCGATCCCAACAGCCAGCTCCACATGAATCACCTCGTAGTCACTCAGGGTCCCTACGGGCAGAGGCGCGGCAAAGGAAATATTGGGATGGGGATTGAAGCCCTGGGAAAAGGCCAGGGGCACCCCGGCCCTTCTCAAGGAACGCTCCAGCATCTTGTGGGTTTCAAGATGGGACAGAAATCGCAGGTTGCCTTCTTTTTTCGCCAGCAATTGAAGAAACGGCATCAGCAGACCTCCCCGAGATGACCTTGATTGACGCCGCAGCCAGTGCATCCCCGGCGGCAATCCCTGGTAAGCTCGCCATTTTTTGATTTTTCATTTTCCTTGATGAGATAAGCCTTGTCAACCCCGGATTCAATATGGTCCCAGGGAAGTGTCTCTTCGTAGTCCCGTCTTCGAAGGTAGAACTCCGGATCGATGTCCAGACTCTTGAAAACAGCCATCCAGTGGTCAAAATCAAAAAACTCCTGCCACCCGTCGAATCGGATGCCCTCCCGGGCCGCCCGGACCAGCACCTGGTTGAGCCGCCGGTCACCCCGGGCGAAAACCCCTTCCAGATAACTGCTTTTGGGATCATGATACTGATATTTGAAGGCCTTGTGCTTCAAGGCGTCCTTGAGAAAATTCTCCTTGGACTTGAGTGCCTCAAGGGTATCAAAGGCCTCCCACTGAAAAGGCGTGTGGGGCTTGGGAACAAAAACCGAGGTTGAAATCGTCAGGGTGAGGCGTTTTCTGCTGCTAACCCGCCGGTAGATCGCCTCGATGCTGCTGCCTATGGTCTGGATGGCCTTGACATCCTCCATGGTTTCCGTGGGGAGACCGAGCATGAAATAGAGTTTCACCCGGTCCCATCCCAGAGAAAAAATACTTTCCATGGTTGTGTAAAGATCCTCCTCCGTGACACCCTTGTTGATCACATCCCTAAGCCTCTGGCTTCCCGCTTCAACAGCAAAAGTCAGCCCGGTTTTCCTGACTTTCTGAACCTCTTTGAGAACCTCTACAGAGTAGGAGTCCAGCCTGAGGGAAGGCAGGGAAATCCCCACTTTGCTGGCTTCGTGTTCTTCCATGAGTTCCCGGATCAGAGGCCCGATCTGGGAATAGTCCAGGGTGCTGAGGGAGGTCAGAGAAATCTCTTCATAGCCTGTAGCATCAATGAGATCCCTGGCTTCCTGCTTGATCACCTCCGGGGTCTTCTCCCGCACAGGCCTGTAAATCATACCGGCCTGGCAAAAGCGACATCCGGCGGTGCAGCCCCTGAATATTTCAACCACCGCCCGATTGTGGACCACATCCATAAAGGGCACAATCATCCTGGGGGGGTAGTAGACACCATTCATATCCTTGACAATCCGTTTGCCGATTCTTGCGGGTATCCCCTCTGTGTTGGGCCTGAAGGATTCGATGCGGTGGTCCCTGTCATAGGTAACCTCATAGAATTTCGGTACATAGACACCGGGGATTTTTGCCGCCTCAAAAAGAAATTTTTCCTTGTCCCGGTCCAGGGCCTCATAGAGTTCCAGGAGTTCCAGGGTAATCTCCTCCCCTTCACCAATGACAAAAAGATCCATGATCAGGGCCAGGGGTTCGGGATTGTAGCCGCAGGACCCTCCCGCCATCACCAGGGGATGCGACGCCTCTCTCTCTTCGGCATAATAGGGAATCCCGGACAGCTCGAGGATTTTGAGGATGTTGGTGTAGCTCAGTTCGTATTGAAGGGTGAAGCCGATAAAATCCATGTCCCTCAAAGAACTTTTGGTTTCCAGGGTGAACAGGTCCAGCCCCCTGTCCTTCAGATGCTTTTCCATGTCAACCCAGGGCGAGAATACCCTTTCGCAAAAAATATTTTCCCGGTCATTGAGGAGGTTGTACAGAATATGCAGTCCCAGATGGGACATTCCCACCTCATAGATATCCGGGAAGGCAAAGGCAAACCGGATCAGGTCCCCGTCAAGGGGTTTGAGCACCTGATTGAACTCCCCTCCCATGTACCGGCTGGGTTTTTCTGATAAATAGATGATTTCTTCTAATGGTTTCATATCATTCTCCAATCAGTAAAAAAAGCTGGTGCGCTTTCTTCTCATAAAAACATTCTGGACTAAACCTATGGCCATCATGCTCGTGATGATGGAACTGCCGCCGTAGCTCATGAAAGGCAGCGTAATTCCGGTAACCGGCATGACTCCCATGGTCATGCCGATATTCTCGAAAATCTGAAAGAAAAACATGGCCAGGACCCCCATGACAATCAGGGAACCGAAACGGTCCTTTGCCCGGTTGCCGTTGAAAAAAATCTTCAGCAGCAGGATACCGTAGAGGAAAATAATCAAAGCGCCGCCGACAAAGCCCAGTTCTTCCACCGCCACTGCAAAAATAAAGTCTGTCTCCTGCACCGGAAGATACTGGTATCGATGATAAATCCCCTGGAACAGACCCTTGCCGTAGACTTCCCCCGAGCCGATGGTGATTTTACTCTGCAGCACATGGTAGTTGCCCGGCAGGGTGGGGTCATTGGGATTCATGAAGGCTTCAATCCGCTCCAACTGGTGGGATTTGAGAAACTGCAGGCTGAAGGGAACCATCACCGCCATCAGACCCGGGCCCAGGAGCAGGATTTTATAACTCAGCCCCGCATAGAAAATCATAGCCAGGGCAATAATGACAAAGACCAGCCCGCTGCCCAGATCCGGCTGCATCAGCATCAGACCGATAAAGGGCGCAAGAACCACCAGGGAGAAACCCAGATCCAACAGATGATTCCCTTCCTTGAACCGATTTTCAAGAAATTTTGCATAGGCCACGATAAAACCAAGTTTTGCCACTTCAGAGGTCTGAAAATCAATGATCCCCAGATCAATCCAGCTCCTGGCCCCTCCCCGGACAATGCCCAGTCCCGGGATGTAAACCATGAGCAATAGGGCGATAGAAAGGACATAGATGACTTTGTAAAAATCGCCCAGGGTGGAATAGTCAATCACCATCACCCCGACCATGGCCAGAATTCCCAAAAGAAAGCTCGCAATCTGCACCTTGACCTGTCGGGTCAGCCCCAGCTCGGGGACATTGGTTGCCGAGGCAATGATCAGGATTCCCAGAATGAAAATCAAAAGGATTATCAGAATCAAACTGTAATCAATGTTTTTAATCAGATTCTTGTTGATCTGCATGCTCTTGCACCTCCACCCCAAGATAGTGGGCGATAATGTCCCGGGCAATGGGTGTGCCGTAGGCGCCATGCCCGCCCTGGGGAATAAAAACAACGACGGCGATTTCGGGATCCTCGTAGGGCGCAAACCCTACAAACCAGGCATAGGAATCAAAGGTGTCGCGATGGGAATTGATTGCGGTATCCGTAAGGTTTCTGACGCTCAGATCCTTGATTGCCTGGCGCATGGCCACGGACTCTTCAAGATAGCCCCCTGCAAAAAGACGCTGCATCAGACCCTCCATCTCTGTTATGGTTTGAGGATCCTCCGATTCATTTTTGACCCGTTGGTAGGAGGCCAGTTCCTCGTTTCTTTCCTTTAAAATTTCATCTGTGCGCCGGGTTACTGCCTCTAGTTCCAAGTCCGGATCTATCCTGGAGAGATTTTCACTCAGATAGGCGATTTCATCGGCCGGAGGAATGTTCCCCTCCTTTTCGGCAGTGCCTGTCTTGGCTCCCACGTTGATTGGAAAATCGTAAAAATATCTTCGCGCCGTCCCTTCAGCACCGTGGGCCACCCTGTACATGCCTTCCCGGATGGCCTTCATGGTCTCGGATTCAAAAACCCGCTCAGGAATCTCCCGGTTCTTGTCCCTGATCAGGGTCAGCGGGTACAGGTAGCCGTCATTGGCAATCCCCATGATGTACCGGGCCATCTGCAGGGGGGTGTACATGTGGTCCCCCTGGCCGATGGAGAGATTCAGAGTATCGGCCTCATACCAGCCGATGCGGTCGAAATAATCATATTTGATGATATCCGCCAGGCGGGCCACCTGGTTGTATTCCCCCATGGCACCCAGTTCCATGAGCTTGAGAATCAAATCATGTCTCGAGGGCTTTGACTCCCCCCAGGACTGTATTTCCCGGATGAGGGCATCCTTCTGATGACTCCGGGCGATATCCTCCTGAGGGAAAAAATCCCCGATGATTTCATTGAGCCGGATTCGGAGTCCCCAGAGAATGGAACTGGTCTTGCTTTCCTTGCTGGGAACCCCTCTGACCGTCTCTTCGATTTCTATTCCCGAGGGTTCTCCCAGTCCGAAGGCTTCGGTATAGCTCAGGAGAATGCCCGTGTTCATGTCAATCCCCAGGGATGTCTGCTTGTGATAGTCAGTCCCCGTCGAGATATTGAAAAAATAGTAGTTGCAGGACACTTCAAGACCCTTGTAAAGGTCCGTCGGTCCGTGGACCTGGTGATAGTCATTCCACAGCCAGCAGCCAAAGGTATTGTTCCCGATCTCCACCGCCCCGTCGGAATAGAGTTTTCTAGCGGGGTCCAGTCCCTGTTCCACGGCAGCCGCACCTGTGACCATCTTGTAGGTGGAACCCGGTTGGACCGCCGTCAGGGTCGCCGTATTGTACAGGGGCCTCGCCCCCAGGGGGTTGTTGGGATTGACCGGCTGCAGGGAGGCCCAGTCCCCGGAGGTGATGCCCGTGGAAAAGAGGTTCAAATCATAGGAGGGGTAGTTGGCCAGGGCTAGAATCTCTCCACTGCTGACATCAACCACCACTGCGGCACCGGACTCCGCCTTGGGAAAGGCATCATAGCTGACTTCGCCGAAGGGGTCGTCAAAAACGCCGCCGGTCTGAATCCGTTTGATCCATTTTTCCAGTGAGGCCTCGGCCTGCTGCTGCAGATTCTTATCGATGCTCAAATAAAGGTCTTCCCCGGCGACAGGTCTCTTGGAGGCCAGGGAATCAATGTTTTCATCCGCATCCTTGACATACTGGCCGTAAACGTCCACTTCTATATACTTGTAGCCATCGACGCCCACAAGGACATCTTCGTAGACCCCCTCTATCCCCACCTTGCCGATGATGTCACTGCGCTTGTAGCCCTTTTGATCCACGTAGTCTTCAAGCTCCCGGGCCGATGAAATCTTGCCCAGATAACCCAGTATATGGGCTCCCAGGTCGTCATAGGGATAATGGCGTATGGGATCAATGGAAATACTGATTCCCGGAAAATCCATTCCCAGCTCTTCAATCATCACCACAGTGGTCTCCTTCACATTGGTCGCCACGGGGACAGGATTGAAGGCAAGGTAGCCCTGGCTCTTGATCGCATATCTCAGGGTCAGGATTTTCAGGACATCCTCCCTGGAAAGGGCTTCATCAATGGCGTACTGGCTTCTATTTCTGATGAATTCAAAGGCCTCCGCCGCCGGAGTCTCCTCAGGCAGACCATAGGAAGCCAGAAAATTGTCCTTGTTCATTTCATCCAGATATTTCATGGTTTTCACGGAAATGGGCAGCTGTATTCCTTTTTGCAGTAGAAACTCCTGGGTCGCGTAGACATCGAGATCATCGGAAATCTGCTCCCTGAGCCGGATATCGTCAAACACAATGTCCGCCGGGACATAGGTGTTGTAACCGTTGCTCCTGAGCCACTCCTGGATATTGAGGTCGTATTGGTACTTCAGCTCCCCCTGGTGCATCACAATGGGAAATCCAATGATTTTCTCCTGGTTTTTCTCCAGAAGACCGATGATTTCAACGGCCACCCGGTTGAAGGTCTCGGCATCAAGAGAATCCCCCATGAAATCCACAGTGAAGCTGGGGAGATTTCCAGCCAGTTGAATTCCGTTGCGGTCGAAGATTTCTCCCCGCTTGGCCTCAATGTCAATCTTCTTGATCCGGTTGTTCAGGGCCATTTCGGAGTACATCTCCCCGTTGACCACGGTGAGATTCATCAACCGCATCACAAGAAGAACCATGGCGCCCAGGATTAAGAGGGTAATGAAATTTTTACGATCAAATATTTTTTTCAACATTTCTTCAACCTCATATTCCGAAATCACTCTCAAACCACTTTCTGCCGAGGGGCAAAACCGCCAGGGCCAGCAGACTGTTGTAAACCGCCTCAATACCCGCAGTCCCAAGCACCGTCAAGACACTCCGGTACTGGTCTCTGAGGAAAATCACCGTTATGAAAAATATCAAATGATACAAAATGGTGGCTATCACAACCCCCGCCACCACACTGATCCGATTTTCACCGAAGTACATTTCCTTGAAATAATAGAAAAACATCACAATCAGCACATAGATGAAGACATTGGTCCCCAGAGCCTTTGCCGTGAACAAATCCTGCAAAAATCCTGCAATCAGGGCGAATTCAATCCCCGAACGGTCTCTTGGCAGGAGGACCATCAATAGCAGGGTGACCAGAATCAGGTTGGGAACGACTCCGTAAATCCTCAGCTGGGAAATCACTGTGGTCTGCAGGGCGAAAACCAACACCGCTGCCAAAAGCACCTTCACATGCCTCATCTACCGCACCTCCCCCATATCGGGTTTTGCCGGCAGGACCAGCACCCGGTTGAGTTTTCTGAAATCCGCCAGAGGCTCCACCGTAAAGGTCACCAAAAGCTCATTGCGGTCCTTGAAGACCTCGCTGACCGTACCGATCAGAATCCCTTCCTGATAGAGTCCCTTTCCCGAGGTAATGATCAGATCTCCGGGATACACCTTGGCCGAAGGATCGAAGAAAGACCCCTTCAGAGAACCGTCAATCCCGCCGTCCACAATTCCCTCGTAGTCCCGGTTGCTGTCGGCAATCTTGATTCCCACGGAATTCTTGTGGTCAATGATGGCTACAACCTTGGCGAAATTGTCGCTCACTTCGTAAACCAGACCCAGAAGTCCCCTGCCGCTGATCACCACTGAATTCTTCTTGACCCCGTCGGCATAGCCCTTGTCGATAACAAACATATTGTACCAGTTGCCGGGATCCTTTGAAACCACCCGGGCCTCCGTCACCAGACTTGTCGACGATGCCGGCAGGTAGTCGAAAATCCCCCTTAGTTCCTTGAGCTCCTCGTATTCATTGGCCTCCAGGGCTGAGCTGACCAATGCTTCCCTCAGCGAGGCGTTGTCTCTTTCGAGCTCGGCAATCCGCTTTTCATTGTCCCAGATATTGATGACGGGAGAAACAAGGGATTCCAGAAGCCCGGTCATGGTGTTGAAGGTTTTTTGAACAGGAATAAGAGACTGACCTATGAAGTTTTCAAACCGGGAAATCCTTTCCCGGCCTCCAAAAGTAAGCCCCATGACAATCATCAGGAAAACAAGCGAGATGACTATGATACTGTTTTTTCCCCGGTCGCCTTTCACTGAATACCTCCCTATCGTCTCTTCACATGACTCATTTGTTTTTTCAACACATCGTAGTGCTCCAGTGACTGTCCGGTACCCAGCGCCACACTTTTAAGCGGCTCCTCTACCAGATTGACAGGAATTTTCAGATGCTCCTGGAAAAGCTCCTTGATTCCCCTCAACAGGGCACCCCCGCCGGTCAGTGTCAAACCCTTGACCATGATGTCCGCCGACAGTTCCGGGTGGGTGATTTCCAGGATATTGCGTATGCCGTCAAGGATATTGGAGATGATTTCCCCCAGAGCCATTTCGGTTTCCCGGGAGGAAATCCGGATTTTCTTCGGCAGGCCGCTGACAAGATCCCGGCCGGTTATCTCCATATGAAGGATTTCCATGGGATACACCGTGCCGATCTGCTTCTTGATGGACTCCGCACCGCTGATGCCAATCGCCAGCTGATAATTCTTCTTCACATACTCTAAAATGGCTTCGTTCATTTTGTCGCCGGCAATCTTCAGTGATTTGCTCACCACAATGCCACCCAGGGAAATCACAGCAATCTCTGTGGTGCCTCCCCCGATGTCCACCACCAGGTGGCCAAAGGGTTCCTCGATATCAAGTCCCGCACCGATGGCCGCCGCCACGGCTTCTTCAATGACCATGGCGTCATGGGCTTTGGCCATATGGGCGGCTTCAATCACTGCCTTTTTTTCTACGGTCGTAGCCTCTGAAGGAACACTGACCACCACCCTGATCCTGGTGAAAAGATTCCTTTTAGGAAAACTCTTGTTCAAAAAATATTCAATCATCCGGTAAGTGGTGTCAAAATCCGCCACAACCCCGTTTTGCAAGGGTCTGATCAAATCTATTGTATCCGGAGCCTTCCCGATCATTTCCTTGGCTTCTATGCCCACGGCAATAATCCGACCGGTTCTGTTTTCTACTGCAACCACAGAGGGTTCATCGGCCACAATGCCGACCCCCTTGACATACAACAGCGTATTGGCTGTTCCCAAGTCGATTCCGACATCCTTTATTAAATATTTAAAAAGTGCCACTAGTTGAACGTCTCCTTTTATATGAGTTTTTCTTCCTTCATGTTATATGAGTTTTTCTTCCTTCATGCTGAAATATTTCTCACTTCCAATTATAACATGGTCAAGTACTTTTATACCGATTAAATCCCCCGCTTCTTTGATTCTTCGGGTAATCTGATAATCTTCCGCCGAAGGCTCCGGATTGCCGCTGGGATGATTGTGCATCAGGAGAACTCCCGCCGCGCTTTTTTTGATGGCCCGGTTGAAAACCTCCCGGGGATGGACAATGGAAGCGTTGAGTGAGCCCACAGAAATATTCTCGTAGTCAATCACCTGGTTTTTGGTGTCCAGAAAAACAACCCGGAAAACTTCTTTTTTGAAAAACCGCATATCCTGGCCCAGATGCTGGTAAATGTCCGAGGGACTGAGGATCCGTTCTCGGACCAGAAAATGGTTCATATGAATCCGGTTGCCCAGTTCCACAGCCGCCAGGATTCGCACTGCCTTTGAAGGACCGATTCCTCTAATGGCGGTAAGCTCCTGGACCGTCGTATCCGTCAACTGGTGAATCCCTTCCCCCGTGGCTTCCAGCACCCTTTGGGCCAGGGCCAGAGCAGAGACTTCGCTGGTTCCCGTCTGCAGAAGTATGGCCAGCAATTCGCCATTGGACAGACGCCCCGGTCCCAGGCTGATCATTCTTTCCCTGGGGCGTTCGTCAAGGGGCAGATCTCTAATCATAGGAGCTCCTTTGCCATCAAAAGAATTTAAAATTGAAGCGTCTTAGCATGTCCCCATGGATTTTGCCGATGGGCAGGCCCATGATATTGTAGTAATCCCCGATGATTTTTTCAACCAAGAGGGCTCCCTTTCCCTGGATGCCATAGGCCCCGGCCTTGTCAAGGGGTTCGTGGGTATTGACATACCAGCCGATGAAGGCTTCGGAAAGCTCAAAGAACTTCACCTCGGAAACGGCATAATTGACATAGGGGAATCTCTCATGAGAATCCATCAGCAGATAACCCGTATAGACCTGGTGCCAGCGGCCGCTGAGGGCCCTGAGCATCTCTGAGGCTTCCTGTCGACTGCCGGGTTTTCCCAGGATAACATCCTGATAAACCACGGTATCCGCCGCAAGAATCAAGGCTTTGGAGTCACACTGTTGCACCACCGACAGGCCCTTGAGAAGCGCCGCGGTCATCACCTCAATGCGGGGAATGCCCAAGGGATCCACATTTTCTGAATTCGTGGCAGCCATGATTTTGAAATCTCCAGTGAACATCGATAGAATTTCTTTCCGCCTCGGGGAGGTTGACGCTAAAACAATTTTATGTCCTATTTTATCATCCCTTGCCATGACAACTCCCTTCCCTTCGCCAAGTATTCCTTAATATCATACAATTTTTTTCAGCAATTTAACAGAGTCAAAAAAATGATGTCCCTTGAAAAACAAGGGACACCGCTCGAATCATTCCACAAACAGGGACCGCACCTCACCTATCATGTAGAGGGAGCCGAAGGCAATCACCACATCCTCTTTGCCCGCTTTGTTTTTTGCGGCAATAAAGGCTTCGTCAATGCCCGCATAGCCCTCCTGGGGGATGCCGTATCCAGCCACAATGCCGGCCAGTTCCCCATGGGACATTCTCCGGGGGGAATGGGGCTCCGTAAGGACCACCTCGTCAAGCAGGGGCATCACCGGGTCAAGTATGCTTCTGACATCCTTGTCAGCGAGGATCCCGATCAATCCAATGATTCTTTTGCCCCTAAACAGCGATCCCAGGGTTTTGGCAAGGCTTTGCGCCCCCTGCTGGTTGTGGGCCCCGTCAATAATCACCAGGGGCCGCCTGCCGATAATCTCCATGCGGCCCGGCCATCTGGTTTTTTTTAGACCTTCGACCTTGGCCGCCTCTGGAATCACGAAATCCGAGTATTCCTCAAGGGTCTCCGCAGCCAGGAGACTCAGGGCGGCATTGAAAATCTGATGGGTCCCCAGCAATCCGATTTCATAGGTCTTCCCCTTGAATCTGAACCTGCTGCCTCTTAGGGTTTCCCTTTCAACTTCAATGTCCCTGGAATCGAGGAGTTTTATCGGACTCTGTTCCCTGTGGGCCTTTTCCTGGATGACTTTGAGGGCGTCCGGCTCCTGAAAGCTGACCGTTACAGGTCTCCCGGCCTTGATGATTCCCGCCTTCTCTGAAGCGATGGCTCCAAGGGTCTCCCCCAGATACTCCATATGGTCCATGGCAATGGGCGTAATGACACTGACCAGGGGATTGTCGATGACATTGGTGGAATCCAACCGCCCCCCCATACCCACTTCAAGAACCACAATCTGGGCCTTTAAGCGTCGATAGTATTCAAAGGCAATGGCGGTGACAACTTCAAATTCCGTGGGATGGTCAAAGCCTTCAGCAAGCATCAGGTCAACCTTTTCCTTGACAAAGCCAGTAATTTCACCCAGGGATTCATTGTCAATGTTCTGTCCGTTCAAGCGAATGCGTTCATTGAAAACCTGTAGAAAGGGGGAACTGAAAAGACCCACCCGATACCCCGCTTCCTGGAGCATAAGGGCCAGATAGGAAGAGGTGGAACCCTTGCCGTTGGTTCCGGCCACATGGATGACTTCAAGGGCCTTGTGGGGATTGTCCATGTAGGCAAGCAGGGTGGTAATCTGATTGAGGCCCAGCTTGCGTCCAAATTTGTAAGTCCCATGGATATAGGCGATGGCCTGGGAATAATTCATGGTCTATCTCCTCTACTCTCTATAATTTATCTTTGACAATTTTAAGCCTTTCGGTCACTTCTGCGAGCATGTCTTCGTATTTCAGGAGTTTTTCTTTTTCCGCCAGCAACAGCGACTCCGGCGCCTTGGCCACGAATCCCTTGTTGGCGAGTTTTCCCCTGGCCCGACTGACCTCGGCTTCGAGTCTGTCGGATTCTTTGCTCAGGCGCTCATATTCCTTGACATAATCCACGAGATCCTCCAGGGGCATATAGAGGCGGGCCCCCTCCATGATTACCGTCACCACTTCTTCAGCGGGTTCAGTGTGGATCAGAGTGATTTCCTTGATTCCCGCCAGGGCCATGAGGATGCTTTCCTGGTCCCTGAACAGGGTCTCAACTGAAGCCTCGGCTTCAACCAGGAGTCTTGCCCTGACTTTTGGGGAGACCTCCATTTCCGCCCGAATATTTCTCACGGACCGGATGGCCTTCATCAGATAGGCCATGGAGGAGGCCTCTTCCATAAAGGCGTAGCCCTCATTCTCCACAGGCCAGGTCTCTACAATGAGATCCGTGTCGACCCCGGGAATATTTCCCCAGATTTCCTCGGTGATGAAGGGGATGAAGGGATGCAGCAATTTCAGGGTGTTTTTGAGGACCTCAAGGAGCACGCCGATGACGGCCTTTTTCTGGTCTTCATCCCCGCTGTAAAGTCTGATTTTGGAAATCTCGATGTACCAGTCACAGTACTCATCCCATACGAATTCATAGATTTTTCCCGCAGCAATCCCCAGTTCGAATTTGTCCAGATCCCGGGTGACCTCCTTCACGGTCTCATTCATTCTATAAAGAATCCACTGGTCCGCCAGCTCCAGTTCCTTGTCCCTGACGCCGTAGTCCACTCCCTCTTCAAGATGGGTCAGAAGGAATCTTGAAGCATTCCAGAGCTTGTTGGCGAAATTCCTGGCAGCCTCCACCCGTTCCATCTGGAATTTCAGGTCATTGCCGGGACTGTTGCCTGTCGCCAGCATAAACCTCAGGGCATCGGCCCCATAGGTGTCAATCACATCGAGAGGATCCACCCCATTGCCCAGGGACTTTGACATTTTTCGCCCCTCGGCATCCCTGACCAATCCATGGATCAGCACATGCTTGAAGGGCACCTCTCCCAGCTGCTCAATGCCACTGAAAACCATGCGGATGACCCAGAAAAAGATGATATCGTAACCGGTGACCAGAACATCCGTAGGATAGAAATACTTGAGGAGTTCAGTTTCCTCCGGCCATCCCAGGGTACTGAAGGGCCACAGGGCGGAACTGAACCAGGTATCCAGAACATCCTCGTCCTGCAGGATATGCCCGCTCCCGCACTTTGTGCAGCTTTGGGGCGGCGTCTCCTGGACCATGATCTGACCGCAGTCCTGGCAGTAATAGGCCGGTATCCGATGTCCCCACCAGAGCTGCCTGGAGATTGTCCAGTCCCGGATGTTCTCCAACCAGTGGCTGTAAACCTTGTCGAAGCGGTCGGGCACAATGGTGAGATCGCCATTTCTGAGGGCCTCCAGGGCGGGCTTTGCCAAAGGGGCCATTTCGACAAACCACTGGTCAGACAGCCGGGGCTCAATCGCCGTATTGCAGCGATAACAGACCCCCACGGCATGCTCATGATTTTTGATATCAAGGAGGTAGCCCTCCCTTTCAAGATCCTCCACAATCCGCTCCCGGCAGGTGTACCGGTCCAGTCCCTGGTAGACTCCCCCTTTTTCATTGACAACCGCCTTCTCATCAAAAATATCAATGGTCTCAAGCTGATGCCGCTGCCCAATGAGAAAGTCGTTGGGGTCATGGGCGGGGGTGATTTTCAGAGCACCGGTTCCCATGGCCATGTCCACATACTCGTCGGCGATAATGGGGAGTTCCCGGCCCACCAGGGGCAGCAGTGCCGTCTTCCCGATAAGATGGGCATACCGCTCATCCTCGGGGTGGACCGCCACCGCCGTATCCCCCAGCATGGTTTCAGGCCGGGTGGTGGCAATGGTGAGATATTCTTCGGAGTTCTTGATGGGATATTTGACATGATAGAATTTTCCCTGCCTGTCCTCGTGCTCCACCTCGGCGTCGCTCAGGGTGGTGCCACAGTCCGGGCACCAGTTAATCAACCGGTTTCCCCGATAGATAAGACCCTTGTTGTACAGATTGACAAAAACCCTGGTGACCGCATCGTTGCATCCGCTATCCATGGTAAACCGCTCTTTGTCCCAGTCGCAGGAGTTTCCAAGCTTCATCATCTGCTCCACGATGCGGTCTCCGTATTCGGCTTTCCAGGCCCAGGCCTTTTCCAGAAAATCCTCCCGGGCGATATTTTCCTTGCTCAGACCCTCTTCCCGCTTTATCTTCTCCAGCACCTTCACTTCCGTAGCAATGGAAGCGTGGTCGGTCCCGGGCAGCCAGAGGGCTTCAAATCCCTTCATCCGCTTGTAGCGGATGAGGACGTCCTGAATCACATGGTCCAGGGCGTGACCCATGTGAAGCTGTCCTGTAATGTTCGGTGGCGGAAGCACAATGGTAAAGGGTTTTTTGTCCGGATTGGGATTGGCACTGAAATGCCGCTTCTGCATCCAATACTGGTACACCTTGTGTTCAAACGCCTTTGGATCGTATTTGCTCTCCATGGTTTTTTTCACTTGAGAATCCCCCCTGAATTGTCATTGCCTGAATTTTTATCAGAATCCCTGTGTTTCACTAAGCCCCGCTTTCGGGTCCAAAAAATAAAACAACCCCACGACCCATGCAAAGGGACGATGAGGCCTCGCGGTACCACCCTAATTCCAGTTTTTCACTGACACTTTATCGGCTGTAACGCACCACCGTCCGGACCTACTGGCTTTCAGTCCGAAGGTTTCACAAGCGACTTCAGGAAGGTACCGACCTGGAAATCTTTCACCACCCGGGGATTTCCTCTCTGTGACAAGGGGCACCCGATCCCTACTCCTCTTGATCATCAACCATTATGCAACGATTATAACCCATAGATTTTCCTCTTGTCAACCAGTCTTTAGCGGACAATGGTCATATGGCATCTTCGGTCCAGATAATGGACCAGTTCGAAGACCAGACTTTGAAAGGTGAAATTGTACACCTTCCACTCCCCTTCATAATTGACATAGATGTGACGCTTGATGGACATGGTGGGAAGAAAGGGGTCCCCGCCACTGTCAACCTCATCATCATAGATGCACAGCTTCGTGATATGCCCCTGGCCCTTTTGCATGCTTAAAAGATCAATGCCGCCCGCCACCGGCACCTTCATGACCTCCGCATAAAAAAGATACTGGTTGACAGTGCCCTGCAAAAAGCCATACCGCTTGTTCATATTCTCAATCTTGATGTCGCAGCTCACCCAAACCACCCGATTTCTCTGCTATCTGCTGATGAATACAATCTGTCCGATGCCTACCTCTGCTTTGATGTGATGATAACTGTCGCTTTCCGCCGGCCCCAAATAATAGACATTGTCCTCTTCAGTGTAGAGCGGGTCGCCCAGAATCTGAACCTGTTTCACAGCCCCGGTAACTTCCAGCAGCACCCGGGTGTCCGCAGGCACCTTCAGGGTAAGCTCTCCGATGCCCAGGTTCACATCCGACACCACGACGCCCTTGGGACTGCCCAGGACAAGATTCAATTCCCCGATGCCCAGGTCCCCTTCAAAATGACTGAGTCCCGCCTGGGAAAAATCGACAGTGGCCTTCATGACCCCCATGTCCAGTCTGACCTCCCAGGGGATCTCCCGGGTGAGCCCCACATGGTAGCGCCACTCCCCGGGGGGAAGATTTCTGCTGCGGTGATGGACCATTTCAAAAGAAAATCTCCGGGTGTTCCGATCAAAGCCAGAGTGGATTGCCCCATCGGTGCCGGGATAGTCCACACTCAGGACCCCGGGTGTGTCAGCGTCAAGGAGCATCTCCCCGACGCCGAAAGAAAGGGTGGCCTCCCCCTTTTCACAGGTCCCCTCCAGGGGGAAATCCTCCCGGGAAATCTCAAGACCCGGCGAAAAGGCCGAGCCGAAAAGAAACAGAAGCACCAGGGCCGTGACAAGGAGAATCCTGAAAAAGGGGCTGTCCCTGGAAAAAATCCAGAGTCCCAGCCAGACAAGCAGCACCGGCCAGAAATGCCACACAACGCCGAAGAAATTGATGTCAACCAAGTCTGTTTGTGAGATCATCGCTAAAACGCCCAGGATGACGAGGATGCCACCGATGGTTTTCACTTTTTCCGTCCATCCTTTTTAAAGACCAGGTAAAGACCGATGGCTATCAGTATCACAGGCCAGAAAATTTCCCATGGGATTCTGATATCAAGCCACCAGAAAATTCTCCGGGCGACAAACATCATGCCGATAACGATGAGAATCAGACCGAAGAGCTGCGAGGAAGTCTTGTCCTTCTCCCGTTTGACAACAACCGGGTCACTTTGGACGGTCCTGTCCACCTTCTCCTTATCCGCCTCTCCGTCCTCTGAGTCTCCTTCTTCAGGCTCCTGGGTCCCGGAAGAATTCACGGTGTAGACCTCGGGTTTGAGGGGCACAATGATAACAAAGAGTATATATGCCAGCACACCGGTACCGGCAAAAAGAATTGTCACTGCCCACACCAGACGTATCAAGGTTGCATCCACTTCGAAATACTCCGCCAGACCCCCGCAGACGCCGGCAATCACTTTATCTTCATGGGAACGATACAGCTTCTTTTCCAATTCAGCTTTCCTCCTTTTGCTCCGGCATGATCACTGCCGCAATGAGATACCCCACGACACCAAAACCAATGAAACCGGTAGCGATTGCAAAAATCCGCACAATCACCGGATCAATATTGAAATACTCCCCCAGTCCTCCACAGACACCGAATATCCATCGATCCTTCCGGGATCTTTTCAATTGTTTCATTTTCCACCCCCCTTTGACAACACAGTAACACGAATGCCCCTGTTTTTTTCATCAGACTCTGGCATTATCCATTAATGAACAGCGATGAGTCGTACAACCACCTGATAGGCCATGAGGATTCCAGCCGAGGCGGGAACAAAAATCAGACTCCCGGGTCCCCGGTGCCCTCCCTCGAGCTTCACGGGCTTTTCCCTGGAATAGACCACCTCCAGGGAAGAAACAGCCGCTTCCTTCAGTGCCTTTCGGAACTTTCTGGCCAGGGGGTCCGTGTGGGTCCTGTAAATGTCCGTGATTTCCAAACAGCCGGGGTCCAGTCTGTTGCCGGTTCCCAGGGATGCAATCAAAGGAATTCCCCTCCTCTGGCAGAAGCTGGCCAGGGCGACCTTCCCTGGAATATCGTCAATGGCATCCACCACGTAATCCACAGGTTCGGCGAAAAATTCTTCAATCCTGTCCCCGGTCAGTTTTTGTTCAAAAAGCGTCAGTTCAATCTGAGGATTGATGTCCCGGAGGCGGTTGGCCGTGACCCTCACCTTGGACTCGCCAAGGGTGGACTCAAGGGCGGCCAGCTGCCGATTCCTGTTGCTGCTTTCGAAGATATCGTCGTCAATGATGCCGAGGCGCCCCACGCCGCTTCGGGCAAGAGCCTCCACCGCAGCCCCCCCGACACCTCCGAGGCCGAAGACCAAAACCCGTTTGCGGCTCAGGGCATCCACAGCCCCGGAGCCGATGACCAGAGCGTTGCGTCTGAACATAAACTCTCCCATTCCTTTCCCCTTGTGTTTATTATATCAAATAATACGGTATATATAATGTATAAGGGAGGTATTGATATGTTTAAAAAAATCTTGTTGCCGGTTGACCAACCTGATTACGATGAACAGACCCTCCAAGTCGTTAAAGACCTCGCTTTGAAATACAACAGTGAACTGGTTATTTTCAATTCACAGGACATCTCCCCAAACGTCTACTGGGTCAATGATCCCATCGTAATGGAGCGGATTCCAACCACCACTGAAGATTATTCCCGGGACATTGTCAAGAAAGTTGCTGAGTTTTTCGAGGGGACTTCCCTGAAAATCACGGAATTCACTTCCACAGGCGACCCCGCCTCCGAAATCCTCCATCTGCTGGACAAAGACGATGCCATTGACCTGGTGATCATGGCCACCCATGGCATGAAAGCCTCCAAGCGTTTTTTACTTGGAAGTGTCACCAACAAAGTCGTCCATCACGCAAAGGTACCCGTTCTTGTCATGAGATAAGCCTTTATGCCCCCTGTTTCAAAAAACAGGGGATTTTTTTATGCTGTCTTCCACCTGTTTGAGAAAACCGGATTCAATGGTTCTGACCAGGGGCAGATTCGGATTATACACCACTGCGTCAATGGCCCTGACAGGAAGCACATGGATTGAGGTCCCGCTTAAAAAGGCCCCCTCAAAGCGGTTCAGACTGCCGATAGGGATATCCTCCCGGATCAGGGGGATTTTTTTTTCATCCAAAAAAGCCACTAAATTTCTCCGGGTGATGCCGCTTAAAATATCCTTGTCCCTGGGGGAATAGACCTGCCCCCCTCTGACAAAGAATATATTGGAGCGGCTGCCCTCAGTAATGACGCCCTCATGGGTCAAAAGCGCTTCGTAAATCCCGTTGGCTGAAATAAAGTCGGCAACCCTCTGCTTGTACTGCGGATCCACCGCCTTGATCAAGGGGTCCTTCCTCCTGTACTCATAGGTTTTAAGGGCTACCCCCTCTTTTCTCATGGCCTCATCGGGATACTGTCCCGGCACCAGGTAGGCGGTATAGTGCAGCTTCCCCGCCACCAGGGTTGCCTCCAGACGAAGATTGCAATAGGCTTCACCGCTGAGCCGGATCAAAGCCAGCAGCTCTGCGTAGAGCTTGCTGTAGTCCAGGGAAAAATCCGCATCATAGAACTTCAGGGAATTTTCCAGACGCCTGAGGTGCTCTTCGCCGTAGAGAATTCTTGAATCCATCAGACGCATCACCTCGTAAACCCGAGGCCCCTTGGCTCCCAAATCAGGAAGCTCGTTTTTTTTGAGCAGCTTCCCTGAATACAGACCATCATCAAAACCCATTGCAAAACCCTCCTGTCTTCTGTTGTCGCCACCCCCATTTTAACAAAAAATCCCCCGGGTTTGGGAGTTTTTTTTCTTTACTTACAGAACATTTGTTCGTATAATTGACTTGTAGGAGGTGTTTCCATGACCCTTTATTTTCATATCGATGTCAATAGCGCCTATCTTTCCTGGGAAGCCGTTTCCCGTCTTCAGCACGGAGACCCCCTGGACCTGCGGCTGCTTCCCTCCGCCGTGGGGGGCGATCCCAAAAGCCGTCACGGCATCATTCTGGCCAAATCCATCCCCGCAAAAAAATACGGAATCAAAACAGGGGAGACCCTTCACGAAGCCCTTGAAAAATGTCCCCGGCTGATAATCGTCCCCCCAGACTACAGCCTCTACATGCAGGCCAGCGAAGCCATGCACCGGATTCTTCTAGAAGTTTCCCCCTATATTCAGCGTTTTTCCATTGATGAAAGCTTTCTGATGATTCCCGAACCTGATGCGGACTATGGGACCATAGGCCATGCCCTCAAGACCCGGATTCGCAGGGAACTGGGATTCACGGTGAATATCGGAGTCTCCAGCAACAAGCTTCTGGCTAAAATGGCGTCTGACTTTTCAAAGCCCGATGCCCTGCACACCCTTTTCCCTCAAGAGATTCCCCGGAAAATGTGGCCCCTGCCCGTAGAAGACCTTTTCATGGTGGGAAGAGCCACCCGTCCAAAGCTCAAGGCTCTGGGGATCCATACCATCGGCGACCTGGCCGCCACCCCCAAAAGCTATCTGGTCCACCACTTCAAGAGCCACGGAGCAATGCTCTGGGAGTACGCCCAGGGGATTGAGTCCTCAACGGTCCATATGGATCAGAGCCCCTGGAGCAAGGGGGTGGGCAACGGCACCACCCTGCCCCGGGATATCGACACGCCACAGGACGCTTTTTTATATCTTCTCGGACTGTCGGAATCCGTGGCCCTGCGCCTGCGCCTGGGGAAAAAGCTTGCCCAGGTGGTCGTCATCCGTCTTAAATCCTCGGAATTCAAGCATTACACCCATCAACGCACCCTTGCCGCCCCCACGGACGAAACCCTGGTTATCTACCACCACCTGCAATCTCTTTTTATGGAGGCCTGGCGGGGTGAATCTTTAAGATACCTCGGCGTCCGTCTGACGGGTCTCAGGGATCCCGAGCCCTACCAGTACACCCTCTTTGATTCCCCTGCAAAGGAGTCGAACAGGGCCCTCGACCGCCAGATTGACACCCTGAGACTGCGCTACGGCAAGGATATCATCCAAAGAAGCGTCTTTCTCCACAAAAAAGTAAAACCCCTCATCGGAGGGGTTTCAGAGGAGGACTATCTGATGATGAGCTCCATCTTATGAGCCCGCCGGGTCCTATTCCTGCGGCCACAGACAATCCTCAAACACCAGCTGGCGGTGACGGTTTGTCAAAAGACCGGAGAAACTCACCCCGATAAGGCGAACAGATTTTTCCAAGGGAACCTGTCGAACCAGATCCTCCAGCAGTGGCAGAAATATCCGGAATTCATCCGCGGCTTCCGGAATGCTTTTTGAGCGGGTGGTCTGGGTGAAATCATCATACTTGATTTTCAAGGTGAGGGTTTTAGCCGTCAGTCCCTTTTCCCCGAGTTCCCGGGAGGTCTCTTTGAGATGCCCCGTGGCAATCCTCAGGATCAAATCCCGCGCCCTGACGTTCTCTGCCAATGTGGCTTCACTGCCCAGGGACTTGCGCTCATGGGAGGAAATCACCTCGCGACGGTCGATGCCCCGGATTCTCTCGTAGATTTCTTTGCCCCCGCTTCCGAGAAAACTCTCAAGGGTTGGCAGGTCATAGGCCAGAAGGTCCTCCACGGTGTGTATGCCGATGCTGTAGAGCCTCCCGGTGGATTTCTCGCCAAGACCGTGGATTTTTCTAATGTCCAGGGGTTTTAAAATCCCCGGAATATCAGACTCCCTGATTTCCTTGAGCCCATCGGGCTTGTTCCAGTCGCTGCCGAGCTTCGCCAGAAATTTGTTGTAGGAAATCCCTACGCTCACCGTCAGACCCGTTTCTTTTTTCACCGCCCTTTTGACGGCTTTTGCCACCACCCGGGGAGACTGATAGAGCCCCGTGATATCCAGATAGGCCTCATCGATGGAAACCTTTTCAATCTGGTCAGTAAAAGTTCCAAGCACCTTGAAGATTTCACTGGAAACCTCGACATAACGCTCTCGTCTCCCCTCGAGATAAATCCCGTCGGGGCACAGCCTCCTGGCCTGGAAAAGGGGCATGGCGGAGTGA
The DNA here is from genome assembly GCA_002029975.1 of delta proteobacterium ML8_F1. Classification (GTDB taxonomy): domain Bacteria; phylum Bacillota; class Clostridia; order Peptostreptococcales; family Acidaminobacteraceae; genus ML8-F1. Next base: position 151,600 of record LQBE01000014.1, on the reverse strand, counting down.
ATCCCGAATTTTCTGGCCTCATAGTTGCAGGTGGTCACCACCCCCCGGTCCGAGCTGCCTCCGACAATGACCGGATTGCCCTTCAGGGAAGGATTGTCCCTTTCCTCCACCGCCGCATAGAAGGCGTCCACGTCCACGTGAATAATCTTTCTAATCAAAGTAGGCCACAGCCTTCACGGCTTCGGGATAGTCCTCCTCCCGGACGAAAATATCGTAACCGGAAAAAGAATGCCCCCCGTAGATTCTGGATACCTCGCCCCAGCCCTGGGCCTGGAAATACGCGTCGATGCCTTCGTTTCTTAGAAAATCCACGACACTTTGAGCCATGTAGTCCTCAGGGACGTTCTTGAGCTTTTTCACCTTCATCGTCTATCGACCTCCCTTCCCCTACAGTATACCCCATCAAAAGAGACCGGCAAAAGAAGCTTTCACTTGGGGATTGAAATAAAACTTACTTAAATAGCTTCAAACGGTGGCAAAAAGAGACCAGTCATGTTCAAGCTTTCACCTTGTCATGGCTGGTTTTTTCCTTTTTATTACATTTTCTTTCCCGTCTTGTAAGCAATCCTCAATGCAAGTTTTGCTCCTAATACTGTCACAACAAGGGCACCTATTATAGCCCCAACATATGCGGCTAACTCATATCCTTCAAAACCGGTATGTTTGTAGATTTCGAGGCCACCTAAAAAAGTTCCACCCACAATTAGGCCGAGGTAACCACCACCAAAAACTCCAACCACGAAACCAATAAAACCACCAATGATACCCGGTAACAGTTTTCTTTTCATCGTTAACCACCTCCTTTTACATAATCACATTATAGCATGCTTTATAGTTATCAACAGAACGATGCTTTTTGTATTAGTAGCAAAAACGGGCGTACACATAAAGCCGAACAGATTTAATCTTTAAGGATTACAGAGATATACCGATAAAAAAGATTCCAAAGGACATACTTCTAACAGCCAGATATTCTACAACTACATCGGTGAATTTGATATTTTCGAATACAACAAAAAAACGGCATAGCCGCTATAAACGACTATGCCGAATTTTTCAGTTAAAATATGTTCCTATTTGACCGCCCCAAACGCCGGTCTCTTGTTTTTTATTCCCCCGCCTCCAAGGCCCTGTGAATGACCTCGAGGGTTTTATCGAAAAAGATTTCCCCCAGGGCCCGGGTGGCCCGGGCAGGATCTCCAATGACCCCCACCTCTGAGACTCCGGTGATGCCCTCCTGAAACATTTTCTTCACAAAGGCCTCATCCAAGGCACCGGTATACCCCGGAACCGCCCGGTCCATCTGCACCATCTCAGGTGCGAGATACAGCATCAGAGAGGTTTCAAAGGCGCAGGCATGTCCCCCACAGCTACCCCGGGGCAGCTGGTGGTCTGTTTCAAATGTCGCCATGAGCCGGATCATGGTTTCCAGATCGAAGGGGCTGACAAACCGGTCCGAGGGATACAGCTCCTGAAAGGTTTCGGCCATCCTGGAGGAAAAGGCCATGTTCCCTCCATGGGAGGGCAGGAAGACAAACCGGTCAAAGCCATGGCTCCGATAGGCGGCCACAACATCCTCGAGAATCATCCTCAGGGTTTCAGGCCTCAAGGACAGAGTTCCGGGAAGCTTCAGATGATGCTCTGAAAGTCCGAAGGCGATGGCTGGCGCCACATAGGTTTTACCCAGCCTCCTGGCCAGACCCACGGCCAGGCCCATGCCGATGACCTCGTCGGTGGCCTGGGCCAGATGATAGCCATGCTGCTCCGTGGCCCCGAGAACAATAATGACCCTCCGGTAGCCCGATGCTATTCCCTCAGCAATTTCAGGCCAGGTGAGATGATTGAGTCTGAGCTCTTCAGGTTTCATGCTCTGACCCTCACCACCAGTTCAATCTCAACCGGGATATTCATAGGCAGGACACTGGTCCCGATGGCGGAGCGGGCGTGTTTGCCCGCCTCGCCAAAGACTGCCACCAGCAGGTCCGATGCCCCGTTGATGACCTGGGGCTGCTCATAAAACTCCCTTTCACTGGCCACAAAACCCAGAAGCTTGACAATCTGCTCCACCCGGTCCAAGTCTCCGAGATAGTGCCTGAGCAGGCTGATATGGTTGATGACAGCCAGTTTTGCCGCCTCATAACCCTCCTGGACCGTAAGATCCTTGCCGAGTATGCCCTGGTAAAGCACCTTGCCCTCCACTATGGGACCTGACCCCGAGAGGTAGAGGACAGGGCCATCGGACTGAATGCTCACGTAATTGGCCATAGGCCGGGGAACTTCAGGCAGAATGATATTCAATTCTTCGAGACGCTTGTCAATGATACCCATTACTCAACCCTCCTTGATTTCAGACAGTCACTGCAGATTTCTGCCTTTGCTTTTAATTTCCTCCAACAGTTTTCCGATGAAGGCCTCTATGGATGAAGACCCCTCTTCTCCCCGGTCCCGGCTTCTGACAGATATTTCGCCCGATGCCGTCTCCTTGTCCCCCACTACCAGCATATAGGGAACCTTCTGGACCTGGGCCTCCCTGATTTTATAGCCCACCTTTTCGCTGCGCATGTCCACAGCCACACGAAGGCCGGCTTCATAAAGCTGTTTTTCGATGCCCTTGGCAAAATCCTGGTGGCGGTCCGCCACAGGAATAATCTTGACCTGCTCAGGGGCGATCCACAGGGGGAATTTCCCGGCGAAATGCTCAATGAGGATTCCGATGAACCGTTCAATGGAACCGTAGACTACCCGGTGGATGACAATGGGCTTGTGCTTCTCGCCATCCCTGCCGATATAGTTGAGGTCAAATTGCTGGGGCAGCTGCATGTCCAGCTGAATAGTCCCGCACTGCCAGCTGCGACCGATGGCGTCCTCGAGATGGAAATCGATTTTGGGTCCGTAAAAAGCACCGTCTCCGGGATTGACCTTGTACTGGATGCCCATTTCATCAAGGGCAGCGGCAAGCATGGATTCTGCGTGGTCCCAGTCTTCCTTCAAACCCATAAATTTCTCCGGCCTGGTGCTCAGCTCGACATGATAGGGAAAGCCAAAGGTTGAATAGACCTCGTCAAAGAGCCTGGCGACCCCCATGATTTCATCCTTGATCTGTTCAGGCAGCATAAAGATGTGGGCATCATCCTGGGTGAAGGCCCTGACCCGCATGAGTCCGTGGAGGGCGCCCGAGAGCTCATGCCGGTGGACCCGGCCGATTTCTCCCATGCGGATGGGCAGATCCCGGTAGGATTTGATGCTTTGATTGTAGACCAGCATCCCCCCCGGACAGTTCATGGGCTTGATGGCGTAATCCTCATCATCAATCTTGAGGGTGTACATATTCTCCCGGTAGTGGTCCCAGTGCCCCGAGGTTTCCCACAGCTGACGGTTGAGTATGATCGGCGTTTCAATTTCCACATAGCCTTCCCGTTCATGAAGCTGGCGCCAGTATTTCAAAAGCTCGTTTTTAAGCACCGTCCCCTTTGGAAAAAAGAAGGGAAATCCCGGACCCTCATCCAGCAGGGCAAAAAGCTCCAGTTCCCTGCCCAGTTTCCGATGGTCTCTCTTTTTGGCTTCCTCGAGTCTCTCAAGGTACGCCGTCAACATCGTGTTTTTGGGGAAGGAGGTCCCGTAGATCCTCTGTAGCATTTTTTTCTTTTCATCCCCCCGCCAGTAGGCCCCGGCCAGACTGAGAAGCTTGATGGATTTCACCTTGCCGGTGCTGGGCACATGATGTCCGGCGCACAGGTCCACAAATTCCCCCTGCTGATAGAAGGAGATTTTCTCGTCCTCCGGCAGGTCCCGGATCAGTTCCTCCTTGTAGGTCTCTCCCCGCTTGTGCATGAAATCCAGGGCTTCATCCCGGGGCAGCTCAAAGCGGTGGAGCTCCAGATCCTCCTTGATAATCTGCTTCATTTCGGCTTCTATGAGTTCAAGGTCCTCCGGGGTGAAGACATGCTCAGAATCGATGTCATAATAGAATCCGTCCTTGATGGCGGGTCCGATGGCCAGCTTTGATCCCGGAAAGAGCCGCTGCACTGCCTGGGCCATGATATGGGAGCTGGTATGTCTGAAGGCGTGTCTGCCCGCTTCATCCTCGAAGGTGAAGATACCCACCTGGGCATCCTCCGTGAGCACATAGGACAAGTCCACTTCCTCGCCATTCACCTCACCCACAATAGCCTCCTTGTACAGTCTGCCACTGATATCCTTGGTTACTTCTTTTAAAGTAATCCCCGGTTCATACTGTCTGACTGAACCGTCTTTCAATGTCACATTGATCATTTGATCCACTCCTTTTTTTGAATTAAAAAACCCGCCCTGAATAAACTTCAAAGGACGGGTTGATACGCGGTTCCACCTTAGTTGCCGCCCAGATTTCAGGCAGCCTCTTGAGGCCTTGTTAACGCAGGGGCGCTGCGCCGGCATTTCACGCTTCATGCGCTACTGAACCAGAGCTCGAGGAGTAGTAACTTTGACCGCCCGCTGTATTAAGAAGCTCGCAGCCCTCGGCTTCTTATCTCTTTGAAAAGGGGCTTTCAGAAAAAGAATTCTCCTCTAATGACGCTGGATATTCATTTTTTAAATTTTATCCTGATTCTGTCCAAAAGTCAAGTTACATCTTGAGGATGATGAACCCCTGGGCCAGACCGATGAGAAGCCCCAGGATTCCTCCCATGATTTCAATATAGCGCAGCTCCCTTTTGGCGATGCCCAGAACGATGGCCTCCATCTTTTCCAGTTCAAAGGCCATGATTTTTTCCTCCACGATTTTCGAGATGTCGACCTTGTGGATGGCCTCACTGACCACCTTTTCTCCGATGTCATTGATGAGGTCATCCCCCCGGTCCCGGATGAACTGGTCCACATACTGCCTGACAATGGATTCCGGCACGAAAATCAACTTCTGGGTCAGAGCCCTGGCAATTTTCTCCCCAACCTGTCGTTTAAAGGCCTCTTTGTCCATGGTCTCAATGAAATCCTCCATGATTTCCTCCACATGGACGAGCTCCATGGCCACGGTTTCTCCGACACTCCTTGCGATTTCCGCCTTCCTTTTGGGAATCAACCCCTGGATTTTGAAAAGTCCTGTGGGTTCTAAGGGACGAAAGAGCAGCTTGATGGCTATCACATTGGTGAGATAGCCTATGGCGGCACCTACAAGTCCCAGTATCAACCACTTTCCCAGCATATTGGTTCATCTCCCATTGTTAATGATACGGCTCTATTTGCGCCGGCTTTCTTCATAAAGCGCCCTGAGTTCATCCTCATCGAAATGGTAGACCTTGGCACAAAAATGGCAGTGGAGTTCCGCCTGCCCGTCCACTTCAAGAATTTCCCTCAGATCCTCTTCTCCAATCGTCAGCAGGGCTCTTGAGAGCTTCTCCTTCGAACAGTCGCAGGTCAGTTTGACCTCGCCGGTCTCCATGATGGTCACCGGCAGACTCGGGAACAGTCGCTCAAGAATTTCCCGGGCCGTCAAGTCCCTTCCCATCAACCCTGAAATGCCCGGCATCTTGGCAATATCCCCTTCAAGGGCTTCAAGCTCGTTTTCGGTGATGGTGGGCAGGGGTTGGGCAATGAAGCCCCCCGCCGCCGCCACTTTCCTCTGCGGCTCCGCCAGCACCCCGAGGGCCACCACCGAGGGCTGCTGCTCTGAATGGGCGTAGTAGTAGGCCAGATCCTCAGCGATTTCTCCGCTGACCAGGGGAGAGCGGCCAACATAGGGTTCCTTGAGTCCATAATCCCTGATCAGAATCAGCTCTCCCTCTTTTCCAACGGCCTCTCCCACATTGAGCTTCCCCTCAGGGGTGTCCTCAACCGTCACCTTCGGGTCTGAAATTGTCACCTTGACATCGCCCCCCGGCCAAGCCACCGCCACAACAGACCGGATTGGGCCCTTGCCCTTGATCTGGAGGGTCAGCTTGTCCTTTTCTCCCTTGAGCATCTTACCCATGATGCTGGCAGCGGTGAGGGTCCTCCCCAGGGCCGCCGTGGCCACCGGGGAAGTGTCGTGGATGATTCTGGCCTCCTCCACCATGTCTGTGGTATCAGCCAGATAGATTCTGGTATGCTGGCCCAGCAGGGCCAGGGTGATTTTCCCCATCAGATTTCCTCCCCGGCATCTCTGAGCCTGGCTAAAAAAAAGAGGCGCTCAGAGCTTTCCAAATTTTCCCCGCTTCCCGTGATTTGAACCACTTCAAATCCCTCCTTGTCGAGGATTCCAGCCATCAGCTCCACGGGATAGCCCCGCTGCTCATGGTATTCCTCATATCGCCGGTACAAATCTTCCTTCTCTTTCTGGTAGATCGTAATGAAAAACGCCAGAATCTGGTCCTCCCCGCGGTAGGTGTTCTCCCAGATATAGGCATTGTCCTCCCCGGTCTGTGCAAAGGTCCGCTCTCCGATGACTTCCTTGAACTTGTAAATCGTACTCATGTCAAAAAACAGCCATCCCCCGGGATGGAGATGTTTTCTGATGCTTCTAAGGGCCCGGCGGACATCCTCTTCAGTCAGAAGGTAGTTGAAGCCGTCGGTGAGGGAGACCATGGCATCGAAGGTCCGGTTGAGTTCAAAGTCTTTCATGTCTCCCTGGTAAAACTCGATTCTGTAGTTTTTTTCCAGGGCCTTGTCCTTGGCCTTTGCAAGCATCCCCGGAGAAATATCCAGGGCTGACACACTGAGTCCCGCTTCATAGAGCATCAGTGAGCCGGTGCCCGTCCCGCATCCGAGGTCCATCACCCGCTTCACCCCCCGGGCCTTGAAAAGGGGAAGGACCCGCTCAAGAACACCGGCATAGTCGTATTCCGACATGTACTCATCATAGATTCGGGACAATGCCTCATAATTGTACATCATTTCTCAACTCCTAAAAAAACACCAGGGCACCGTAGAAAAGATAAATCCCCACGGATAGCGCCACCGGCAGAAAATCCAGCTTCCCGGCGGATGCCTGTTGCCGGGGAAGCTCCGCACCGGTATTCTTGATGGATCTGAGTAAAAAAACCACCATGCCCAGAGACAAGGCCCCACTCAGGGACAGGGCGAGAATGGTTTCGATGATTTCACCCACCCCGAAGTCGCCCAGATTTTCCTGGGGCATAAAGGTCGCCATATAGGAAAAAACATAGGCAATCCCGTTATTGAGCATATGCCCGAGAATGGCAGGAATCAGGGATTGTGTCTTGACGGTTAGCACACCGAAGACGATCCCAAGATACAAGGGACCGAAAAAGTTCTGCAGATTGAAATGGAAGAGGGCGAAGAGTGCAGCGGAAAACACAATGGCCTCACGGGCTTTGAAATAGTCCCGGTAGACCTGGAGAAACACCCCTCTGAAAAGAATTTCCTCAGCAATTCCCGCAACAATGGAAATAATGAAAAACTGAAAGACAACCCCTGAAAAACCGGTGGTTTCGGGAATCTCCATGGCAATGGCACTGCCGGTGATTTCCAGAATCAACAGGGATATCAGATTCAGAATCATGACCACCGGCAGACTGGCAAGGGCGATTACCGCAGTCTTGAGCAAAATCCCCGCCCCCACCTCCTTAAAAAGGAAATAATCCCCCACTCTGGCTTGACTGCTTTTGATGATCAAAAGGGCCAGACCCAGCACCAGAAGCAATTCCGTAAGGAGAAGTCCCCACTCAAAATGCCAGGACTGCAGCTGATAACCCAGTGTGAGAAAGAGAATTCCTCCAATGAAAAACCCACTGTTGAGTCTGAGAAGTTTTATCCGGTTATTCATGGAGGACTCCCTGGTACTCCAGATAACGCACATAGCCTTCCACCCCTGTTCCGAGCACTGATTCATCAAAATCAAACCGGGCGCTGTGAAGGGGTTCATGCCTCACTTCACGGGGTTCTTTAACCCCCAGAAACACAAATATTCCGGGAAGCTCCCGGGTGTAATAGGCAAAATCCTCCGCCAACATGACCGGGGCGGACAATTCGATCATTCTCTCTCCCAGGGCGGCCGAAAGGTCTTCAACCAGCCTGTTGTGGTTGATCAAAGCCGGGTACATGTCCCTGAAGGTCACTTCAACCCTGACTCCTTCCTCCTCAAGGCCACGGGCCAGCTGTTGAACCCGACCCTTGATCTGCTTGTAGACCGTTTCACTGAAGGTCCTGACCGTGCCTTGCAGCAGGGCTTTTTCAGCAATGATGCTTCTGGCCTCCCCCGCAGAAAACCTCCCGAGGGTCACGACTGCGGGCTCCAGGGGATCAATGCTGCGACTGACGATGCTTTGAAGGTCTCCCACCAGTCTGGCCCCCAGGAGCACGGCATCCTTCCCCTGGTGGGGCTGCCCACCGTGGGCGGACCTGCCGGTGATTTCAATGTCCAGTTCACCGGTTCCCGCCATCATGGGCCCCCTGCGGGTGGCAAAAAATCCTTTCTCAACATCGGGATAGAGATGATATCCAAAGATTTCAGTAACCTGGTATTTCTTTAAAATACCGGTTTCAATGATGGGCCAGGCCCCTCCCGGTCCCTCCTCCGCCGGTTGAAAAAGAACCAGCAGCCCCCTCGTGAGGGTTGGCCTTTCATTTTTGATGTATCGGATGATTCCCAGGGCAATACTCATGTGTCCGTCGTGGCCGCAGGCATGCATCCTCCCAGGATGGACCGAGGCGAAATCCACCCCCGTCGCCTCCTGGGTAGGCAGACCGTCCATGTCCGCACGAAAGGCATAGGATTGGGGCGCTGCTCCCTTGAAATGGACTGCAATCCCGGTGGTGGCCACAATTTCATAGGGAACCTGCCAGGCGTCCAGGAGATTCCTGATATAGGTGGAGGTTTTCACCTCCTGGAACCCGATTTCTGGAATTTTATGCAATTCTCGTCTGATTCCCCTGATTTCCTCCTGGATATTTTTGATTTTTCCTCTGATAAAGTCCATTAGACCCTCCAAAACACTTGATTTATTTTAATTTTCATATAGTATATTGTATAAGTAAATCCCCATGAATACAATTCATAAAAATACATTCGAGGTGATCTTAAGTGAAAAAAATCAACGTAGCCGTGGTGGGAGCCACCGGAATGGTGGGTCAGACCTTTCTCAAGGTACTGGAAGAAAGAGATTTTCCAATTGAAAATCTTTATTTATTTTCATCCAAAAAATCAGCCGGCAAGGAAGTCCTTTTCAAAGGCAAGACCTATACCGTAGAGGAACTCACCCCCGAATCCTTTGACCGGGACATTCAGATCGCCCTTTTTTCTGCGGGAGGAAATGTCAGTGAAGAATACTCCCCCATTGCCGCATCCAAGGGGGTCATTGTGGTGGACAATTCCAGCGCCTTCAGAATGGACCCCGCAGTTCCCCTGGTGGTTCCCGAAGTCAATCCTGAGGCCATCCGGTCCCACAAAGGCATCATTGCCAATCCCAACTGCTCAACCATTCAAGCCGTGGTGGCCCTCAAGCCCCTTCACCAGCGCTACGGCATCAAGCGGATTGTCTATTCCACCTACCAGGCGGTTTCAGGCTCCGGGGTCAAGGGTTACAAAGATCTTGAAGAGGGCCTCAAGGGGAAAGCATCCAACCTGGCCTATCCCCACCCCATCGCCCACAATGTGCTTCCTCATATCGATGTTTTCCTTGAAAACGGGTATACAAAGGAAGAAATGAAAATGATCCATGAAACTAAAAAAATCCTCGGGGATGACACCCTCAAAATCACGGCAACCGCCGTTCGAGTCCCCGTATTCTACTCCCACAGCGAATCCATCAATGTGGAATTCAAAAAACCCTTTGATATGGCGGACATCTTCGAACTCTACGGCGAAGCCGAAGGAATCGTCCTGGTGGACGATGTCAAAAACAACCGCTATCCCATGCCCGTCGACGCCGCCGGAACCGATGCGGTTTACGTGGGCAGACTCAGAAGAGACCACTCCGTGGACAGCGGCCTGAATCTGTGGGTGGTCGCCGACAATATCCGCAAGGGTGCTGCCACCAATGCCGTGCAGATTGCTGAATACATTGCCGGAAATCTACTCTAAAAAATTTTTGAAAGGGGACTGTCATGGAACTTTTTACTGGCTCTGGTGTGGCTCTGGTCACACCCTTCACTGAAGATTTACAGGTCGACTATTCCAAATTTGAAGCACTGATCGGGTTCCATTTAAAACACCAGACCGATGCGTTGATTGTCTGCGGCACCACTGGTGAAGCCCCCACCATCAGTGACGATGAAAAACTGAAGCTCTTTGAGCTTGCTGTCAAGACCGTGCAGGGACGCGTGCCGATCATTGCCGGAACCGGTTCAAATGACACCAGACACGTGATTGAAATGTCGAAAAAAGCCCAGGCCCTCGGCGTGGACGCCCTGCTTGTGGTCACTCCCTATTACAACAAATCCTCCCAGGCCGGTCTTGTGGCCCATTTCACAGCCATTGCCGATGCCGTGGATATCCCCATCATCCTTTACAATGTCCCCAGTCGAACCGGCATCAATATCGAACCTTCCACGGTACAGGTCCTGGCCGGGCATCCCAATATCGCCGCATTGAAGGAGGCCAGCGGCAATATCTCCCAGATCGTTGAAATGGCTCGGATTATTCCTGAAGGCTTTCGGCTTTACTCGGGCAATGACGACCATGTGGTCCCCCTGCTTTCTGTAGGCGGACACGGCGTCATTACCGTTATCGGCAATGTGGTGCCGCAAATGGTCCATGACATGGTCGCCGCCTATCTGCAGGGCGATGTCAAAAAGGCCATGGCCCTGCAACTGAAGCTCAAGCCCCTCAATGACGCCCTCTTCACGGAGGTCAATCCCATTCCAGTGAAAACCGCCATGAACCTGATGGGCTTTGAGGTCGGTCCCATGAGACTGCCCCTGGTCCCCATGGATCCAAACAAGGAAGAAAGGATGGTCGAGGTCTTGAAGCGCTTCGACCTGCTTTAGGATATGACCATGATCAAAGTGGCTGTTTTAGGTGCCTCCGGCACCATGGGAAGGATACTCATCGAGACCATTGAAGCGACGGAGGACTTTGCCTATGTGGCCGGGGTCCCTTCAGACCCGGACATGCCCGGGGGGTTTGCCGAGCTCATGGCCATCGATGTTCCCTGTGATGTCCTGGTGGACTTCTCCCATCATTCCCTCCTGGAATCCCTGTTGGATTTTGGTCTGTCCCGGTCCCTGCCCCTGGTCATCGCCACCACGGGGTACTCTGAGGAACAGGAACAGCTCATTCTGGAGGCTTCCAGGTACATTCCGATTTTCAGGGCGAAAAATTTTTCCCTGGGGGTGAATCTCCTGGTGAAGCTGGTCCAGGAGGCCCAGCACCTGCTCAAAGACTTCGATATTGAAATCATAGAAAAACACCACAATAAAAAACTGGATGCCCCCAGTGGCACCGCATTTCTTCTGGCGGACTCCCTCAATGGGAATCAGGACCATCCCTACCGCCACGGCCGCTTTGGCAAAAGCGCCAAACGGGAAACAGGTGAAATCGGAATCCACTCTGTCCGGGGCGGCACCATCGTCGGCGAGCACTCGGTGATTTTTGCAGGCGTGGATGAGATATTGGAATTGAAACACGCGGCCCATTCAAAGAAGGTTTTTGCCGAAGGCGCCTTGAAAGCCGCCGGATTCCTGGTTCAAAAGTCTCCCGGACTCTATACGATGAACGATTTGATTGAAGGAGGATCCCCAGTTGAATGATGCCCATCTGCTTACAGACCCCTATGAAATTGCAAAATTTATAAAAGACGCCGAGAAAACCACCCCGGTCAAGGCCTACGTCAAGGGCAGGCTGTATATCCCCGGTAACAAGGTCCAGTCCTACTGCTGTGATGAATTCTGCATCCTTGTGGGACAGGCCGGGGACATGGCTGAAATCCTTGAGGACAATGCCGCCAATATCGAATACTACCATCTTGAAAACGACCGGAGAAATTCAGCCATTCCCCTCCTCGACCTCAAGTCCATTGAAGCACGGATTGAACCGGGGGCCGTCATCCGCGACCACGTTAAGATCGGCAGGAATGCCGTCATTATGATGGGGGCTGTCATCAATATCGGCGCTGAAATCGGACCTGGCACAATGATTGACATGAATGCGGTTCTGGGGGCCCGGGCCACCATAGGAGCCAATGCCCATATCGGTGCCGGAGCCGTCATTGCCGGGGTTCTCGAACCCCCCAGCGCCAATCCTGTCGTTATCGAGGACAATGTTCTCATCGGGGCCAATGCTGTCGTCCTGGAAGGAGTCAGAGTCGGCCGCGGCGCCGTGGTGGCGGCAGGCAGCGTGGTCACTGTGGATGTGCCTCCTGAAACCGTGGTCGCCGGATCTCCGGCGAAAATCATCAAAAGCAAGGATGACAAAACCCGGGACAAAACCCAGTTGCTCGATGATTTAAGAGGCTGAACCAGCCTCTTTTTTTCACTTATTAATCAAAGGAGAGAACTATGGAACCCCTAGAACAGCTGAAGCAGCGCTTAGAAGTATTCTGGGAAAACACTTCCCTCAAGGAAGCAGCCAGGGCATTTCAGACCATCCCTCTCAAGGAGTCGGACATCCTTGAGGCCAATGCCCGTCTGATGCGATTCAAGCCACTGATACAAAAAATCTTTCCAGAGACCCTTCCCCGGGAAGGATTGATTGAATCCGACCTTGTGGACATCTCAAAGACCTATCAAAGGATCAGTCTCTCAGAAGCCATCCCCTCCCGGGGCCGCTACCTCCTCAAAGCGGACTCCCATCTGCCTGTTTCCGGCTCCATCAAAGCCCGGGGAGGCATTTACGAGGTCCTGGCCTTTGCAGAAAAAACAGCCCTTGATGCCGGTCTCCTCAGCCTGGAGGACAATTACGCCAAGCTTCTTGAGCCTTTAGCCAGGGACCTTTTCAGTCACTACACCCTGGCCGTCGGATCCACGGGCAATCTCGGACTTTCCATCGGCATCATGGGTGCCGCCCTCAATTTCAAGGTGACGGTCCATATGTCCTCTGATGCCAGGGCTTGGAAGAAAAACCTGCTTCGCAGCAAGGGGGTCCAGGTCATGGAATACGACAGTGACTATTCCCTGGCCGTCAAAATGGGCCGTGAGCAGTCTCAAAAGGATCCCACCGTCCATTTCGTGGATGACGAAAACTCCCAGACACTCTTCCTGGGATATGCCACTGCCGCCCTAAGGCTCAAGGACCAGCTCAGGGCCCTGGACATCGAGGTCAGTCCCGCCCGACCCCTCTTTGTCTATCTCCCCTGCGGCGTCGGCGGAGCCCCCGGAGGACTTGCCTTTGGTCTCAAAAAAATATTCGGTGACAGTGTTTCAGTTTTCTTTGCCGAACCCGTGGAATCCCCCGCCATGTTTCTGGGTGTCCTCACCCAGAAGCACGACGCCATCAGCGTCCAGGAGATCGGTCTGAGCAACCGCACCGATGCCGACGGTCTTGCCGTGGGCAGACCCTCAGGCTTTGTCGGGCGCACCGTGGGACATCTCATCAACGGTTTTTATACCGTAAAGGATGAAGCCCTCTATCCCTACCTCCAAGCCCTTTACTCAGCCGACGGCATTCCCGTGGAGCCTTCTGCCGCCATCAGTCTGGCGGGTCCCGGCAGACTGAGAAGCGCCGGTTACTTCAAGACCCACCACCTCGATGAGCAGGCCATCACCCACCTGGCCTGGGCGACGGGGGGCGGCATGGTCCCCCGGGAGGATTTTAAATCCTGGCTCAAAAAATAATCCATTGGAAAAGCGTGGCCTTCAACCTCTTGTTTGAAGACCACGCTTTTTTGATGGGACCATGACCACGCTAAAGTGCCAGGCGGGACCCGGTGGCCATCACTCTCTTGACTGGTAATGGGTATGGAGAATCCTGTGGGCAACCGGTGAATTGGGCTCCTTGAGAAATTCCTCATAGAGTTCTTTGATTCGGGGGTTTTCATGGGACTTTCTGATGGCCATGGTCTGGTCCACCTGATAAATCCCCTTCATGCGCGCCTCCTTGATTTTCAGGTCCGTGTTTATGGGCTGACCGCCGCCCCCCAGACAGCCTCCGGGACAGCCCATGATTTCGATGAAGTGATAGGGCGAATCCCCCGCCTTCACCTCCTCCACCAGCTGCCTTGCGTTCTTCAGACCATTGGCCACGGCCACCTTCACCTCAAGGTCCCCGATTTGAAGACTTGACACCTTGATGCCCTCCGTCCCCCTGAGGGCATACAGATTGATTTGAGGCATTTCCTCTTTGGTCAGCACCTCATAAACCGTCCTGAGTGCCGCCTCCATGACCCCGCCACTTGCCCCGAAAATGACGCCGGCTCCGGTGGTCATGCCAAAGGGAGCATCAAACTCCTCCCCCTGAAGGCGGTTGAAATCAATGCCCGCCACCTTGATGAGCTTCGCCAGTTCCCGGGTCGTCAGCACGGCATCAACATCAGGAATCCCCTTTTGAACCATCTCTTCGCGCTTTGCCTCGAATTTTTTCGCCGTACAGGGCATAATGGAAACCGTGAAGATTTTTGACGGCGGGATTTGTGTCTTGTCGGCGTAGTAGGTCTTTGACAGGGCACCAAACATCTGTTGAGGGGATTTGCAGGTGGAGACATGGGGAATCATTTCCGGAAAGAATCCCTCCATATAGTTGATCCAGCCCGGTGAGCAGGAAGTGATCATGGGCAGGGTTCCCTGATGCCTGATCCGGTCAATCAGCTCATACCCTTCCTCTATGATGGTCAGGTCTGCTGTGAAATCCGTGTCATAGACCCGGTCAAAACCGATTCTTCTCAAGGCGGCCACAATCTTTTGGGTCACCGGTGTCCCCGGCTCGCAGCCGAATTCCTCCCCGAGGGTCACCCTGACCGCCGGGGCCACCTGGACAATGACGTGGAGATCCTCCCGGTCAAGGGCCTCCCATACCCGGTCTGTTTCCGTTTTTTCATAAATTGCCCCAACGGGACAGACCGCGATGCACTGGCCGCAATAGGTGCACAGGGTGGCGTCCAGAGTCCTGCCGTAAGCCGGCTGTATCGTGTAGTCCGTGCTTCTGAAGGCGGCTGAAAGAATCCCCGCATCCTGAACCTCCCGACAGACCTCGACACAGCGATTGCATTTGATGCACTTGCCATAATCCCTGACAATGGCGGGATTGAACAGGTCTTTGGGCCTGGCATCCACCGTGACGTCTCCGGGTGCGATGAGGCCCAGATCCCCCCGGGAGATGGCAAACCGTTCACACAAATCCTGGAGTTCACAATTGCCGTTGCGGATGCATTTGAGACAATCCTGGTCATGGTTGGCCAGAATCAGTTCCAGAACCCCCTTTTGTGTCTCCCTGACCAGCTTCGAGGTGGTCAGCACCTTCATGCCTTCCCTGACCTGGGTGGAACAGGCCGTATCCAGCTGGTCTTCACCGGTCTCTACAAGACAGATTCTGCAATTGGCCTTAACCTTCTGGTCCGGGTGGTGACACAGGGTGGGAATATTGATATTGATTTTTCGGGCCGCCTCCAGGATGGTGGTTCCCCGGGGCACCGTGACGGCAACCTGGTCAATGGTGAGATTCACAAAATCCATTATAGTCCCCTCCTCGTGAAGATTTCCTCAGGGCAGTATCTGACGGCACTCAGCAGGGCTGTGGGCGCTGTTTTCCCAAGTCCGCAAAAGGAAGCGTATTTCATCGTATTGGCAATCCGCTGGATATTCTCAGGATCTGAGGGGAGGGCCACTCCTTCCCGCATCCTTTTGAGTATGTTCATTATCTGGCGGTTTCCTTCCCGGCAGGGAGTGCATTTGCCACAACTCTCATGCTTGAAAAACGCCGCCACGGCATCGAGAAAATCGAGGATGTCCGTGGTCTCATCCACCACCAGGACAGCGCCGGAACCGATGGACAGGCCCTCTTTTTCAAAGGCCTCATAGGACAAGGGCATTTTCAGAAATTCCTTTGGCAACAGGGGCCCGGATATGCCCCCGATCTGGACAAATTTCAGCGCCCTGCCCCCGGCAACCCCCTCTCCGATTCCCATGACGATTTCCTCCAGGGTTGTGCCAAAGGGCACCTCATAGGTTCCGGGACGGTTGACATTGCCGCACAGACTGATCAATTTAGTCCCCGGGCTCATGGGTGTTCCATAGCCTGTAAAAACCTCCGCCCCATGCCTGACAATGGCAGTAATGCCACTGAAGGTTTCCACATTGGATACCAGGGTGGGTTTCATGAATAAACCCTGGGCCTTGGTGTAGGGCGGTTTGTTTCTGGGGCGCCCGGGCTTGCCTTCAATGGATTCGATGAGTGAGGTGCCTTCGCCGCAGATGTAGGCTCCGGCACCCACAAAGACTGTGATGTCAAAATCAAGAGGCCCCCCAAGAATCCCCCGGCCCAGATAGCCGTCTTGTCTCATGGCTGCGAGGGAATCTTCCAGCAACCCCAGAAGATGGGAATATTCCTCCCTCAGATAGAGAATGCCCTGAGTCGCCCCCACGCCGTGGGCTGCGATCACCATCCCTTCCAGGACACCCAGGGGGTCCTTTTCCAGAAGCTCCCGGTCCTTGAAGGTGCCAGGCTCCCCTTCATCGGCATTGCAGATAAGGTATTTGGTGTCCCCTTCATAGGCGGCGGACTGGCGCATTTTTTTCCCAGTGGGATAGGCCGCCCCCCCTCTTCCCCTGAGTCCCGAAGCCTCGATGGTCCTGACAAGCTCCTCCGGCGAACCGGCCAGGGCTTTTTCAAGCCCGGTGAATCCTCCGATTTCCAGATAGCCTGCCGTGTCCGGAGGCCCATAGCGGAGAAAATTCTCCGTAATCAATGCCATTTCTTTTTTCATGAAATCATCTCCTGTAGCTTTGAAGAATCTCTTCAAGCTTTTCTCCGTCGAGATTGCCATAGACCCTGTCATTGATTCGAATCGCCGGGGCCACATCACAGGCCCCGAAACAGGGGGAATACTCCAGACAGAACACGCCGTCTTCGGTGGCCTCCCCCACCCGGATGCCGAGGGCGGCTTCGAGCAACTCGGCAGTTTTGCGGTGGTGTGTCACCCGGCAAACCGTACTGTCACAAATTCTGATCACATTCCGGGCCCGGGGCTTTTCACTGAACTCAGCGTAAAAGGAGACCACTTCATAGACCTCGCTCTCGGATATCCCCATGGTTGAAGCCACCAACTGACTGACCTCCTGGGGAATATACTGTTTCGGGTTGACCCTCTGCACTGCCTTGAGAACAGGAATCAAAGCCTCCCGGGCTTTCCCCTGGCTTTCAATGATTTTCAAAACTTCCCTTCGCATCAACTCATCCATCACCAATGCCCCCTTCTCTATTAGTTAACATAATAATTATATACCGGTATTGGTAAATTTTTATCAATTATTTTCAAAATCCCCTTTTTTTTTATAAAAAAGTTCATTCTGTTGAACCCCATCAAAAAAACCCGACGGGCTGTCGGGTTTTCCTGCTTCAGAAATTGGAATCACGGCTATTTTACGGCGTCTGTCGGCTTTCATTGACTTCATCGATAAAGGCCTTCACCGCCGCTTTGATTTCATCCCGTATTTCCAGAGTGATTGCCAGTTGCTCCTCCTTAGACCCTTCAAGAGCCGAGGGATCCCTGAAACTCCAGTTGATCATTTTGCTCAGACCCGGAAACACCGGGCATCTCTGGGCGGCCTCCAGGTCACAGACCGTGACCACATAATGGTACAAGCGTCCTTCCTTGTAATAGTCAAAAACACTATGGGTCTGATTCCCGCTGATATCATAACCGTCCAGTTTCATGGCCTCCACCACCAGAGGATTGAGCTCCCCTGCTTCAAGACCTGCACTCTCGGCATAAATTCTGTGGGCCAGGCCGAAATCATTGAGATAGGTCTGCGCCATCTGACTCCTCGCCGAATTGTGAACGCAGACAAACAGTACCTTGATGGTCTCCAAATACAACACTCCTCCACTGAAATAGGGTATCCTCCCACAAGGGTACGGCAAATCTCCAGGGAAAAAAAGTGTCATCAGGTTAAATTCTTGTAATTTTTCGGGGGGTTAGGCTTCCTTATCCACGAAGGCAAAGACATGGTCCATATTTCGATAGTAGTCACCGTAATTGAGACCGTATCCAACAATAAACACATCTGGAATGACAAAGCCCACGTAATCGGCTTCAAAATCCACTTTCCTTCGGGAGGGTTTGTCCAAAAGGGTGCAGGTTCTGAGACTTTTGGGATTGCGGGCCTCAAGCAGGGAATGCACCCGCATCATGGTGTTTCCCGAGTCAATGATATCATCCACGAGAAGCACATCGTAGTCCGCCACATCCAGGTCCACATCCTGAATAATCTTGACCATGCCGGTGGTTTCCTCGGAATGACCATAGCTTGAGGTAATCATGAATTCAATGACCAGGGGCAGTTTGATTTCCCTGATCAGATCCGCTGTAAAGACAAAGCTTCCCTTCAGAAGGGAGATGACCATGAGCCGCCTGCCCCGGTAATCCCGGGTGATAAGCTCCCCCATTTCTTTGACCTTACTTTGAATCTCCTCCCGAGTGAAGAGCACCTTTTGGTCCATCTTGGTTACATCCATATAATCCTCCCGTCATTTGATTTTTTTCCAGGCCCGCCATCACAGTCTACCCTTGAGGGATTTGAGGGTTCTGTCAATCTCAACCAGCAAACGGACTATCCGGTTAAGGCTGTACTGGATTGAGGTTAAAATGATCAACAGCACCACAGCGGCTATGATATTGTAGTACATCTATTCCACTTCCTTTATGATTTGGATCTCCTTTCCCTGGACAAAATCCGTCCTGAGCCTGTCGTAATCCTTTTCAAACAGGGTAATCCGGTCCGGGTCCCCGTCACTGGTAAATATTTTCCCGGGATTGCCGATGAGGTCATCCATCCAGTATTCAAACTGGAAATTCCCTTCACCGTTTTGCACCCGGTTGATTCTCAAGGGGTCAAACTCCTTTGAAAACACTGAAACCTCAGGTTTCCACCCCACCTTGAGACTCGGAATGCCCAGGGTTTCCATCACTTCAAAATCCCGGGGGTAAATGCCGTAGGGCAAAGCCAGAATATCCCTGAGTTCAACACCGTATTCCTTCTCATAATAGTCCTTGTTCTTTACAACCGCCTCCAGAATTTCCTCCCGCGAGAGGGTATCAAAGGCCAGATGATGGTAAGTGTGGTTGGCCAGAATGAGACCGTGGGTCCTTGTGAATTCCAGCTTTTCTTCAAGAAACTCCTTTTGTCCGAAGGGAACCCCCGCATTGAGAAAAAAGGCAACCTCGAAACCAAAATCAGGATGGGACTGGTAATAATCGTACAGCACCCCCACGGCGCTCGTGGGATCAATGGTGCCGTCCTCGAGGATTCGGAACTGGGATATGTCGCCGTCATCAAAGGTGAGAACAAAGGGATGTTTCCCTTCGGGGACAGCAATCTCCCCCTTGAGATAGGCCTCGAAATTCACCATAACAAAATCATTTTCATAAAGCTTTTCAAGGTTTTTTCTGAAATCTTCACTGGAAATGTCGTAGCCGTTGTCGCTTTCTTTTATCCGGTGGTAGAGAAAAACCGGCACCAGGCCCATTTCATTGCCCACGGGCTCCTTTACCACCGTTTCCTTTGGAGGTATTTCAGGCACCTCCAGGGTTTGATAGCTTTGTAGAAAATCCTCCAGAGGCATGGGTTGCTCCAGAAGATGGGGCGTCATCATCATGATGAGGGAAAAAAATACTGCCGTCACGACTGTCATGGTTTCAAGTCCTCCCATAGGGACAGGCCGCCAGGCAAATGCCACAGACAGCTCCCCGTCCTATATGCTGATAGTGATGTTTCATGTGTTCTGAACAAGCCCTGGCATCGAGAATCATTTCCCGGGGAATCCCGGCCTCCCAATCCATACCGCTCAGGGCCAGAGCCGGACAGGCATCGACGCAGAGGCTACAGTCCCCGCACTGCGATGCCGTGATGGGCTGTGCCACCTTCAGGGGGGCGTTGGTCAGCACCGTCCCCAGACGCAGTCCGGGTCCGAAGACCGGATGGATCAGAGAATTGTTTTTTCCTATCCAGCCGAGGCCGCCGAGGGTGGCCGCCATTCTGTGGGAAAACAGACCTTCATAGGCACCGGCAGCCTTTGAGTTGATGCTTTGGCTCGCCGCCACGGGCAGGGCCCTGTAGCCTGAGCGCTGAAGCAAAACTGCCACCTTGAGCCCGATGTCGTCGATCAGTCGGTTGACAGTGCGGTAGTGGTGAAAATACTCATGGGTGGGGCCCCGGTCAATCTGACTCACAATCGCTTCGCTGAGTCGCACCCCGTAGGCAATGCCTGTGTCGAGGGCCTCATAGCCGGCAACCTCGTAGCCCCTGATGTCTGAAAAGCCCACAATTTCACCGCCGTTATCTAAAATCAACTCTCTGATTTTTTCTTCCAATCGCTTTTCCTTTCCTCCCGGCAAAGGGGTTTTTCTCCCTTTTCGCCATTTCTGTGGTATACTTGTTTTTGTTTACAGTATATCATATTCGGGGAGTTTTTATGTCAAACAATCTACTAGACAATGACACCAGCAGCCGTCTGAGCATCCTGCTCATACTGGATCTTTACGGCGTGCCCATTCAAAAAGAGACCCTGGTGGATTTCATCCACCACAAGAAAATCATCCAAACCGAAACCCTGTATACCCTGCTGGAAGACCTTGAGGCCTCCCAGATGCTGAGTCAGATGGACGGCAGCTACGCGCTGACAGAAACAGGCCGGGTTTCCCTGGCCTTTTTCAAGGACCGCATCCCCCTTGACCTGCAGTATACCCTGGAAGACCTTGTGGGACGAATCAAGCCCAAACCGGGACAGACGGTCATGACCTCCCTGACACCAAAGGCCTCTGGAGACTACGGCGTGAATCTGACCCTTCTTGAAAATGAACAGAGCCTTCTGGAAATCACTCTGACGGTTCCCACACGCCTCCATGGCGAGGCCATCACAAGGCGGTGGAAGGAACACGCCGAATACCTCTACGGCGACATTATCAACCTATTGACGAAATAATCCCCCGGCTTTTGAAAGCCGGGGGATTTTCTCACTCATTGACCACCAGTTTCTGGGTCTGTTGGTCGAAACTGATCGCCTTTGTCGGGCATTTTTCAAAGCATATGGCACAGTTGGTACATTTGTCATAATCGATCCGTGCAATGTTGTTGACCACGTGAATGGCATCCTCGGGACAGTTCTTCTCACAAATCTTGCAGGCAATGCAGGCATTCGAGCAGTTTTTCTTGACGTGCCCGCCGATTTCCGTATTGATACAGTCCACAAAAACCTGCTGCTTGTAGGGAATCATTTCAATCAAATTCTTTGGACAGGCACTCACACACAAGCCGCAGGCGGTGCATTTGTCCGGCTCCACCTGGGCCACACCGTATTCATTGATGTGAATGGCGTCGAAATTACAAACCGCCACACAGTCCCCGTGACCAAGACAGCCGAAAACGCAGGCCTTTGATCCGCCCCCGCCGATGGCGTTTTCCGCCTTGCAGGTTTCGATGCCGTCATATTCAAATCGGTCAAGGCAGTGCTCTCCGCCCTGACACAGTACCCGTGCAACCTGTTTTTCACCGGAGGCGGCTTCCACCCCCATGATGACACTGAGCTTGCCAAGGGTTTCCGCCCCACCCACGGGGCAGCCATTGATAGGCGCCGACCCCTTGACGACAGCATTGGCAAAGGCGTCACATCCAGGAAAACCACAGGCTCCGCAGTTCGCCCCCGGCAACGCTTCACGGACACTGACCGCCCGGGGATCCACTTCTACGGCAAATTTTTGTGAGGCGAAGGCCAGTCCGGCACCGAAGATGAGTCCCATGCCACCCAGGCTGACCGTCGCTAAAATGATACTATTCATTTCCATTTGTTTTCACTCCTTTAAACCAGTCCTGTGAATCCCAAGAAAGCAATGGACATCAAGCTAGCAGTGATCAAGGCGATGGGAAAGCCCTTGAAGGGTTTGGGGACATCCGCGATTTCCAGTCTCTCTCTGATGCCGGCAAAGAGCACGATGGCCAGAGAGAAGCCGATGGCGGCCGAAGCCGAATGGGCGATGGTCTGCAGTAGATTGAACTCGTATTGAATGTTGAGCAGTGCCAGTCCCAGCACCGCACAGTTGGTGGTAATCAGTGGAAGGAAAACCCCCAGGGCCTGATAAAGGGTGGGAGAGGTTTTCTGCAACACAATCTCAACAAATTGAACCAGGGATGCAATGACCAGGATAAAGGCCACGATTTTCAGAAATTCCAGACCCAGGGGCACCAGGATGAAGTACTGGACCACATAGGTGATAATCCCCGCAAGGGTCATGACGAAGGTCACCGCCATGCCCATGCCGAAAGCTGTTTCGACCTGCTTTGAAACGCCCAGGAAAGGACAGATACCCAGGAATCTGGACAGGACAAAGTTATTGACGAGTATCGCACTGACAATGATTACGAAAATACTTGCATTTTCCATACCTTACCTCCTAAGCAGCAGATTTTTCTTTGATGACGTTGTTGATGGCCAGCAGGATTCCCAGCGCCAGGAAGGCTCCTGGAGGAAGAATCATGATCAAGGCCGGCTTGTAGGCGGCACCGAGCAGGGAAATACCGAAAACACTGCCCGCTCCCAGCAACTCCCTGACAGACCCGAGAATCACCAGGGCAATGGTAAAACCAAAGCCCATGCCCATGCCGTCCAGCAGGGAACTGAAAACACCGTTTTTGAAGGCGAAGGTTTCCGCTCTCGCCAGAATGATGCAGTTTACAACAATCAGGGGGATAAAGAGTCCCAGAGCATTGTACAAATCCACAAAATATCCTTCAAGGACCATCCCGATAATGGTCACAAAACTCGCAATGACCACAATAAAGGCCGGAATCCTCACCTTGTCCGGAATCACTTTTCTCAACATGGAGATGACAACGTTGGAGGAGGCTAGAACCGCGGTGGTGGCCAGGCCCATGCCCAGTCCGTTGACAGCCGATGTCGTGACGGCAAGGGTCGGACACATACCCAGCAGTTGCACGAAAATCGGATTATCCTTGTATAACCCTTTGGTAAATATCTTAATATCCATTATTTCACCCCGCTACTTCTCTAATACTGCCAGCACATCGCCGATGTAATTGACGCCGTCTGTGACCGCCTGGGAAGAAATCGTCGCCCCGGCGATGGCCTGGATCTCATTGTCTCCGGGGGACACCTTGTTGACACCGATATCCCTGGTAATGTCCAGACCCTCGTACTGCGTGTAGAAATCGGGCAGTGTGATGTTGGCACCAAGACCCGGCGTTTCCTCATGGGTGCCGACCCGAAGGCCGGTAATCTTCCCGTCAAGGTCAAAACCCGTCACCACATCGATGGCGCCGCCAAAACCGCCCGGTCTTGTTTTTATGACATATCCCATGATTTCACCGGAAGCCATGGCCTGGTAGACATCTGCAATGGCGGGATTGATGGCCTTGACCGCCTCCAGGTTTTCCTCGGAAGCCGCTTCAAAGGTTTCGGCCTGAGGAAAAACCTCCATTCGGGCAGTCTGGTCCTTGATGAGACGCTGTTCCACAATCTGGTCAATAGTCAGTTCATAGGTCATGGCCAGCAGGGCGGCCGCAATCCCGCCGATGATCAGCAGGATCATTCCCAATTTTGCAATCTCTTTCATTTCTTGGCACCTCCAAACACTCTTGGAGCTGTATAGCGCTCGATAAGGGGGGTCGCCACGTTCATCAGAAGGATACTGAACTGCACCCCTTCCGGGTAACCGCCGTAAACTCTGATAAGGGCCGTAAGCAGTCCGGCTCCCACGGCAAAAACTATCTGACCCCTGGCGGTCATGGGACTTGATGAGTAATCTGTCGCCATGTAAATCGCCCCAAGCATCAAACCGCCTACAAACAGGGAATAAAAGGAGGTATACAGCTCGAATCCATTGAGAAGGAAGGTCAGTACAAACACTGTCCCTACATAAAAAGTTGGAATTCTATAGCTGATGACCCCGCGGTATACCAGATACAAGCCTCCAAGTATCAGCAGAAGCGCCGAGGTTTCCCCCATGCTTCCCCCGATATTCCCGGTCATGGCATCCATCAGTGAGGGCAGGGCCTCCGTAGCCCCTTCCTTCATCATTCCCAGGGGTGTGGCGGTACTGACGGCATCCGGTCCGGGTGCAATCCAGGCTGTCATTTCAATGGGCCAGGACACCACCAGAAACGCCCTTGCCGCCAGGGCCGGGTTCATGAAGTTCGAACCGATGCCTCCGAACATCTGCTTCACCACGACGATGGCGAAAACCGCACCGATCACGGGAATCCACCAGGGAGCGCTGGCGGGCAGGTTCATGGCCAGCAGCAGTCCCGTAACTGCGGCACTGTAGTCTGAAACAGTGACTTCTTTTTTTCGGATCTTCTGTACAGCCGCTTCAGCCAGCACCGCTGTCACAATAGAAATAACCGTAATAATTGCAGCATTCAAACCAAAATAGTAAATGCCCGCCATGGTCGCTGGAACCAGGGCAATCACAACATCCCTCATAATTGAACTGACCGTAGCCTGAGATCTAATATGAGGCGATGATGACACTTTCAACAACTTTTCCATCTTCAACCCTCCAATTATTTAGAATTTCTCTTGTTGGCGAGAATTTCCCGCTTGGCAATACGAATCGATTCAACTAAAGGTCTGTTAGCCGGACAGACAAAAGAGCAGGAACCACACTCTATGCAGTCCAGGGCTTTGTATTTCTCCGCCATTTCCAGATTGTCAATCAAGGCATAGGCGCTTATGTACGAGGGCTGCAGGAAGGAAGGACAGGCCTCTACACAACGGCCACAGCGAATACACGGCGTGGTCTGGGGCAGATTCGCCTCTTTTTCATTGAGAATCAGAATACCCGAGGTGGTCTTGGTGGAGGGAAGTTCATCGGTGTGGGTGGCAAAGCCCATCATCGGCCCGCCCAGAATCAGCTTGCCCACATCTGACGCATAGCCGCCGGCCTGCTCAATGATTTCACTGATCATCGTGCCGTTCTTGATTTTGAGGTTTTTGGGTTCCCTCACCCCCTGGCCGGTCACGGTACAGATCCGGTCCACAAGAGGCATTCCCGTCTTGATGGCATTGGCAATGGCAGCGGCGGTGGCCACATTGTTCACCACGGCACCGGCCTCCATGGGCAGACCGCCGGAGGGCACCTCTCTGGTGGTAATGGCGCTGATCAGCTGCTTCTCAGCACCCTGGGGGTATTTGGTCTTGAGTCCTACGATTTTGACCCCTGAATAAGCCTGGGCCGCTTCGGTCATCACCTTGATGGCCTCCGGCTTGTTGTCCTCGATGCCGATATAGCCTTCTCTGAGATCAAAAACTTTCATCAGGGCACGAAGACCGTAAATGACTTCTTCCGGGGATTCGAGCATCAACCGGTAGTCATTGGTCAGGTAAGGCTCACACTCCGCACCGTTGAGAATCACATAATCGATTTTCTTGTCCGGCGGTGGAGAAAGCTTGACGTGGGTGGGAAAACCGGCGCCCCCCATACCGACAATGCCAGCCTCCTTGATGATTGCCACAATTTCCTTCGCACTGAGATCCTCCAGCTGCCCCTTCGGTTGTACGCTTTCATGAACTGCGTTGAGCCCATCGTTTTCAATCGATACCGTCAACGCACTGCCGCCTAGAATCGCATGGTTTTTCACAGCTTTTACCGTTCCCGACACACTTGAGTGAACCGGCACTGAGACAAACCCTCCTGCTTCACCAATCTTTTGACCAACCTTGACATAATCTCCCGCCTTGACCTCGGGAGTGGCTGGTGCGCCAATATGCTGACGAAGAGGTATGTGAACCATCTGCGGTTCACGAGCGATTTCGATAGGCTTGTCTTCAGTGTACTCCTTGGAATGCGGCGGATGGATCCCACCCTTGAAAGACAGTAAACCCATTAGAACTTCACCCCTTAAATAATGATATTATACAGTATACACAACACAACAAAAAACTCCACTACCCTAATATTGTACTATAACCACTTTCTCTGTCAATCACAATCGACGGAGATCCCCCTATATGATTTTCATTATCGATACAGGGCCAT
>LQBE01000014.1:103903-125463 GCA_002029975.1 delta proteobacterium ML8_F1 | reverse complement strand
CGCCCCACTGACCAGAGCCTCGGTCTCCTGGTAGATTTGCTTCAACCCAAGGGCCAGCTCACCCTGGGGATACTCCCGGTCAAGAAGGGGTTTGAGCCCCTTGACAAGGTCCTCGGACAGCTCCTGCACCGGCTCCTTTTCCAGCAAAGCCCCGTAATAGTCGTCCATTTTCTTCAATAGGGTAAAATAGACCTTGAGGTCCTCCACCATCATTCCGGCCTGAGCCTCATCGATGCCACTGACACTGACTTCGATGCTCCTGAGTTCTCCCGTGGTCTTGAAGGCTTCTGAAACCACTTCTCTGGCTGTCATGAGAATCGGGGCCATCCCGGAATCATCCTTGAAAATCCCATGCACCACCTTGTACAAACCGTCCTTCTCAAATATGAGGGCCTCGAGACTGCGGTCTGAAATGAAGCTACGGGCCCCCTCCAGGCTGCTGAGGCTCGCCAGCTGAACCATGATAACATTCTGCTGAGGCAGGGTGACCCTGGTCTGTACCGATGAGGTTGCATCCCCCGGCGGGGTCGTCTCGGACGGTTCAGCGTCCGCTACCGTCTCTGGCGGGGTCGTTGCCGGGTCCTGGCTGTCAACCGGTTCAAGGGCTTCCACTCCGCTTTCAATCCCCGGGGTGGATTCCTTCATTTTCAGAACCAGAAACTTCGTACCAAAATAGCCGATGAGGGGGGTGAACACTATGATTCCCACCACAATCAAAATTGAAAAGGATTTTTTCTTCATCATCGATTCCTCCGCTTCATATCAAAAAAAAGTCTCTAATTATCAGATAATTAGAGACTTGTGGTGCGAGAGGCGGGATTCGAACCCGCACAGCCAGTATGACCGCTACCCCCTCAAGGTAGTGCGTCTGCCAGTTCCGCCACTCTCGCATGTGCAAAATCAATTATAAGTTGATGATCCTGCCTTGTCAAGCCCTAATCCCGATATAAGTTTATCAATTTTTTCATGGAGTTCTTCAAGGGTACCGTCGTTGTCAATAATCACCTGTGATCTGCCGGTTTTTTCCCGCTGGTCCATCTGGGAGGCCATCCGTTTTTTCGCCTGGTCGGCATCCAGGCCGTCCCTCGACTGCAGTCTTTGGAGCTGATGGGTCCTAGAAGCCGTTACCAGCCAGATTTCATCCACCCGGCGATGGTATCCCGTCTCAAAGAGGAGGGCCCCGTCGACAAAAATGACCGTCTCCCGGCACTGCTTTATCTTCTCGTCGATGCTGGCCAGAATCAGGGGATGCAGCGTGTCATTGAGCTGCTTGAGCGCCTGAGGGTCGTTGAAGACGATTTCTCCCAGCCTGGAGCGGTTCAGTTCCCCGTTTTCAAGGAGTATTTCCCCTCCGAAACGCTTCACCACCTCCCTCAGCCCCCTGGACCCGGCCCTGACCGCCTCCCTGGCCACCTGGTCGGCATCGATCACCCTGAAGCCTCTTGCTCGAAGATGCGCCGTCACGGCGGATTTTCCAGTGGCAATATTTCCGGTGATGCCGATGATCCGCCTATTTGGTTTCATACCAGTTTTCTCCACTTCTCACCTCGACATCGAGGGGAACCGTGAGGGTCATGGCCCTGCTCATGGCTTCTTCTAGCAGCGCCTTCACCTTTTCAACCTCCTCGAGAGGGGTGTCGATAATCAGTTCATCATGGACCTGTAGAATCAACTTGGCCTTGAGACCCTCTTCCTTGAGTTTGTTGTAGACCCGGATCATGGCCACCTTGATGATATCTGCAGCGCTGCCCTGGATTGGCGTGTTCATGGCCGTGCGTTCTGCGAAGCTGCGCCGGGTGAAGTTTGAGGCATTGATATCTGGAATCCCCCGTTTGCGTCCGAGAATGGTCTCAACCTCTCCCGTACGGCGGCATCCTTCAATCAGTTGGTCCAGGTATTCCTTGACCTTCTGGTATTTTTCAAAGTACTGCTCAATATAGATTTTGGCCTTTTGGCGGGGGATATTGAGATTTTCACTCAGACCATAGTCGCTGATGCCATAGACGATGCCGAAATTCACTCCCTTGGCCTCTCCCCTTTCCTTGGAGGTCACTGCCTCGATGGGGATGTCAAAAACCTGTGACGCCGTGAGGGTGTGAATGTCAATGCCCTCCTGATAGGCTCTCAAGAGCTGGGGATCCTGGGAAAGATGGGCCAGAATCCTGAGCTCTATCTGGGAATAGTCGGCGCCCACCAGCCGGTGTTCCTTCGAAGAAGCGACAAAGACCTTTCTGAGTTCCCGTCCCAAATCCAGGCGGATGGGAATATTCTGCAGATTGGGCTCGGTGGAGCTGAGCCTTCCGGTGACGGCGATGGTTTGATTGAAACTGGTGTGGATGCGCATGGTCTCCTTGTCCGCAACCGCCCTGAGCCCGTCAATGTAAGTGTTTTTGAGCTTGGTATAGGAGCGGTACTCCATAATCAGGGGAACGATGGGATGGTCCTCCACGAGCTTCACCAGGACATCATGGGAGGTGGAGTGACCGGTTTTGGTTTTTTTCAAAGTCCGGAGTCCCAGCTTGTTGAATAGAATTTCACCCAGCTGCTTCGGGGAATTGATATTGAAGGGCTCCATGGCATAGCTGTAAATCAGTGCTTCCAGCTCTGCTGTTCGTCTGCCCACCAGCTCATCCATGGCATCAAGCACCTTGAAGTCCACCTTGATTCCCTGATACTCCATTTCTCCCAGGACCTCCACCAGGGGAATTTCCACCGTCTGGTACAGGGGTCTGAGGCCCTTGTCATCAATTTTCAATCCCAGGTCCTCCCGGGTGGCCTCCGCCAGGAGCAGCAGATCCTTGAGATACTCCTTCACCGCGGCTTCAGGCAGGTCCCTGACGGGAATTTTCCCCTTGCCGGTGAGGGTGTCCAGGGACTTGATTTCATAATTCATCAACTGGAGTCCCAGCTTTTCCAGGTCCGTGCTGGTCCTGTCGGGATACAGAAGGTAGTGGCTGATCAGCAGATCCTCCTGGATTCCTGCAAGCTTGATTCCGGCCACCCTGAGCATCAGGTAGTCTTCCTTGAGCATGAAGCCTTTTTTGCTGATTCCCTGATCCTCAAAAATTTCCTTGAATTCCATCACTTCCCGGGTGATGAACACCCGGCCCCCGAGGGCGATTCCCATCCAGTGGATTTCATAGTCCAGGGGTCCGGTCTTGTCTGCGAGAAGCTTGAAGGTCATGGCCTTTTCTTCAAGAATCTGTGACTTGAGACTCTCTGTGTCAAATGCCGTCACAATTTCAAACTGCCTGGAAATATCCTTCTGGCCGGCGCTCTGGGTGACTCCGAAATCCTTTAAAAGAGAATTCAACTCAAGCCGCCCGAGAATATCCTGGGCCCCCCGGGCATCAAATCCCTTGAAGGCATAGTCCTCTATAGAAAATTCCGCTGGAATAGCCGTCACTATGGCCGCCAGTTTTTTGCTGATAAAGGCCTTGTCCTGTTCAGCTGCCAGGAGACCCCTGACCCGGTCCGGAGTCACTGATTCAAGCTGTTCATAGATATTTTCGATGGTGCCGAAGGTCTCAATCAGCGTCCGGGCCGTCTTCTGACCCACCCCCCTGACCCCTGGAATATTGTCGGAAGTGTCTCCGGCCAGGGCCTTGAGGTCCACCACCTGCTCCGGATAGACCCCAAGGTCTTCATGGACCTTTTCCCGGTCATACAGTTGGATCTCGCTGATTCCCTTTTTCGTCAGCGCCACGGAAACCTTCCCGTCCACCAGCTGCAGGGTGTCCTTGTCTCCGGAAATAATGACGCTTTCTATACCCATGGCCGTAGCCCTCACCGCCATGGTGCCCAACAAGTCGTCCGCTTCAAAGCCTGGAAGCTCTACGCGGCTGATGCCAAGGGCGTCCAGCATTTCCTTGAGCAGGGGCATCTGCATTGCAAGCTCCTCCGGCATCCCCTTGCGGGTGCCCTTGTAATCCTCATAGTAGTCGTGGCGAAAGGTGGGCGCCTTCACATCAAAGGCAACCACCACGTAATCGGGGCTGAAGTCATGAATGGCCCTGAGGAGCATTTTCGAAAAACCCAGAATCCCGTTGGTAAAAACCCCCTCCGAATTGGTCAGACGGGGCAGGGCGAAAAAGGCGCGATTCACCAGACTGTTGCCGTCAATCATTATCAGTTTTTCTTTCATTTCCTCAGCTCCTTCACACCTATTTTACCAAAAAAAAGAGGCCTTGAAAGGCCTTCTTTAATTTAATGCTCATAAACCACCTGTACCGTCGCCCTGACCTGGAGTTCCCCGGTTTCTATAGGGGATGCCGCAGCGGCTTCCCGGCTGTAGCCGTAATCATACATCACGGGACTCTGGTTGGTGTTCTCGACGATTGACACAATGCCTTTCAAAGGCCTGCCGGTGGACTGGGCCAGCTGCTCGGCCTTTTCCCCGGCATCCGTCAGCGCTTTAGCCAGAGCCTCCTTGTAGAGCTCCGCGTCATCGGATAGGGTAAACTGAATCGAGTTGACCTGATTGGCCCCCAGGTCCACAGCAGTGTCTATGGCCTGTCCCACATTTTCAATTTCTCTCACTGTAATCTTCAGGGTGTTGTTCACAATGTAGAGCTCCTGTTCAGTGTTTGTATTGTGGTCATAACCCCGGTACATATTGTAGTATTCGGTCTTGATATCCTTTGAATCGATTCCGATGGTCTTCATGGCCGCAACCACTTCTTCCATGATGACATTGTTCTTCTCCTGGGCCGCAGCCGCATTGGAGTCCCGGGTTTCAAGGCCGATATTGATAATGGCGGTATCGGGCTGGACATTCACTTCTCCGCTGCCCTGAACACTCAGGGTATTGGTCACTTCATCCTTGTCCAGGGCCAGGCCGCCAAGGGCCATGAAATTCATGACCAGGAAGACTGCAATGACCAGGGCCAGGCCGATTCCCAGAATTTTTTCTGCTTTCATAATAATCTACCTCCGCACAGTGTGCATGATTTTTTTGACAATCCAGTAAGCCGCCAGTCCGATGAAGCCTATGACTATGACCACCGGCAGGGCACTCGCCCCATAGACAATGGCATCCTGGGCCAGATTGATGATGCGATTGATATTTCTGATAAACCCTTCACGGATCTCCCCTGCCATGCTGCGGTCCTCAAGGGTGATAGCGCTGGAATCCTCGACTTCTCTCATCTGGATGAAGAGGGTTGAGAAATCGACCCGGGAGTCAATGCTTTTGAGATTTCTCTGTAAAGCGTCAATTTCACTGCGCACCCGGAAAAGCTCGTTTTCAACCTTCAGAATATCCTCGATAGCCTCGGCTTTTTCCATGAGTTCCCGAAGGCGTTCTTCCCTCACCTTGAGGTTTTCAACCTGGGCGTCAACGTCATAATAATACTCCGTCTGGTCCTGGGTGCTGGTTCTCATGGTCCGAACCTTGCTGTTTTCCTCCACAAAAGCAATCATGTCATCAAGATTCTCCGATGGAATCCGGGCGGTAATCTGAGCGTCCCGCATCCATGTGGCCTCCTGAATCTTTTCATAGTATCCGTAATAGTAGTCTCCCAGATTGCCGTTTTCAATAAAGCCGCCAAATAGGTCCACCTGGTCACTCAACCGCTTGTAGGCGGCTTCAAGATCCGGAGTTTCTACCTCCATGGTCACATTGCGTATGATTTTTCTCGGAGCTTCCTCACCTTGAACCCCGGTGACTCCAGTGTCTTCGCCGTACGCTTCGGCGGCGGCCATCCCACCATCGAAGGATTTTTCGCTAAATCCTTCCTGTGGCGCTGCCGAAGCGGGTTCTTCCGCCACTGCTTCGTCCATGGTCTCCATACTGGCTCCATTGAAGCCCTGCCAATACAGGTTCTGGAACCCTGCTGTGACAATGACGCCCACCAGGAGTGCGGCGGCGATTCCGGCGACCCATTTGTAATTCCTTTTGAAAAAGGCCCTTCTGGGTCTCGCTTCCTTCCTGAGTTCTCCCATCAATGCCTCATGAAATCCTCCTGGGAGGGACGGGGGGGTCAGGTTTGATGCGGCCTCGGCAATTTTTTGAAATGCGCTGAACTCCTTTTGACAGTCGTCACACTTGTCCAGATGCGCCAGGATTTCCGACTTGAGACCCGATTCGAGATTGTCGTCGACCAGATCGTTTAAATATTCTCTCGTTTGTTTACAATCCACCCTTTACACCTCCTATCGGATTAAACTAAGGGCATCGGGATAGTCTCTTTCAATGGCTTCCTTGAGCATGTGCCTTCCCCGGCTCAGCCGGCTTCTCACAGTGCCCACGGGAATGTCCAGCAAAGAAGCGATTTCCTCGTAGGTATAATCCTGTATGTCCTTCAAGCGTATAACCTCGGCATTTTCTGGATTGATCTTTTCCAGGGTCCTGTGGACAACAGCCGCCAGGTCCCCGGCTTCCAGGGCCTCTGAAGGTCCCTCATGATTGTCGATGAGGTTCTCGAAGTGATTGTCCTCAAGGGATACTTCCATCGTCCTGTGCCTTTTTTTCAATGCATCCTTGCAGGTATTGATGACAATCCGGTAAATCCAGGTGCTCAGGGATGCCTCGAATTTGAACTTGCCCAGATTCCTGTAAACCTTGATCAAAGCCTCCTGGGTCACCTCAAGAGCCATCTCATAATCACCAAGATAGCCCATAGCCATGGCAAAGGCGGGTTGTTCATAGGCCTTGATCAGTTTTTCAAAACTTTTCAGATCTCCGTCGACGGATTTTCTAACCAGATATATATCCTTGTCAGACATCGAAACACTCCTTTCAAATGCCCTTCACATATTAGACGCAAAAAAAAAGATTTAGTTCCTGCATCCAGTACCATTATACCCGTTTTTCCTCCAGATGAGCACTGACTTGCTCCAAACAAAAAAAGAACTCCTTTTCAAGAGTTCTTTGTCATGGGCCAGGCCGTCAACCCGTCTGTTCATTGAGGGCGATTTTTCTTTCAATGCGGTAGGGCATGAAGTAGGACGCCAGGACATTCCTGTGCTGGTCGAGTTCCACAAGACCATTGTGCATGAATTCTCCCCTTAGAAAATACCTCAGGTCAACCACCTTCAAATCACATCCCTGCCCCTTCGGAATCTCCATCACATGGAAATTGGGGGAAAATTCATTGAAATACCTGCCAAGACTGGTGCTGAGCATCAACTCCCTGGCTTCGTGGTTCTTCCTCAGTTTTCTGCGGATGAGAAAGCTGCCCCGCAGCAGATTGTACTGACCGACAAGATCGTGGGACCGGGTATTGATGATGAAATCCCATTTGTGGAAGGCCATGAGGGCCGGCATGACACACACCCTGTCAATCCTGTAGCCGTTTGAGAATATCTGTCCGAGGTTCTTCTGCACCTTGAGGCGCATCAGCAGCCGCAGCAGGATATAGACCGATACCGCCGCGGCGGCGCCGGTATAGGTGTAGACATTGTGATTTTGATGGAATATCAAAAAAAGGGCCACTGCCGTGATGAGGGGATCATAGAGCATGAGCACCGACAGCTTGCGTTTTTTCGTAAAGAGCATGGCTCCGTAGGAATTGAGGATATCAAAAAAAGTATGGGACAGCGCCCCCAGAAAAGTGAAGGCCAGGACCCTCAGAAAATTGAAATCCGGATAGACAAGGGACAGTCCCGCCGTAATGACAACTGAAAAAACCGCCAGGAAGGGTACCGAATGAGACCGGCCCCGGTGATGCTTCAAATACACCTTGTCATCAAAAAGAATTCTGGTCACGGCATCGACATCCGGCGACATTGCACCGAGGGCCGCACCAAGAGAAACGGGATTCATCAGACTCACAGGATCTCCTGAAAATGCCGATATCCCCAGTCCGATGACACCATGGGTAATTGGATCCATCAACTCACCTCTTGATAAATATGTTAACTCAATTTTCATGATATCACAATCCCCCAAAAAATCAAAGCAAAAATCCGGCTCACGGCCGGAATGGTTTGCATAATCAGCGGGTTTTGTGTAAAATAGAATGACTTACACAGTAATGGAGGTTGGATATGAAAGTCAATTACGAAACGAACTATATGGACGGCATGGCTTTTGAAATGACCCTTGACGGTCATCATCGGTTGATTATGGATGCCGACGACCAGGTGGGGGGACTCGACCGCGGTCCAAGACCCAAGCAGCTGCTCATCAGTGCCCTGACAGGCTGCACCGGAATGGATGTTGTCTCAATCCTTAAAAAAATGAAGGTGGAATTCAGCGGTTTCACGATTTTCGCCCAGACAGAACTGACTGAAGAGCACCCGAAGACTTATTCCAAAATTCATCTGGTCTACGCCTTTACAGGGGAGGGCCTTGAGGCCTCCATGGCAAAAATAGAAAAAGCCGTAATCCTTTCCCAGGAACGCTACTGCGGTGTCAGCGCCCTGCTGGACAAGGTGGTCGAGGTATCCTTCGAAATCAAATTAAACTGAAAAAGAGTCCTAGGACTCTTTTTTTTTCATCTGGGGGACAATCAGCATCCCCATGCCGATGCCAATCACCACATCCCCAAGGCTGATGGTCTTGGGAAAGGGGTAAGGCGGTGGAATGTGGATAATGTCACCAAGAACTGTCAATACATCCCCCCCCTCCATGACCTTGTGCCCGAAAACCATGCCAAGACGCAGATTTTCACTGGCTGCATCAAATCCCATGAGAAAGGGAACCTCCACCTCCACGGGCATGAAGCCGCCGTTGAAACAAATCACCAGAAAATTCATAAGGGTCCCGAGACCCAGAACCCGGATGCCGTCATGCTGCCAGTTGGCAATGATGAAGGCCAGAAGCAGCACATAGACTGACAGATGGAGCCAGGGGGTCGTCCCGGCCACGGGAATGATGCCCTTTCTTTGAAGCACCCCTGCGGCAAGCTCCAGCCCCAGGGCCAGCATCACAATCCAGGGGAACTGAAGGTCCAGACCGGCCAGATGGGAAATCTTTCCCCTGATAAGAAAACCGATTGCCAGACTGATGAGGATGGATTCAATCAGCATGGATAAACACCTTCCCTCTGGTTTGACGCACCCGGACAAAGGCCGCCACGACCTCAGGATGGAACTGGGTCCCCTTTTCCTCCTCGAGAATCTGAAAGGCCTTTTCTTCACTGAAACCCTTGCGGTAGGCACGGTCCGTCGTCATGGCGTCAAAGGAATCCGCCACGGCAATGATTCCGGACTCCAGGGGCATTTCCTCCCCCTTCAGACCTTCGGGATAGCCCCCGCCGTCATAGTGCTCATGGTGCTGGGCGATAAAGGTCCTGGCATCCTTCAAAAACGCAACGTCTTCAATAATACCGGCGCCCAGGCGGGGATGCTCCTTGATCTGGCGATACTCCTCATCGGTAAGTCCCGATGGTTTGAGCAGAATATTGTCACTGATGCCTATCTTCCCCACATCATGAAGGAGGGCGGCGGTATACAGGTTTTCAATCCGGCTTTCTGAGAGCTTCATTTCCCCGGCAATCATCCGGGCGTATTCAGCCACTCTGACGGAATGGTTCCGGGTGTACTCATCCTTGGCATCCACCGCCTTGGTCAGGGCCATGATTGTCTCAAGGTAGACCCGCTTCATCTCCAGATACAGGGTATAGGAGTATCTGGCCAGAATCAGGGGGCCGAAGAAAAGCAAAAGGCCGAACCAGCCGTAACTGGTATAAAAAAGAAGCATCATGATTCCCAGAGGTGAAAGGGTCACGAAGCTTTTCAGCGCCCACAGGTTCTTGATAATGAAATCCGTCAGTTTGATTTGGTTGATCAGACTGAAGAGCACCATGAAAATGGAGGTATTGATGAGGTAATAGACGATGATGGTCAGCACCAAGGCCGGGATACCGTAGCCGGAGAGGCGCATTTGACCGGCTCCGTTGACGGCATGAAAAAAATCACCGCTGACATAGGCGGTCAAGTAGTAGCTCGAAGCATTGAAGAGTCTCTTGTGGAAGGAACTGTTGAAGACATGGCGGACAATGCCGTCTTCCTTGTAGATGGAAAACAAAAATCCGCTAAACAGCAGCATGGCGGACTGTTCCGGGGGAAAAACCACAATGATGGTAAAGGCAATGGAAAACCCCAGGGAAATATTGCTAAATTTACTGGCTTCGATGGAGAAATACTCCGCCAGCAGAATAAGGGCCCAGAAAAAAAACATTTCTGTGACATTGAAACCCGCTGCTGCTTCAGGAAAATTCAAGACCATGAGGCATACACTGACGACGATGACGGCTAAAATGTAAAGCTTGGATGATTTACTCATGTCTTCTCCCATGTTCGTTATAATAAAAGATCAACACCAGTGAAAACCTATCTTAGTCCAAAATAAGTACTTATTTCCAAGTCCATTGTGATCCGCTGGCCAATACTAAAGACAGTAATGACATCATTAACACGAATAATCTTTTCACAATTATGCCCTCCTCTATATGAGGCTCTGCTTTTTCGCTAATGAAACAGGCATAATCGCTTCGCTAAAAAAATTTTTTGGTGTTGATCTTTTATTGCTAAAGTTGGCTCAGTCTGCGGTTGACGGCACTCAGGGTCGCCCTGACCAGGGCGTACTCCCGGTCATCCCGGATTACCGAGGATCCCGATAAAATCCTCTCTCTTTCAAACAGGGTGGACAGCATGACCAGCCAGACCGAATAGTTGGGCCGGTGAATCTCCTCGACCCCCTCGAAAAAAATGCGGTCCTCGAAATTGTAGAGCTGTTCCAGGGCTTTGACCGTCGCCTCTACGATGGCTGCGAGATTTCTGGAAGCAATGTTATGCTCCTCGCAAATTCCTGTCACCGCAGTGTCCTTGAGCTTGAGGGTCACCTCATAGAGGGTTCTTTTGGAATCAATCCTCTTGCTGATGCCTTCGATTGACACCCGGTTCTGGGGATTCAGGACATCTTCTCCGTCAATCTGGGCGATACTGATCACCCGATGGTCGATGTCCATGTCCATTTCAGCCAGGAGCGTCGACTGGATGTCTCTGGAAAGCTGTTTTGGATTTTTTGTGCGGTCAGTCAACAGATGGAATTCTTTGATTACCTTGTCCTCCATGATGACTTTTGATGAAAAAATTCCAGGAATTTTTTTTACCAAAGATTCAATATCCTGACTGGTGACCATTTTATTTTCCAAAGCAATCCCCTCAATTCTTAATGTCCTTGACCTGCCTTCATTTACAATTATATAGTTTATCCAGTTGTCTGTAAATGGAAATCATTTTTTAAATGCATATGTAATTTTTTTATGTGTGTTTTTTAAGAGATTATCATCTACTTGAAGGATAATGACCGAGAGTAGCACCAGAAGCATCCCCGTCACCTGGGAGGAGGACAGCACCTCCTTGAAGACCAAAACACCAATCAGGGCCCCCACCACCGGTTCCACCGTGGCCGTGATGGAGGCCAGACTCGACTCCATGGTTTCAAGGCCCTTGGCATAGAAAATATAGGCTATTGCTGTGGGAACC
The DNA here is from genome assembly GCA_002029975.1 of delta proteobacterium ML8_F1. GTDB lineage: Bacteria > Bacillota > Clostridia > Peptostreptococcales > Acidaminobacteraceae > ML8-F1. The sequence goes on along the minus strand of LQBE01000014.1, from coordinate 114,027 downwards.
AGTCCCAGCAGAAAGACATCCCGGTAAAAACCAAACCCCATTGGACCGGGGCCCGGCAGGGCGAATGCCAGGGTGGGCAGAAGAATCACCGCGGCAATCACAAAGGTATAGGTTGCCAGGGTCAGGGGTTTGTATTTTCTGAGTATCACCTTGCCGAGGATACTGAACAGGCCGTAGCCAAGTCCCGATCCAAGGCCTGTTGCGAGTCCCCTCACTGTAATGGTCCCCTCACCGCCAAGAAATCCCGTCACCAGGGTGAGTCCCAGGAAGGTTGTCAAAAGAGCGATGATTTTCTGCGGCGTCAGCCATTCCTTGAAAAAGATTCTTGAGAGGATCGTGACAAAGGTGGGAGCGGTATACAAGAGGGTCACTGCGATGGAAAGGGAGGTCTCCTGGATAGTCGAAAAAAAACAATAACTGAAAAATACCACACTGAAAAGACTGACCATGACAAACACAGGCAGGTCCGAAAGGCTGATTCTCAGGATTTTAGGGTCTTTGAACCCGACGTAGCCCAGCATAATCAGGGCCGCACTCACTGAACGGAGGCTGACGATTTGAAGGGTCTCCAGACCACTGTCATAAAGGGTGATAACAAACAATCCCATCATCCCCCAGGATATTCCTGCCAGAAGCACATACACGCTTCCCTTTCGATTCATAGGCCCGACTCCTTTGAACAATCTTTAATCGACCTCATTATATCAGGAAAACCGGGCTGCCTAAGGATTTTTTTTCGTTGACAGGATGCTGGCGTTCAGATGCCTCAGAAAGACAAGTCGGTAAAAATTTCTCCGGTCTCTTAAAATTCTTGCCATTGTAGGATATAATGAACTATCTGAAACGACTGATTCGAGGTGTTTTTTTGGAATTTTTATACGGTTTGACCCTCTTTGCCCTGGCACTCTCATTTTTCAAAAGCCGGGAAAAAACCCTGCAAAGTCTCAAGGCCGCCCTCAAGAGCCTCTTGAAAATCCTCCCCTCCTTCACCCTCATGCTCATAGTTGTCTCGGTGATGCTTTTTGTGGTATCCGACGAGATGATCAGCCGGTATCTCGGTGGAGAGCATCTCCTTCAAAGCGGCCTGCTGGGTTCGATTTTCGGGTCCATTACCATCATGCCCGGATTTGTGGCCTTTCCACTGAGTGCCCTGCTGGTAGAAAAAGGAGTCAGCTATACCGCCATCGCCGCCTTTACCACCACCCTGATGCTTGTGGGACTCATGACCCTGCCCGTTGAAGCCGAGTACTTCGGCTGGAAACTCTCTTTGACCCGCAATCTGACGAGCTACATTATCTGTCTCCTGATCGCCCTCGTTATTGGTGTATTCTACGGGGAGCTGGTCCTATGACAGAAAAAAAACGGCTCATCTACTTTCTCACAGTCCCCTACGGAGTCTTCCTTGCCTTTTCCTGGCAGTTTGACTTCACTCCGGGTAAAATCATCGGCAACAATTTTTTTGATTTTCTCCTGAGTATGGCGGCCATTTTGCCCGTCTCCTTTGTGCTCATAGGATTGTTTGAAGTCTGGATCAACCGCCAGACCGTTGAAAAGCACTTTGGCCACGCCTCAGGGTACAGGGGTTATCTCTGGGCCATTATCCTCTCGGGTACTACCGTAGGGGGGGCCTACGTGGCCTTTCCCGTGGGCCATGCCCTGTACAAAAAAGGGGCCCGATTGAGCATTGTCCTCACCTACATCGGTTCCGCCGCCCTGACCCGGATTCCCATGACCATCTTTGAAGCCTCCTTCCTGGGATTCAAGTTTGCATTGATTCGTCTGGGAATCTCACTTCCACTGGTGATACTTTCCTCCATCTTCATCGGAGGCATTTTCGACCATAGAAAAAGCTGACCTTCAAAGGCCAGCTTTTTCTCTGCCTGGCGGACTACTTTTTCCTTCCAGCAATCCGTCTGACAATTCTTATGAGCACCCTGAGAAACAGCACCACCGGGGAAAGCAGCAGCACCACCGCCACCCCGTAGACCCATCTGCCCCATTGACCGGCGACAAGGGCGAGCATTTCCAGTCCAAAGTCATAATAGGCTTTCATGGGGTCCAAAGATGCCCTGAAGCTTTTAAGCCAGCTGAGAGCCTCCCTAGTAGCGGCACTGAATCTCCCTCGGAGATTTCCGCCCTCTCATACAGGGCTTCGAGACTCAGCCCCCCCTCAAGGACCTCAAGCAGGTCCCCGGTTTCAAAGGCGATCTCCAGAGCCCGGGGCTCCGTGTGATGATCAATGATAAAAGTCACAGTTTCGACCCATGGGGCATGGAAGAGGACCCGCAGGGCCATATTGGGAAGGTCCATAACCAGCTCCTCTTCAAGGCTTCCCGTGTACTTCATGCCCAGTGTGGCTTCCTTTTCACTGAGGTCAACCTGATAGACCAACCCGTCAAAGACCCCCACATCCAGCACAATGGCCCTCTCCAGGCTCAGGGCGGACTCGCCGGCAACAGCCTGGTTGAACGCCTCCTCAGACAGGGTTCCAGATGCATAGGCTTCAACCGCTTCGTGTGAAACCGTGAAACTGTACAAAGGCTCTTTTTCATGGTAGATTTCCAGAACATAGGTGGGGAGGTCCTGAGCCTCTCCGGCGGCGACAAACACCTCGTGCAGGGTATCCAGTATCTCGAATCCTGGATCTTCAATCCTCATCACCAGGGAATCCTCCCGGACAGCCACATAGGCCTCGTCAAAGCCCAGACTCCTCAGCGCCTCAAATACCTGGGTCTCCCCCTCTGAGAGAGCCAGGGAAACCCTGAAGCTTCCGCTCAGGAGGAGCAGTATTCCAGCAAGCAGCAGAATCCTTTTCAATTACTCCACCCCCTTGAGGTCTTCATTGAGAACCATCAGCTCAAGGTGCTTGTCAAAACGGGCCTGATTATCCACATACTGTGACTTTGAACCTGTGGCCACCTGATTCTGCTTTCCTCCCTGTCTCATGGCAAAAAACCGGCTGAAGCCCGGCTTTGCCTCTTCCACGGCCTTAAGAGTCGCCTCTTGATTGTCATTGAAGACAAAATCATAGCGGGCATTCTTGACAGCCTCTTCCCTTGATAGTCCCGCATCAATCTGCCGATTGATGCTTTGTCTGACAGATTTGTACTCCGTCAGGACCGCTTCCCTGTAATGAGCCACCTTGGATCCCGTCAGCTTGTTGATGAGATAGGCAAAGGGCTTTACCAGCACATTCGAGGCGGCCTTGTCCTGGAGGTACTTCAGTGCCGGATGAGTGTTGTCGCTGCTGAAGGTTTTGTACAGCTGCTCCTTGAGCTCCTCTTCCGTTTTAGGCCGCTTGTCCGTGAGTCCCATCAGCTGCTCATCGAGGGCCTCCTGCACAAAACCGCTGAAATCATCCAGACCGGCCTTTTCCATCACTTTGCCCACGGCCTTCTGAGCCGGCTCCCGAACCAGCCGGTAGGTGCTTTTGATGCCGTCCATTACCCTGGGGCCCGTGGTCTGGGGAGATTCAAGGATTTCCCTTTCTCCGGCCACCACAAGACCGGTGGAAGCCGCCGTCTCTTCCAGTTCCAGGGTGTCCCTGGCCGTCTCCAGCTTTTCAATGAAATCCACGACCTCACCGGCCCTTTCCCGAGCCTTGCCTGACAACTGCGAGGCGTCAAAGGGGCTTGAAGCCATGTCCGGTTCCAGGGGGGCCTCCTCCTCAAAAAGAGTCATCCCTGCTTCATATCTCTCCCGGTCCTCAGGGTCCATTTTGGAAAAATCCTCCTGGACCCTGACAGTCATCACATCAAATTCATCCGGATTGTCCCTGGAAAAAACCCTGATGAGCGCCTCTCCGGGTCCCATGGCCCTGATTTCCCCCTCCTGGGAAACTCTCACCACTTTAGAATCCGTGGTGGTGAAGGTCATGACCTTGTTGGTGGCCTCCCTGGGAAAGACAGTGGCCTTGAGGGTCTGAACCTCTCCGACAGTGAGGTCCTTTTGAGTGACATCGAAGAGAATATCCGTCACTCCGACGGTTTGCTCCTCAGCCGGAGTCATTTCCCCAGAATCCTCGGCACTCAAAAAATCAGTGATGAAATCCAGGTCCATTCCCCTTGAAACCTCAAAAATCCCCCTGGCCTCGATTTTACCCGTCTGCAGGATTTTGCCGGTAAAGCTTCCCCTGATGGTGTCCCCGGTGAGGGTTCCTTCCAGAGAATAGACAACGCCCAGCTCATCGGAGTACCCCAGATAGGAATCGTAAAACTCCACCTTGAGACTGTCGTCCCGCCGGGTCACTGACCGGCTTTTCATAAACTCCTCATCACCAAAATAGAGACTGATGCTGCCATCCTCAAGAACCGTCAGTTGCATGGGGTACTGATCAAAATCCCCGGGGTCGGTCTCATAGGAAACGGGATAATTCAGCTCCTTGAGCGCCTCATTGATGTGGTCCGTGAATATCTCCTGAAATTCATAGGTCCCCGTGTATTTCCCCGGTTCGGGTCCCTGTGCAAAGACAAAGCCACCCGGCGTCAGGGAAAGCAGACACACAATCAGCAGCAATTTTATTTTCATTTGTCACCATCCTCCAGTCAGTAAATCCGGTGTCAAAAGCCCTGTGATTCATTCAGGCGGACCCACTTTTCCTCAACAAAGTGTCAGCTCATGATTGCTCTTTTTTTCTTCTCAACAGCAAAAGCACCAGGACCAGCCCGCCCAGGACCAGCCCGCCTGCAAAAAGCGGAAAAAAATAGCCAAAGTGTCTTTTCAGACCGCCGGCGACTTCGTCATACAAAGTCACCTGTTCCTTGCCGTAAAGGGTGAAGACAAGGTCCTCCTCCGGAAGGGACTTGAAATACGCCGTGTAGCGGTTTTTTCCCCCGGACTTGAAGTCCAGGGTACTCTCAACCAGATAGGGTAGCTCATCGGAGGTGAGGATTTCAATGGACAAGTCTTCAAAGGCCTGCCAGTAGCCTGCGGGATTGAGCAAATATTCGACGGTGTACTGGGGCTCGAGACTCCTGGTATGGTCCATGGTGGCCCGGGTCCTGTAATTCACCGTCACTTCGGAGACGCTTTCAGCCTCAAGGGCCACCTCATACAAAAGCACCATCATCCGCTCTTGCTCCAGGTCATAGGAGAAATCCATCTCCGAGGCATAGCCCCCCCAGAGGGGAAAATTCTCCCTGAGCCGGCGGCCCAGCATCCCGACGGTCTCTTCAAGGATCTCGTCCTCTTCCAGTAAAAAGGTTTCAAGAAGGATTTTTTCAAGATACCCCTGTAGGTTTTCACTTCTGTCGGTGACTTCCCAGGTGAATCCTTCGGTGGGTTTTTCCAGGGCGCCATCCGCAAACCCCGCAATGTCAAAATCCACCCCCTCCCCGATCACGAAAATCTCGAGGACACTCCGCCCCCGGCACCAGGAGGCGATCCGGGTCTCGTCGTCCCTTCTTTCATAACGGTTGAACCCCGAAGTCAGAACCTGGGTGTCCGCTGCCTTGAAATTGAAATCCACTGCGAAATTGACAGGTTCCTCTGAGGCGGGAGTCACTTCGAAGGTATAGACCCTTCCTTCTCTTTGCAGAAAAGCCTTCTCTTCAGCCGTGGGCCGGGTCTTTATGTCCTGGAGGATTCCCTCGAAGGGAAGCCGCTGTTTTGGGAGGGGTTCCTCTGGGTTGCCCCGGGGAACCGGCCCGCCCAGTCTGAGAACATAGTCAAGGACCTCCCCGTCCTGGGTAATGAGCATCTCCTCTTGTTTCAAATTCCGCAGGGACCCAATGAAGGGAAAGGCCATGGCCACCTCCTGAGCCTCACTCAGGGGATTGTAGAATTCATAGGTGGCCTGCACGTCACCTGTCAGATTATAGCTGACCCCCTCATTGCCGGTGAAGTCGAAAATCAGATTTTCACTCTTGACCTCAAGGGTGGCCTCCCTGTCCACGGCAAGGACCTGGGTGGAGGGATATCCCTCCCAGTAGACAGGCCCGGAATTGGCAAAGGCGGATGAAGTCAGGCCTATCATCAGTAAAAACAGACTCAGTTGGCGCATCACTCTCATAACAGACCCCTCTCTTTGTAACTCCCCAGAGCTTCTTTCTGGTCCCATCCTCTTGAGACGCTTTGGAGGTGCTTCGGCGCACCCTCCTGCTCTGCTTCGATTATCCCATAGAAAGCCCCGGGCCGCAACACAGCCTCCCACTTGTGCTTTATCCGGGAGACCCCTAAGGCATCCTTCCCTCAGCCACAGCCCGACCCCTGCTCCTGAAAAAGGCCTCCTCCCCAGGGATTTTTAAGACTGTTTTTAATAGTTGTCTCAAAAATAATGAGATAATAATCCTGTCAACACCTTACAATGTTTCGTAAAATAGCATATACTGTCCCTAATACTATCCATTGAGTGCCTGTGAACTTTTTTCACTCAAACAAAAAAGTGGGAGGTGAGCGCCAGTGCTGTCCAAGGCAATCCTCGAACAATCCTTTTTCATTGAAAGCGGCGATCACATGGTGATGCTTTACGAGGATGACAACGAAGTCGAGGACTATCTCGTCGCCTTCATCCATGGGTCCTTGAAAAAAAACGAACGGTGTCTTTTTATCACCGGCGGCGGAAACACCCCTGCAATCCTCTCAAAAGTCAATGCTTTGGAAAGTGAGGGCCCAAGATCCGGGGACCTGGTACTCATGACCCGGGATGAGGGGTACTCGAAGTCCGGCCGGTTTGACCCCGACCAAATGATTGCTCTTTTGCAGCAAATGAGTGAAACCGCCCGGTCAGAAGGCTACAGCGGCCTCTCTGTGACGGGAGAAATCAGCTGGGTGCTGGATTACGACAAAGGAGACGAACTGATTGTCGAATACGAATGGAAACTCAACGAAAGGCTGTTTGCCACCTACCCGGTCAGTGCCCTGTGCCGCTATAATATCCATCAATATTCGGATGAAATGATCAGCCAGGTGATTCAGCTGCATCCTCTGATCATCTATAAAAATGTCATCCATGAAAATCCTTTTTACATTCCTCCCGAGGGATTCAAGTTCAATGCAATCAGCCAGTACCAGGTTAAAACATGGCTTGAAAATATCCAGAAATTCACGCTGGAAAAGGGCCGGTTCAGACAGGCCATAAGTTTGAAAGAACAGGATCTTCAAAAACTTCACGAAAAAATGACCGGCAGCATTATCAAAGCCCTGAGCAATCTGCTGTCCGTTCACGATCCCTACACCAACGGACACAATGAAAACGTCGCCAGCCTTGCCCGGGACTTCGCCCTGTCTCTGGGGCTCACCGAGGATACAGTAGCCAAGGTGTATTATGCCGGCCTCGTCCATGATATCGGCAAAACCCTGATTCCAAAGGAAATTCTCAACAAGGCGGGTCCTCTGACCCCCTCGGAATATGACATCGTCAAAAAGCATCCCCTCACGGGGGCCGCCACCTTGAAAAGTGTCTCAGGCCTTGAGGAAATCACCCTCGGCATCAGACACCACCATGAAAGATGGGACGGCAGGGGCTATCCCGACGGCCTCAGAGGCGACGAAATGCCTGTGATTTCAAGAATTCTCGCTTTGGCGGACACCTTTGATGCCATGACCAACAACAGACCCTACCGCAGGGCCTTCAGCCGGGAAAGGGCCCTGGAGGAAATCCTCCAATGTGCCGGCTCTCAGTTTGAAGCCTCCCTGGCCATCGCCTTCGTGGACTATCTCAGAAAACAAAATGCCGGCGAACTTTTGACCAACTGATTTTCTATACAATCAAAAAAGGCCTCTTCAGGGGGCCTTTTTGGCTATTCGAAGGGATTTTTTAATGACATCGTCTCTGAGATGGGCAATGCCTCCCGCCCGGGAAATCTTTCGGGCAATCCCCTCCCAGCGATCCGGCTTCCACCAGGATCCCGCCAGAACTGTCACCCTGGTATCTTTGAAAGCCTCGGGATACATGGGCGTCGAAGCGCCGATGAGAATAATCTCCCGGGCCCCGGAACACATTTCAAGCAGACTTTCAAGGGTGCCGTTGAGGACAGTCGTCCCGCTCAGAAACACCACATCGCACTGGGGCAGCAGAGTTGCCTGCTCCTCCATGGGCCGAACCTCCCCCAAGTCTCCCCGAAGCTCGATGCCCTGGTCAAAAATAAAGAAATCCCTGACCCTGGGGCGAATCATTTTTTCAACGGGACGAATATATCCCACCATGCCCACCAGGTCCCCGGCTTGAAAATCCACACCGAAGGGTTGTCCGGCAGTCTCGCTGTCCTCAAGGGACTGTCCCATGGAAGCCCCGAGGAGGACAGCAAGGCCAAGGGACCTTTTGAGGCTGTCCTCTTCCCCGGCGGTCCACTGGGCGACAGTGGCGGCCCTTTGCCCCACCAGCTGCCCCACATAGGGAAAAATAGAACAGCCCTGGCCAAGTTCCTCCCGGAGCACATAGGTCACCCCCACCGCCCCATTGTCGAGTCTGACAGCGACAAGGGAGATTCCCACCACCACATCCGCAATGGTTCTTTCCTTCAGATAAGGCATGGCCGCATTGATGATTTTCCTGACAATCATAATTTTCACTCCTGCTGCCGGGCATTTTTTTGGATGGCTTTCTCCCGGTACATTTCTCTGTCCGCCTGGCTTCGAATCTGGGAAAGATCCTCGTCAGCGGATTTTTTAATGGCACAGCCTATGGAAACCTGGAGGGAACCTCCCATGGCGGAGGATTTCCCGGCTGCCTTCAGGATTCTTTTTTTGATTTGTTCAACCTGGGATTTTGAAGTGCGGGGCAGAAGAATCTCAAATTCATCGCCACCGACCCGGGCAAGAATATCCCCCTCCCGGCAGACACTCTTTATGATCGACGCCACCTCCCGGATGACCCGGTCGCCGGCCGGATGGCCATTGAGGTCATTGGTGCCTTTAAGGTCATTGTTATCGATGTACATCACTGAAAAAGGGATATTCCTCTTGTTGTCCAGCCGTTTAACAGCCTCCTCGAGATATCTTCGGTTGTACAGATCCGTAAGATGGTCACGGTAGCTGATGTCTTCGATGCGGCGGTAGCGCTTCTCGTGCACCGTATTGTCTTTAAAGAGAATGATGACCCCAGTCCCCTGGATGCCCATCCGGGAAAGAGAACCCTCGATGGGAACGGTTTTCCCGGTGTCATGCCGGTAAAGCGCCAGGTTGTTCAGGACAAAATTGTTCTGAACCGTCAAGGTATCCAGAATATCCGGTGTCAGGTTCTCCCCGGTCCCGGGATGGAGAATCTGAAAGACCCTGGCAAGCTCCCGGTCTTCTAGCTCGGAATCCCGGATTCCAAGGATGTCCCTGGCGGCCTGGTTGATGAGAAGAACCCTTCCCCCGACATCGCCGATGATGATGGCTTCGCGCAAATTGCCCAGCAGCCCCTGGATGACTTCAGTGTTGCTTTTAATGAATTTCAAAACGTGGTCACCGGTCCCGGATGTCCCCTTTCCCATCAGGGCATAGAGGCTGTCCCTGATGCCTCTATTGACCTCCCCCGTGGACAGGCCTTCCTGGCGGAGGGCGCTCCCTTTTTCAAACCTGAGTTTCCGCTCTTTGACAAGCTTTTCAGAGGCCCTGAGTATCCAGTGGGGATCCACCCGTTTAAAAAGAACATCAAAGCTGTTGTGCCTCCTGGAAAAGATTACCCCGTCAACCCAGCCCTTCAGACCTTCCGAATAGGTGAAAAAGGAAGTCTCACCGCCACTGAGGGCCACCCTGGATCCGAGGCTTTTCCAGTCAAAGGGCTCCTCCCCGATTGTCGGTACGAGGTCCAGCAGATTTTTCCCTATGAGCAGCTCCCGGTCCAAACCAAGGACCTGTTCATAGGCTTGATTGAGGGAGAGAATTTCGAAGCTGACAGGCTCTAAAAACTCATTAAAATGCACCTGATGACTGGCATGGGCCATGGGTATCTCCTCAAAAAAAGTTCCAGTGCCGCTCCTTTTGAAGGACAAACGATCATCTCCTTATGGATTTTGAAGCCACTGTCGACGATTCTTCTTCTTTCAATATACCATTTTCTCACAATTTTACAATTTTTTAATTCCGGACAAGTGTGGCAAAGACCGGGGTCGCCACACTCTCATAAAAGCAGAGTGGTTTTCCCCGGCCGGGAAAAGATTCAGGGGAAGAATCAGCCCCAAGCTATTGACAGATTCAAG
>LQBE01000014.1:102692-103805 GCA_002029975.1 delta proteobacterium ML8_F1 | reverse complement strand
CAGGGAGGTGGGCATCTGATTAATGCCGTCGTTGGAGACAATATCCGCAGCATTAGAACTTCCAGAAATCTGACCATTGAAAAGCTCTCGGAAATCACGGGGGTCAGCAGGAGTCTTCTGGGACAGATTGAGCGGGGGGAGGCCAACCCCACCATGTCCACCATCTGGAAGATCGCCAACGGATTCAAGGTCCCCTTTTCAAGACTCACCCGGCTGCCCGAAAACGAAGTCGGTGTGGTGGACAAAAAGAATATCATCAGTATCAAGAGCGATGACGGCCTCTACGAATGCACGCCCTTTTTCCCCTTTGATGCAAGACAGAGCTTTGAAATGTTCACTGTTGCCCTGGGACCGGGACACAAGGCCCTGGGGGAACCCCATCCCAAGGGTACCGTGGAGTACCTCATTGTTTTTGACGGGGAGGTTCTTGTGGAGCACGGGGAAGAGATTCACCGGGTCAAAAGAGACCAGGCCATCAAATTTACCGGGGACATCCCCCACAGCTACTATAATGACGGCAAAGAAACGGCACGCTACGTCAATATGGTATATTATGCTCAAAACAACGACTGACGAATGGAGGTAAGCGATGTTATCACGAGAAGAAGCCTTTGCACTACTGACCAAGTACAATGAAAGTCCCTCCCTGGTGACCCACGCCATGGCCGTGGAGGCCGTCATGCGCTATTTTGCCAGACAGCTTGGCGAAGATCCCGAATTTTGGGGGGTCGTGGGACTCCTCCACGATCTTGACTATGAAAAGTACCCTGACGAGCATTGCCACAAGAGCCGGGAAATCCTTGAAGCAGAAGGGGTGGACGAGGCCATTGTCCACGGGGTCATCTCCCATGGATGGAATATCTGCATTGATGTGGAACCCGTCCATATCATGGAAAAGGTCCTGTATGCCACGGATGAACTCACCGGCCTGATTACCGCCGCGGTCTATATGCGGCCCAACAGGAGTATCATGGACCTTGAAGTGAAATCCATCAAGAAAAAATTCAAATCCAAGAGTTTTGCCGCCGGGGTAGACCGGGACATCATCCTCAGGGGCTGTGAAATGATTCAAATGGACCTCGACACGGTGATCGCCTGGTGCATCGAGGGTAT
>LQBE01000014.1:97495-102606 GCA_002029975.1 delta proteobacterium ML8_F1 | reverse complement strand
CTTTGTTCCGCCCCCCGGAGAATCCCTAAAAAGTAAAAATTGATTGTTAAGGAGACAGGCACATGATGAAAGCGCTGGTTAAAAAATATCCGAAAAAAGGACTCTGGCTTGAAGAAGTCCCCGAACCCGAGGTGGGCAGCAATGATGTCCTGATCAAAATCAAGAAAACAGCCATTTGCGGTACCGATGTCCATATCTACAACTGGGACGACTGGTCCCAGAAAACCATTCCAGTGCCCATGACCATCGGTCATGAATTTGTCGGAGAAGTGGTCGCCATGGGAGACAACGTCCACGACGTGAAAATTGGAGAAATTGTCTCAGGAGAGGGCCATGTCGTTTGTGGGCACTGTCGCAACTGTCTGGCCGGCCGCCGTCATCTGTGCATGAACACCAGCGGTGTCGGTGTCAATCGCACCGGGGCCTTCGCCGAATACCTCGCCATCCCCGTCACCAATGTCTGGCATGCGGACCCTGAAATCCCCCTGGATGTCCTCAGCTGCTTCGATCCCATGGGCAATGCGGTTCATACGGCTCTGAGCTTTGATGTCCTCGGAGAGGATGTGCTGATCACAGGAGCCGGCCCCATCGGCATCATGGCCGCAGCCGTGGCCAAGCACGCGGGTGCCCGTTATATTGTGGTGACAGATGTCAATGACTACCGGCTCGGGCTTGCCGAAAAAATGGGGGCCACCCGGGCTGTCAACATTACCCGGACCACAGTGGAGTCCGTCATGAAGGAACTGGGCATGAAGGAGGGCTTCGATGTGGGGATGGAGATGTCAGGCAATCCTTCGGCCTTTCAAAACATGGTCAAAAATATGTGCCACGGCGGTAAAATTGCCGTCCTGGGCATTCAACAGCCGGATACCGTCATCGATTGGGACACCGTAGTCTTCAACGGTCTCACCATCAAGGGAATCTACGGGCGGGAAATGTATGAAACCTGGTACAAGATGACCGCCATGATTCAAACAGGTCTGGATATTTCACCAGTCATCACCCATCATTTCCACTATACCCGGTTCCAGGAAGCCTTTGATACCATGATTTCCGGACAATCCGGCAAGGTTATTCTGGATTGGGAAGATTGATTCAAAGTAAGCGAAAAAGAAAGCCGGTCCCTTCATCAAGGGGCCGGCTTTTTTTACTGGACACTGCCTCCATGGAATTTTTCATAAAAATCCTCATAATAGGTCAGTTGTCGCTTCAGCAGGTTGGGGACGTCCAGACCATAGGGACAGTGGCTGCTGCAGTGGCCGCAGAGAATGCAGTCATTGATTCTCTCCATTTTCTCCTTGAAGTCCCCGGTCATGTACCTTTGATAAACGGACCGGTTCAAAAAATGCGAAATCCTTGCCGCCATATTGATTTCGATGCCGGCAGGACAGGGCAGACAATAGCCGCACCCCCGACAGAATTCCCCTTGGAGTGCTTCGCGGTCCTGGTGGATGATCGCCCAAAGGGCTTCATCCAGCTGGGGGGGATTTTTTTCAAGAGATAAGAACTCTTCCAGCTCCGACTCCCGCTGAATTCCCCAGATCGGCACCAGCCCATCAAACTGCCGTAAAAAAGCGAAGGCCGCTGTGGCATTTTGCAAAAGCCCTCCTGCCAGGCCCTTCATGGCAATGAGACCCACGGCATTTTCTTTGCACGCCTTGATGAGCTCCAAATCCTCCTCGGTGGCAAGATAGTTCAAGGGAAACTGCACCGTATCGTAATATCCCGACCGGCAGGCCTCAAGGGCATTGTCCCGACTGTGACTGGTGATTCCGATGTGTCTGATCCAACCCCTTTTTTTCGCCTCCACCGCCCCGGCGTAAAGACTCTCCGGATCCCCGGGGTCCGGAAGAATCTTCGGATTGTGCAGCTGCAGAAGGTCCAAATAATCGGTTTTTAAAAGTCTCAGACTGGTTTCAAGATGCTCGAGGAGTCCGGCCTTGTCCCCGGCATGACTTTTCGAGGCGATGACAATATCCTTTCTCACTTTTGCAAGGGCTTCACCGATTTTTGCTTCACTGTCGGAGTACATCCTGGCCGTATCAAAAAAATTGATTCCCCCGGAATAGGCTTTTCTCAAAAGCACCCTGGCGTCCTCCAGAGTGAGCCTTTGGATGGGCAGCGCTCCAAAGGCCGTCCGGCTGACCACAAGCTCTGTCCCCGGCAGTCTGATCTTTTCCATCTGTTTTCACCCCTCCTCAGGCCTTGTGAATATCTTCAAAAAGCTTCGCATAGTCTGAAGCTGTCATTTTTTTCGGATTGCTGGCATTGGAACCGTTTTTGAAAGAAAGCTCTCCCAGCAATTCAAAATCCTTGGGATCAATCCCCAGGGATTTGAAATTCGGAAGACCGATAGCCCTGGAAATCTCTTCAATCCTCTCGATGCCGGCCAGGGCCGCTTTGCTGTCATCTTTTTCCTCAATTCCAAGCGCCCTGGCGACCCGGGCGTATTTTCCCTCCACATAGGGCAGATTGACCCGCATCACATGGGGGAGAATAATCGAATTGCACACGCCATGGGGTTTGTCATAGAGACTTCCCAGGGCTTCCGCCATGCAGTGGACCGAAGCCACATCAGAATGACTGAAGGAAAGACCCGCCAGAAGACTGCCCATCATCATGCCGTCCCTGGCTTCAGTATCCTCACCGTGCTGTACGGCTCTTTCAATGTATTTTCCAATAAATTCAATTCCATAAAGACCAAGGGCCTCCGCAATGGGTTCCGTACAGGTCGCCGTGTAGCCTTCAATACCGTGGGTCAGGGCATCAAGCCCTGTCGCCGCCGTGATATGGGGAGGCAGGGTGTCTGTCAGAGCCGGATCCACCAGGGCAGTCACTGCGGCAAGCGCGGGGCTTTTTACCGTAAACTTGAATTTCTCCCTGGTGTCGGTAATCACAGAGGAAAAGGTGATTTCACTCCCGGTACCCGCCGTGGTAGGCACTGTAATCAGGGGCAGACAGTCGGCGTCAATGGCTCTGGTGGCATATTCACGAATCAACCCCCCCTGCCTGGCCACCACAGCGATTCCTTTGGCCGCGTCAATGGGACTGCCGCCTCCTATGGCCACCAGGGCTTCAACCCCCTCCCTGCGGGCCAGATCAGCCCCTGAGTGGATATTGTAGTCCTTGGGATTAGCCTCTATGTCACTGAACACAACCACTTCTAAAGCGTCTTGCAGGGCCCTTAAAATCGGTTCCAGAATTCCCGCAGCCAGAATACCGGGGTCTGTCACAATCATGATTTTTTTAATCTTCATGGCATTCAGAACCTCCGGGAGTTCCCGGACCACCCCTCTGCCGAATCTGATTCTTGAGGGCAGTACAAAGTCAAAATTCATGCAAACTCCTCCTTTTGTATTCATTATACATTATTGAGGGATCCTTTTCCTGCATGGATTTTCATCCAGGACCCGCTGTTCCCCCCTGCCGGCCTGAAGCCGTCAGGGATAATTATTTGTGGTCCCTTCCCCCCATCAGGGGTATAGATATCATGTCTCCAGAATCAGGAGGTGACACCATGCACACGGACAAACGACTTACCAAAGCCTATGAACAGGCGCCCCTCATACCCTTTGACCATTACTCCAAATTCATATTCTTCAGTGACTGTCATCGAGGGGATGCCAGCCTTTCCGATGAATTCGCCCGCAATCAGAACCTCTACATTCACGCCCTGGATTATTATTACCACCGGGGCTTTACCTACATCGAGGTCGGCGATGGGGACGAGCTTTGGGAACACCACCGCTTCAAACACATTAAAAAAGCCCATTATGAGGTCTTCAAGAGAATCAAGCGCTTTTTCGATGACCGGCGGCTGTACATGCTCTACGGCAACCACAATATCTATCTGAAACACCCGGCATATGTCAAAAAACACTGCTTCAGCTATCATGACGACTGCAGCGACGTGACCTATGACTTTCTTGAGGGTCTTGTCCCCCTTGAAGCCCTGATTCTCAAACACAGCGAAACTGGCCAGGAATTTTTTGTCGTCCACGGCCATCAGGGAGACCTGCTCAATGACCAGCTGTGGTGGTTTTCCATGCTCTCCTTGAAATACTTCTGGCGCTATCTCCATGCCTTTGGCATCAGAAATCCCGCAAGTCCTGTAAAAAACGCCCATAAACGGCACAAAATCGAACGCAACTACAACAAATGGATTCAAAAACACCGCCATGGTCTCATCTGTGGTCACACCCACCGGATGAAATATCCAAAGTCTTCGAATCTCCCCTACTTCAACACGGGAAGCTGCATCTACCCCGCTCGAATTACCGGCCTCGAAATGCTCAATGGCACCCTGCAAATGGTGCAGTGGCATACCACCGTAACCAGCACCGGTATCCTTCAGGTCAAGCGCACCGTCATCCGCGGACCGGAACCCGTGGAAAAATTCGATATTCGCTGAAACGGTTGCCCTTGTTCTATTTTCAGGGCAACCGCTTTTTATGCAAAAATGCTATTCATGAAATTCTCCGGCATTGTCTGTCAGAATCCTTCTCAGAACAGGCCCTTGACCTTTCCCATGAGGTCGCCGGCCTTGTCAAGGGAAATCTTCCCTTTGACAGCTTCAATCAACTCTTCTATCTGGTCATCCGGCAAATCCATTCCCAGTACCGATTCAACGGCTTTGACGGGATCCGCTTCAAACTGGGACTTGAAAGTCTTGCTCGATTGGATTTTATCCACGATTGCTTCGATTTTTTCTTTGATATCCATCCTGTGCGCCTCCTTATGTTTCAGTAACTGAGTACCCGGGGCAGTTTTTCAGCCTGTTTGATCCACTCCTCAATCTGGGATTCTGACGGAAGCTTTCTGACCAACCCCTTGTCCTCATCGGTTTCAACCATTTTTTTAAAGAGATTCTCTCCGTTGCGCTTGGCCAGCTCCGGAACCGTATCCACGCCGGCTGCTTCAAGCAGTTCCGCATACTCCCCTCCAATTCCCTTGATGCGCATCAGGTCTGCGTGATTCGCCCACTTCAGAATCAACTTTTCTGACACATCTGTCTTGAGTGCAAGATCACTTCTTCCTTTTTTGGTTTCGCAGACCTTCAACAAGTCCTCAATGGATTTGATGCCTATTCCCATGAGTTTGGCTTCGTAGGC
>LQBE01000014.1:82882-97384 GCA_002029975.1 delta proteobacterium ML8_F1 | reverse complement strand
CATTAGCATTTTAAATAAATCAACTAATAGCAACATTAAAACAACATCCCGGATTCCCCCCCAAAAAGCCCAATAAAAAAACCTCAAATCTGGAATTTGAGGTTTTTCAGGTTGGTGCCGAAGGGGGGACTCGAACCCCCACGCTCCGAAGAGCTTCGGATTTTGAGTCCGACGCGTCTGCCAGTTCCACCACTTCGGCAAGAACAAAATCATAATAACATAATGGAAAATGGAATACAAGAAAATTTCCCTGAAATCAACCCCTGCAGACCTTGAAAAAATCCATCCGGTTTCAGATGGACTTTTTCATGAAAATCTGCTTAATGACTGCCTCTAGAGGGGAACTCCAGGAATCAACCAGTGGTGGGGCAAAGGACCTACCCTTTGTCAGCCAGACGGTGTGAATGACGGTTCACTGTTAAATTGATGGTGTAGGCCAATCCCTCGGCCGTATCAAAAAAACTAGGATCCAGTTGATTATTCAAGTATTTTTTTATACTGCTCTTCAGGTTTGATTCAAAGTAGGACATGAAAACATTGATGGCTTTTTCATTGACGCCGCCCTTAGTAGCATGTCGTTTCGTTGTGGCTTCAAGTTCTTCCCGGGAAGCAAGCTGTATCGTCAGTGTCCAGGATTCAAAACTTCCCTGATGGAATTTTTCAGCAATTTGAGGATTGACGCCGGTACTGACAATATATTTCAGAATTCCTTCATACCAGGCAACCGAAAGTTTTCCAACAAACCCCCGGATTTCTTCGGGAACATCCTTCAGGGAACAAGGGTACAGTCCTTCCCCTGAAAGTCCTACATGTTCTCTCATTGCCGCTCTGAGGGCACTGCCCACATTCGAGGTATCCACTGCATAACCTTCTGCCTTCATAGCATCGGCAATGGCATAGCTGATTTCAAAGCAGGTATGGGCTGTGTTTTTGGCACTGAGGCCCACCAACGACTGCTGATGTTCCAATAAGAAGGTTTTGCCGAATAGATTTGAAAAATCAATTGCCCGCTGTTTTCGATCCTCCGGAAAGGGATATTCGGGAACAAAACTCAAAAAACTCGGTCCAATTTTTTGCAGAGGAACCCCTTTAAAAGGCTCAGCCATGCTCGGCAGATATTTGACACAGTTGATATCCTCACCTAGCAGTTCATAGTAGAATCTTGGATCTGGTGAAGGCCCAAAGGTATAAATATCAGGCAATGATATACCCTTTGTCCTGGCTTCAGTAAAGTAAGG
Organism: delta proteobacterium ML8_F1; assembly: GCA_002029975.1. GTDB lineage: Bacteria > Bacillota > Clostridia > Peptostreptococcales > Acidaminobacteraceae > ML8-F1. Next base: position 96,146 of record LQBE01000014.1, on the reverse strand, counting down.
CTGCAGTATGTCTTTGGCAATGCCTGGAATCTGCTTTGGAGTAGGGCACATGATTACAATATCCGGATGGGTTTTCCTGAGAATTTCAGGCAGGTTGTCAACGGAAATTTTAAACGGGAGGGACTCCCTGAGTTTTTCAAGATTTCTGTCCGTTGCCTTCACCGCATATACATTCGCAGACACCCTGTCACCCAGTAGCATCTCATAGCCCGGCAGAAGAAATTGTCCGATGGTGCCTAAACCAACCACTACAATATTATAATCTTGGGGAATCATCAGTTTTTCCTCCTAACTGTGAGTTTTCCAACAGGAAAACCTATGCTTTGTGGATGAAATGAAACCACTTGAGGGCTTTCATTTCAGGGTTGTCGTAATTACTGTATTCTTCCTTGTGGGTCTTTTTAAGTCCATCCGCCTTGGCCATGGCGTAGGACAGATAGGCTGAACGTTCCTTTGCCAGATTAATTTCCTGGTGTTTTTTGAGAGGTCTGTTTGTTCTCGAAAGGGCATTCATAACGCCAAAATTATTCAACAAATCTACTTCTTTTGGAGGACTCATATGGGACCAACTTCCGGATTTCAAACAAACCTGGTATTCATTGAGAAATAGGTAACCGTAATTGACTACAAACTCAATGGTATCCAGAATGAAATCCACCGTGTCCTGGGTCATGGTGTAGTGCAGGTTGACTCTTACCCAGCCCGGCTTGATTGAACTGTACCCATTTTGAATGGCGCTGCGGAATCTTTCAGACAATCCATCATCAATCCCCAGCAGCTTATGACCATAGGGACCAGCACAAGAGCATCCAGCCCTTGACTGAACACCAAAAAGATCATTGAGGAGCATGGTGGCATATCTCGGATGAAGGTACGCCTCATTATGCTTGATGACAAAGGAGATTATTGAGATTCTTTTCTCAGGTTCCATTGGACCTAAAATCTCAATATTCTTGTTGTCTTTGAATCTTCGGATGAATTGTTCTGTATAATCTTCTTCAATCCGGTCTATTTGCTCTACACCGACTTGTCCTTTCAGTTCAATAGCCAGAGCCGCCTTCATGATTTGAATGATTCCCGGCGTACCAGCTTTTTCCCTCTCTTCGATGTCATGGATGTAATCCTGGCCGAAGTCACTCACATAATCAACAGTACCTCCTCCCATGACCGTTGGCGGCAGTTCGGTGTCGTATATCCTGTTGTTTATTACGAGTATCCCTGATGATCCCGGGCCTCCGATGAATTTATGGGGAGAGATTGAAACTGCATCGAAATAGGCTTTACCATCCCGGTTCATGTTGATTTCCACATACGGGCCACTTGCAGCAAAATCAAAGCACGCAATAGCATCATTGTCATGGAGAATTCCTGCCACTTCATACACCGGAGTTTTGACACCAGTGATGTTTGACCCGGCAGAAAAAGAGCCTATTTTTCGTCTTTTCTTGTATTTTGGATCTGACACCTTTCTCTTGAGTTCCTCTAAATCAAGATAGCCATCCTGGTCCAGTCCAATATTGACAACCTCAGCCACACTCTCTCTCCAAAGCAGGATGTTTGAATGATGCTCAAAGGGACCAATAAACACCACAGGAGCCCCGGTCTTATTGCCGGGATCCAGGAAACTCTGAATGTCCTGGGGATAGTCTGAAAACTCCGACATTTCCTGAAAAGTTTTTCGAGTCGCCGGTGGAATATAGATTCCAAGTATCTTGGCAAGGGTCTCCATGGCTCCTGTAGAACCCGAACCGGCAGCAATAACGGAATTCTCTTTTGTGCCATTGACCTCATTTTTTATGATTTGCTCCGCTTTGTGAATCAATCGTGTCATTGTCTTGCCTGTGATATCATCTTCCGTGTGAGAATTTGCATAAAATTTTTGAATCTCCAGAAGATACTCTTCAATGAATTTTAAGGGTTTTCCCGAAGCCGTATAATCGGCATACGTCATAATTCTCTCACCGTAGGGAGTGAGAAATTTTTCATTTATTCCCAGAATTTCAGTTCTTAGTGTCTCAAGTTGGATACTCTTCATACCATCACTCCCAAATTCATGTCTTTCATTACAGCAGACTGTCAGATTGACTCGAATCATACTCAATAGTTACCTGTAAAAGTCTGTAGCAATCCATAACCTTAGCAGACAAAACAACCTGACCTTCATGTCAAAAAAACGGGACCCGGCTCAGCATTCAATACATCATCAAAAATATTCTGAGGGGACAGGATACATTCACAACAGCCGGATCCCGCGGGGAAACCTGATTAATAGCATTTAAATGACTTCAGTTTTATCGAGAAGTTTTTTCCGAGCCAATTGCTTGACCATCACAAAGGCAAAGGCTCCCACACTGACTGCTGTTGCAATCAATTGTGGCGCAATGACGAGAATAGCCACGACCACAAGAATGACATTTTCAAATTTTGTAGTCCTTACAAAGCCGAATCCTGTGATTGCAATACTCATTGCCATGGCACCCATGATAGCGATAAACAGCACAAATATTGTCTCAAGAAATGAACCGTATCCAAGCAATGCCGGATTGTAAATGAATATATAGGGAATCGCAAAAATCACCAGACTATACTTGAATGCGTGCAGACCCAGTTTCCACATATCCGCATCCACTATGCCGGCTGCCGCATAGGAAGATAGCGCCACTGGAGGGGTGAGCATGGAAAGAATTGAAAAATAGAATACAAAGAAATGGGCCACCAACAGTGGTACACCAAGAGCGACAATCGATGGGGCGAGCAGTGTAGCTGCCATGATGTAGGCGGCACTGGTGGGCATTCCCATACCAAGTACTAAGGCCATCAACATAGTGGCTACCAATGCAATCAATAAATTATGCTGTGCCAGTGAATTGATCAGGCTGCTGAATCTCATGCCGAGTCCTGTTCCCACAATGACCCCGATGATCATACCAGCCAGGGCACAGGGCATTGTAACCACAAGGGCGGACCTGGCAGTTTTCTCAAATACATCAAGCAGTTTGAACAGATTCAGTCTTGTGTCTTTTCTGATCAGACTGATTAAAAACAGCATTGCACTTGCAAAGGCGGCGGATCTCATGATTGAGAATCCCATTAAAATCATCCCCACAAGCACCACAATACTCAATAGCAGGTGAAAATGTTTGAGAATATCCTTTTTAATTTGTGTGATGTCTTCATTCCTGGGTTGAATGCCATGTTTCAGGGCATACAAGTGAATCATCATATACAAGGCCACCATGAATACAATGGAGGGCAGGATGGCAGCCATCATCACTTCAGCATAGCTGCTTCCAGTCATATCTACCATGATAAAGGCAGCGGCCCCCATGACAGGAGGAATTAATTGTCCGGCCGTACCCTCAATGGCAAGCATGCTTCCGGAAAAGATGTGGTCGAATTTGTCATCTTTCATACCCGGGTACATGATGGTTCCAATGGAGGCCACATTAGCCGGAGCACTACCGCTGATCATCCCGAAAAGAGCTGCGGCCACAACGCTTGCCTTGGCCGAACCCCCTCTGGATTTACGCGTCAAGGCGGTCGAAATATTGACAAACAGCTTCCCTGCAGGCGTTGCCACTAGAAACGCCCCAAACAAAAGGAAGTAGAATACCATTCTGGCGGAAACACTAATTGGGGAAGTGAATATCCCGGAGGTTGTAAACACCTGGGTTTCCAGTAATGTGGTGATGTCCTGTCCGCTGTGGCGCAATATCCCCGGGAGGGGTCCGCCAAAAACAGCATAAACAAGAAATAAAACCACAATGATTGTAAAGGCGTTATTGATAGCCCTCCTTGACCCTTCAATAAGCAAAAGCATCAATGAAATGCCAACAATATAATCCATGGTCGTCAAACTGTTGATATAGGGCATCCGGGTCATAAAGCGGTCACCGTTCATCCAGAAATAGGCTCCAATAAATACCACGGCGGCTACAAAAATGTACTCGTACCATTTCGGCAGATAATGATGCCCTTTCGGCACGGCATATTTTCGGAGCATGGGTTTAGTCAAAAAGACTAAACCCAGTCCGAAACAAACGTGTATCGGTCTGAAAATCATTGAAGGATAGGGGCCACGTATAACAATCCAAATATGAAACAGAGTCCATGTGATCGCCCATAGACTTGCAGGGCTTTTGAGTTTATTAGTAATACTGTCCATAATTTAAGCCGCTCCTTTAATATGCGATTTATTCCAACAGGCCGACTTCCTTATAATAGGCTTCCGCACCCGGGTGAAGAGGAATACCGTTTCCAATGGGGTCTGCCGCATCTTCAGGTGTAAACCGTTTCAGCGCCACATGTCCTTCATGAAGATATTCTGGATTTTCAACAATCGCTTTAGTGATTGAATATGCGATATCATATGGCAGGTCGGTGTTGGTAAACAGAGTCGTGGTCAATCCCATACTTGGAATATCCTCAGTTTGCCCCTTGAAGGAATTGGCTGGAAGAACTTCGTCGCTGAATCCGTATTTTTCAATGAATTCATCCATCATTTCCCTGGGAAATTCCAGGAAGGTGACGTCTGTTGTAAGGGCCAACTCAGTGACCGCCGGATGACCCTGAGTAATATTCTGCAGGAAGAAATCTGTCTGTCCATCCTTGAACATGTCTACAATAGTCCCGAAATCATTGTGTTCAACTTTTCCGCCCCATGACTCAATGTCTTCATAGGTCATGCCGTAGTATTCAAGAATCAAACGGGTTACCACTTCACCGGATCCTCCCACCGGAACCGTAGACACACGGATGGGAATTTTGTTTTCCGCTACTTCTGCCAGATCTGTGGTCCCAAAATCATTGGATACAACCGCTGCATAGTAATAGGTGTCCAAATAACCTACCAGACCTCTAAGATTTTCCAGGGGCTCATCGTAAATAAAAAGACCATTGTAAGCCCAGTTGTTTGTCTGATTGAAACCAAGGGCAATGGGAAACTTGCCGTTGGCGACCAGAAGTGGATTGGCGGCCGCACCGGCTTCAGGGATAACATTGACCTGTGAGCCCTGGGGCAGTTCATCCATCATGAGTTCAGTGAAGAAAGTCCCATAAGTGTACCAGCCAGTACCCATTCTGAAGGTACCCATATCAAGCGTCACAGGGCCCGTAGAAACTTCCGGATCACTGTTTGCCGGTTCTTCACTTGGTGCCGGTTCGCTGGGTGTTTCCTCCTGTGAACTGCACCCGACGAGAGTCATCATTAGTAATGCAAGTACCAGAATTGTGGTCAACAACATTTTTCGATTTTTCATAATTACCTTCCTTTCCCATGTGTATTTGACGTTCATTTATAATCAAATAATTGATTCGATTCCTTAATTCCCCAGTAATAAACCTCTTCAAATAGTTTTGAAACCATTTGAATCCTTTATCTCTATTGTCAGTGTCGTCCGTGAATTCTCCCATATTTTCATATTTTTCTCTACGCAGGAATCTCAGTTGAATCAATTATCATAAACCAGAATCCTCTCTTTGAAGATTCAGTCCTGTTCAATGACCAGATCGCGCACAACTCTGCCCCGGGCGGGAGCTATTCGAATACGCTCTTTCATCGGATCTACTCTGTGGGCACAAGCCAAGGCGGGCTTGCCATCCAAAGTCACCAGGCATCTGCCACAGATTGCCTGATTGCAGGTGCTATGTTTGTAGTAGGCCAGAGTGTGGTCAACGTGAGTGTAAATATAGTCTAAAATATCCATCACCGTCATAGAGTCCTGTTCTAAAGGCACCTCATAAACATCAGTACCGTGACTCCTTACAATCTCAACTTTCATTCCTTGACCCCCATTATTGAAACTGATATGCACTGTGCAACATCCGGATAATTATCCTTGTCAAGCGTCATAAAAATCTCCTGCGGATAGCTCTTTGTATAGGCTAAGGATCCCTTTTCCAAAGCGGCGACGTAACTGAACTGATAGTCGTGATTGTTGACCTCCGGGTAATCGGAGCGCATGTGAGTCCCCCGGCTTTCCCTTCTATTGAGAGCCGAGAAAATTCCCGCTTGTGCACATAGCGACAAATTTCTCAGTACAACAGAATTGACAAGCTCCAAATTGTACTTTGTCTCATTGGGAACCGACAGACCTTTGAGTTCCTCCCGCAGGGAATGAACAGCCTGATGGGCGTTTTCAAGTCTTGCTTCATCCCTGAAAATATTGAAACCTTCATCACAGATTGCTTCCAGTTTCATTAATCCCTCTATTGGACTGAGACCTTCATTGCGTGCCATCGGAGCCAAAAGGGCTTCAATTTTCTCTTCCAAATCAGCCGGCTCAAGGTGTGATGCTTCTTTGCAGTAATCACTGGCTGTTCTGCCTGCAGTCAAACCATGGGCCAACATTTCCGTGATGCCGTCTCCACTTCTGAATGCTCCGAAAACCCCACCTGTTACCTCTCCTGCGGCAAACAACCCCGGCACCCTGGTAGCGAAGGTTTCATCCACCACTACACCGCCCATGCTGTATTCATTGCCAAGTCCCACCAAAAGCCGCTTCTGATTGTTAATCACGTGTTCTGCCAGTTCCTGAATATCAATGTAGTGGTATTTCCCGTTTTTATACCAGTAGCTCATATTGTCAGCAATGACACCGAAGGCGTCCCGAATCTCCTGGTCCGTATAGTCTGAATAATCAAAATAAAACTGGTTGCCATATTTGTCCCACTTTTCATACAGAGACTTTCCGTAAAAGTAGTGCATCAAGAGCTTTTTAACCTTGCTGTTTTCCGCAGTCGTTTTATATTTGCTATCCGTCGGATATATGAGTTCTTCTCCATCTAAATCAAACACCCTCTGTCTTAATGGAAACAGATTGGGCATGGTCATCTGGAAAGGAAGTATTGTACCCTTTGCATAGGTCGGTTCAATCAGTGTCGGAATATGAAGCAAAAATTCCATATCCTTCACCTGAGCCCCGGCCAAGAGGGCCATTGCTATACCGTCGCCTGTCATATCACTGCAGGTGTTTTTAAGGGAGAAGGGCTGATACCCGCCAGTGGCAAGAACAACTGATTTAGCCTGGAATTCAACCAATTCTCCCGTGTAGATTTCAAGTCCCAAAGCACCACAGACTTTGCCTTCAGCCGTCAGCAAGTCCGTAATGACCGTATCCTCGAATACCCCAATATGGGATTCTTTGCTTTGATTTTCCAGCCCCAGCTTCAGCGTGCTGCCGAAAGCCACACCACTGGTGCGCCATCGGCAGGCTTTGGGACTAAAGATAAATTTTGCACCACTCTCTTCAACCCATTTAAAAAATTCATGCAGTGCAAAAGGAGCTTCTTCAACAAAGTGCTTTTGAAGTCTTTGATCGCCAATCTGGAAAGCGCTGGCCACCATCTTATTGAAAAGACTTTCCTGGGTATACTCTAAATTGGCCTCGGGCTCATTGCAGTATTTTTTGGCACTTGGCCCATCGACTCCAAAACTTCCACCCAGCATGATATAATTGCCGCTTTTGCCAATTTTCCCTTTGACTGCAATACTCACTGAGGCGCCGTTTCTTGCGGCAGAGACAGCACTCATCACGCCAGCACCCCCACCACCCACTATCAGAACATCGCTGACCACTTTTTTACAGTTCATCATTACAGACCCCCATGTCGATGATTTCTCAGCAACCTGCTTCAATCAATACCTCTATTATTAGTAGATTTGTATTATTTTTCCCAACCAAGAAAAAATTCCAATGATTAAACCCGGTGGGATATCATCACGTTTTAACTAGCTATAGTTAGTTACAAACTGTGGTGCCACTGATTAATCATTGGAATTTCTGAAGTAACCTTCGACTTTCAACCCATTGATTAGTATCCGGATTGAATTTTTGACTGGATGTTCACACGTAAAACTGTCATCCCGGGAAAGCAATAAGAACCTGTGGATTCTGAATCTCTTTTCCTATGATGCCCACTATTTCCCAGGAGGCGTCTAATTATTTGAGCATACTCTCCATGAAGGTCCCGACACTGCTGCCGAGTTTCACCGGGTAGCCTACTTTATAAAGGGCTCTTTCAATGGTGGCCAGCACGGCGACCATGTCATGCATGTCTACATTACCCATATGACCCAGGCGGAACATCTTGCCGGCATAGGCGCCAAGACCGCCGGCTACAATAATGCCTTCTTCAGCAAGGGTGCTTCGGAACGCCCCGTCGTCAATGCCCTCGGGATAAATCAGATTGGAAAGGGTCACCGCCCGATTTTCGGGATTGGCCAGTATTGTGAATCCCAGCCCTTCCAGGGCCTTTTGCATGGCTCTTGCCACCTTCAGATGCCGGGCATATCGGTTTTCGAGTCCCTCTTCCTTCATGATTCTCACTGATTCCTTCATGGCCCAGACCAGATTCACCGCCGGGGTTGCAAAGTACTTTGAAGGATCCGCCATAATCGGCAGCCATTTTTCGAAATCCACATAGAATTCGGGAATAGAATCCATTGACTGGCGCCGCTCAAGGGCCCTGGGACCCGCCCAGACCATGGCAATTCCAGGCGCCACGCCGAAGGCTTTCTGTGAACCGGTCAAAAGGACATCGATGCCCATTTCGTCCACCCGCTCTACCTCGGCACCGGTGGCGCAGACACCGTCCACGACATACAGGGTCTGATCGAATTTTTTCATCATTTCCCCGATGGCTTCAATCGGTGCCGCGACGCCAGTGGACGTATCCACATGGGTGACTGTCATGGCGGCATAAATTTTTGACTTGAGCTGCTTTTCTATGGTCTGCAGGGGTACGGTCTGGCCCCATTCACTCTGCAGCACATCAACCTCAAGGCCCTTTCGCTCACAGAGATCGATAAACCGGTCACCGAAGTATCCATGGGAAACAACGAGAATCGAATCCCCTTTTTTGGTGATATTGGCGATGGCCATTTCCATGGCCAGAGTCCCCGTACCGGCAATCACGAAAACCTCGCCCTTGGTTTCCCACATTTCCTTCAAATCATTGATAAGTGCTTTATAGTCCTTGACAAAAGCCGGATCTCCAAAGGCCACGGTTTCGCGCCCCATCTCATCTTGAATGCTCCGCACCACGGGAGTGGGTCCCGGAATCATTACTAATCGCTTGTTTTTCATAGTCATCCTCCAAATCTACTTTTTGGTTGACATCACTGTATCCCGAATCAGTTCGAGATAGCTTTCAGGGGTATTGGGATTGACCACACAGCCCGGTCCCAGGATAATTCCCCTGTGGTCGTTCTGATTCCAGGCATCCAGTACGTGTCCCTTGATTGTTTCTTCATTGCCGGAGTCAACCATCACATGAAGATGGCTCAATCCGCCGATAAGGGTCTTGTCTGTCATTTTCAAGGCCTCTTCGATTGTCGGACCATCATCCCGATCATGCCAGTTGATTGCCTGAACCGGATAATCCGCTACCTCCTTGAACATCGTGTTGGAACCATGAAGATGGAGCACATTGAACCATGCCAGTTTGTTGGCGGCCTGAAGAATCTGCTCATCATACCGGCGCACGAACCGCTCCTGCTCTTCCACGGTCAGTTTGTCGTAGCAGGACATCTGGGTTGAGTAGAATACACCCTCGGCTCCCCGCCTGATGCTTTCAGCAATGTATCCGATAGTGGTCTCGGTCATCACCTGAAGGGCGGTTTCGAGCTTCTCGGGATGCTCTCTCATATGTTGCAGAAGCTGGTCTTCACCAGCCATTTTCATGGCATTGGTCAAGGGACTGAAGGCCGTCTGAATCAAGGGCGTATCCTCTGGTTTTTCCAGCATGGTAAGCCTGAGACCTTCAAGGGCATGGAGGTATTCTCCATCGGTGCCGCTCCAGGGTGTCAAATGCAGCCAATCCTCCGGGGTCTTGATTGCCGGTTCTGCGGCAATGGCTGCCGTGTCAAATCCCGGGAAAAATTTCAACTTGACGCCCCAGTCAATGGTTGCCGTCATGCCGTAGGGTGTGAATTTAATAAAATCAAGGTTGAATTTCCTCTGGTATTCCAGGGATAACTCGGCCAACTTCCTCGGATGCTGGTCAAGATTGGGAAAATGTCTCCACAGACTAAAGGGTAGGCGATCTGTCTCTTTCTTTTGAAGTGCCGCTTGGATTCGCTCTCTTCTGTTCATGCTGATTCCTCCTCGTAATTTGTCTTACCTATCTGGTGGCTTGCCTTGGATTATTCTCGATTATTCTCTTTGCAGGCTGAAAGAAAATAAATCACTGTAACTGAAAGGGGCCGTGGCTCTGACGCTTCTTGTGCCTTGAAAGGCGACCCCGATGCCAGGGGGGACAGCGTGCCTCATCCTCATTGAATTCATGAAGGGATATTGGACCTGTCCTGCTTCCATTTCACCAACAATGACAATAGCTTAGACTGTGACGGGACCTGCCACATCTTTTAGTAGAATCAATATCAATAGAATCAAGTCATCCTGCTGCCACTGGGGTTATGTTTGTCCACACCAGGCCTTTTGCTTTGCCATGTTGGTGAGGAAGCTATAAAAAAACTGAGGCCTTGGCCGTCAATTTTTCTATCAAAAGCCAACTCAAAAGCGACTTGCACCCGCTTTAACGCTTCTGCCATCTAGGCCAGAAGAAACTGATGGAAGCTTTCAACTCTGAAATCACTGAGACAAGTCCCTTGAGGGCTGGATTTCAGACCCGTCAGGCTTCATTTTCATGCGGGGCCGTCCTCTTTCGAATCAGTGTTGTCGACTGGTCGACCACTGCCTAAAGTTTAACACCGCTCCCTCGGTATTGTCAAGTAAAATACTGTTTTAATGTCGGTAACTGTCGTTTTTCCTTATTAAACTCTGACCTGCTTTTTAACTGAGTTTTCCGGCCGGCGTGACGGCTGAAATGTCCAATTTCCTTCTTCCACATAAAAAGCGGGCTTTTCAAAAAGCCCGCCCCAGTTTTCCCTGCCCCCATGGCTAGTCATCATATCCGATTTCACAGGGATTGTCGTACCGTTTCACCCGACCGTTTTTATATTTCACCACATAATAAACCTTTTTCCGCCGGGTAAGTCCCACCATTTCCACCTGCTCCACAATATCCTCGATTCCATCCTGCCCTACGGTAAACTCACAGACTCTGCCGCTGTTTTCCACAAAGGTCACTGACTGAATACGCATGAATCCCTCCTCCTGTACCTGATATTCAGTATTTACCCAGTTTCACTTCATAGGTCACTTCTTTTCGGTCTTCTGTGACGATTTTCAGCTCAATCCTGTCCCCGACCTGATACTGGTTCTTGATTTCAATCAGCTCTTCAATGGTTTTTATTAGTTTCCCTTCCAGGGCGACAATCACATCCCCCACCACCATGCCGGCCTCGGCAGCCGGTCCGCCGGGATCGACTTCCGTGATGATCACCCCAATGGGCAGCTCGTAAATCTGAGAGAGTTCCTCGTCAATGGTCCTGCCTGAGATGCCGATATAGGGGCGCTGCACTGAGCCGTGCTCGATGAGATCCCGGATGATGGGCAGGGCCTCATTGACAGGAATTGCAAAACCAATGCCCTCCACGCTGGTTTCGGAAATCTTGGCGGTATTGATTCCGATGACCTGGCCCCTGCCATTGACCAGGGCGCCTCCAGAGTTCCCGGGATTGATGGCCGCATCGGTCTGAATCAAGCTGGTGCCGCTGTTGGAACGCATCAGATCCCGGTCCAGGGCACTGACCACCCCGACGGTCACTGTATTGTTGTAGCCTAGCGGATTCCCTATGGCAATGGCTATCTCTCCCACCTTCAACTGGTCTGAATCACCAAAAACCGCTGGCTTGATCTTGTCTGTAAGTTCCTGAGAAAGCTCCTCCTGATTGATGCGGATTACGGCGATGTCCGTCTGGGTGTCTTCACCGATTACTTCGGCTGGATAGAGTTTCCCCTCCCCCAGGTCGACGCCGATTTCCCTGGCCCCGTTGATGACGTGTTGGTTGGTCACCACGTAGACTCCCTGATTATTGTTGTCAAAAATAATCCCGGACCCCAGACCCTCTGATTCGTAGATCATATTGAACAGGTTTCGACTCTCTATGATTGTGGTGATTGCCACCACCTGATGGCCCACTGCCTCGGCTATCTCTTCGATGCTTCCCCCTCCCGGGGACCCGTCACCGGGCATTTCACGGATATCCTGGTATATGGTTACAGAATCCTCTTCAAAGCGATTCTCCAAAAGCCAGTAGATGCCACCGGCGCCAATCCCACCAAGGAGGGAAAATACGACTAGAAATACGACAATCCGAAAGAAGGTTACTTTCATCAAACTCACTCCTTTAATAATTTTTGAATTAATGCATCCCGATTGGGTATTATTCTACTGGTGATGAAAATTGGCTCATAACGAAATATATTATACCCTGGAAATCAATTCCGACAACATCGTCGTCGTAAAATTTGTCGATCAGTTTATTATTTCCAAAAACCATCTCATAGCAATTCTTGAGATCGTAAAAAGCCGTTTTTTTGAGTATCCCCTGATACTGGATATCCGCAATATCGACGGCATCGAATTCGAGGCCATCGAAATCAGCAAAATAGAAATTTTCAAGAACTTTCCCAGCCGTGTAGCCATCCTGTATGAAAAAAATTCCATCAGCCAGAAATACGCCGATTTGATTGACAGCATCAATGTTTCCTGCTCCCGAATCAGCAAATTCGAAGGACTACAGGAGGCCTTCGACTGGACAAGAACATCCTAGGAGGTCTTATGGATTTCAAGCAACTTGAAAGCTTCATTGCCATCGCCAGGTTCAAAAGCTTCTCCAGGGCTGCCGAAAGTCTGTATCTGACCCAGCCTACCCTGAGCAACCACATTATATCCCTGGAAAGGGAACTGAGCACCCTTCTTTTCAACCGAATGAATAAAAAGGTCTCCTTGACCGATGCGGGGGAGCTTTTTTTTCAGCACGCCCTCGACATTATCAATACCAGGGACCAGGCCCTCTTCTCCCTGAACCGCTTCAAGGGGGAAATTACCGGACTCCTGGAAATTTCCTCCAGCACAGTTCCCCAGCACTATTTTTTAGGGGACCTGATACAGGAATTTTCCCAAATCTACCCCAATGTGCGCTATAAAATTCTTCGCCATGATTCCCATCAGGTACTGGATAAAATCAGCCGCGGCGAGGTGGATTTCGGTATCGTGGGGCAGCGTCTGTCCATCCCCAACCTTCAGTACAGGGAAATCATGGGGGATGAAATCCAGTTGATTGCCTCAAAAAACTATCCTAAAGACCGCTTGACCCTTGAAGAGCTGAAAACCATTCCGTTGATTCTCAGGGAAA
>LQBE01000014.1:82555-82798 GCA_002029975.1 delta proteobacterium ML8_F1 | reverse complement strand
TGGAGGATTTGACCATCAAGGCGGAAATCGAAAATACCGCCACCATCAAACAGTTTATTGCCAGAAATATCGGGCTGTCCTTCATTTCCAATCAGGAGCTCCCCGCAGACGGTTCCTGTGAGGACCTCAAGGTGGTTGCCATAGAGGACTTCAAAATCACCCGTGATTTCTACTTTGCCTATAATGAAAAGATTGCCCTCTCCCCCCTCTGCGAGGCTTTCAAAAACTTTATCTTCGAAAGGT
>LQBE01000014.1:47573-82475 GCA_002029975.1 delta proteobacterium ML8_F1 | reverse complement strand
TTTTTTTTTTAGCCTAAAAACGCCCGATAGCCTTTGTAGGCCATATACAGATCCACCTTGCTCAGCAGTTCATAGGGAGCGTGCATACTGAGCAGCGGAATACCGCAATCCACCACCTCGGCCCCCAGATTGGCCAGGATATAGGCAATTGTACCGCCACCCCCCTGGTCCACCTTGCCCAGTTCGCCAGTCTGCCAGGTGACCTGGTGGTCATCGAACAGCTTCGCCACCTCGGCCAGAAACTCTGCATTGGCGTCACTGCAGCCGCTTTTCCCTCTTGAACCGGTATATTTGGTCACCTGGAGACCGCCGCCCAGAAATCCGGTGTTGCTCTTGTCGTAGACACTTTTAAAGCCCGGGTCAAAGGCCGCATTGACGTCCGCCGACAAAACCCTGGTTTCCATGAAGGCCCGTCTCAGATAAAGATCGGAGTAGTCCTCTTCCTGCAGATTGATCAATTCCGCAACCACGTTTTCAAAAAACTTTGACTCGGAACCGGTATTGCCCTTAGAGCCCACCTCTTCCTTGTCCATGAACATGCCCACGGCAGTGAACTTCGGAGTCTCGATGTCAAGCATCCCCTTCACGCCGGCAAAGGAACAGACCCTGTCATCATGCCCGTAACCTGAAATCATGGACCGGTCAAATCCCACATCCCGCGCCTTCCCCGCCGGCACGACCTCAAATTCTCCCGAAAGAAAATCCTTTTCATCGATATGGTAGGTCTGCTTGAGAATTTCCAGAATCCCGGCCTTCACCGGCTGCTTCTCATCCCCGTCAAGGGGGATGTTGCCGACCAGCAGGTTGAGGTCCTCCCCTTCAATGAACTCGGAAGCCTTCTTTTGCATCTGGTCCTTGGCCAGATGGGGCAGCAGGTCACTGATGTAAAATACAGGATCTTCTTCCCCCTCGCCAATGGCAACCTCCAGCTTTGTCCCGTCGCCTTTGACAATAACCCCGTGCAGAGCCAGGGGCATCGACGTCCACTGGTATTTTTTGACGCCGCCGTAATAATGGGTTTTCATCAGACACAGGTCAGTGTCTTCATAGACGGGAACTGGTTTGAGGTCGAGTCTCGGGGAATCGATATGGGCCCCTACAATTCGCATGCCTTTTTCCAGTGGCTCTTGTCCCATGACAAAGAGAATCACGGATTTATGCTTGTTGAGGGCGTAAATTTTTTCCCCGGGTCCAAGGGTCCGCTGCTTCGACAAATAATCCTCCAGGGGAAAATATCCCTCTGCCGCAGCCATCTGTGCAATCAGTGCGGCGGCTTCTCTCTCCGTTTTCGCCGTATCAATGAAATATTTGTATTCCTCTCCCAGTGAGAAGACCCGGTCTCTTTCATCAGCCTCCAGGGACAGCCAGGCGCTCTTTTTTCCAAAGCTTGTCTCACTCATCCAAAGCCTCCATATAATTTTTTTTTTATACCTATAAGATATCCCTTGTGTCAAAAAAAGTCAATTAAAAAGGCAGGTTTCCCTGCCTAGTCAATTATTTCAATGTCAATATTGTCCAGCTGCTTTCTGAATCTCTTTCTGAAGTGCTTCAGGTACTCTCCCCTGAGGCGTTCCTGCTCTTGCTTCTCTTCCTCGGAAAGCCCTTCAGTCTTAGCCTTGTTGGCATAAAAATTGATTTTATCGATCAACTCTTTGGTAATCATACATCCTCCTACTTCAAATCAACCTGCCTTGACACCGCCTCAAACATTTCGTGGGACTGGATCAGATTGACAACTTTGTTGATATCATAGTACATCACCCGGTCTTCTTCAAGGCTTTTGACCTGATTTCTGATCATATCATACGCAATTCGGGTGCCGGCACCCAGCCCTTCACTGTGACCCGCCAAATCGATAGCCTGGCAGGCTGTCAGCATTTCAAGACCGATGACTTTGAGGGAATTGTCGAGAATATCCCTGGCCTTGCGGGCGGCTATGGTGCCCATGGACACGTGATCTTCCTGATTGGCGGAGGAGGGGATGGAATCCACACTGGCCGGATGGGCCAGAATTTTATTCTCGGATACGAGGGCCGCCGCTGTGTACTGGACAATCATGAACCCTGAATTGAGTCCCCCATGGGGGGTCAAAAAGGCCGGGAGCTCACTCAGCGCCGGATTCACCAGCCGCTCCAGTCTTCTTTCGGAGGAATTGGCCAGCTCGGCAAGGGCGATTCCCAGGTAATCAAAGGCCAGCGCCATGGGCTGTCCATGAAAGTTGCCTCCTGAAATGGCGTAGTCATCCTCGGGAAATATGATGGGATTGTCGGTGACCGCATTGATTTCGATTTCAACCTTTTCTCTGATATGGGTGAGGGCATCTCTGGTGGCCCCGTGGATCTGGGGGACACACCTCAGGGAATAGGCGTCCTGAACCCTGATTTCTCCCTGCCTGGTGGTGTTTTTCGACCCCTCCAGGATTTTCAGGAGATTGGCCGCCCCATCCATTTGTCCGGGATGGGGTCTGAGGGCGTGGACCCTGGCGTCAAAAGCATCCGTGATGCCGCTGAGGGCTTCCATGGAAAGGGCTGCCGAGACATCCGCCAGGGAACTGAGCATGAGACCGTCAATGAGTGCCAGAGCCCCCACGGCGGTGAGCACCTGGGTGCCGTTGATTAAAGCGAGACCCTCCTTGGAGGTCAGAACCACTGCCTCAAGACCCGCCTTTTCAAGAGCTGAACTCGAATCCATGACTTCATCTTGGTATTTCGCCTCTCCCAGCCCGATCAAAGTCAGGACCATATGGGCAAGAGGGGCCAGATCGCCACTGGCTCCAAGAGAACCCTTTTCCGGAATCCTGGGAAGCACCCGCCGGTTGATCAACTCAACCAGGCTCTCCAGGGTGCCGAGTCTCACCCCTGAATTGCCCTTGGCCAGGGCATTGGCCCTGAGGAGCATGATGGTCAGCACCACCTCATCTTCAAAGAAATCACCAACGCCGCAGGCATGGCTCATAATCAGGTTTTTCTGCAGGTCTTTGGTTTCTTCGTGGTCAATATTGATATCTGAAAATTTTCCAAAGCCAGTGGTAATGCCGTAGATTGTCCGGTCCTCTTCCACATACTGGTCTACCTTTTTTCTGCAGAAGACCACCCTTTCCCTGGCTTCGTCACTGATGCCAACTTCAAACCCTTTGCGGGCAACCTTGATGATATCATCAAGGGTCAAGGAACTGCCATCGATAACCACTTTTCCCAATTGTAACCCTCCTCTTCATCCTTATGACATGATTATATCACTCCCCATAATTATTTCAAAATAATTAAACCGCACCAGCCGGTTCCAGAGCACCTTTTGAACCCCTGGTCCTTTTGAGGTCAGATTCATTCCCAGGAGGGCGGGCATTGCTTTTTGGAAACCAAAAAAATATTGAAATTTGAATGTATTTAGTGATATCCCGCGTTTGACACTTGTAAGACGATAAAAGCTCTGAACCCCTTGCGATTAAGAGGTTCAGAGCTTTTTAAGTGCCTTATTTTTTGCGTACCTTCTTACTCATCTTTGTCTGTTTGAATATTTTTTGCATGTTTTTAGTGCTGACAATCTCATAGTCGGTATTGAACCCAAAGGACTTGTGCAGGGCGTCAGTGAAATCGGTTCTTGTGTAGGTTGGCACATAGCCTTCAGCTGGAACGTGGTAGAAGTTCATCTCCCTGAGCTGTGTGATGATTTGTGAGCTTGTGAATTGTTCCTTGAGCTGCTTTTCTAAATAACGGTAGAGCACAAGCGCGAGAAAGCATGTCGTGAAATGCGCCTTGATGCGGTCATCGCGGCTCAGATAGACGGGTCTGGCCCTGAAATCGGTCTTCAAGAGCCGGAAGTTCTCTTCAATCTCCCATCGCCTGTGATTGATCCGTATAATTTCTTCGACTTCATCTTCGAGGTTGGTGCAGACACCATAGAAGCCATCATAGGTTTGCTCCTGAAGGATTCTTTGGACATCGAGTTCATACATTTCCCTGTCCGCGATTTCTCCATCATCCGTTATGCTGGTTTGCTCAACGAAGCGTTTGTAATCGTTCTGGCGATGTTTTTTCAGTGTAGAGGGTGCCTTTTCTATCAGAGTGAGGGCCCGGTCCACCTGACGATTTCTAAGGGTCCTCTGATAGTTCTGGTATTTCAACGAAAAGGTCACGATGAGCCTTTGCTCCAGAGAGTTTTCGTTGATCCATCTCTCTTTATAGAAGGTGGCATTCCAGTAGCGCTCCGTCAACTCTTCAGACTGCAAAATGCTCTCGAGGTTGAAGGGCTCGGGTGAACTGCCCAGCAGCCATCCATCCGGGCTCAATGCCCACTCTTTGAGGTGGCTTTTCAGTTTTTTGAGGGATTGTGTGGTGATGAAGGCCCGGTCTTGTTGGTTGTTGAACTTGCGATTGGCCATTGAGGAGAGTCCTGCATCTGTGCAGACCACGAACTTCGAGAGTGAAAAGTCATTCATGATCTGTTTTTCCAAGGGCAGCAGGGTCTGCTGCTCATTGGTGTTGCCGCTGTGGATGCTAAAGGCAAGGGGAATCCCATCACCATCCATGAACAATCCCATTTCAACGATGGGATTGGGTCGGTGTTCCTTGGAAGGCCCGTACTGCCTCAGACCGCTTTCCTGCTCGATCTCAAAGAAATAGTTGGTGCAATCGTAATAAAGCACCTTATCGTTGCGCTTGGAGATTTCAAGACTGTTCCTGTAGACGGAGGACTGGATGAAGTCGGACTCCCTGGCGATGACCTCAAGGCCCTTGTAGACATGCTGCAGCTCAAGGGGGGAGGATTCCAAAAGGTTCTTGGAGAGCTCAAAGGTACTGAGTTTTGAGGAAGGGAACAGGATGCGGCCATAGAGAAGTCTTGACAGGACGCTGTCGAGATCGTAGGTGAACTTGTATTTCGAGGAGATTTCTTTGGAAATCTTGTGGAGGCCCAGTTGATGATAGATATCCTGCAAGAAGAGATAGCCGCCATTGAAGGATTGTTGTGTGTCTTTGGGAATGCGTTTGGATTGCTGCCTTTTGATCAGGACCTGGCGGCTATCCTCTTGCTCTTTTCGATTGAGCTCGGCGACATATTCCTTGGCCCATTCGTAGGGGTCCTGGCCACCAAGTTTTTCACGCAGGGAAGCCGCGGTGCCGAGTTTTTCAACAGTAATGGTTTTTTCTTTTTTATCAATATACACCGTTTTGGTGACGTAAAAAGAAGCGGAGTTTTTGGATCTGGAAACCTTGAGTCGCATGGGGATCCCTCCTTAATATACTGTAATTATAACATATCACGCTCTATCACGCAATAGAAACACATAAAATTTGACAAAAAAATAAGCCGTTGGTGGGCTTTCAGCGATTTTTTTACTATACAACTGTCAAAGTCCCGATTGCTTTTTGGAAACCAAAAAAATATTGAAATTTGAATGTATTTAGTGATATAGTAGATTTAAGATATGTAAATCTGCAATTAAGGGGGGCTGATATGAAACTGTTAGAAGAACTTAAAAAGATGCGTTCCTACAAATTCTCCATCATGATCATCCCCGACGCCAACAACAAGGTCATTCATTTCAACCTCAGCAAACTGCTGGTTTACTCTTTTTTGGTGACGACACTGCTGGTCAACGGCTATTTCATCACTAAAAATCTCTATCTTGAAGCCCTCAATGATTACCTGTGTACCACCAATGAATCCTTGCAAGACGAAATTACATACCGGGATGACAAAATTGAAAAGCTCTATGCGGTTTCTACGGAAAAAGAGGATGAAATGGACCGGTTGAAGAAATCACTGAATTCCTCGGCCCTGTATTTTGAAGAAAAACTCAACGAGCTGCACAATCTGGAGGGAGAAGTCAACGTCCTGCTCTCCATGATCAATGACCGGGGGGACACGGCCCTGAGCATTCCCATCAGTCGAAGCATTGACCAGACGACACTTCTGGCCATCAATGAAGAAAAAATCCAGGAACCCTCTGTCATCGATGAGATTAAAACCATCACGACTGAGGATGAAATATCAGAGATGATTTCCGAGCAGATCCACAAATACCGGGATTTGATTGATGAGGTCTCTTCCCAGTTTGATTTTCTGGAAGCCTATCCCGACTTTTCACCCGTCAAAGGCTATGTGACCTCGAACTACGGCTATCGACGAGACCCCTTTACAGGACTCACCTCTTTTCATCGGGGCCTCGATATCGCCGCCTCCAAGGGAACAGAAATTCACGCAGCGGGTTCCGGCGTGGTCACCTACGTCGGGTACAAGGGAAACTACGGCTATATGATTTTAATCTCCCACGGTTATGGCTATGAAACCGTTTATGCCCACAACACCAAGAATCTCGTCGAAGTCGGTCAGCAGGTCGCCAAGGGAGATGTTATTGCACTACTGGGTTCATCCGGCCGCAGCACAGGACCTCATGTGCACTTTGAAGTTCAGCTCGACGGCAAGCAGATCAACCCCAGAAAAACATTAGCAGACTATTAGGAGGAATTCGCCATGTTTACCAATGAAACCAGTCCAAAAAAATTCAGTGCTGACACCTATGACGTCATCATCGGAAAGAGCACTAAGCTCACAGGCAATATCCACAGTGGCGGTGCTGTCAGAATTGAAGGTGAAATCACCGGGGATATCGAAGCAAAGGGCAATATCATCGTAGGCAACGAAGCCATCGTCACCGGCAACATCAAATGCAAATTCATCGAAATTTCAGGCAGTGTCAAGGGAAATATCTCTTGCCAGGGCAATTTGAAGGTCTACTCCCAGGGATCTCTTCTTGGAGATGTCTCAGTAATTTCAAAATCCCTGGAGGAAAGCGGTACTGTCCTGGATATTGAAGAAGGCGGTGACTTCCAGGGCAATGCGGAAATTCTCCTGGATGAAAAAAGAGAAGCGGCCAGCTTCGAGCCAAAGAAAAAAATCTAAAGGGCCTATGAAAAGAGAGATTTCATCTCTCTTTTTTTGAGCCCGTTTCAGGAGTTTGAGATGAGACACATCCTCGCAAATTTAAGAAAAACTATCCAGGAAAACGCACTGATTCATCCCCATGACCGGGTTGCTGTCGGTCTTTCCGGTGGAAAGGACTCCATGTTGCTGTTATATGCCCTCAAACGCTTTTTAGCCTTCAGCCCGATTCCCTTTGAGCTCGGGGCCTTTTTCGTGGACCTGGGGTTTGAGGCCTATCCCTTTGAGGTAATGGATGCCTTCTGCCGGGAAATCAACGTTCCCCTCACTCGAATTGAAACCAGCATCTCAACCGTTATTTTCGATGTGAGAAAGGAGAGTAATCCCTGCTCCCTGTGCGCCAATATGAGGCGGGGCGCCCTTCACAAGGCGGTCAAGGCTCAAGGCTACAATGTCCTTGCCCTCGGCCACCATGAAAATGATGCCGTGGAAACCCTCATGATGAACATGGTCTACACCGGAAGAATCAGTACCTTCAAGATGAAAACCTATCTGTCGCGTCAGGACCTGTGGGTCATCCGGCCTATGATTCATTTGAAGGAAAGTCGAATCATCGAGGCCGTAAGCAGGGAAAAGCTCCCCGTGATCAAGAATCCCTGTCCCATGGATGAGGCCACGGCGAGACTTGAAATGAAGGCCTTCTTAGTGGAGCTCTACAGGAAGTTCCCCCAGGCCAGAAAGAACTTTGTCACCGCCATCAATAATCCGGACCAGGTCCAGCTGGTCCTTGAAAAAAAAGCCGCTCAAAAATGAGCGGCTTTTCATTTCCAATGGACTTCCCGGTTCATATGTTCGCCAAAGGCTCTGGCACTGCCGGCGAAATCCTTTCTTTGTGCAATCTCCCCCGCATCATTGGCTATACTGTGAAGGGAGAACCGGGGCGGCAGCCGGTAACCCTTATTGATATTCAGGGCACCGATCAGCTGCTTGAGAACAGAATCAGAGCCACTGTTTCCTGAAACCGCAATGGCGAAAATATTCTTGTCCATGAGGGGGTGTTTTTTAAAGAGGACCCCCAAACGGTTGATGACCGCCATCAGTTTGGCACTGATGGCATCATTGTAGTTGGGAAGCAGCCACAGAATGGCATCAGCCTCCTCAATGGCGGGCAGAATCTCCTTCACCATGACCCCGCCGTAGAAACAGCTGTTGTTTTCAGCATAGTAGCTGCAGGTTTTAAAGGAGCAGCCCCGGCAGTCCATGACTGTCCCATCCTCTACATGAATCACTTTGTATTCAAACTCAAAGGACCTGGATACCTCCTTGAAATACAGATGGGTGTTGGAGCGGTCCAAATCCCGGTCGGCATGAAGAACCAGGAGCCTGGGATGGGCAATCCATTGAAGCTCCACCTTCACAAGGCGCTCAAGAAGTGCGACGACCCTCGCCTTCAGAGTCTCCTCCAGGGTGATCTCAAGCTTGTGGGACCATTTTTTCAGATTCTCAAGATCGCCCAAGGCTTCCACCAGGGGAGCGCCGAAAAAGATGCCCCCCATTTCATTGATTAAAAATACAACCTCCCGGGCGGCCTCCTTTGTAAACAGGGCACCCTTTGAAAAAACCACCAGAGCGCAAAAGGACCCTCTGAAGGCCTCTGAATTTCTTTCTTTGAGGTGTGACAGCATTTCAAGGACTTCAAAATCCTTGCCGATATTGTTGAGATTGAGAACAATCAGCACCCGGGCCTGGCGATAATAGCCTTCACGGGTTCCCCGGACAAGGGGAAAGCTTGTGCTTAGTTCCCCCTCCAGGGCCTGGTAATAGGGAGACAGCGCATCACCCCTGATCAACAGGATTTTTTTCATAATAACTCACCATATCCTTATAGGAACTCTCGAGCCTGGCCATGAGTTTTCCAGGAATCTTTTCCACGTCGAATTCAAATCCGTCAGCGGTCAGTCTTCCCCTGGTTCCAAAATAGTAACCGCCCAGATACTGGGATGAATAGGTCGGCTGTCCTCTCAAATAGGAAAGAATCGACAGGGCTCCGGAGGAAAAGGCCGGTGCGATAAAGGGTTTGAACCCCAGGGCCCTGATTCTGAGATTCGCCTCTACAGTGAGCCGGGTCAGTTCCATGGACAGGGGCTCATCATACTCTGAAAGACTGTTGGCGACCACAAGTTCCGACCCATGGGGACCGTAGATTCTTCCCTGCTCCTTGAAATCAGTGATTCCTAGATTTTCAGCAGACAACCTGGCGCGTGCGTACATGACTCCCTGCCCGAAGCCTGCAATCTGCGAGGGAAGCAGATGGGGGGAGCCCTTCTCTAAGGCAACCTTGCACAGCAGGTCCACGGGATCAGACACCACCAGGAACAATCCCTTGAAGCCGCTTTTCACCGCAGCGGCCACGTAACGGGAGAGAATCCCGGCGTTGACCAGGTACTGCGCCTTCCTGACATCCACCTTCTCCTCTCCTATAGGGGGGACGCCGCCACTGGCGGTGAAAATCACCACGTCTGCCCTGAAGATTTCCTGCTCCTGAAGGGGAACCACCTTCACGTCAAGGTCGAAATTCTCCTGGTAGATCTGATTCATTTCCAGGGCATACCGCTGGGACACCCGCTCATCGGGGTTGTAAAGCCCCACCTCTTCAAGGGTGCCTGCGCCGAAAAGTTTAAGCCCCAGCAAAAGATTAGCCCCCACATCCCCCAATCCCACAAGGGCCACCCGGTAGGAGGATTTCAAGAAGTTTTTCAACTGATGCTCATAGTTGCGGTTGATTTTCAACGTCGGTTCCTGGACAGTTTCCTGCAGGTCCAGGTAGGCCAGGGATTCCCCCCGGGTCAGCATCACAGAATTATTGACCACGAGCTGGTCCCTGCCCTCCTCTGAATAGATTATTTTCATTTCATCAGTCCCTTGCACAGATATCCTTCAGACGTTCAAGGTGTTCCACATCGTATTCCAGATAGACACTGGGCTTGACCGAAAGATCGAGCTTTTGCATTTCTCCCCTGTCCGGATACCTCGGATATACCATGACCTCCGGCAGCTTTGCCATGGTCAGGGAACGCTCGTGGAGCTTCTGGTACTCATCCTCCAGAACCTTGAGGATTTTAATGGCGTTATTGATGCTGACCCTTGACAATTCGTAAATGGCCGACTTGTCCGCCCCCTTGATATAGCTGGCCGAAGCATAGGGCAGAATCAGATTGATGGAAGGAATGATAAAGGACTCCAGACTTTGCCCCCGGTAGAGGGTGTCCCCTCCCAGGAAGGGGTACATTTTACTCTCATTGAACCAGACGTTCAACCGGGGAATGAAGTAGGCGGAATCCACCGCCTGACCCTGGACTTCCATGAGGGTTTTCCCCCGGCCCGACATGATGCCCACATACATTTTTTTGATGGCCACCCCTTCGGATTTGAAAATCGGCTCCAGGGCTTTGATCCGATACCCCTTGTTGAGCAGGTCATCCACCAGAATAATGGGACGGTTGAAGGATTTGATCATTTTAACCTGGTTGTACAGATCCAGATAATAGGGGTAGGCTTCAATCTGGTGTTCCTTGATGTTGGGATGGAGAAATTTTTCAGTGTGCATGGACTTGGTCACCGTATTGGGAAGAATCCTTTTTTTGAGGATTTCCCCAAAGGGCACGCACATGGCCTCGCCCAGCTGTCTGGGGACGAGGGGTTCAGGGGGCATGTGATTCTCTTCCGCTATTTTTTTAATCAGATGCTCGTAAATCATGGTTCGATCAAAGCTGATGACAAGATGCCCCGGATAAAGGTCCGTCAGCGCCCGAAGGAGTCTTTTTCTGGTTTTTTCCACAACCCTCACCACCTGGGGATTATGGTTGAAGGGCTCCTTGATCATGGACTGCACATCGAGATTCAAGGTGCAGGGTGCGCTCATATTGACATGGAAGATACAGTTTTTCTCCCCGGAACAGGTCTTGATGAAGCCCTGGAGGCTGAGAACCTCCTCCACCTCGGAATGGGGGGTGGATAGGATGTAGTCCCGGTAGATTGCGTAGGTATAGTCCTTGGAAAGGGCGTAGGCCAGGGTCTCTGTCAGCAGTACCTGGGCGGCATTGCCCATGGCGCCGTGATCCACAGGATAGATGCCGTCAAGGAGCAGGAGTCTTCCCACGGAATTGTCACGAATCTCTTCAGCCAGAACCGGATCCATGAACTCTGAATAGATTTTGCTGGCCCTGAGCCAGTGGAAGAAGGAAAACCCCAGAACCCCCGGATTTTTCCCCCGTCGTTTTAAAATCAGGACCCTGACCATCCGCTTGCGGATATAAGCCTCTATCCTCTGGAAATCCACGGGATTGAACTGGGGCAGGTGCCTGAGAAGCTCATACAGGTCGTCCTTGGAAATATCATCAACGATGTTCACGTCAATGGACTTGGTGCTCATGATTTCCTTATACTGGGGCTCTCTCAGATAGAGCCCCTTTTCATAGATGAATTTCTGGGCCAGGGGATCGATAAGCTCTGAAATATCGCGGTTTTCGTCAATATAGGTTCGAATCTGGGTGGAACTGATCATCTGCAGCTTTTCCGGGAGGGTCAGGTAGGTCACCTCCATGTCGTACTGTGCCACCTGCTTTTGAAGCTCCTCAAATTCCACTCCCATTTCATTGCTCTCATCCCGGGTGAAGACAATGTGCTTCAGGGAATGGATGCTGTGGGTTTCCCTGGGTTTTTTATAGGCCGTGGCGTTCATGATGACGTCGCTTCCCACCACAAGACTCACCTGGGAATCTCCGAAGTACCCCTTGAGATTCTCTATATCCGTGTAATTGGCAATGTTGATCTGCAGATCCCTGGGAAACACATAGAGATTGAACTCATCCGCCAGACTCATTTTTATGATTGCCCGGCGGATGAGATTGGGCTGGGTTCTTTTCGACCAGGAAAACTCATCCACTGCCAGATAGACCTCGTAGCCCAGATCCCTGATCCGGGTGGCAATTTCCTTGTGGGACAGACTGAAGGGATCAAAGGCCCCGGGAAAATAGGCTATTT
Organism: delta proteobacterium ML8_F1; assembly: GCA_002029975.1. Lineage (GTDB taxonomy): Bacteria > Bacillota > Clostridia > Peptostreptococcales > Acidaminobacteraceae > ML8-F1. The sequence continues at coordinate 70,550 of LQBE01000014.1, read as the reverse complement.
TCTGTTTCCTGGGCAAGAGAATCTTCCCATGGTGGAAGCTGTACTCTGAAACAAAACGGTAGATGTGCTTGATCCCCGCTGCATTGTTGAGAAAATTGAGCTCCAGGCTTTCATCGTTATTCACCAGCAGGGAAAGGAATTTCTTGCCCACAATCTGGAAAACTATCGCCTTCTCATGAAGGGTCAAAACCTTCGAGCCAAAGATATCCTTGCCCAGAACATTGATGGCCATCTGGATCACCTGGGGCTCGTAGCTGACATAGCCGTTCATCACGATATTCAGGAGTTCCTTGAGGCGTTTTCTCAGGACCCTGTCGGACTCATTGAAGGCGTTTTTGTACTTGGGATAATTGACGATGAAGACACCGACGGTTTTAAGAATCAGCGCACTGATCTGACGGTTGGACTTCTTGATTTTATCCTTGAAGTCGTAAATGATTTCATCGAGCTCCTTGGGAGCAATATGAACCAGCATCACCCCCAGATACTCTGGAATATACTTGGTGTACTGGAAATTTTCCAGTTCCAGGGCCTTGAGGAGTTCCACCACAATCTCGGCCTTCTCCTCCAGGGAAAGGTGCTCCGTCAGATAGATCAGCCCCTCTCCAATGGCCACCCTGACCTCCTCTGAATTGATGATTTTCAGCATATTGCTGAAATGCAGGGCGGTATAAAAGCCCTTGGTCTCCTTGTGCATGATGCCGTACCTCAGGAGAATCTCCACCTGAAGTTTCTTGGTGATCATTTTGGTGCCCACCTTGAGATTGCTGAGAAAGAGATCTGAGGAATGCTCGATTTCCGAGAAAATCAGATTGTTCTTTTCCCGGGTCAGTGACACCTCCGGATGAAGCAGTTCATAATTCTTGATGATGGCGTAGGCTTCTGTGCGGTCTGTCTTTTCCAGGTCCTCAAGTCTTTCAGACAAATCAATAATCTCTGCGGTCTTTTCATCCATATAAGGCAGGAGGGTATTGAGGGAATCCCAGGCAGTGAGCCGGACTTCATAATCCTCATGCCGGGTCATTTCAAGAATTCTCTGAACCACCCGGGTGGAAAGCTCGCAATTCATGATGTGGATGGGCAGCACTTTGACCGCGTCTAAAAAGCACATCATGTGCTGCCCTTTATGACAGTGGGGTTCAATGCTCTCAAGAACAAGATTCAGCTTTTCAAGCTTGACCTCGTCATCGATATGGTTGAAATACGCCTTGATCATGGGTTTGAGATTTCTGGAAATCAGTTCCCGGTGCTTCTCAATGATTTTCTGGGGGGGATTTAAAAAATCATTGATGTATTTTACAAGCAGGTCATCGGAGTTGATGTCCAGAGAGGATATTCTTGCCCCTTGAGGGAGCTCCTTGCGGATGACCTCGTCAAAGGTCGCCACCATCTCGCCGATAAGCCCCGCCGATTCAATCCTGATATCCTCCTCCGGGGTGATAAGCCGCTCATAAAGGAATTTTATGGCCATGAGTTTCTGCTTCTGGGTCAGATAAGTATAGTACTCCTGGATAATGGCAATATAGCCCCGAAGGGAATCGATATTGTCAAATCCCCTGGCGTTTTCCAGAATCCTGTTCAGACTGTTCTCAGTTTTAATCAGATTCATCAGCTGAATATTGTGACTGATAGAGAGGAACTTCGTCCCATTGACGATTTCCTGCCCCTGGACCAGGGAATAGTACCTTCTTTTAGGCATGACAATGGGATCTTTGTCGATGTCAAACTCGGGATTGAGATTGATTTCATACCGCAGAAGGAATTCCTCAAAATCCCTCAGTTTCTCATAGACTCTGCGGTATCGGTCGGTCTTCGCCTCATCGAGATTATCCAGTTTGTTCAGAATCACCTCAAAGGAATTTTTCAGGGTGTAGAACTGCATCAGTGATTTCGCATTCTGTTTGACCCTGAAATCCGAATAGATCAGCAGGAGGGATTCAATCGTCAGATTCTCCAGTTCAAGATCCCAGGTGGAGTGGTTGATGGCAATATTGCGGATATACACAATATCCCTTTCCCTGAACCATTCTCCGGAATAATAGTAGTGATAATAGGCCACCTTGTGGGCTTCCTCCGGTTTGCAGCCGAACTTCCCGATATCATGACCGGCGGCGGACCCCGAGACCAGCCCCAGGTCAATCTCGAGCCCCTTGAGCTTCAACTGGCGGGCGATGCTCATGGCGATGTGGTGGACCCCGCAAATATGGTCCAGGGTGTTGTAACCGATCACATCCTGATTGAGCTTCATCATTTCATAGACATAATCATTTTCAAAGGATTTGATAAAGCGACGATATTCATCCTTTGAATCGAAATGCCTGTATTCCTCGTAATCCATTAGATTCAGGGGGTATTTGCTGGGCCACCTCGAGGATTCTATCTGTTTTTCAAATCTGAAAATCACCTGGAAAAGCTTGAGGGCAAGTTCCATGGTCCCGGCATTTTCACCGGTGGTTTTCAGTTGAACCGCCTGGGGAAAGGACTTGCCCAGGGCGTAGTGGTAGATATGGTCCAGGACATTGTCTCCCGTAACCGAGGGGTCTTGATTGATTTCAAGAATCAAATCCCTGAAGACCCCGAAAATCCTTTTGCTGTCATAATCCTTTTCCCCGACACAGGCGTTGATTGCCTTGTAGAATTCATTGCCGAATATATAGGATTCAATGCGTTCACTGTCCAGTTGGTACTCTTCAAGAAATTCCCTGGACAGCACTTCGATCTTGATCTGTTCGAAAATCTTGCTGGATGTTTTATACATATTAGCCCCTCCTTGGAATGATTTGAATCTATTGCCCCGATTCTGGCAAACCCTTTTAATTTACCCCTGAATTATTGTATAATACAGGGGAGGTGAATCCATGGCAAAGTTTGATTTGATTGAATTGAAAAAAAAAGTGAATGCTGAACGGGCCGCCCGAGGAGCCGGCCAGCAGGAGGAAAACCTCCTGGAGAAGATTCTCAAGGTTTTTGTCGTAGCCATTTCTCTGATTATTTTTTACGACTTTATTCTGACCTACGGTTTTTCCATCGGAGTGAACTCTGGCATTGCGGTGCTTTTCATTTTCCTGACAGCCCTCAGAGCCAGACAGGTTTTCAAGAAGAAATGAGTCCTGCCCTCACAAAGCAGGATTCTTTTTGACTTCGTAGAAAAAAACCACCTCGGCCCCTATCAGGATGATCAGTGCATTAATGTAGAGCCACAGGGCCAGGAGGATAATGGCGGAAATCCCACCGTAGACCACTGACATCCTGGTGAAGGTATTGATGATGGTGGAATAGACAATGGCGTTGAGAAGCCATCCCGATAGGGAAAGAAGGGCCCCCCTGGAAGCATTTTTGAAAGCGATTTTCTGATTGGGTCCTCTCATATAGACCAGCAGCATGATGGCGTAGAAAACCACTACGATGACAATCCATTTCATCCTCGAGAAAAAACTGATGAAAAAATCAGAAAGATTGACAAAGGGACTCACAAACTCCAAAAATCTCACCCCGATGACCGGCAGAATCAGAAAAAGCACAATGGCGACGATTAATCCAAAGGTGTATAAGAATCCAATCATTCTCAAATACAGGAAATTTCTGCTCTCCTTGACCTCGAAAACCACATTGATGGAACGCATCATGCCATGGACTGCTTTAGAGGAGGACCAGAGGGTAAGAATCAAAGAAGTGGAAATCACACCGGTTGAATTGAAGGTGATCTGATTGATATAACCCATGAGAAACTCCTGGATATCCCCGGGGACGAAAACCTCTGCAAAATCGTAGAGAACCCTGGAATCCAGGGAAAGCCGGCCAATCACCGTGAACAGGACCACCAGAAAGGGAAACAGGGACATGGTGAAAAAAAAGGCCATTTGACCACTGTAGGCCTGGATATGGTGTTTTGAATAATTCTCTTTGATGGTTCTGTAAAGTTCCATGCGCAGCACCTCTACACTCATTATATGCTATTTGTACCGGTTTTTAAAAGAAATCCCAGTTAAAAAGGAGGTCCATTTATGAAAAACGGCAAATTAATCCCTTTAGTGGTGATTCTCATCCTCATCGGTTTTATCGGTTTTCAAAGCTACTATTTCCTTGAAAACGCCGAAGAGGCCGTGGTACAGCGTTTTGGCAGAGTCCACACTGTTGTCACCAAGTCGGGACTCAACTTTAAAATCCCCCTGGTCGACAAGGTAACCATCATCCGGACCAATGAAATTCTCAGTGTCCAGTACGGCTACCGTCCGGACCAGACCCCCACCCCCACCACCTCAGGCACCTATACGGATGAACTCGGAGAAGCCATTGTCCTCACCAAAGGGTCCTACCTGGTCAACGTCGGGGCTGTCATCCAGTACCGGATCACGGATCCCGCCGCCTATCTGTTCAACACCGATGACCAAATCGGGACCATCCGTCTGGCCTTCGAGAGTGTCCTCAGAAGAAACATGCAGAACAAGGACCTCGAACAGGCCCTGATCAACAAGGAGGTCATCGCCACGGAGTTGGCACCGGAGCTTTCAAAAAAACTCTCCGAGTACGGCCTGGGGCTGACCATCACCGATGTAAAATTCACGGATATTCTGCTGCCGGAAAGTGTGCAGTTCGCCTATGACGATGTCAACAACGCAGAAAACCAGAAAACCGAATATCTTTCCAAGGCGGACCGCTACCAGAACGAACAGCTTCCCGACGCCCGGGCCCAGGCCTACCAGCGGATCCAGTCCGCTGAAGCCTATAAGGCCCAAACCGTTTCCCAGGCCATCGGGGATGTCCAGCGCTTTGTCCAGGTCTATGAAAAATACGCTGAAGCCAAGGACATCACCAGAACCCGGCTGTATCTGGATACCATGGAACGCATCCTGACCACAGTGAGTGCCAAGACCTTTATCGATATGGAGGGTGACGGGACTGTCAAATACCTGCCCCTCAACCCCAGCAGTCTGACGGGAGGAGGAACAGTCAATGAATAAGAACCAGTTCGAACCCAACGATTTCAAACGTTATTCCGATGAGTTCAAAAACCGGGCAGCCTCAGCCAAAAAGACCGCCCAGCAGATGATCAAATACATTTTCCTCATTGTTTTTCTGATTCTTCTCGTAGGTGTTGTCACCAACTTCACCTACATTGTGGAGGAGGACGAAGTGGCTACCGTGAGACAGTTTGGTGAAATCACCAAAATCATCGTAGACCGTGACAATGATGTCGCCCAGCAGCAGAACGACCTGATAGAAAGTTTTGCCAATATCGAAATTGTCAGGGACAAGGGGCTTTTCTTTAAAATACCCTTCATTACCCAGGTGGACACCTATTCAAGCAAACTGATTACCTATGTCTCCAACGTGGCCAACATCAATACCCAGGACAAAATCAAATACGAAATCGCCATGTTCGCCCAGTGGGAAATCTCCCATCCGGGTCTCTTCAGATCCGCCCTGGGTACCACGACCAAGGCCAACAGCATCATCGATGAAATCGCCTATGCCGCTGTCATTGAAAAGGTCAACAGCCTGAATTCCGTCGACTTTCTCACCGACAAGGACATGCTGTATGATGTGCTTCAAACCGCCCGGGAAGAGCTCAACGAGGATCTCGCCCTCAAGGGCATCGTCATCCGGGACATTGAAGTCTACCGGACCATCCTGCCCCCCTCCAACATCGAATCCACCTACAATAAAATGATTGCCGAGCGGGAAGCCATTGCTGAACAGAAGCGGGCGGAGGGCATGGAGCTCTATCAGAATACCGTCGCCGATACGGACCGCCAGGTCGCCACCATCATTGCGGAATCCATCGAGATTTCAGAGAAAACCATAGGTGAAGCCGACGCCACCGCCTCGGAAATCTATGCCGAGGCCTACAGTGTGGATCCGGAATTCTATGAATTCTGGCAAAGCCTCAGTGCCTATGAAAACGCCTTTGATGAAGACACCGTAATTTACATGGACCGCAACAATCCCTTTATGAAATACTTCAACAGCAACTGAACACTTTACTGAAAAAAAGCCGAAGTCATCAGACTCCGGCTTTTTTTACTGGATTTTTTCGATGCCTTCCTCCCCGATTGTCTCAAGGTATCCGGCGATGGCCTCCCCCTGGATTTTCAGCTCCGGCTCAATCTCCCGCAAAGGAACCAGTACGAAGGCCCTCTGGGTCATATGGGGATGGGGAATCTTCAAATTCTCTGTCAAGAGCTCCAAGTCCCCGTAAAGCAAAATGTCGATATCAATGGGACGGGGTCCCCATTGTTCTTTTTTTATGCGTCCCATGGCTTTTTCAATGCCCTGGGTCACCCCGAGCAGTTCTTCGGGCCCAAGGTCCGTTGCAATCTTCAGACAAAGATTGACAAAGGGCGGCTGGTCCTTTTTTCCCCAGGGTGCTGTTTTGTAAAAGGAGGACTGTTTCAGAATTTCAATCTCCGGGTGGCTGCCAAGGCGTCTGATTCCCTCCCTGAGATTCTTGAGGGGATCCCCAAGATTCGCTCCCAGGCCTAGATATCCGATGGTCTGAGACATACCTTCACCCCGAAATGGTTGAAATGACCCTTCACCGGGGCCTGGGGCTTTTCAACGACCACCTCTATACCCTGGATCCGGGGATGATTCCTAAGGACCTTTGCGCCGATTTCATAGGCCAGTTTTTCAACCAGGTCAAAGGACTCCCCCTCCACCAGCTCTTTGACTTCGTCATAGACCTCGGCATAGCTCACCGTGTCCTCCACCCTGTCGGAACGGCCGGCGGGACCCAGGTCGAGTTCCAGGACAAGAGAAATCCTGAAAAGCTGTCCAAGGATTTTCTCCTCCGGCATCACACCGTGGTAGGCGTAGAATTCCATCGCCTTCATAAGAATGCTATCCATCGAGCTCCCCCTTTATGAGTGTGTCCATGACCCTTGCCATCCGGCTGTGGGCCTTGACGTCATGGACTCTCAGTATTTCACAGCCTGCCATCAGGCCAAAGGCATTGCTTCCCAGGGTTCCTTCAAGACGCTCCGCCACCGGCAAGTCCAGAATTTTTCCGATCATGGATTTTCTTGAGGTCCCCAAAAGCACCGGGTAGCCAAAAGCCTTGATTTCATGAAGCCTGTGCATCACTGTCACATTCTGTTGAGGATTTTTCCCGAAGCCGATACCCGGATCCAGGATGATGTGCTCCTCTTTGATTCCAGCCTTGAGACCGGCTTCAATGGCCTCATCAAAGAATATCTTCATAGCTGCTATGATATCCCTGTCATAGTGGGTCCCTTCCTGGTTGTGCATCAGAACCACCGGTACCTGGAATTCCCCGGCCACCCGGGCCATCTCCCAGTCCCGATGAAAGCCCCAGACATCATTGATGATATGGGCCCCCGCCTCCAGGGCCCTTCTGGCCGTCCGGGATTTGTAGGTATCGATGGAAACCATTGTATCCAGGCTCCCAAGGATTTCCTTCACAAAGGGAAGGATTCTCAGGATTTCCTCTTCCTCCGGGACCGGAACATGACCGGGTCTGGTGGACTCTCCCCCCACATCGATGATATCGGCCCCCTCGGCCACCATCCTTGCGGCCTGCTCAAGACCGGAGGAGAGTGCGTTGAACCTCCCCCCGTCAGAAAAGGAATCCGGCGTGACATTGAGAATTCCCATGATCACAGTCCTCTCCCCCAGGGAAAGGGTTTTGTCCCGGATTTGAATTTTTCTTTGCAGCCTGTTTCCAGTCATTTCATTCACCTCAGATTGATGAGATTCAGCGCTTCTGACCGGCTTTTTTCATCGGTCTTAAGGATTCCCCGCACCGCAGAAGTCACCGTCTTTGAACCCGGTTTTTTGGCCCCTCTCATGGTCATGCACATGTGCTCGGCTTCCACCACCACAATCACCCCGTAGGGATCGAGCTTTTTCATAATGAGGTCAGCCACCTGCGAGGTGATCCGCTCCTGAAGCTGCGGCCTCTTCGCCACGGTATCCACCACCCTGGCCAGTTTGGAAAGACCTGTCAGCCGGCCGTCCTTGGGAATGTATCCCACATGGGCCTTGCCGTAAAAGGGAACAAAGTGATGCTCGCACATGGAGTAAATCGGGATATCCTTGACCAAAACCAGTTCATTGTGGTTTTCATCGGCAAAAATCACATCAAGGTGCTTGCCGGGATCCTCTTCAAGTCCGGCAAAAATCTCCTCATACATTTCCGCTATCCGCCGGGGAGTTTCCTTGAGTCCCTCCCTGTCGGGGTCCTCTCCTATGGCTTCAATGATATCCCTCACTGCCTTCTTGATTTTTTCTTTATCCATCTCTGCCTAACCTTCTTTACTGTAAATTTTAATCAATTCCTGAATCAGGGGATGATGCCGGTTGTAGACCTGTCCTTCAATCTCTGCAATGGGCATGACCCCCATCAGAGAATTGGTGATGAACCCCGCCTCAAACTCCGGCAGCGTCTCGCTTTTGATTTCTGTCTCGGTACAAATTTCTCCCAAATCCGCCAGAATGACCTGCCGGAGAATTCCCTCAAGGCATCCCGACTGCAAATCGGGTGTGACCACTTTGTCATTTTTAATCAGAAAAAGATTGGATTTTGATCCTTCCACCAGGTTCCCCAGATCATTGGTGAAAATCACTTCATCGAATCCCGCGGCCTTCGCCTTCTGGTGCTCGTAATAGGGAATCAGATAGTTGGTGGTCTTGAGGGTGTAGAGGCTCCTAGTAGGCACCCGGACCTTTGAAAGCCTCAGCGCCATCCCTCTTTCGTAGTCGGCATCCCCGTAGGGATTGTCCCCCGAGGTCACAAAGAGCCCCAGGTCATTATAGAGAATCTTGAGGCGGCCCTCCCTGAGCCCCGACGCCTGGAGATGGTCTTCAAGAGCCTTGACCAGGCTGTCGCGTCCTATGTCCTTGAATTCCAGAATCTCTGCCGAATCCATGAACCGTTTCAAATGGGCCTCAAGGTACTCAGGGCGGCCGGCTCTTATCCGAAGGGTTTCGAATAGACCGATGCCGTAGTTCATTCCCAGGGAATCGGTTTTCATGGCTGGTCCACCTCGTTGAGGACCTTGAAAAGAGACTTCCCCTTGTCCAGAGTCTCCTGGTATTCAGCGGCTTCTATGGAATCCCAGACAATGCCCCCTCCGACCTGGAACTGCACCCGGCCTTCCCTGGCAACCAGGGTGCGGATCAGAATATTGAGATCCATGTCGCCGGAAAAATCAATGTAACCCAGGGAGCCTGTGTAAATATTGCGCCGGGTGGGCTCAAGTTCATCAATGATTTCCATGGCTCTTATTTTAGGTGCCCCGGTAATGCTCCCTCCCGGGAAGACCCCTTCAATGATTTTCCGGATGCCCGCCGTCTCCCGCAGTCTCCCGGTGACGGTTGCCACCAGATGATGCACCGTGGCATAGGTTTCAATCTTGAAAAGTTCAGGAACTGCCACTGTCCCCGGCTGGCAGATTCTACCCAGATCATTGCGCTCGAGATCCACAATCATCAAAAGCTCCGCCCGGTCCTTTTCGCTTGCCAAAAGGGTCCTTTTCATGCTTTCATCCTCCTCGGGAGTCTCCCCCCGGGGCACCGTCCCCTTGATGGGCCGGGTGGTGATTGTAGAATCTCTCACCTCAATGAGCCGCTCCGGGGAGCTTGAAAGGATGAGGGTGTCCCCCATTCTGGCAAAAGCACTGAAGGGGGCGGGATTTTCTCTCCTGAGTCTTTCATAGAGCTCAAAGGGTTCTCCTTTGAACCGGGCGCCGAAGCGCTGGGTCATGTTCGCCTGATAGATTTCTCCCTGGCGGATATATTCTTTGATGCTGGCAATGGCCTGGAGATAATCCAATCGTTTGAAATTGCCGGCAAGCTCCTCTTCAAGTCTGAAGGGCGCCAGGGGACCGGGAATGAAAGCTGAAAGGTGTTCGAGCAATCCCCGATAGCGGTCCAGGGCACCGCCGTCAAAATCATAGTCCGTGTAAAAGATTTCTCTGCTGGTCCGGTTTTCGACCACCGCACCGTGATAAAAATAAAATTGCAGGTCTTCAATGTGCCGGTCATCCAGAGCCCTTTGGGGCAAGTCCTCCAGTTGATTCTTGAAATCGTAGGAAAAATAGCCCATGGCTCCCCCGCTGAAGGGCAAATCAGATTCCCTTTGTACGGGGAATTCTCCCAACAGCCGCTCAAGCGCTTCAAGGGGATGGGTCCTGGTTTCAACCGCTGAGCCGTCCCGCTCGATTCTGACCCGGTCTTTGGTGGCGGTGAATCGGATAAAGGGATCAAAGCCCAGCAGGCTGTAGGCGCCGAGGTGGTAATCCGTGCTGTTGCTGTCAAGAAAAACCACGCCTTCCCTTTCCTGAAAGGCCCTGGCAATTGCAGCCATACTGTACCGGGAATCAAGTTTTTCCTTAAACATCCCCTGTCCACTCCTTTGCCCCGTCAATAAAGTTTTTCAAGAGTTCATGACCCTGTTCCGTCAGAATCGCCTCTGGATGAAACTGCACGCCTTCCAGGGGATATTTCAGGTGCCTCAGTCCCATGATTTCTCCCTCCCGGGTCATGGCGGTGACTTCAAAGGCCCCGGGCAGGGTTTCGGGATCCACCACCAGGGAGTGATACCGGGTGACCTTCAGGGGATTCCTGAGATTCTTGAAAACCCCTTTTCCGTTGTGGGTGATGGCATGGACCTTGCCGTGGACGGGCTCAACCGCTGTGACGATTTTTGCCCCGGCCCTCTCGGCAATGGTCTGATGTCCGAGACACACTCCCAGAATGGGAATTTTTCCAGCAAAGGCGGTAACCGTCTCCTGGCAGATGCCGGAATCCCCGGGGGTTCCCGGTCCCGGAGACAGGATGATTCCCAGGGGGGCCATCCGCCGGATTTCCTCGAGGGTGATTTCATCGTTTCGCACAACCGTGACGGTTTCACCGAGCATCAGCAGGTACTGGTAGAGATTGTAGGTGAAGGAATCGTAATTGTCAATCAGAAGAATCATAGAAAGTCCCTTTCTTTTAGAATCATCACCCCCTATAATGAAGGCAGGAGGTGGCCTATGATCGGCATTACTTTTGAAGAAAAGCTGCTGAACCACTACACTCTGGAAGAACTCATGCATCTATTTGATAGGGCTTTTTTCATCCGTCATTTCGAAATATCACTTCAGCGGAGGGACCTCCCCAGGGAGCTAATCAGAAAACTCGTGAATCAGCCCTATGTCTTTTCCTACCATATCCCCTATCAAAGGGAAGAATTGACCCTGGATGCCAGACACCTGGCAACCCGCCCCGGAGACGTCCTCAAGTCCACCGCTGAAATCCTGGACTTTGCCAGGACTTTTATTAAGGAGGGTCCTTTGAGCGTTGTCATCCATCCCGCCGGGGACAAGAATCCGTATCACAACCTGCGGTACATGGATTTTCTTCTGGAATATCTGGAGAAAAAAAACCTGGACCTGGTCCTCTGCCTTGAAAATATACACAACGATTATATCACATATACCCCGGAGGATGTCCACGAGATTGTGAGGGAGTTTGCCACGGACCGGCTGAAAATCTGCCTGGATGTCCCCAATGGCATTCTGGCGGGAGCCCAAAAACCCCTGTCTTTTAAAAATGTCCTCCACCACGGTCATGTCCACGGATTCAACCTGCAACACAGGCATATTGCCCTGGATGAACGCTCCTTCAGGGAGACTGACCACTATCTAAAGGGACTCCCCGGGATGCCCCTGGTTTTTGAACTCCTGGGCGCCGAAGGGTATTTTGAAGCCCTGGAGGCTTCGCTCCCCTGGCTTCGTCAATTAAAAACAGGACCCTGAGGTCCTATTTTCTTCTCATATTGAATCCGCCGTAGATAGGCTTCGCTTCGGATACGGTAATGACAGCGTTTTCCTGATTGTTCTGGATGACACTGATGAGCTCTTTCACCCGCTTGCGTCTCACATACATGAACAGGATATTCCGGGTATAGCTTTTTCCCTCACCCTCCACTACCGTCACCGCAAAGCCGGCATCCCTGATAAAGTTCGCCAGTTTCTTTCCATCTTCTTTAAGAACAATGGTCTGCACCTCGGCCGTGCCGATGCCGAGTTTTTCTTCAATCCACGAGCCCAGATAGTTCCCTGCCGAAAATCCTCCGGCATAGGCCAGGACTCTCAAGGGATCCGATGAAATATCCGTAAGGACCTTGCCCACGATGATAATCCACATGGTGACTTCCACGAATCCGATAATGGATCCCACAAGCCGTTCTCCCTTTGTGATCAGGACCATTCTCAGGGTTCCCAGCGACACCTCTACGATTTTCGCCAAAAAAATTATTACATAAATCATTTCTTTTTCATTTCACCTTTCTTGTTCAACTGCATCCTCTATCATTATAAGAGGTTTTTCAAAAAAGTCACCCGTTTTTCTGTGTCAGTTTGATTACAGTTTATCGGGTGGATCTCGTAAAATCCAGGATACTGCTTTTGAACCAGTTTCATCATATCACAAAATGACATACCCCCTCAACCGAATGAAAAAATCTGTCTTTTCACATTTCATTATGCGCCGGCTTTGGTTATAATGGGGAAAAGGAGTCGGTAAAGATGCTGCCCGGGATTAAAAAAACCATCAAAAATCACGCCATACAGCCGGAGGGTCCCTACAAAATCACTGCGGTACTGCTCCCCCTGGTCTTTATTGAAAACGAACTGCATATTCTCTATGAGGTCCGAAGCTTCAAAATGAAAACCCAGCCCGGAGAAGTCTGTTTCCCGGGAGGTAAAAAAGAGGACGGAGAAATGCCCATTCTTTCAGCCCTGCGTGAAACGGTGGAAGAACTCGGCCTGCCAGAACAGAAAATTGAAATATTCGGAGGCATTGACACCATCGTGACCCCCTTCAATATGATTGTCTATCCCTTTGTCGGCACCCTGGAAATCCAGAGCCTGGATGAACTGGCTATCAACCCCGACGAGGTGGACCACGTCTTTACAGTCCCTCTGAGATTTTTTGAAAGCCATGAGCCTGAAATCCACTACGGCCTCAATCACTTTGCCTTCAGAGAAGATTTCCCCTACGACAGAATTCCCTTCGGCGACAGGTACCCCTGGAAAACCGGAAAATATCCGGTGCACTTCTACACCTACGGCGAACATGTCATCTGGGGAATCACCGCCAGAATCACCTTCAATTTCATCAACATTATAAAAGGACTATCTTAATGGTTCTCAAGATAGCCCTTTCTAGTGAGTTAGAGCACGTTTCATATCCTCATATTCAATTGTAACCAACGGATGTTTTTTGATAAGCATACCTCCATTCGATGATTGGTGTTGCCTTGCTGCAGGTATTGCATCAGCAATTCATTGGATGTTGCCTTTGTTTCACAATGTTGTTCTTGGGGGCCTGGTAAGGTCCCAAATAACGTCCTCTCTCACTATATATCAACCCCGGGTTTCGGGGGATTGATCTATTCCTTATGTACCCCGGCTGGATGGTTTGAAACAGTCCAGCCACAAAAAAAGGAGAAAATTCTATGAATACTGCGGCATTTTTTGATATTGACGGCACTGTCTACCGGGGCTCTCTGATGATTGAGCATTTCAGGAAACTCATGAAATACGAGGTCATCGAACCCAATATCTGGTACGACCATATCAGCGAGCTGTACCTCCGCTGGAAAAACCGGCAGGGGGACTATGACGATTTCATGGAAGAACTCGCCCAGGAATACATTAAAAACCTCACAGGACTCAATCTCAACCACATACAGTTCATTTCAGAACAGGTCATCAATCTCAAAGGGGATGCAGTCTACAAATACTCAAGGTCCCGGATCCAGTGGCACAAGGCCCAGGGACACCGCATCATCTTTGTGTCAGGAAGTCCTGATTTTCTGGTGAGTCTCATGGCCCGGAAATACGGAGCCGACGACTATATCGGCAGTGGCTATCTCCTGGACTCTCAGGGAGAGTTCACCGGGGAAGTGGTCAAAATGTGGGATTCAGAGAGCAAGAACAAGGCCATTTTGAATTTCATCAAAGACCACGACATTGACCCCGGGTCCTCCTACTCCTACGGTGACACCAATGGCGATTATTCCATGCTCAAGCTCATGGGACACCCCACGGCCATCAATCCCTCCCACGAACTGATGAAAATCATCAAAGAAGACCCAGATCTCAGAGCCAACTGTCAAATTGTCGTTGAACGCAAGGATGTCATCTATTTCCTGGATGGCACCGTGGAATTCGCCTGAATCAAAACGCCCTTTCACCGATGACAAAGGGCGTTTTTGTTTGTCTAGAGTCTTTCCCTGATCATTTCAGCAATAGCCTCCACAGAGACAACCTTTCCAGTGGCAACCACCTCATCCTCGATGACCAGCCCCGGAGTCAGGAAAACCTCGTACTTGAGAATCTCATCCAGATCCTCCACCTTCAGGATTTCAAACTCCCCATCAAAACTCTCTGTGGCAGTGGCGACATTCTCAATAAGCTTCTTGCAGTTCCTGCACCCTGTTCCCAACACAACGATTTTCATTTTTTTCTCCTTTCATCTTTCAATTAAAATAGATAGCCGTAAAGCATCCCGGTCAGGGTTGAGAAGAATACCACAAGTCCCGCAAAGGTCATGGTTTTCTTCGTCCCAAGGACCCTTCTGATCACCAGAAGATTGGGCAGGCTGAGGGCAGGCCCGGCAAGGAGCAGGGCCAGAGCCGGACCCTTGCCCATGCCCGCTCCCATGAGTCCCTGGACGATGGGAATCTCCGTCAAGGTGGCAAAGTACATCAGGGCCCCCACAACCGAAGCGAAAAAATTGGCGAATAGGCTGTTTCCCCCCACAAGGGTGGCGACATAGTGGTAGGGAATCAACCCCTGGTCCAGACCCGGACGCCCCATGAGCAGTCCGGCAAAGAGCACTCCGAAAAAGAGAAGGGGCAGGATCTGCTGGGCAAAATCCCAGGTTTCCTCCAGCCAATCCTTTCTTTGCCTCACACTCATGAATCTCATGACGGTGTAAAGAATCACTATGAGTGCTCCTGCGGCAACCACCCATTTGTAGTTGAAAATCCAGTTAAAGAATCCCACCGGCTCCGAGGGTTTTCCCCAGTTGGCAAAGACCAGAAAGACCACCAGAGATCCCAGCAGCAGCCCCTTGTAACCCATTGGCTCTTCCGTTTCCTCATTTCGCCTGGTCCCGGCACCGTTTTGCAGCCGGTCCATATCCTCCTTCCGGTAGATGGCCGCCATAATCAGACCAATGACCACGGAAAACACAATGGCGCCAATCCCCCGGGCCAGACCGATTTCGATGCCCAGAACCCGGGTTGTCAGGATGATGGCCAGCAGATTGATGGCCGGACCCGAGTACAGGAAGGTGATGGCCGGACCCAGTCCGGCTCCCTTTTTATAGATGCCCGAGAAAAGGGGCAGCACGGTGCACGAACAAATCGCCAGCAGGGTTCCTGAAACCGAGGCCACCAGATAGGCCGTGGTTTTTTTGGCCTTAGGTCCGAAATATTTGATGACATTTCCCTGGGAAATAAAGATTGCCAGGGCGCCGGCAATGAAAAAAGCGGGAATCAGACAAAGAATCACATGATGCTGGGCATAGTCTCTCAAAAGATAAAAGGCTTCAAGAATACTATGGGTCACCCGGTCATTTTCCAGGGGCAGCCAGTAGCTGATTAAAAATACCGACAAAAAAACCAGGGGTCTGGGTATTTTTTTCATGTCATCCCTCCTTTGACAGGGCTTCGCGCGTCCTGTCAAGACGGTTCTTGAGCAGCGTTTCACTGAGACTGAGAAGTTGATAGACCAGCGGATCAACCACCTCATACATCATCTGGCTCCCCTTTCGATAGCGTTTGACGATACCGGCGTTTTTCAGGACCGAAAAATGCTGGGAGGCATTGGATTGCTCGGAATCCAGTCTGGGCAGAATATCACAGACGCACAGGGGGCCTTCTTTGAGAATTCTGACGATTTCAAGCCGGATGGGATGTCCCAGGGCCTTGTACATTTCGATGAGGAAGGTGTCCCGTTCCATTAAATCACCTCATTAGTATATTAGTTTTTACTTATATGCTAATATTACAGGATTGATACTTTTGTGTCAATAGAAAACAAAAAAATAATCTCTTTTGACAAGAGATTATCGGATGGCACCGACGGGACACACGGCAATGCATTTTCGGCAGTTGGTGCAGCGCGTCGGATCAATTCTGGCCTTGTCCCCCACCATGGCAATGGCGCCAAAGGGACAGGCCCCGACACATTTTTCACAACCCACACAGACCTTGTCAAAGACCCTGGGTCTGGCCTGGGTACTTTCAAGCCCTTCCCGGCTCAGCGGAGCCCCACAGTCGGGACAGGTCATTTCATAGCAGGGGGTTCCCTGTCGATGGGCCACCCTGGTGTGGCAGACAGGACACACACAGCTGCCCCCCTGGCCCAGTCCGGCATTCTGTCGGTTTCTTCCCATTCCCGATCCTTTTCGATTGCTTCCAAACAAATGGCTTACCTCCTCAAATCAAGATGCTCTCTATCTTCGCACAACAGCAGCTGGCCTATGGCGGTGTCGTAATTCTTCATGACCTTTTCAAGTCCCGCCTCAATGACTTCCTCAGAAATCAAAATGGGTAGAATCTGTTTTTTGATTCGCTTGATATTGGGTCCGAAGACCTTGGTCAGGCCGGCTTCCACTCCCCGTTCCTTGAGCAGATTGACGATTCCCCTGGCTTTTTTGGGATCCGCATGGCCTTCCTCTTCCTCAGTGGTGTTGTCTATGCGCTCTAGAAAATGAAAGCCCCCGGCACTCAGTTCATAAAGATCGTAATACAAGGCATCACCGAAGTGACGATCCATGAAGTGGGTTCCGTCATCTGTGGCACAAGCAATAATCATAGTACCCCTCCTTAAACTGCTATCTGTTTTACCTTAACATTTTTCACCCTGACTGTAATCACAAAGGATTCAATTGATAACCATTATCACGTCAATAAGAAAGACCCTGTCTCCAGGGTCCCCTTCTTGTGAATCTCTCAAATGGTCTTGACAATCAGTTCCTCGAGGCTGCGCTTGGGGACGTGGTGGATTCCCGCTTCATCCCGGTAGTATTCCGTGGATGCGGCATCCTTCACGGCCTCGATGACCACCACCTCTTTGGGCTTGCCCAGGGCAATCACCATGAGCATCTGGTACTCTGCCGGTATTTCGAGGGCCGCGCTTAATCTTGAAGCATTGAAGGAAGCGAACATGCAGCCCCCATAGCCTTTTTCAGTGGCTCCAAGGAGAATGCTCTGGGCTGCAATCCCATGGTCCCAGTAGCACTGCCCGGCGATGCTTCGATCCAGGACCATGATGATGTAGCTTGAGGGGCGTTCTCCCTCTCCAGGGCCCGCCCAGTCTTTGAGATAGGCGGCCCAGTGAATATTGTCAAACACCCTGGATTTGCCTTCCGGGGAGGTCACCAGGAAGTACTTCAAGGCCTGTTTATTGCTCCCCGATGCCGAAAGTCTTGCCAGGTCAATCATATCCCTCAAATCGCTGTCGGGAATCCCGACCTCTTCATAGAACCTGCGGTAGGTCCGGTTCTTCTGTACCAATTCCTTTAAATCCACTCCCTCTACCCCCTCCATTTAAAGATGACAATGCCGATAATCATAATCAGTATCCCCAGGGGTTTGCTCCAGTGCAGCGAAAGCCTGTCCACCCCGAACCAGCCATTGGCGTCCACCAGCATGGCCACCGCCAGTTGGGTGACAATCAAGACAGCGATGGCCAGAGTGGGCCCCACAAGGATGACACTCCTTGTCGCACTGTAGACAATCACCATGCCGAAGGCTCCCCCCAGGAGATAGAGCCGGTTGATCTGGGACCATTCCCCCAGCCCTGTAAATTCTCCCGCAAGGAGAATCATGGCCAGAGAAAAAACAAGTCCGATACCGTGGACAATCACCGTCGTTCCCCAGAGCCCTACGTGTTCACTGACCCGTGCGTTGAAGACGGACTGTATCGCAACAAACACACCGGCTATTAAAGCAAAAACAATTCCCACCATCAGTTCTCCTTTGAGTGCATTTCTCCCTATATTCTAACACAAATACCTCCAGAAAAAGGGCTAAAACAGCCTCCAGAGGATAAAATAACTGATTACGGAGGTCAGCGTACTGAGACTGGTTCCCCAGATGAGGTCAATCACCGTGATTTTCAGGGGCCAGTCTGCCAGGGTCGCCAGATTGGTCAGATCGTAGGTGGCATAGGTCACAAAGCCGTAGAGCATGGCTGAAATCACCAGCCGGGTGACATCCCCGCTGCCGAGCGCCGGTACAATGACAAAGTAGAGGGCCCCTATAATAAAAATGACGTAGAAAATCACCGCCGCGGCCCAGTTGACCTCCTTGGCCATGATGTAACCCAGATACTCCTGATAGAGATTTTTAGCCACCACTCCCAGCCAGATAAGATCGATAGCCATGAACACTGCAAAGGTCACGGCAAAATATACGAGATATTTGATCATCATTGTCCCTCCCCTGTTTTCTGGTCTTTGAAACCCTCTCTAATCAGCCGGTATTCCCCTGTCGCCGTGTCCAGGTCGTAGATGTTGAAATTGGTTTCAATATTGAATCCCTCATAGTGGGTGGCCAGATTGATGGAGGCCGAACCCCCGGCCCCGCTTTGGATCCGATGAAAAACCCCGACGGGCCAAACCAGGACCGCCGCCCCGGTATACAGTCTCCTGCCGTTGTGGTCGACATATTCCGGAGTCACCTCAAAGGTCTCCACCCTGCCATGGGCCGGTGTGTAGATTTCAATCGTCCGCTGGCCATAGAGGACAAAGAGATTGTCCGCCTGGTGGGTGTGCATGTACCAGGGCCTTGCCACCTCCCCCACGGGCCCGGGAGAGAGGGCGCCGGCATCGTGAATCACCCGGTCGATGGCATCCACCCGGGGCACCATGGTCTTGGTCATGACGTCAAAGGAAACCCCCGGAGTCTTCCTGAATTCCTTGAGTTGAATCACCTGATACAAATTTTCGATTTGTGCAATGATATAATCCATTGTGATCCTCCTTTTCATTTGAATTATATCCCCGGGAGAAAAATCGAAACACTTTAATATTCCCTCCACTTGCTATATAATGATTTTCAGATTCAATTCGCTTCCTGGAGGTCTGATCAATGACACAGCAAAGCACTCGAACCATCTACACGGTCTTTATCTGGCACGGGGTCTTTTTAGCCCTGACCATGTCCATGCTGGATTACAATACAGTCTTCCCTGCCCTGGTTTCCGCCCTGACGGAATCCAAAATCATCTTCGGCCTGCTCTATTCCATCATGCTGGGGGCCCCCCTGATTTTCAATCTGGTTTTCTCCCATTATCTTAAAGCCCATACCTACAAAAAGAAATTTCTGCTGCTGGGAATCTATCTCAGGGCCCTGGCCTTTCTGGGCATGGCGGTTTTCACCTTCTATTTCGGACTTAAAAGCCCCGGAGTGGTCATCGCCAGTTTTTTTCTGTGGGTCTTCATGTTTTCCGTCAGCGGGGGCTTTGCCGGCATCGTCTATGCCGATATCATGGGCAAGGTCCTGCCCTCAAGAGAGCGCACCCGGCTCTACGCCGTCAAACAGTTTTTTTCCAGTGTCGCCGCCTTTGGCGGCGGACTTCTCATCAGCAGAATCTTCTCCTTTTCAAATCTCAGCTTTCCCGCCAACTACAGTCTGACCCTGGTCATTGGTTTCATCGGACTCACCATCGCATCCCTGGGTTTTTACTTTATCCGGGAACCCGGGGAAGCCGTTCCAAGGGAAAACCTCCTGAGCTTCACCGATTACTTGAAAAAAGTCCCGGACTACCTTCGGAGGGACAAAACCTTCAACCGCTTCATTCTCGTGGAGAACATGGCCAGCTTCAGCATCATGATTCTGCCCTTTTACATGTTCTTTGCCATTGACACCCTTGGAGTGGACAGCAGCTACATCGGCAAATATCTGCTTTACCAGATCACCGGAACGATTTTTTCCAATCTCATTTGGACCTATATGGCCAGCCGATACGATTCGAGGCTGATTGTGAAAACCTGCATTTTCATCGGCAGTGGGATTCCCGTTGCCGCACTGGTTCTGGGCCGGCTGGGACCCGACATCTTTGCCCTGGTTTTTCTCTTCATGGGCTTCATCCAAAGCGGCCGGCGCATCGGCTTTGAACCCTATCTCCTGGATATCTCGCCCCCTGAGCATCGCACGGAATACCTGGGCATCAGGGGTTCCTTGAACATCGGCGCCGTGATTCTTCCCGTACTCGGCGGGACCTTCATTCAATTTTTCGGATACACCCTGACCTTCCTCCTGGTCACGGCGGTGATGGTGACCGCAGGGCTTCTGTTAAAAAAACCAACCCCTCTGCATTAATCAGAGAGGTTGGTTTTTTTCTGACCCTTTGTACTGCATTCTCTGGAACCTTCTGGGCAGGCCTGCCACAGGACCTCCCATGAGAACACGGTTGATCCGATGGTAGAGTTTTTCCATGCAGTGCATCTCAAGCCTTCGCTCTTTTCTGGGCAGTTCGATGGTGATTTCTTCAAAGATCCTGGAGGGCCTGTCTTTAAGAATCAGAATCCGGTCCGCCACCAGCAGGGCCTCCCGGACATCATGAGTCACATAGATGCCCCCCCGATCCTGTCCTTCATAGAGCTCGGTCAAGAGTCCAATCAGGTTGAGCCTGAGGGGAAAATCAAGACTTGACAGGGGCTCGTCCATCAGAATCAGACCGGGATCAACAGCCATGGCCCTGGCGATGGCCACCCGCTGCCGCATCCCCCCGCTCAGCTCATCGGGATGGCATCCGGACTTTTCTTGCAGATAGACTTTTTCAAGGACTTCCTGCACCACCCTGTTTTTTTGATTCTCGGCTATTGCCTCCGGCAAAACGAGTTTGATGTTTTCTCCCACTGTGAGCCAGGGCAGCAGCCGGGCTTCCTGGAAGACAAATCCCAGGGACTCCTCGGCAATATTCACTTCCTTAAGGCCGCTGTCCGCCTTTTCAAGACCGGCAATAATTCTTAGGAGAGTCGACTTTCCGCAACCGCTCTCCCCCAGCAGACAGAGAATTTCACCCGGCCTGACCTCGAGAGTGATCTGATCCAATACGGGTGCCGCTCCAAATGCTTTGCTGATTTTATCAACACGAACCAGAGGCTTGACCCCTGCGTTTTCTCTCATATCGCTGCTCCTTATTGAAAATGATATTTTTTGACCAGTCCCTGCTTGAACCGGTTGAGCACCCCGTATTCAACAACGAGACCCATAAGCGCAATCACCACAACATAAGCAAAGACAGTCTCCATTTCACCGAAGAGATAGGTGCCCCAAAGACCTTGTCCAAGACCGGTATAGGCACTCAGGGCCTCGGCCATAATCACCACCCGCCAGTTGAGACTGAAATTGGTCGACAGGGTGGCCACAATCACCGGAATGATTCCGGGAAGATAGATCGCCCTCAGCCTTTTTTTAAGACTCAGATGGTAGATTTTTGCCAGCTCCACATAATGGCTATTGATGTTCTTGACCCCCTCCACGGTATTGAAAAAGGCAATGGGGGTGGCACTCGCCACTGCCGCCACCACGCTGGGCACCGGGCCGATATGGAACCAGAGAATAGCCAGGACAATCCAGGCCATGGGAGGCACGCTTTCCATCATCACCATGAGCGGGTGGACCGCTTCCCTGAAGAAGCGGACCATTCCCCCCATGACTCCCAGCAGGGTTCCCAGAAAAAGAGAAATGAGGGTTCCCAGAAACACTCTGATGAAAGAATCCCTGACATTGGTCCAGAATCCCTCGCTCTGCACAATGACCACAAGGGCCTTCATCACCCTCAGGGGGCCCGGCAAAACTCCCCCGGTGTTAAAGAGGGAGAGGACCCACCACAGAAGTATTACCACAATAATTCCCGTGAAATGACTCTTGAGGGTCATTGCTTCCCGGCCTCAAAAAAGAAGGTCTGGTCACTCAGCTCAAAATTGAACTCTTCCAGCCAAAATTTCATGGCGGATTCCTTGATTTCCCCGGCCTGCCTGAATTCAGCCCCGATTCGGCCGGATTGAATCAGATTCACAAACATCTGGGGCGGCAATTCCTGTGAAAAGATCCGCTGCCACTGACCGGGCAGGTCAGCCTTGATCCGGTCGATGTTTGCGGGATCATTCATGAACCCGATGGCCTCTTCAAATCCTTTCACGATAACCTCGATGTCACCGGCACCGACTTCATCCTGAGCCAGTCCCCGATCGATGAGGAAAAGGGCCCCCAGGGGAACCTCCCCGGTATCCGGCGATAGCTCCCTGGCCAGGTCCGAATACACGCGATACTTCACCGGCCAGTCCTCCGACTGCTGCCGCATTAAAAGCATGGTCACCGCCGGTTCAGCCGCTGCGATGATTTCAATTTCGTTGTCCTCGCTGCCCAGTGCCGTCCACAGGGCCAGACCGGGTCCCATTCCGGCAAACTGAGGCTCTGCCCCGTATTTGACCAGGGCCTTCTGGGCCATGATGTGGGGAGTCGTGCCGACACCGGGTACCGCCAGACCCTGGACGCCGTCAAAATCCGCCCAGGAATCACTGCCCTCTCTGGCTAAAAGATAGACTCCTTTCCAGATATGCACTCCCAGCATTCTGAGATCCTCGGCTCCGTTTTGAAACTGCCTGGCACCACCCAGGGCATTAAAAAGGGCGAAATCCGCCTCTTTTGCAGAAATCATGGCACTCATGGCTGCAGGATCACCCGCCGGAGCCACCTTGACTTCAATCCTGACACCCTCCTCTAGCATCTCTTCCTGGTACAGTTCCAAAAGCAGCAGGGGGATGGAATTGGGATCCGGCGGGGTCAGCATCGTGTAGGTCCGATCCGCCACCACCTCTTCAGTCTCCTGGGTGCAACCCGCGAGAAAAACTCCCACCATCAACAATACAAGCAACCCCAAGGTCATGCCTCCACGCATCAGCAGACCGTGTTTTTTCAGCCTCATATGAAAAACCTCC